>NZ_JALQDV010000045.1:0-129675 GCF_023631045.1 Caballeronia sp. AZ7_KS35 | reverse complement strand
ACGTGTGCCCGAAGGGGCTCAACCCGACCAAGGCGATCGGCAAGATCAAGGAATTGATGGTGCGACGGGCGGTTTGATCCCCGCACCGTAAGGAAAAAAAGCGCAGTCTCGAAAGAGGCTGCGCTTTTTTTTATCTGCGATATGCGCCGATGCATTGAAGTGATTGCATAGCTAACCATCTCGCACCAGACGATATTTCAATCTTGTAATGAGACTGTCGTCTCACTAGAATGAATTGGAAAGCGTGACCCGTGCAAGGAGGCAATCATGACGCTGACTGCTGTCGAGATGGACCGCAAGATCGAAGAGCATTTCGGTTTTGAACGAAGCGACGATGTCGAAGGCGTGCTCGCCACGCTCACCGACGATGTCGAGCACGATGTCGTTGGCTGGCCTGCCGGTCCGGCGCACGGACGCGAGCGCGCGCGGCCGTTCTACGAAGCGTTGTTTGCCGATCTGTCGGAGAGCCGGGTCGAGTGCTTGCGCCGTCTGTATGGCGACGGCTTTGTCATCGACGAGTCGTTGTGGCGCGGCAAGGCGCCGGGCCGGCCGTTCGGGCTCGAAGGCCGTGGGCGTCCGCTGGAATTTCGCATGCTGCATGTCGTCGAATTCAGCGAAAGCGGACAGATTCGCCGTGAAAACGTGTGGGTCGATCTCGCGGCGATCATCGGTCAGTTGCCGCAGGCTTGATATGGCGAAGTCCGAACCGAAGACCCGCGGCAATCAGAAGCAGCGCACGCGCAAGGATCTGCTGAAGGCGGCATCGGCGCTGATGAAGCAAGGGCGCAAGCCCGGGCTGGAAGAGGTTGCGGCAGAAGCGCTCGTGTCGCGTGCGACGGCGTATCGGCATTTCCCGAGCATCGATGCGCTCTTGCTCGAAGCATCGCTCGATGTCGACACGCCCGTTGCGAGCCAGCTATTTTCGGCGCGCGCATCGGCCGACCCGGTCGCGAGATTGTTGCGTGTCGACGCCGCGCTCAACGACATGATTCTTGCGAACGAAGCACCGTTGCGCATGATGCTCGCGCATTCGCTGGAGCGGGCGGCGAAGGGCGAATCGCAGGACGACATGCCGCTGCGGCAGAATCGCCGCACACCGTTGATCGAGTCCGCGCTCGAACCCGCGCAAGACGAGTTCAGTCCCGCCGCGCTCGACACGCTCACGCAGGCGCTCGCGCTCGTCATCGGCACGGAGGCGATGATCGTCTGCAAGGACGTGCTGCAACTCGACGACGCACGCGCGCGCAAGGTCAGACGCTGGGCGATTCGCGCGCTGGTGCAGGCGGCGCGTCGAAGCGGAATGGACGAAGCAGGTATGGGATAATCCCAAAACTCGCGCCCACCCGACCCAAAAGGTCGCGGATGCCGCGCGCAAGGGCCCTCACCCCTCGTGGCCCGCTTTCATTCGCGACATTCCAACCGCAACCACGATGCCCACATACCGTTCCAAAACCTCCACCGCCGGACGCAACATGGCGGGCGCGCGCTCCCTCTGGCGCGCCACCGGCATGAAAGACGAAGATTTCTCGAAGCCGATCATCGCCGTCGTCAACTCGTTCACCCAGTTCGTGCCGGGGCACGTTCATCTGAAAGACCTGGGCCAGCTCGTCGCGCGTGAGATCGAAGCCGCGGGCGGCGTGGCGAAGGAGTTCAACACGATCGCGGTCGACGACGGCATCGCGATGGGTCACGACGGCATGCTGTACTCGCTGCCGAGCCGCGACATCATCGCGGATTCGGTCGAATACATGGTCAACGCGCATTGCGCCGACGCCATGGTCTGCATCTCGAACTGCGACAAGATCACGCCGGGCATGTTGATGGCCGCGATGCGCCTGAACATTCCCGTCATTTTCGTTTCGGGCGGCCCGATGGAAGCGGGCAAGACGCGCCTCGCGAATCCGAAGACGAAGGCCATCGAACTGAAGAAGCTCGATCTCGTCGATGCGATGGTGATCGCCGCCGACCAGTCGTATTCCGATGCGGAAGTCGCCGAAGTCGAGCGCTCCGCGTGCCCGACATGCGGCTCGTGCTCGGGCATGTTCACGGCCAACTCGATGAACTGCCTCACCGAAGCGCTCGGTCTCTCGCTGCCCGGCAACGGCACCGTCGTCGCGACGCACGCCGACCGCGAGCAGTTGTTCAAGCGCGCGGGACGCGGCATCGTCGAACTGGCGCGCCGTTATTACGAGCAGGAAGAGGCGCGCGTGCTGCCGCGCTCGGTCGGCTTCAAGGCGTTCGAGAACGCGATGACGCTCGATATCGCGATGGGCGGCTCGACCAACACCATTCTTCACTTGCTGGCGATCGCGCGCGAAGCCGAGATCGACTTCACGATGAAGGACATCGATCGTCTGTCGCGCACCGTGCCGCAGCTGTGCAAGGTCGCGCCGAACACGAACAAGTATCACATCGAAGACGTGCATCGCGCGGGCGGCATCATGGCGATCCTCGGCGAACTGGATCGCGCGGGCAAGCTGCATACCGACGTGCCGACCGTGCACGCGCCGACGCTGAAAGACGCGCTCGCGCAATGGGACGTCAAGCTCACCGACGACGAAGCCGTCAAGACGTTCTACATGGCAGGTCCCGCAGGCGTGCCGACGCAAGTCGCGTTCAGCCAGAACACGCGCTGGCCGAGCCTCGATACGGATCGCGCCGAAGGCTGCATTCGCTCGTACGAGCACGCGTTCTCGAAGGAAGGCGGCCTTGCGGTGCTGACGGGCAACATCGCGCTGGATGGCTGCGTCGTGAAGACGGCGGGCGTCGATGAAAGCATTCTCGTGTTCGAAGGCACGGCGCACGTCACCGAGTCGCAGGACGAAGCCGTCGAGAACATCCTCAATGACAAGGTGAAGGCGGGCGATGTCGTCATCGTTCGATACGAAGGTCCGAAGGGCGGGCCCGGCATGCAGGAAATGCTGTACCCGACGAGCTACATCAAGTCGAAGGGTCTCGGCAAGGCATGCGCGCTGCTGACGGACGGACGTTTCTCGGGCGGCACATCGGGCCTGTCGATCGGTCATTGCTCGCCGGAAGCGGCGGCGGGCGGCGCGATCGGCCTTGTGCGCGACGGCGACAAGATTCGCATCGACATTCCGAATCGCACGATCGACGTGCTGCTCTCCGACGATGAACTCGCGCGCCGTCGCGAAGAGCAGAACGCGAAGGGCTGGAAGCCCGCGAAGCAGCGTCCGCGCAAGGTGTCGGCTGCGCTGAAGGCGTATGCGAAGCTGGTGATGTCGGCGGACAAGGGCGCGGTGCGCGACTTGTCCTTGCTCGGCGATTGAGGCTTTAAAGCGCCAGGGAAAGCCGCTCGATGAGCGGCTTTTTTTATCGCAACTTCAATCGCCCAGCAACCTCGGCAACTCCAGCAAAGTACGATGCGCGCCGCCTTGCTCGACCGCATCCGCATACGTCGCGCGCACGGCGCCGGCGATCGCATCGACGGCGTTGTTGTCGCCGGCCATCGTCACGTAGTAGCCGAGATCCTTCAACGCATTGGACATGTGAAACGGCATGCCCGACGGATCGCCGTCGATAAGCGACGGACGCAGCCGCTCGAGCGCCGCGCCACCACCGCCGCCTTTCGCGAGGACATCGACGAAAGTCTGCGCATCGACGCCCGCGCGTTTCGCGCAGGCCGCCGCTTCCGAGATCAGCGCGATCGTGCCGAGCGACACGAAGTTGTGCAGCAGCTTCATGCTGTGTCCCGCGCCCACATCGCCGACGAGCGTCACGTTCTCCGCATAGGTACGCAGCAACGGCTCGATGCGCGCGAACAGCTCGGCCGAAGCGCCGACCAGCAGATTCAGCCGCCCTTCATGCGCTTCCTTCGCGGTGCGCGTCATGGGCGCATCGACGAAGAGGCCGCCCGCTTCCTTCACGAGCGCCGCCATGCGCTGCGTCGATGCGGGCACCGCCGTCGAGCAGTCGATGACGATCGCGCCCGGCTGCAATCCCGCGAGCACGCCATCGGGCGCGGTCAGTACCGCTTCGACTTCGGGCGAGCCCGTCACGCACAGAATGACGATGCCCGATGCGCGCGCGAGCGCCTCGCCGTTCGCGACGGTCTTCACGCCGCCCGCGAGCAATTCGTCGAGCGGCTGATTGCCGGGATGCTCGACGACCGTCAGCGGATAACCATGCTTCATCACGTTACGCGCGATGCCGTGCCCCATCAGGCCGACACCGATCATGCCGATGCGTTGCTTCATGCTGTGTCTCTCTTCATGTTGTCGTGTAAGTTTGAAAATGCTCAGCGGTTCACGAGGCGCTTCGGCAGCAGCATCGTGAGAACGATGCCGAGCGCGAGGCAGCCGACCATCGAGAAGATCGGCAGCGTCATGCCGCCGGAAGCCTGCTTCAGAAAGCCGACTACATATGGGCCGAAGAAGCCGCCGAGATTGCCGAACGCGCTGATCCATGCGATGCCGACCGCCGCCGCGGCCTGTCCGAGCACGGCCGTCGGCATGCTCCAGAAGAGCGGCGGAAACGACAGCAATCCCGCATTCGCGATGCACAGCGCGATCATGCCGAGCCATAGGTTGTCATGCCAGAGCACCGACAGCGACAAGCCCACCGCGCCCATCAGCAGCAGCGCCGCGACATGCAAGCGCCGCTCGCCGCGCTTGTCCGCGCTGCGGCCGAACATGACCATCACGACGACCGCGACCGCGTTCGGCAATGCGGCGAGTGCGCCGATCGCGAAGTCGCCGGAGATGCCCATCGACTTGATCATCGTCGGGGCCCAGAAGGTGTAGCCGTAGATGCCGAAGACATCGAGAAAATAGATGAGGCAGAACGCCCACACGAGCGCGCTGGTGAAGAGGCCCTTGTGATTCGATTGCGCCGTTACCGCGCGATCCTCGGCGAGCACGCGCGACAACAACGCGCGATCCGTTTCGCTGAAACGCGGGCTTTGGGTGACGTCGTCGTCGAGTCCCTTCCATGTATAGACCGCCGCGAGAAACGCGGGCAATGCCTCGACGATGAAGATCCACTTCCAGCCTGGCAACTGCATGAGACCATCGAAGTACTGCATGATGAAGCCCGTCAGCGGCGAACCGATGAGACCCGCCAGCGCGAGCGCCGCATAGAACATGCTGAGGATGCGCGCGCGGCGGTTGCGCGGAAACGACTGGCCGATATAGAAGACGATCGCCGGAATGAAGCCCGCTTCCGCGACGCCGAGCAGGCAGCGCATCACATAGAACTGCATGGGCGTGGAGACGAAGGCCGTGAGGCCCGACACGATGGCCCACGACAGAATGATGCGCGTGATCCATCGGCGCGCGCCGACGCGTTGCAGGATGATGTTGCTCGGCACTTCGAAGACCACATAGCCGAGAAAGAAGATGCCCGCGCCGAAGCCGAACACGGCATCGGAGAAACCGAGTTGCTGCGCCATCTGCAGCTTCGCGAAGCTCACATTCACGCGATCGATGTACGACGTGATGTACGCGAACATCAGGATCGGCAGGATTTGCAGCGCGAGGCGGCGAAAGATCCGGTCCGCGGTGGCCGCATCGTGTGACGCAGCGGGCGATGCCGCACCTTGCGGCATGTTGGTCGCATCGATTTCCACGTCTGTCTCCGTATTTGTTTTTGCGTCCCTGCTCGCGCGGGACGCGGCGGGACAGAAGAAATGTAGCGGCTGCTGAGCGCGAGTGATATGCGAAATCGTTGAAGCGGGCTTTCGAATAGTTCGAACACGGGGTGGAGGGCGGGGCGGGATTTGATCAGGGTTTTCCTGTATGGCCCCGCGACGCAGCGAGTGTTCGCTCTGGACAGCGAGTTGAAAGATTGTGCGATCTGGCTTCCTCACACCGATCGGACCGGTGAGAAGAGTTGAATTTTCTCTCGATTCTTCAAGTCTGCTGCTCAAAGGCAATTTCTCATTCTTTCAATCACGCGCTTCGATCTCATGGTATGGGCGATGTCCGAATTCTGATTTCTTTAATCAATAGGTCGTGAATGTCAAACAAATACCGATCAGCCGGTTGACCTATTTGTAATGCAATCCTAAATTCATCGGTCCAAAGAAAAACGATTAATGCTTGAGTTGGTTGAACAGAATAAGGATCGCGTATGAATGCTGTGACGAAAAATCTGACCGACGCGCTGCGCCATCCGAGTGCGCGCCTTACGCAGATTTTGAACGTGTGGATCGGCACGCTGGATCTCGATCTGGATGTTCTGAAATTCAAAGTAAAAGCGGGCCTGTGCGAGGACTATAAGGTCGATGTGACGGTGACCTCGCCGCAGCTCGACATCGACGGCAAGACCGTGGTCGGGCGACGTGCAGGGCTGCAGATCGACGAGCGGGTGGCCGTGCCCTCGGTCGACTACGTCGCGCCTGTCAATCACGAGGCCGCGACGTTCAATGGCGTCGTCACCCGATGCAAACGCATCCGGACAAACCGGGACGAGGCCACTTATAAAATCCGCATCGAGCCAAGGTTCGCCGCCCTTTGCAAGCAAGTGCAGAAATCGGATGTCTTCAGGGACGTGACGTTTCAGGAACTGGTCACGCAACTGCTGATCGACCGGACGAACTTCGACGCCTTCGATGTCGAGTTCCATCTGGAAGGCGCGCAGGAGAAGATGGAACAGATCGTGATGTACGAGGAGTCCGTGTGGGACATGACCACTCGTCACGCGAAACGAAAAGGCATTGCGTGGTTCTATAAACAGGCGCGCGGCCAGGACGGGCAACTGGACACATTGGTGTTCACGGACAATCCGCGCGGTTACGTGCGCTCAATCGACATACCGCTGATGCCGGATTCTCGTCGTATCAAGGCGGCTTTCATTCGCCCTTGCTTCCGTCCACGGAAGTTCTGCTCTCGGGCGCGCATGCTGACATCGATCGCCTACACATTTCCGGCGCGTTGCATGACTATTCGCATCCTGACTTGGTGCGGGGCACGGATTCCTTGTTCAGTTACGCCATCTGGCGCTCGCCGCTGCTCGGCGCGGAAGTCGTGTTCAACGATCTGCAAGGTAAGGAAAGTGCGCGCATCGCCACGGTGTACCGCCAGTCGGCGGTGAACCAGGGCTATCTGCTCAACAGTAAGAAGCTTCCTCGCGGAGAGGGCTTCGAAATCACGACGCAGGCGTGGGGCACGATGCGCGCGGCGAAAGGACTGTTTCTCTCGGCGGACGCGGCCGCCGGAGTCGACACGCCGCACCTCGAAATGCCCGCGGCAATACAGCAGTTGAAGGCCGCACTGCAACGTGTGACGGATCTGGCGACGGCGACCACGCAGGCGAAAGCCGATCCGGCTGTCGGACGCGGATTTTTCGGGTTTTGCCGGTTGGCAGAAGATCAGTGAGGGCAACACACCGTTTAGCGCGGATGGACTGTGCGATATCGACGCGCTGAAGAAGATCGTCAAGGGAGTGTACGAACATCAGACGCGAGAGGAGGCGGCGCTGAAGGAGGGGTACAAGAAGGAAGACGTGTTGGCTCAGTACATCAAGTCGAACGTGTCAGTACGGGAACAATTGCGCGGTTTCATCTGCGAAGCGCCGAGCGAATGGGACAACGCGCATAACGAGGATCGGTATCGCAAGCTGAAGGACGAAGGTGAGTTCTATCACGGCAACGATGCAGGTTACGCGGCGTTTTTGAAATTGTTGAAGTCGTTTCAGTTCTGGGACAAGACGGGGTTGCCCGCGGGACAGAAGCTTTGGTCTTTTCATCCGTTGGAATTTGTTCGCCATTTCAGAAAGTGTGGGTGGCTGAGCCTTGATGAACTCACCCAGCTTCTCCCACGTCGCTATGGATTAAATCGTGCGGGAGCTACTCTCAGTTGGGAGACGGCTCGCGGGCGTCTGAACGGCGGAACGATTTCGCACACAGATCTTTGCAACGCATTTCGAAAGTATCAATTTTCAACAGCGGAACGCCAGGTCGCCTTTTTATCGCAGGCCTATATTGAGACCGGACTAATGAGAACCGCTCGTGAGGATGGGCAAGGTCGCGGGACATCTGGGAATGTGCAGTATTACCAAGCGTTTTATGGCCGCGGTCTGATGCAGCTTACGTGGCCGACGCTATATGATGACTATGGGAAGTTTCGCGCGTTTGCGCCGAACACTTCGGGTCAGTACACAGACCGAAGAATTACGCAAACGTCAAATCACTATTGGGTCGGGCCCACCGACTGTTGATTCTCAAGGGCATACGCACCGTGATACGAGACGATGGTATCCGCGCTATGACCCTGAGCTCCTAGTCTCTATAGGTTCAAATGCTTGCGACAGCGCTGGCTTCTTTTGGGTCTGGAAGCATTTTATGGGAACCACTAACATTTTGCGTATTGCTGATGCAGGAATTACCACTGAGACAGTAGGGAGAATGTCGATTCTGGTGAACGGAGGTGGAAATGGCTACGACGATCGGCAGCAATACGCTGCATATCTTCTTCGATATCGCGGCGATACGACAGACACGTCGACGAGTGCGACGCTGACATACGCAAGACAGAAAATTGTTTCTCGTCCGCGACAAACGCCGACTTGGGGACAATCAGCGACGATATCGCAAGTGTACGTGGACTTCACCCCACAACGCCCCGCTTGAAGAGAGGACATTGAACTATGAAGCGCCTCGCCACTTTGTTGTTGTTCGCAATGCTGCGAACATCCTTTTCCTATGCCAAGTCGGAGGCCGTGGAGATCGGTCCGCTGCCGCCAGTTCAAAACGCTTCTCCAATGCTGAGGAAGTCGCTCCATGCACTGAGAATGCGTGTTGAGGCTGATGCGAAAGATTGTTTAGATGCGGCAAAAGGAATGGAATCTCTCGGGAAATACAATGCTACATTGAAGAAGGTTATTGATGTAAATAAGGTAGTCATTTTGGAGGTTTCAGGAACTATGATATGTGACGGAATACACTCGTCGTCGTATCAATACGCGGTTGCGCTAGAAAAGGAAACCGGAAGACGGCTTGATTTGAATCTTATCTACAACATTGCGACTCGGCAGGATGATCGTCTTTTCCTTCGCCCAGAACTCGTCGATGCGGCTAGGACTAGCTACAGACAGGCGAACAAGAATAATCGAGCGTGCCTTGATGAAACAGATTGGGAAGTCGAACTGGCGAATCTCCCAATCACGTTCTCGCCACTGCAAGATGGTTCTATGATTCTTTACTATGCGTCGTCAGATGTCTCTGCGGCATGCTTTCCCGCTTTACGCCTCGCGCCGGGCGCGTTCTCGAAATTCCGGGACGCTAGTCGAGCTTCTCAATACAGACTGCCGTGAGCAAGCGGTGACGACTGTCGCTTTGTTTAAAGATGGCGGTTTCTCGAGAATGGAATGTGACGGGAGGATTGAGCGACAGGCATATTCTGCGTTCCCCGAGCGGATCCTGTTTGACTTGGCAGGAGCGGGCGCGGAAAAAAAATCAATACCCCGGGAAAGGAGAGGTACTTCAGCCAATCGTTCACAAATTGTGCCGCCGCCGTCAATTATACGGGGGCGACCGGAAAGAGCGCACCCACATGAACGGGCTCGTGGATCGTTCGACATCTTTCGTGAACGCGTTAACCACATTGGCGGATGTCGCCGTTTCCAGAGGTCCGAACGGGGAGGATGTGATGCCGCGGGTAATCTGGTTAGTAAAGTGGATCCAAGCGTGCGGGAAACTCTTGATATGATTAGAGAGAATTGCCGGTATAGAATCGGCCAATCGCTCGCGGGGCAGATTACGTCTTGAAAATATAATATCAGTGAGGATGTGCTCTCTACGGTCTTTTCTCTGGATATACAGGTGAATCGACGACCTATCAAAGCGGAACTCTCGTTTAACTGTAGAATTCCGCGTACCCCGTCGGGCTACGAACCTGAGCCCACCTCTGCAACAACGGCGCGCGATGAAATATATCAGGAAGATTCCGGTGGGCGATACTACAGACACGTTGTATGGCAAAGAGAATATGGAGGGGTTGGCTGGGTTGGAACAATAGCCTACGTAGATTCGCTGTATGGCGACGGCACAAGGCGAGATATTCCTGAATTCTTCCTGGTATGCCCGGCGATAAGCGGGCTGACCTGTTTCGCGTTGGAAATCCGAACCGGAAGACTAAAAGAGAAAGAAAGCGAGGAGATTCCACCTTTGCTTCATGATGTCATAGTTGAAACAAGTCGACAAAGAAGCGGCCTACCCGCAGGTGGAATTGCGCGGCCTTCTCCGTGAATTGTGGTTGAATCTTAGAAATTCATGTTCCGGTGGCTGGTGGATGCCGCAATAGTGGAAGGCATGCTGCCGTGAAAAAATTTGCCTTAATTGGCCATACCCTTAGGACGCTATATTGGATATCGGTCGTGACTCCATTTGGACACGCCTGAAGCGTCCGCAACTATCATATTCCGAACAACCGGACAAACAGTAATGAAATCCCCCATCCGCGAATACGACAAGCTCGAGCACGGCGGCGAAGTCACGAGCGGCTCACCCTTCACCATGTTCATGGGTCGCCGACTCGCCCGCGTCGGCGATAGCGCCCAATGCGACCTGCACGGCAACACCATGATCGCCGAGGGCGACACGCGCTTTCCCGATCGCGACGGCCAACCCTACGCGATGCATCACCACCGCTGCGCGTGCGGTTGCCGCCTGATCTCGTCCTTGCCCAACGTGAACTTCGCCTGACGCATGCCCGTCGATTTATCCGAGGCCGGCGAGCCTTATTCCTATCCTGCACACGGCCCGCGACTGCTGCCGTGGCTCGGGATCTGGCTCGCATGTGGCGCGCTGGGCGTACCGCTGGCATTGCTCGCCTGGCCTGCGAGTGAAGCAGCGAGCGGTCCGTCATTCTGGCTCGCCGTGCTCGGCGTGCCGAATTTCGCGTTCCTTGCGCTGCTGTCGATCGCTCGCATTGGCTATGAAGCGCTATGGAGTCACGCCCACAATCGTAACCGGGCCAGAATGAAGCGGCTGGCTGAGCGGCTGCGCATCGCACAAAAGCCTTTGCAAGTGCTGGGCGCGGGTTATTGCCTGCCTTCAGTTACATTGAATCTGCCGGACGCCGTCGCGGCAAAGACGCCGTTCTTCAAATCGCAAAGCCCGCGTAGTGGAGTGGGCAACGTGCTCCATAACCGCTTCGATGACGAATCGTGGTCAGATGATCCGACATCATTCGCGACGACACCAGAAGATGACGACCACGATCAGCCAGACACTCAAACACCTGAAGCCACGCGCCGAATCGCCACAGTCGTGTTGAAACTGGTCGCTGCGCTCGAACCGCTGGTGCCTGCGCTGCAGGCCTTGTCGCAATACGGACATCAATATGCGCCGCTTGTACGTGTGCTGGCGCCGTCCGAAGGCGCCGACAAAGCTAAACAGCACGCAGTCGATGCATTGCGTCTGTCCGGTCTGCCGGCGCTCGACTGCGTGGCCGTCCCGGACCCGCAAGGTTTAATGGTGGCTGACGGATGGCTCGACACCCGCGAACGCCGCGCGCTGCTGATCCTCGCCTACGCCTGGCACGACACCGACCCGCCCGAGCGAAGCAGCGAGGCCGCCGTGGCGGTGCTTCTGAACGCGGGCTTCTATCAACTGCCGGAATCCGTGCAGGCACTCGCGACGTTGCATCGTCCGATCGAAGATCAAGCCGACGTCGCCACGCTTCGCGACCTCGCGCTCAATGCGGCGCTCTGGGGCAAGACCGATGCGAGCAACATCACTCACGCCTGGCTCACGCGCCTGAACGCCGAGCACGACCGCACGCTGCTCGATGAACTCAAGCGCGCCGGGTTTGCGGGCATCGCCACGCACGAAACACACCGGCGACCCGATCGCATCGTCGGTGACGCTGGCGCCGCGACGCCGTGGCTTTGCATCGCAGCGGCCATCGAATCCGGCGAAGCCGGCCCGCATTTGATCCTCGACCGGGCGCAGGCTGCCATCCTCTACGTTCAACCTACCGTATCGCATGACAACCCCGAGCAGCAATTTGAACGCGCTTGACTCGCAAATATCCAAACGCACGGACTCCGGCTTTCTCAAGATCTGGGGCTTTACATTGGCCGCTATGCTCGTCGCCGTGGCGTCGGCCGCGGTGGCGTGGTGGGGTCGCCCCGACTTCACGCACTTGACCACCCTCGAGATGCGTGTGTCCGCGCTGCTCAAAATCCTGGGCGTACTCATCATCGCGCTGGGCGCGCACTTCGCTGCCATCCTGTTCGGTCTCTATGAGAAAGTGATGGCGCGCCTCGACGGATTGAGCAGCGAAAAGCAGTCCGCGACGATCCAGCGCGACGCGCGCCTGCAATATTTGCGCGATGAACTGCGCACATCGTTTGGTTGGCGCTGGCGTCGCGCGATACCGTGGCTCATGCTCACTGGCGACGATGCCCTCATCGACGCGGTAGCTCCGGACCTCAAACAGACCGCCGTGTTGCGCACGGGTGAGATCGTGCTGGTGCACGCCGCGCCGAACGGCATCGATGCGCAAACGTGGCGTCATCAGCTTCGCCGTATGTGTCGCGCGCATCCGATCGATGCCGTTATCCCTGTGTTGCGAACAAGCGAGCAATCGCCCTCCGACGATGAACTGCCCCGCACGCTGTCGAACCTCGCGCGCGATCTCGGTTGGGCCGCGCCGGTCGTCTTTCTGCATGCCGTCGAAGCGAGCGGCATGCATCAGAACGATTTTCGTCCTGTCGGTGCATTCATATTTGCTTCACAACGCGCCGATGCACGGGTCGCGACCGACGAACTGAATCGGCAACTGAACGTACTCGAAGAGATGACGGCCCACGCGAGCATCATGCTATGCGCTCGCCCGAAGCCGATTGTCTGGCTCGCGCAGGTCTCTCAATACCTCACCGCGCATCGCGAACGCGTGCTGACGACATGGCGGGCACATTCGATATCGAAATGGCGGCGCGCGCCGCTCGCGGGCATGATGTTCGCGCCGGTATTCGCCGGGCCAGTTGTGCCGACACCCGTGCCAGCCGATCATGACGATGTCGCCAAAGATGCCGCCGAGCGCGCTAGACAGCACGCCGGGGCATCACGTGAGCAGCCTCGCGCGCTGCAATCGATCTGGCCGGAAATCGTCGCGCACATGAAGAAGCACGACGGTCGCCGTGTCGGCTTTTACTGGCCCAACGCGCTCGCTGCTTTGGTGTTGGTGACGGCGATCGGCTGGTGCGTGACGATGAGCGTGTCATTCATCGGCAATCGTTCCATCATGAACGATGCGCAATCAGCAAGCGACGCCGCGCTCGCAGCAAAGCCAGGCACCGCGGCGGCGTTGCGCGCGCAACTCGCGCTGCAACAGAGAATCGACACGCTTGAATATCGTCAGCAGCACGGCGCGCCGTGGTATCTGCGCGCGGGCCTGAACCACAACGATGACATCCTCGCCGCGCTGTGGCCGTCTTACGCCATCGTGTCGGCGCGCAATCTACGCGATCCGGCCGCGCATCGACTTGAAGCAACGCTAGCCCAACTCGCGCAGTCCCGCGCCGACGCGCTGCCCAGCAACGAAGAGCAGCAGCGGGACTACAACGCGCTGAAGACTTATTTGATGCTCGCGCAACCGCAGCACGCCGATGCCGCGTATCTGACCAAGCGACTGCCCACAGCGTGGCCGGTTGTGACGGACATGAGCACAGGCGAATGGCTCGATACGTCGCAGCACTTGTCGTCGTTCTACGCGTCGCATTTGCGCGCGCATCCGGAGTGGCGCTTGAACGCATCGAACGATCTGACCATCGCCGCGCGCAACATGCTCGTCAACCAGATCGGCCTGCAGAATTCCGACGACACGCTTTACCAATCCGTGCTCGAACAGGCCAAGGGAAAGTACGCGGACATCACGCTGGCATCGCTCATCAACGGCGCGGATGCGCGTGGTCTCTTCACGACCAGCCAGACCGTCTCCGGCATCTACACGCGCGCTGCATGGGACGGCATGATCGGCGATGCAATCGACAAGGCGGCGAAGGAAGGGCGCGTCGCCGCCGACTGGGTGCTCGCCGATGAACGCGCGGCCCGCATACCGGGTGCGGCGCTCGAAGCGCAACAGGACATCGAAGAAGCGAAGCGGCGCTTGCATGCGCGCTATTTCGCGGATTACACCGCCGCATGGCAGGCGATGCTCAATAGCATCCAGTGGCGCAGCGCATCGAATCTGAGCGATGCAATCAGTCAGTTGACGCGTCTGACGGATGCGCAAACGTCACCGCTGATCGCGCTGATGAAGGCAGTCGAATATCAGGCGCAGGCGGGCCGTGCGTCGCAAGCGCTGACCGATACGCTCGTGCGCAAGGCGCAGGATCTGATCGCTAACAAGACCGGCGTTGCAGCCGCGCCGGAAATCAATCCGCTTGATAAACCCTTCGGTCCGCTGCTCGCGCTCATGGGCGACGATGTGGTGACTGGCCACGGCAAGTCCAGCACGAAATCGAAGAACGCGGCGGACTTCAGCGGCGTGAGTCTCGCGCACTTTTTGACCGTAGCGACAACGATGCGCCTGAAGTTGCAGCAGATCGCGACCAGCGCGGACGCACAGGCGATGTCCCGTCAGATGGCGCAAGCCGTGTTTCAGGGCAAACTCTCGGAACTCACTCAAGCGCGCGACGATGCAGCATTGACCGCCGCGAGCCTCGGCTCGCAGTGGTCGGGCTTCGGCGATGCGCTCTTCGCCAAACCGCTCGATGTGGCATGGCAAACGATCCTTCAGCCCGCAGCAGCGAGCCTGAACGACGCATGGCGAGCGTCAGTCGCGGCGCCGTTCGCGAGCGCCTTCGACGGTCACTATCCATTCGCCGACACCGCATCCGACGCCTCATTCGTCGAGCTCGGCCGCTACATCAAGCCGGAGACGGGTCTGATCGCGCGCTTCGTCACGACGCAACTCGCGGGCATGCTGCAACCGCAGGGCAACGCGTGGACCCCGAACGAACTCGCGCCGCAAGCGCTGCAATTCGATCCGGAGTTTTTATCGGCGCTGCGTCAATTGTCGACGCTCGGCGCGCAGCTGTATGCACGAGGCGATGCGAGCTACCGCATCCAGATCATGGCAACCCCGACGCCAGAAGTCGTGCGCAGCATCCTCACGGTCGATCAGACGAAGATCGAGTATTTCAATCAACGTGAATCGTTCACGCCGATCGTCTGGCCGGGAAATGGTCGCGACGGGCAGGCGATGCTGACGTGGGAATCGCTGACTGCCGGGACGCGCGTCGCGTTCAGTGCCGTCGGTGACTGGGCATTCCTTCGATTGCTGGGCACGGCGAACATCAAGCCGCTCGACAGCACGAACTACGCGCTGACACTCAATCACGACAATGACTATCCGCTGCATTACGTGATGAAGACGCAGGTCGGCGCGGGACCGCTCGATCTGCTCAAGCTGCGCGGCTTCAAGATGCCGCAGCGTGTCTTCATCGCCGGCAAGAGCGCTGTGTACGCGGGCGCGCCGTCGTTGCCGCCCTTGCCAGCGGAGATACAGCCGTGACCGCGCCGTGGAAGCGTTCCGCGCTGGAACACGAGAATCCGTTCGTGAAGTACTTCGATGCGGAGATGCGCTACTTGCGCGCGGCATCGGCGGAGTTCGCTCAAGCACATCCCGACGCCGCGCGTCGCCTGGACATGCGTTATGGCGACGTGGGCGACAGCGCGCGCGCGACCTTCGAAGGCTTTGCGCTGCTCACGGCGCGTCTACGTATGAAGCTCGATGACGGCGCTCCGGAATTCACGGAAACGCTGATCGACAACCTGTACGAACATGCGGCGCGCGCGATTCCATCGCTGTCGATCATCGAATGCACGCCGATTGGTCGCGGAGTTGCTTCGGCAACGCAGATTCCCGCGGGGGCCGCCGTGCGGTCGACGCCTGTCGGTCCGGATCAGGTCAAGTGTCTCTATCGGACGACGCAGACGGTGAAGTTGTTGCCACTTTCGGTCGAAGATGCAGAGATCGCGGTCCGCGATGGCGGACGCACCGTGATTCGCCTTACGTTCCGGTTGTGGCTTGGCGAGCAACGCGAGGCGGTTGATTTGTCGCGCATCCGTCTTTACTTGCACGGCGACCGGCCTGCCGCCTCCGCGCTGTACGCGGCGCTGACGCGCCAAGTCGAATCGATCAGCCTGCGCCTGCCTACAGTGCGCGATGGCGAGTTGCAACCGCTCGAAGACGTGCGCTTCGAAGCGGCAGGCTTTGGTCCGTCCGCGCGGCTGTGGCCGGTCACGGAGCCCGAGCGTGACCGCGGGCTGGATCGCGAACAGACGCTGTTGGAATACTTCGTGTTCCCGCAGAAATTCAACTTCGTCGATCTATGCGGCTTCGATGCGTCGATGCTGCCGATGGGTGAATCGCAAATGACCTTCGAGATCGAACTGAACGCTCGCGTGCCTGGCGACTATCCGGTCAGTCGCGACAGCTTTCGTCTCTTCTGCACGCCCGTGATCAATCTGTTCGAAGTGGACGCGTTGCCGCTGCGGCCGACAGACCGGCATGACCGCGAGCATCGCGTACGTTTGCAGCAGGAGGTGGCGGGGCACGTCGAGCCGTATCACGTGCTCGCGGTGACGGCGGCCGATCCGGAAGACAGCGCGCGCCACGCCTACGGCGCATTCACGAGCTTCCGCCATCGCGGCTGGACGCTGCGCTACGAGAAGCCTGAGCGGTATTTCCATACCTCGATGCGCTTTGGCGTAACCGGCCGCGAACTCTGGGTGACGCTTTCCGGTTCGCTCTGGGAGCGCTTCCATGCGGATGCCCGACACGATGAGAATCGTCCAAAGCCGGACGGCTACCTGACGGTTCGCGCGCTCGCGAACAACGGACGCCTGCCGCGCATGGCGCTGTCCGAGGCGACGATCAACGAGACCGTGTCGGGTTTTACCGGCATCGCTTCCGTGCGCAATCTGACAGCGCCGACTTTGCCGCTCTATCCTCCGCGCTATCACCCGGAGTACGACTGGCGCGTGCTCGGGCACTACACGGCAGGCGGCGCGAATGAGTTGAACATGTTGGGGATGGGCGGCGCGGTGGTGCTCCGTGAGGCGCTGGAGCTCTACGACTGGTCACACGACGAAAGCATCGCGCGACGCATCGATGCGATTCGAGACGTGCGGCTGTCCGAGCATGAAAGCGTGGGAAAGGGGCATATGCGCTTCGAGATTCGCGTTCACGTCCGGCTCGATGCGAGTGCGTTTGACGGACCCGGCGATGCGACGCTCTTCGGCGATGTGCTGAGCCGCTTCGTTGGCCGCTATGCAAGCTTCCATCACGCGACGCGGCTCGTGCTGAATATCGACGGCAAGGACACGCTTTTTCCGCTCATGGAATTCGAGGGTGCGCCTTTCTAATAGCCGCATCGCTCAGGGTTTTCCTGTATCCCTCCACGCCACAGCAACCCCAACCCAATGCCATACTCCCCGGAATAAACTTCCACGGAGCATCCGGTTTTGTTCGATCTCACGTCGCTGGCTCTCTTTCTGCGCGCCGTCGAAATGGGCAGCCTGTCCAAGGCGGCGCAGCAATCGCATATGTCGCTATCGACGGCGAGCCGGCGCATCGCGCTGCTCGAACATCACTTTCGCGTGGGGCTTCTGAATCGCACGTCGGCGGGTGTCGAGCCCACGCCGGCCGGCGAAGCGCTCGCGCGTCACGCCACGGAACTGCTGCTCAGGACCGACGCGATCTATAGCGAGCTATCCGATTACACGAAAGGCTCCGTCGGCCGCGTGCGCGTGTTCGCCAATATCTCCGCGATCAGCCAGGACTTGCCCGATCATCTGCGTGCGTTCTCCCAGCGCTATCAGGACATCAAGCTGCATATCAGCGAATTGCGCAGCATGGACATTCTTCAGGCGCTGCGCGAAGGGCGCGCGGATGTCGGCGTGGTGACGTCGCAGAGCGGCATGGAAGGCATTCGCCTCGCGCCATATTGCACGGATCGCATCAGCGTCGTCGTGCCCGAAGATCACGTTCTGCAAGGCGATCAGATCGATTTCGCCGCGCTGCTCGAGCACGATATCGTCGGTCTGGACGATAAGGCCGAAGTCACGCGCATGCTCGTCAAGGAAGCCGCGCTCGCGGGCCGCACGATCCGCTTTCGCGTACAGGTGCAGAGCTTCGAAGGCATGTGCAGGCTGATCGCAGCGGGGCAGGGCGTCGGCGTGTTGCCCGAAGGCGCGGTGCGGCTCTTTCGCGAACCCATGCGTCTGCGCTTCATTCGCCTGACGAATCCGTGGGCCGAGCGCGTGATGTCGGTCGGCATACGCGTGGGCGCGGCGCCTTTGCCCGCGCGCAGGCTCTTCGATTATCTGAGCGGACTCGCGCCCGCATCGCTCGTCGCGCCCGGCGGGGAACGCGCCGCAAGCTGAGCCCTTGCGGATATTCGAAGACTCCCGTTTCCGGATTCGCACTTCCGCAGCAACAACGCCTCCGCTAGATTTCCCCTCAGATCAAACGTCGAAAACGAGGAGACAGAGCGCAATGGCAACGACACATCACATCGCCGTCATTCCGGGCGATGGCATCGGCAAGGAAGTCATGGTCGAAGGGCTGCGCGTGCTGAAGGCCGCCGCCGCGCGCTACGACATCGTGCTCGATTTCGACGAGTTCGCATCATGGTGCACCGAGCATTACGTCCAGCACGGCACGATGATGCCCGTCGACTGGGACAAGCAGATCGGCAAGCACGACGCGATCTTCTTCGGCGCGGTCGGCACGCCCGACATCGTGCCGGACCATACGGCGGTGTGGGAATCGATCATCAGGATTCGCCGCGAGTTCGATCAATACGTGAACCTGCGTCCCGTGCGGCTGATGCCCGGCGTGCCTTCGCCGCTCGCCAATCGCAAGCCCGGCGACATCGACTTTCTGGTCGTGCGCGAGAACACCGAAGGCGAGTATTCGTCGGTCGGCGGACGCATGTTTGAAGGCACCGAGCGCGAGTTCGCGACGCAGCAGGCGGTCTTCACGCGCACGGGCGTCGATCGCATTCTCGACTTCGCGTTCAAGCTCGCGCAGAGCCGTCCGAAGAAGCAGCTCACCGCCGCGACCAAATCGAACGGCATCTCCATCACGATGCCGTACTGGGACGAGCGCCTTGCCGAAGCGGCGAAGCGCTATCCGGACATCGCGATGAACAAGTTTCACATCGACATTCTGTGCGCCCATTTCGTGCAGCATCCTGACCGTTTCGATGTCGTGGTCGCGTCGAATCTCTTCGGCGACATTCTTTCCGATCTCGGTCCCGCATGCACGGGCACCATCGGCATCGCGCCTTCGGCGAACCTGAATCCCGAGCGGCGCTTTCCATCGCTCTTCGAGCCGGTACATGGATCGGCACCCGATATCGCGGGCAAGGGCATCGCCAATCCGATCGGGCAGATCTGGTCGGCCGCGCTGATGCTCCAGCATCTCGGACGCGGCGACGCGCGCTACGAAGCGGCGGCGAAGACCATCGTGTCGGCCATCGAAAGCGTGCTCGAAAACGGCCCGCGCACGCCCGACATGGGCGGCACGGCGAACACCATCGAAGTCGGCAAGGCGATCGCCGAAGCCGTCACCGAACATGCACTGATCACGGAGTAAGCATGGAATACCGTCACTTCATCGGCAACGCGTGGAAAGCGGGCGACAACGGCGAATCGCTCGATGTCATCGATCCGAGCACCGGCGAGCCGTTCGCGGCGATTGCACGCGGCAACGCCGCCGATATCGCCACGGCTGTCCACGCAGCGCGCAGCGCAATGGGCGATGCGCTCGACGGTCCGTGGGCGAAGCTCTCGCCTGTCGAGCGCTCGAACCTGCTGTTCGCCTATGCGAACGCCGTTCTCGAACACGCCGACGAACTCGCGCAACTCGAAGCGCGCGACACCGGCAAGGCGCTCAAGACCGCGCGCACCGATGCGGCCGTGCTCGCGCGCTATCTGCAGTATTACGCGGGTTGCGTCGACAAGCTGCACGGCGAAACGCTGCCCTATACGACCGGCTTTACGGTGCTGACGGTACGCGAGCCGATCGGCGTGACGGGCCACATCATTCCGTGGAATTACCCGATGCAGATCTACGGCCGCAGCGTCGGCGCGTCGCTCGCGGCGGGCAATGCGTGCGTCGTGAAGCCCGCGGAGGACGCGAGCCTGTCGATCCTGCGGCTCGCAGAAATCGCCGCCGACGTCGGCTTTCCGGCTGGCGCGATCAACGTCGTCACCGGACTCGGCAGCGAGGCGGGCGCGGCGCTGTCGGCGAACGAAGGCATCGGTCATATCTCGTTCACCGGCTCGACCGCGACGGGCGCGCTCGTCGGACGCACGGCGGCGGAACGTCATTGCCCGAGCGTGCTCGAACTCGGCGGCAAGTCACCGCAACTCGTTTTCGACGATGCCGATCTCGACGAAGCCTTGCCCGTGATCCAGAACGCGATCGTGCAGAACGCCGGACAAACGTGTTCGGCGGGCAGCCGTCTGCTGGTTCAGCGCGGCATCTACGAAACCGTGATCGAACGTCTCGCGCAGCGTTTCGAAGCGCTGCGTTCCGGGCCGCCCGCGATGGATCTCGACATGGGTCCGCTCGTCAACGCGAAGCAACATGCGCGTGTGCGCAGCATCGTCGAGCAGGCGGAAGGCGAAGGCATACGCGTCGCGGCGCGCGGCAAGATTGTCGTGGAAGCGTCGCGCAATGGCTTCTTCCAGGAAGCGGTGCTGTTTCGCGACGTGCCGCCGCAAAGCCGGCTCGCGCAGGAGGAAGTCTTCGGCCCGGTGCTCGCGGTAATGCCCTTCGACGACGAAGCCGAAGCCGTGAAGCTCGCCAATGGCACGAACTACGGTCTCGTCGCGGGCGTGTGGACGCGCGACGGTTCGCGCGGCCTGCGACTCGCGCGCAAGCTGCAGGCGGGCCAGGTGTTCATCAACAACTATGGCGCGGGCGGCGGCGTCGAGTTGCCGTTCGGCGGCGTGAAGGCGAGCGGGCATGGACGCGAGAAGGGCTTCGAAGCGCTGTACGGCTTCACGAGCCTGAAGACCATCGCGATCAGGCACGGCTGAGTCTCGCGCGGGTTCACATCATCATGGCGACTCTCAACATCATCGGCGCGGGGCGGGTCGGCGCGACGCTCGGCAATCTGATCGTCGCGAACCGCGTGCTCGATATCGGCGATGTATGCGACAGCGATCTCGCGCATGCGCATGAAGCGGTCGATTTCATCGGCGCGGGCCGCGCGCTCGACGACATCGCCGCGATGCATCCCGCCGATATCTGGCTGCTCTCGGTGCCCGATGCACGCATCGCGGACGTAGCGCAAGCGCTTGCGGCGCATCGCAAGTATGATGCGCCGACGATTGCCGTGCATTGCAGCGGCGCGCTCGACGCCGACACGCTCGCGCCCTTGCGCGCGCTCGGCTGGAGCGTGGCGAGCGCGCATCCGATGCTGAGCTTCGCGAAGCCCGGCACGGCCGTGTTCCAGTTCGAAGGCACGCCATGCGGACTCGAAGGCGATCGCGCCGCCCGCGATGCATGGAGCGAGATTCTCGCGGCCATCGGCGCGCGCTGCTTCGATATCGAGCCGGGCAGCAAGGCGCTTTATCACGCGGCGGCGGTCGTCGCATCGAACTTTCTGCCGATACTCGCGGCGATGTCCGTCGAGATGTGGCAGGCGGCCGGCATTCCGCAAGCGCTCATCGAAGACATGATGCACACGCTCACGCGCAATGCCGCCACCAACGTCGTTTCGCTCGGGCCGAAGGATGCGTTGACCGGTCCGGCGGCGCGCGGCGATCGCGCGGTCGTGGAAGTGCAATCGCAGGCGATCGGCGCGTGGGACACGGTATCGCGCGATGCCTACGACGCGCTCTCGACGCTCGCCACGCGCCTCGCGCTGACGGGCAAGGTGCGAGGGTAATTGGCGCGATCAAACAGCGAAATCCGTCGAACTCGATGACTCACGCCACGCGTCCGTTTCGGCTTCGACATGCGCGTTCTTCTCCGCGATGGGCTTCAGCGTGTCGGTGACGAGCGCGAGGCGCAGCGGCGGCGTTGCGCATCGGCGAGCGTGATGAGCGGCGTGCGGTCATTGATCAGGGGATATCGCCGCAAGCCACAGCGCCTGTTGCAGAGCGTCGAACCGGCGCTTGCGATGCTCACGTCTGCCATCGCGGATGCGAAGAGCGCGAAGGAAGAGATCGCCGGGCCGTTGCGCATCAGCGCGCCGAAAGCGCTCGGTATTTTTTTCGCCGTCGCGCATATCGGCGAAGGACGTCTCGTACCCTTGCTCACGCGTCAAATGACGCAGCGCGAATCGATCTACATCTACTATCGGCATCGAACGGAGCGGCCGCTTCGCGTGCGAACGTTCATCGACTTCACGATCGCAAAGCTCGCGGGAAACGCCGATTTCTGCCTTACGCCGACGCGATTGCGCGCGCTAGCGAAATGAACGGCCCGATTCCCTGCGATATCGCGAAGCGCCGATTAGAATCCATCTTGCCTTTGCATCCTCCATTTCACGCAAGCTACCGGAGCCACGCAATGAAGATGATCAATGCGCTCAGATTTGCCGCCGTTGCATCAGCGATAGCCTTTTCCGTCAACGTATGGTCGCAGACCAGCGATGCGGGATCGACCCAGTCCGCGACGCCTTCGGCGAGCGCGGGAAGCTCCAAATCGACGGCGCGCAAAGCCAACCGCGCGCTCAGCAAGAAGGTGTCTCAGGCATTGCAGAAAGGCGGCATCGACACGAACGGCATGAATGTGATCGCCAAGAACGGCGCGATCACGCTCGCCGGTCACGCAGCCGATGGCGAGCAGATCGACCAGGCGGCGTCGATCGCGAAAGGCGTGGACGGCGTGAAGTCGGTGAAGAATGTTCTGACGATTCAGGAAGGCGGGCAGTAACACACTGCCTCTGAGCGCGCGCTCGCGCATGTCATGAACTCGTTCCTGGATGTCGGCGATCGCGAACGGCAACGCCTGCCGTTTCGCGAATCGCTGCTCGCGATGCTCGGCATCGCGTTCGTCACGATGCTCGTCGCGCTCGATCAGACCATCGTCGGGACCGCGATGCCGCGCATCGTCGCCGAACTCAAGGGCTTCGATCTGTACGCGTGGGTCGCGACGTCGTACATGCTCGCGTCCGTCATCACGATTCCGATCTTCGGGCGGCTCGGCGACCTTTACGGACGAAAGCCGTTTCTGCTCGCGGCGATCGTGCTGTTCACGCTGGCGTCGGTGCTGTGCGGATTCGCCGACAGCATGCTGTTCCTGGTAATTGCGCGCGGCGTGCAGGGCATCGGCGGCGGCATTCTGCTCGGCACGGTGTTCGCCGCCGTCGCCGATCTCTTTCCCGATCCGAAGCTGCGTCTGCGCTGGCTCGTGCTCGTCACGTCGACGTTCGGCGTCGCCAACGTGATCGGCCCGACGCTCGGCGGCATGCTCACGCAGATGCGCGGCTGGCGGCTCGTGTTTTTCGTCAACGTGCCAATCGGCATCGTCTCGCTAATGTTCGTGCTGATGTTCGTGCCGAACCTGCATCATGCGAAGACGCGTGGACGGATTCAGCTCGACTGGCTCGGCGCGTGCGTCGTCGCGGTGACGCTCGGCGCATTGCAACTGCTGATCGAACTGCTGCCGAAAGAAGGCGTCTCGCGCACGACGATCGTGCTTGCGCTCGTCACGCTCCTGTTCGGCGCGACACTGTACTTCTGGGAAAAGCGCATGGGCTATCGCGTCGTGCCCGTCGACGTGCTGATGGACCGCAAGCTCGCCGCGCTTTTCGCGATCTCCGTGCTCGGCGGCTTCGCGCTCTTCTCGATGGCCTTCTACATTCCGCTGCTGTTTCAGGGCGGCTATGGCATGTCGCCGCACGATTCGGGCATGCTCATCACGCCGCTGCTGCTCGGCACGACCGTCGGCAGCATGATCAACAACCGCATCGTCACGCGCATCCCGCGTGCGAACGTGCTGATGTATGCGGGCTTCGCGCTTTCCGTGGCCGGCTGTCTCGCGCTCGTCTCGCTCGATGGTCACGAACCGCATGCCGTCTGGATGGCGTGCATGGGCGCGAGCGGACTCGGTCTCGGGCTCGTCGCGACGAATCTCACCATCTGCTCGCAACAGATCGTCGCGCGCGAGCAGATCGGCGCGGTCACGGCGTTGCTGCAATCGCTGCGCATTTTCGGCGGCATGCTGGGCACCGCGATCACCGGCGCGCTGCTCGGGCATCTCTATGCGCAAAACGTGCATCGTCCGCTCGATTCGTATCAGGCGACGCAGTGGCTCAAATCGTTCGCGAGCCCGGACCTGCTGATCGACCGTGCGGAACAGTCTGCGCTGATCGAACGCCTCGTCGCGGCGGGCCAAGCGGCCGATGCGATGACGATGATGCACTCGGCGCGCATGGCGCTCGTCGCGTCGATTCACGTCGGGCTCGTGGTCGCCGCGATGGCGGCGTTCGTCGGCCTCTGTCTCGCGTGGTTCGTGCCTGCGGTGCGCGTCGATTATGGCGATGCGAAAGGACAAAGCGCGTGACGTTTGCCGAACGACCATGCGAAACGGTGTCAGCGTTTGCCGCCGAGCGCCTTCACAATGTGTCTCGTCGGCTCGGTGGTCGCGAGTCGTGAAATTTCCGACATATGAACCCAGCGGCAGCGAGAGATTTCATTGCTCGCGCGCGGCTTTGCGTTCTTCGGCACATCGCAGAAGAAGACGTGATGATGCTTCTGCCTTCCACGATGCTGAAACAGGAATTTCGCCGACTTGCCCGCGAGACACGTTTCTTCCTTGAGTTCGCGAAGCGCGGCGTCCGAAAGATGCTCGCCTCGCTTGAGCATGCCGCCGGGCAGCGCCCACTTGGTGCGACGTCGCGCCACCAGAAGTATCCGGTTGCCCTTCCGACAAATGACGGTGGCTCGCTTCCTCAAACCGACTCCGTTATCTATAAGCTATGTCCTGTCAACGGACCCAGTGTACCCAACCGTTTTTTCATTGTGGAGCATCCGATGACAGCGGCATTTTCCGTATTGGGCATGAAGCAAGACATGTTCCGCTCGCCCCGCGCAGCGGGTATGCATGTTGCGTAACCGGGTCATTCGGTAACAGGGAGCGATCATGGACGATCGAACGCGCATCACGGCCGAAGCCAGATTCGGCGATCTCGCGTCGCCGCTGATCGACGAGGCGATGCAGCACGCTGCCACGCTCGACGGAAACACGGACCCGGAAGTGCTTCACAAGCTGCGTGTTGCGTTGCGCAGGCTGCGCACTTTGTTCTGGGCATACCGGCCTTTGCTGGACGAAGAATTCGATACGCGTCAGCGCGCCCTGTTCAGGTATCTCGCGACATCGGCGGGCAGCGCGCGGGACTGGGACATTCTGATCGAATTGCTGCATGAACTCGATGTCGAAGGATTCGACGAAACGGTGAAGGCGCATCGGGCTAACGTGCTCGCGACGAGCATCGAAAATCTCGCCAACGCGGACATGAAGCATGTGCTGCTGAGCGGATTGAAGGAAGCGAATCATCAGCTCAACACGGGACCGCAACGCGTGCCGGTCGAACGGTTCGCGAAGAAGCGCATCGGCGCGGCGCGCAGTCAGCTGAAGAAGCGCATCAAGCGGGCGTTGCGCGCGAAACAGTCGGACTATGCTGCGTATCACGAAGTGCGCAAGGCGGGAAAGAAGGTGCGTTATCTGATCGAGTTTTTCGAGCCGGATATCCCGGCGAAACTGCGCGCCGAGGTGAAGAGCCTCAAGCGGCTTCAAAAGCGCTTCGGCGCGTTGAACGATGTCGTTGCGAGCCGCGATTTGCTTTCGAATTCACGAGGCGAATTCGCCGACGATGCCAGCGAAAAGCACGCGTTACGTGCGCTGAAGGCGGAGCAGAAACATCGCTTCAAAGCTGCGAGAAAAGCGATTCGTTGATATCGTCGTGATCGCATATCGGCCGAAAGGATGTTGTCATCATGGCGCGCAACGAATACGTTGTCTTCAAGGGCACGGTCAAGCTCGGCGTCCCCTTTCTTCAGGGCTATAAGGGCGATCCGCATTACGTGATCGTCAGCGAGGACGCGAACGGCAAGCCATTCGACATCGTCACCAACGTGAAATCGGATAGCTCGCTGACGGGGCCAGCGGGTTATCTCGTGCTGTATGTCTGGAATCGATACTTCGATCATCCGATGACGGCCGATCTCGACAAGCTGTCGGCGGGTGTGTCGACAGCGAACTTCCCGAAGCTCGACTATGTACACGATTCGCGACTCGTCGATCTCGACGCGATGCGCCCGATCCCGCTCGACACCAAGGACGAGAAGAACGATATCAATGCGCTTCTCAACGAGATGCTGCAACTGGACATGTCGGCGAACGGCGTCGATTACGTCTATGAAACGCCGAGCTATAGCGACGATCGCCTCGGATGGAAGCCGACGAAAGACGTGACCGTCTATGGCTTTGGCTTCCTGTTCGAGCCGGGGAAGGACGGGCTGCACGAGACGCATATGAATCAGGGCAACCCGAAGCCGGGCAAGGGCACGCATGTCAAGGACCACTCGAACGAGAACGGCGTGTTTCAGGACGGCGCGGTCATGATCGAATTGGACGGCAAGTTTCAGGCGCTGTTCGTCGCGTTCCAGACGCAGCTCGTGCCGACGGACAGCCGTGGCCGCCCGATACCGGGCCAGTCGCATCCCATTCTGCATGGCAAGACGTGATCGATCGCGCGGGAAACGCGCAGGTTGACGTACGCGCGACGAGGGCTTTGAGCCGATTCGCGCGATGACAGGCACAATACGATGAATCCCCATCCGGATTGGCCCGCAGAGGCCGCCGGCCTTCGCTCATTCGTCGTTGTCATGAACCACGCTCATCCTTCGAAGAATTCCCCGCAATTCCTGCTGTTTCTGGTTTGCCTGTTCGCGTCGGCGGGGCAGCTCGCCATCGATATCTACGTGCCCGCGTTGCCCGCGATGGCGCGTTACTTCGCCACGTCGCCCCAGGCGATCCAGTCGAGCGTCTCCGGCTACATGGCGGCGTATGCGATCGGTCAACTGGTCTTCGGCCCCATCGCCGATGCGTACGGGCGCAAAAAAGTGCTGGCGTTCGGGCTCGTCGTCTTCACGCTCGGCTGCTTACTGTCGCTCGCGGCGACGAACCTCGAAACCTTCCTGCTCGCGCGGTGCCTGCAAGGCTTCGGCATCGCGGCGACCAACCTGCTCGCGAAGGCGATCATCACCGATTCGTTCAAGGGCCTGGCGCTGCTGCACGCGTTCACCTACATGTCGATCGCGTGGGGGCTCGCGCCGATCGTGGCGCCCGTGATCGGCGCGCACTTGCAGGAATGGTTCGGCTGGAAGTCGTGCCTCGTCTTTCTGCTCATCTATTCGATCGTGATGTGGACGCTCATATGGCGCTATCGCGAGACCTTGCAGAAGCCGGTGCATCTCGCGCCGCGCACGCTGTTCACGAATGCGGGCAAGGTGTTGTCGAGCCGCGTTTTCCAGAGCTGTTTTCTCGCGCAAGGGCTGTGCTACAGCATCCTGCTCGTATTCAACATCGTCGGCCCCTTCATGGTGCAGAACACGCTGCACAAGCCGCCGACGTACTTCGGCTATCTCGCGCTCGCCATCGGCATGATGTATTTCCTCGGCGGGCTGTCGAACCGCGTGCATGGCGCGCGTCTGCCGAGCGCGGAGCAACGGCTGCGCATCGGCGCGCGCGTGATGGCGGGCGCATCGGTCGTCATGCTGCTGCTCTCGCTGACGGTCGGCCTCACCGTATGGACGTTGTCCGCGCCGGTGCTCGTGATGGGCTTCTGCGCCGGCGCGATGTACCCGACGCTGATGGCAAAGGGCAATTCGCTCTTTCCGCATATCGCGGGCCTTACCGCGGCGATTCTCGGCTGCTCGCTCTTGCTCGTGTCGTCGGTGATGATGGGTCTCGCGGGCTTCGTGTCGGTGCAGATTCTCACGCCCCTCGCGGCGTTCTTCGTGATTCTCGCGTTCACCGTCGTCGCGATGGTGACGTTGCTGCTGCGCCATCTGGAGCAGTCGCAGGCCACGGGCACCGTGCGGGAAGGCGTCGACGCAGCCTGATGCGCCAAAGCGGTGCGGCCTGCAATGCATTGCAGAAAAGCTTGTTTGTCCAAGTCTTTTTGAAGGCTTAGATTCGAGCTGTTCATGCATCGAGGAGGCGAGCCATGCCGCACTTCCTGACTCACTACTGGCAGGCGCTTTCGGGCCCTTCGCAGCGTGCGCGTGAGCGTTCGGCCAACGACGCGCACGCCGCGAGCGAAACCACGCGCGCCGAGCAGCTCGAGCACATTTCCGTCTACGCGCGCGCGGGATATTTCAACATGGGCTATACCGTGGATGCGTTTCAGTTGCCCGGAGAATCGCCGCTGCACTGAAGCGCACGAACGAGACTCACCGCGCGGCGCGCATCGACAGGCCGTTCAGCAGCCGTTGCAACTCGTCGATATTGAAAGGCTTCGCGAGTATGGTGAAGCCGGTGCGGCGCGCCTCGTCGAGCTGATCGGCGTAACCTGTCATCAGCGTGACCGGCTGATTCGGGCGCGTCGACTTGATCCATTCCGCGAGCTTGATGCCGTCGTAACTACCGGGCATCTGGATGTCGGAAAGCACGAGATCGAATTCATCGCCGGCTTCGAGCATCTGTCTCGCGGCATCGCCTGACGATGCGTGGCGCGCTTGCCAGCCGAGCACGTCGATCACGGCGCACAGGCCCGCCGCGACTTCCTCGTTGTCTTCGACGATCAGCACGGTGGACGATGGCGCTTCGCGATCGACGGTCTCCACAGGCGGCGCATCCGCAGGCGCATCGACTTCGCCGGTCCAGTGCGGCAGATAGATGTCGACTGTCGTGCCGAAGCCCCATGCAGAATTCACGCGCGCCGTGCCGCCCGCCTGCTCGGACATCGCGAGCACTTGCGCGAGTCCGAGCCCTGTCCCGGCGCCCGCGCCCTTGGTGGTGAAAAGCGGTTCGAACGCTTGTTTTGCGACGTCGGTGCGCATGCCGACGCCGCTGTCCTTGCACGAGATCACGACGTATTCGCCGGCGCCGAGACCTTCATGCGTAGACGTATAACGCACGTTGTTGCACTCGATGCGAAAGTCGCCGCCGTGAGGCATCGCGTCCTTCGCATTCACGGCGATGTTGATGAGCGCCGAGGTCAGCTCCGTCGCATCGACGCGCACGGTCCACGTCGATGGCGGCACGCGCGAGCCGAACGTGACCTTGTCGCCCACCGACGCGCGCACGAGCGGCTCGGAGTCCATCATCCAGCGATCGAGGCGGATGACCTGCATCTGAAGCGGCTGACGTCGCGCGACGCTCAGCAGGCGGCGTGCGAGCGATTGCGCATTCTTCGATGCGCGCTCCACCGCCGCGACTTCCTTTTCGAGGCCGTTGAAGCCCTTGCGCCGCGCCAGTTCCATGTTCGATGTGACGACCATCAGCAGGTTATTGAAGTCGTGCGCGACGCTCGCGACGAGATTGCCGAGCGCGCCCATGCGTTGAAGCCGCCGCGTGGCCGCGACGGCCGAGCGGCGCAGCGCAAGTTCGCCGCGCCAGTTGTGCCATGCCGCTTCTTCCGCTTTGAGGCGTCGCAGCGAGAAGCCGATCAGCACCCACAGCGCGATGCACGGAATCAGTGCGATCGACGCGATCGATACATCGCGCCGCCACCATGCGAGGCGCACGTCATGAATCGAAAAGCCCGCCGCCGCATAGACGGGATAGTCGCCGACACGCCGCCACGCCGCGAGCTTTTCATCGTTGTCGAGCGGCGATATGTAACGCATCAGACCCGTGGGCTTGCCTTGCGCGAATGCGCTCGCCAGCACCGAATGGCGATCGGGCGCATTGGGCGCGGACGCTGGCGGAAAACGCGCGAGCACGGCGCCGTCGTCGCGATGTAGCGCGAGCGTGAGCGCGGGATCGCTCACAATGAGTTCGCGATAGAAATCGAACAGATAGTCGCGCCGCACGGCAATCGCGATTTCGCCGAGAAAGCGGCCGTCTTTCGCATAGCGTGCGCTCAGCGTGTTGACGATGTCCGTGTTCTTCACGCGCCCGCGCTCGGGCATGGAAACATGAAAGCTCGAATGCGTATCGCGCGTCGCGATGAAATCCGCACGATCGCTGACGGACACATCGGGCGCGGGAAAAAAGCGGCTGCTGAGCACGAGCCTGCCGCGACTGTCGAGCACGGAGAGCGCCGCGATCTGTTCATGAGCCGCCGCGAGACGCGCGAGCTTGTCGTGCAGCTCCGACTGGCTGCGCGCGATCAAATCCGCGTCGCCGCTGCCGAGCATCTCGTCGATGCGCGAGATCAGTTCGCGGTTGATGCTGAAAACGGTGTTGGCCTTTTCGTCGACGATACGCACGAGTCGTTCGAGCGACTCGCCGGTTTCGGCGAATGTGCGTCCGTAAGTGTAGTAACCGTACAGGCAGAAAAATGCGAAGGGAATGACGATCGACGCAACGAGTGCAGCGAAGAGCCGTCTGCGCGCCGCGCGAAAGTCGAGCGGTGGCAGAGAGGGCAGGGTCTCTGCGGTGCCTGAAGCGGAGTGTTCTTCAGATTCGTTCATGGCGCGTTGCAAGGCGTGCGCGAGCGCCGAAACGCTCGTTTCGATGGTAGCACGCAGGTCTGTCATCGCCATGCATGAGTGCGCATCGGTCGTCGCGCAATCAGGCTGTGGTATAAGCACCGCATGCGCGCGCCCGCTCGCGGCGCGCAACGAACGTAACAGGAGCATGCAGTGAGAAGGACCGCCGAAAACAAGCTGAAGGTGGTCGCAGTGCGGGTCGATCCACAATTCGAACAACGGCTGCGACTTCTGGCGGAAGTGACGGGGCGCAAGCAATCGTTCTTCCTCCAGCAGATGATCGAGAACGGCATCGGCGCAATGGAAGAAACCTGGTTGCCGCCGGACGTGCTCGAACAAGTGAGGAGCGGTGCGTTGCCGCCGTTGCAGCAGGATCGCGTCTCGACCGCGGACCTCTTCGGCGATCAGGCCGATGAATGATCGATGATGGCGACGCCCCGATCGCGCTTCATCGCGCATGACGCGACATGCGAAGACGATGTGCTCGCGCGCATCGTCTTCGGTGCGGCGAGCGGCGGGCCGTGCATCGAAAGCGGTGTGCCGACGCTGCGCCTCGCGATGTGCGACGACTCTCACGACGGCTTCGCCGAAATCTGGACAGGCAACGGGCCGATCCACAGCGGACGCTTCAATGATCTCGTCTTCGCGCACGACGACGAGTTTCTCTTTTGCGCGGGCTTCATCGCGTCGTCCGGCCGCTATACCGAAGCCACGCGACAAGCCTATGGCGATGCGTTCGCGCTCGTCGGCGAGCGGGACTTCCCGAAGATTTTCCGCATGTGGAATTTCATCCCGCACATCAACGGGGCGAATCGGGAAGGGCTCGAGGTGTATCGCGATTTCTGCCGTGGACGCGCCATCGCGTTCGAGCAGGATTACACGGGCGCATCGGGTATGCCGGCGGCGACCGGCATCGGCACGTCGGGCGATGGCGTCGGCTTCTATTTTCTGGCGTGCCGCGCAAATTCGCCGCGGCATATCGAGAACTCGCGACAGACGCCCGCGTATGAATATCCGCAGCGATACGGTCCTAAGTCGCCGAGCTTCGCGCGCGGCACCTTGTTGGACGATACGTTGTACGTCTCGGGCACCGCGAGCATTCTCGGACACGAGACCGTGCACGAAGGCGATCTCGACAAGCAATGGCATGTCGCGATCGGCAATATCGCGCATCTGATCGGCATCGAGAATCTCGAAGCGCAGAACGTGAGCGGCGGCTATACGCTGCGCGACCTCGATCAGATCAAGGTGTATTACCGTCATGCGGCGGACTTGCCGCGCGTGATGAAACTCGCGCAGACCGCGTTTCATGCGGATGCGAACATCCGCTATGTCAAGGCCGATATCTGCCGCGCCGATTTGCTCGTCGAGATCGAGGGCATTGCTTCATATCGTCGTCGATCAGACTGACGCCGATTGCCTGAGCGTCTTCACGAGGAGGCTATACAGGCCGTCCACCGCTTTGGAGCCGCGCGAATCGCGACTGCGATAGACAGCGACTTCCATCGGTTCGAGCGGACCCAGGCCTTCATCGTTGCCCAGAATGCGGAGATGGTCCGGCGCGCTGCATTGCGTCAGCACCGCGACCGCGAGACCGCTTTCGACGGCGGCGATCTGCCCGGCCAGACTCGAACTGTTGTAGACCACCTTGTAGCGGCGGCCTTGCTGCGCGAGCGAATGAATCGCGCTGCGCCGCGCGAGGCTCGCGCTTTCATAGACGGCGATCGGCAACGGATCGCGTCTCCATAATTCGAATTGCGCCGCGCCGACCCAGACCATCGGCTCATGGAACAGCAGCGTGCCGCGCCGGCCGTGATCGCGCGATACGAGCGCGATATCGAGCTCGCTATTCGCGATGCGCGGAATCAGCGATGTCGATTGCTCGCAGATCAACTCGATCTCGACGCCGCTGTGCCGCGGCGCAAAGCGCTTCAGCACGGGTGTCAGATATTTGGCCGCGTAGTCGTCGGGCACGCCGAGGCGCACGCGGCCGGTGAGTTGCTCGCCCTGAAGCGCGACCTGCGCCTCGGCATGCAGATCGAGAATGCGCCGTGCATAGCCGAGCAGCGTTTGCCCGTCGTGAGTCAGTTCGAGCGCGCGCGAGCCGCGTTCGATGAGCCGCAATCCGAGCGCGCTTTCGAGCTTCTTCAATTGCATGCTCACCGCCGATTGCGAACGATGCACTTCGCCCGCCGCGCTCGACAGCGAACCCGCATCGACGACGGCGACGAAGCACTTGAGCCAGTCCATCTGCAAATCGTGTTGTTTCATGGGTCTGATCGGCGATTTCGAAAATCGAATGGATGATCTTCGAATTATGCGCTTTTCGTTCTATCGATCGCGGCACACACTTGGGGCATGAACACGAACGCGTCATCCTCTTCCCGTACAACCGCGCGCAGTGAAGCACGATCTGCGGCAGGCGCGTTGCCCTTTATCGTCGGCTGCGCGCTGCTCGGCACGATCGGTGTTTTCCTGCACGAAGCGAATGCCGATCCGCTGACCGCGACATGGTTTCGCTGCGCTTTCGGGCTTCTGGGCATGAGCGCGTGGCTCATCTCGCGCGGACAGACCCGCTTTCTGCGCCTCACGCGCAGCAACGTTCTTTGGGTGCTCGCGGCGAGCCTGCTGATGGTGTCGAGCTGGGCGCTCTTCTTCAGCGCGGTCGAGCGCATATCGGCGGGCGTCGCCATCGTTCTGTTTCATGTGCAGCCGATGTGGGTGCTGCTATTCGCATCGTTGTGGCTCAAAGAGACGATCGGCAGGCAGCGCGTCATGGCCGTGGCAGTCGCGATGTGCGGACTCGTGCTCGCGACGGGCGTCGCCGGGCACGCGTCGGACGGCTCTTTGCAGCCCGCGTACTGGACGGGCGTGGCCGCATGCCTGGCCGGTTCGCTGTGCATGGCGGGCGTGACGATCACCGCGCGACGGCTGCGCGATCTGCCTGCGGGCGTGCTCGCGTGGTGGCAGTGCGCCATCGGCACGCTGTCGTTATGGTTCTGGCCGATGCAGCACGGGTGGCCCGCATGGGGCATGTCGTGGGCGTGGCTCGCGGGCCTCGGGCTGATTCACACGGGCTTTGCGTACACACTGATGTATATCGGCATGGCGCGGCTCGACACCGCGCGCGTCGCCGTGCTTCAGTTCATCTATCCGGCGGTGGCCATCGTCATCGACTGGCTGGTTTTCGATCAGCGTTTGAGCGGCGCGCAGATGACGGGCATTGCGTTGATGTCGGTGGCGATAGGCTTTGCGGAGCGCGTCCGCAAGGCGTGACGCAGATGCTTCAATGACGCCCGCGCCCCGCCATTCGCGCGCGGTCGAGCATGAACTCGATGAACGCCAGCGTCGCGCGCGTGTGATGCCGGTTCGGCATGTAGAGCATGTACATGTGCGTGCCGAAGATGCTGAGCCGCCATTCGTCGAGCGCGGTGACGATCGCGCCGCGCCGCATGTCTTCCGACACGACGTAATCCGGCACGATGCCGACGCCGAGACCCGCGAGGATCGCATCGCGCAAAAACAGGAAGTTCTCGGAGATGAGGCTCGGTTCGAGGAGCACTTCGTGACGTTCATCGTCGAGATAGGCGGCGACGCGCGTCTGCTTGCCGACGACCGTCGCGGTGATCACCGGCACGACGCCCAGTTGCTCGAGCCGCGTGGGCATGCCGTGCGTTTCGGCATACGCGGACGATGCACACGCGACGTACCGCACCGGCCCCATGTCGCGCGCAACGAGACTCGGCGGCGGCTCGGGCATCACGCGCACGGCGATATCGACTTCGTCGCGCAGCAGGTCTTCGACGCGGTTTTCGAACATCACGTCGAGCACGATATCCGGGTACTCGCGCTTGAACGCAATCAGCCATTCCGACATCACGAGCTGTCCATAACCGCTCGGCACCGATAACCTCACGCGCCCCTGCAATCCTTGCCCGAGCGTCGATACCGATTCCTGCGCCGCGAAAAGCGCGTTGCGGATCGAACGGCCGTGCTCATAGAGCTTGAGGCCGAGCTCGGTCGGCTCGACGCGTCGCGTGGTTCGCCGCACGAGCTGCAGGCCGACGGACTTTTCGAGCTGATTCAGGTGATAGCTGACATTCGCGCGCGTCATCTTGAGGCGGCGCGCCGCTTCGCTCAGATTGCCCGCATCGAGGATTTCGACCAGCAGCGTCAGTTCGTTGACGTCCACGGTATGGTTCGATTGTCAAAAGAGATTTGACAGTCTGTCAATCGAGCCTGTGATTGTCAAGGATGCCTGTCCCCGCGAGAATGCTTCCACGTAAAACAGGAACATCGACCCAGGAGACTTCATCCATGACGCTTTCGAGCGCGCCTGAAACCGTATCCGCCGTTCAACACGAATTGCGCGGCAGCGTCCTTGTCGTGACGATCGATCATGCGCCCGTCAACGCACTCAACGCTGCCGTGCGGCGCGGTCTCATCGATGCAATCGAAGCCGCCGATGCAGATGCCTCCGTGCGCGCGGTGCTGATCGTCGGCGCAGGCCGGAACTTCATCGCGGGCGCGGACATTCGCGAGTTCGGCAAGCCCGCCGTGCCGCCGTCGTTGCCGGAGGTGTGCAACCGCATCGAGCGTTGCGCGAAGCCCGTCGTCGCGGCGATACACGGCGCGGCGCTTGGCGGCGGACTCGAAGTCGCGCTGGCGTCGCATTACCGGATCGCGGTCGCCGGCGCGAAGCTCGGCCTGCCCGAAGTGCAACTGGGACTCTTGCCGGGCGCGGGCGGCACGCAGCGCTCGGCGCGTCTGATCGGCGCACAGGCCGCGTTGTCGATGATGTTGAGTGGCCGTCACATCGGCGCGGAGGAAGCGCTGCGTCTGGGTCTCGTCGACCGCGTCGGCCAGAGCGACGACGTGTTCGCCGAAGGCCTTGCTTTCGCGCACGAACTCATCGCGACGAAGGCCGCGCCGCGCCGCACGAAGAACGCGCGCGGACTCGCGGACAAGGAAGCGAGCGTGGCAGCGATCGCCGCCGCGCGCGCCGAGACGCAGAAGAAGTCGCGCGGATTGCTGTCGCCGATGAAGATCGTCGATTGCGTGGAAGCGGCGTTGAATCTGCCCTTCGACGAAGGCTTGCGCTTCGAACGCGAGCAATTCCTCGAATGCCGCGAGAGCCCGCAACGCGCGGGTCTCGTGCATGCGTTCTTCGTCGAACGCGAAACTCAGAAGTCGCCCGAAACGCGCGACGCACAGCCGCGCGCGCTCGATCGCATCGGTGTGATTGGCGGCGGCACGATGGGTGCGGGCATCGCCGTCGCGCTGCTCGACGCGGGTCTCGCGGTGACGATGATCGAGCGCGACGAAGCCTCGCTCGAACGCGGAAGCGCGCATGTCGAGAAGGTGTACGACGCGCTGATCGCGAAGGGCCGCCTGACGCACGAATCGAAAACGCGCGCGCTGCAACGCTTTCACGGCGAAACGAAATACGACGCGCTCGCCGATGCCGATCTCGTCATCGAAGCCGTGTTCGAGGACATGGCCGCGAAGAAGGCCGTGTTCGCGCAACTCGATCGCGTGTGCAAGCCGGGCGCGGTGCTCGCGACGAACACGTCGTATCTCGACATCGACGAGATCGCGGCGAGCATCTCGCGTCCGCAGGACGTGCTCGGGCTGCACTTCTTTTCGCCCGCGAACATCATGAAGCTGCTCGAAGTGGTCGTGCCCGCGCGCGTGAGCGCCGATGTCGTTGCGACCGGTTTCGAACTCGCGAAGAAGCTGAAAAAGGTGGCGGTGCGTGCGGGCGTGTGCGATGGATTCATCGGCAATCGCATGCTCGCGGTGTATCGCGCGGCGGCGGATCATCTGATGGAAGACGGCGCGTCGCCGTATCAGATCGATCGGGCCGTGCGCGACTTCGGCTTTCCGATGGGACCGTATCAGGTCATCGATCTGGCTGGCGGCGATATCGGCTGGGCCGCGAGAAAGCGCCGCGCCGCGACGCGCGATTCGAACGCGCGTTACGTGCGTATCGGCGATGAACTGTGCGAGCGCGGCTGGTTCGGCCAGAAAACGGGACGCGGTTTCTATCGTTACGGAGACGGTGCGCGCACGGGCACGCCGGATGCGGAAGTCGAGTCGATCATCGATGCCGAGCGCGAGCGTGCGGGCGTCAAGCCGCGACCATTCACCGATGAGCAGATCGTGCGCCGCTACCTGGCCGCGATGATCAACGAGGGCGCGAATATCGTGCACGAAGGCATTGCGCAACGTCCGCTCGATGTCGATGCCACGTTGATGCACGGCTTCGGTTTCCCGCGCTATCGCGGTGGCCCGATGCATTATGCCGATACCGTGGGTCTCGACAACGTGCTCGCAGATATCCGCGCATTCGCGCAGGAAGATCCGCTCTTCTGGCGCGCGTCGCCGTTGATCGTCGATCTCGTGGCGCGCGGGAGGAATTTCGCGAGCCTGAATCAGACGGCCTGACGCGTGGCCTTTCAATCACTCATGGAATCGCAGTCATGGACCTGACATTCAACGCAGACGAAGAAGCCTTTCGCGCCGAAGTCCTAGCGTTTCTGCGCACATCGCTGCCAGAGCATGTTGCGCAGAAGGCGCGCACGGGCGAGCGCCTGACGCGCGACGACATGGCGCAATGGCACGCCACGCTCAACGCGAAGGGCTGGCTCGCGAATCACTGGCCGAAGGAGTATGGCGGCCCGGGCTGGACCGCGGTGCAGAAGTTCATCTTCGAGAACGAATGTGCGATTGCGGGCGCGCCGCGCATCGTGCCTTTCGGTGTGAACATGCTCGGGCCGGTGCTCATCAAATACGGGAGCGAGGCGCAGAAGCGTCACTGGCTGCCGCGTATTCTCGATGGCTCGGACTGGTGGTGTCAGGGCTATTCGGAGCCGGGCGCGGGTTCCGATCTCGCATCGGTGCGTACGACAGCCGTTCGCACGATGGAGAACGGCAGCGAGTATTACATCGTCAACGGACAAAAGACGTGGACCACGCTCGCGCACTTCGCGAACATGATCTTCTGTCTCGTACGGACGTCGCAGGATGCGCGCAAGCAGGAAGGCATCAGCTTTCTGCTCATCGACATGAATACGCCGGGCGTCGACGTGCGTCCGATCATCACGCTCGACGGCGAGCACGAAGTCAACGAAGTGTTCTTCACGGACGTGCGCGTGCCCGTTGCGAATCTCGTCGGAGAGGAGAACAAGGGCTGGACGTATGCGAAGTATCTGCTGACCTACGAGCGCACGAACATCGCGGGCGTGGGCTTTTCAGTGGCCGCGCTGAGCCGGCTGAAGGCTGTTGCGGGCAAGGTGCAATGCAACGGCCGCGCGCTCATCGACGATCCTTTGTTCGCCGCGCGTCTCGCGCGTGTCGAGATCGATCTGGAGAACATGAAGACGACGAACCTGCGCGTGATCGCGGCGGTCGGGGGCGGCGGCGCGCCAGGCGCGGAAAGCTCGATGCTGAAGATTCGCGGCACGGAGATTCGCCAGGAAATCTCTTCGCTGATGCGTCGCGCGATGGGTCCGTACGCGCAGCCGTTGATAGACGAAGCATTCGAAGATGACAAGGATGCCGAAACATTGGATGCGGCGTCGGAGTACTTCAACAATCGCAAGCTGTCGATCTTCGGCGGCTCAAACGAAATACAGAAGAACATCATCTCGAAGATGATCCTCGGTCTTTAAAGGACGCGCACGATGAATTTCCAGCACACGGAAGACCGGCGGATGCTCGCGGATTCGCTGAACCGCTTCATCGCCGAGCAATATGGCTTCGATGTGCGCGACAGGATCGCGCGTTCGCAAGAGGGCTTCAGCCGCGATATGTGGCGACGGTTTTGCGAGCTTGGCATCGTCGGCGCGTTCTTCGATGAATCGATCGGCGGCTTCGGTGGCGACGGGTTCGATGTGTCCGTCGTGTTCGAAGCGCTCGGTCGCGGGCTCGTCGTCGAACCGTTTCTCGATACGTTGATCGTCGGGCGCGCACTTGCTTTCGCGGGCGATGAGCGGCAGCGCGAGATCGTTGCGAGCATGATCGACGGGACGGCGATCGCAGCATTCGCGCATGACGAACCCGGCTCGCACTACGAGCTTGCACGCGTGAACACGCGCGCGACCCGGCATGGCGATGGATGGATGCTCAACGGCGCGAAGGGCGTCGTGCAGCAGGGCGAACATGCGGACGTGCTGCTCGTGTCGGCGCGCACGTCGGGCAACGAGTACGACGAAGCGGGCATTTCGCTCTTTATCGTGCCGCGCGATGTGCAGGGCGTGAAGATGCGCGGCTACCGCAAGATCGATGGCGGACGCGTGGCGGAAGTATCGCTCGAAAATGTGACGCTCGATGCCAATGCGCTCGTCGGCAATGAAGGCGATGCCTACGCGACGCTCACGCATGCGATCGGATATGGTCTCGTCGCGCTCGTGTCGGAAGCGGTCGGCGCGATGGATGTCGCGAAGGAGCACACGCTCGAATATTTGCGCACGCGTAGGCAGTTCGGCGTGCCGATCGGCGCGTTTCAGGCGTTGCAGCATCGCATGGCCGATGTGCTGCTCGAGATCGAGCAGGCGCGTTCCGCTGCGATCAATGCGGCGGCGGCGGTCGGCGCATCGGGTGTTGCGCGCGAGCGAGCGTTGTCGGCGGCGAAGCATTCGGTCGGGCGCATCGGCACGCTCGTCGCGGAAGAGTCCATTCAGATGCATGGCGGCATCGGCATGACGTGGGAGCTGCCGCTTGCTCATTACGCGAAGCGGCTCGTGATGATCGATCATCAATTGGGCGATGAGGATCATCATCTCGCGCGGTATATCGCGCTGGGGCGGGGGGCGCTTCGCTGGAGCTTCACTACTTCAAGCCGGGATCATACAAATAGGAGACAATGACGCCCTAGCTCGCAACCCAAGGACCATGCAGAGCAACAGATAAACTCGCGAGCCAGGTTCCCGGACCTCCAGATAGTGGCAACCGAAAATATCTACAACCCGAGTCTCAACGCACCCGCCCCGGCACGCGCGCGAAGCTCGACGCCGAACGTCATCGTGCTGTGCGGCACGCTCATCGCGCTTCTCATGGTGGCGCTTTGCGCGCTGGTCCTGTATCAGGGCCGGGTCGATGCGCTCGATCGCGCGCGCGACACGTCCCGCAATCTCGCGTTGCTCGCCGAGCGCGACATCGAGCGCAATTTCGAACTCTACGAACTGTCGCTGCAAGCGGTCGTCGAAGGCGTCGAACGCGACGACGTAATGAGCCTTCCGCCCCGCCTGCGCAACGACGTGCTGTTCGACCGGGCGGCCACAGCGCGCGATCTCGGGTCGATCCTCGTGCTCGACGAGAACGGCAAGATCATCATCGATTCGGGCAGCCTCGTGCCCCGGCCGGGCGATTTCGCGGATCGCGGCTATTTCACGGTCCAACGCGACCGGCCAGACGCCGGGCTTTACATCAGCGGCCCGTATGCGTCGCGATTGCGCGGCGGCGCGCCCAGCATCGCGTTGAGCCGCAGACTCTCGCGTCCCGACGGGTCCTTCGCGGGCGTCGCGATGCTCGCCATCAACCTCGAATACTTCCGCAATCTTTTCGCGGGGCTTTCGCTCGGGCCGCACGGCGCGGTGTCGCTCATCAATCACGACGGCCTGATGATCATGCGTCAGCCGTTCGATCCGCGCGTGATCGGCCGCGACATCAGCCAGGCCGATACCTTCAAGAAATTTCGGGCGGCGGAGCAGGGCAGCTTCAGCGAAACATCGTCGATCGACGGGAGGCGCCGCCTCTACTACTTCCGCAACTTCCCGAATCTGCCGCTCATCATCATGGTGGCCGAAGGAGAAGAGGACATCTACGCGGCATGGCGGCGGCGCGCGATCATCATCGGCTCGTCGATGGGCGTGCTCGCTATCGGATTCATCGCGTTGTCGTTCGTGCTCGCCGCGCAATTCAGGCGGCGCATGCGCGCGGAGTCGGAGCTACAGTTGCTCGCGCGCACCGATGGACTCACCGGGCTGCACAATCGCCGCACGCTGGGCGAGATTCTCGATCAGGAATGGCGCAGGGCGCGCCGCACGCGCAGTCTCTTTTCGCTGCTGTTCGTCGATATCGACCGCTTCAAGGCCTTCAACGATGCCTACGGCCATCAGGCCGGCGACGACGCGCTCGCGGCCGTCGCACGCTGCATCGGCGACAACATACGGCGGCCCGTCGATACCGCCGCGCGCTACGGCGGCGAGGAGTTCGTCGTCGTATTGCCCGACACGCCCGCCGACGGCGCCGCGAAAATCGCCGAGAAGATTCGCGCGGCCATCAGCGATCTGTCGATCGAGCACGCGGGCAGCGAGTTCGGCCGCGTCACGGCGAGCATCGGTCTCGCGAGCTGGCGGCCGGAACGCGACGACGACGTAAGCGCGCTCATTCGCGCGGCCGACGAGGCGCTCTACGATGCGAAAGCGCGCGGGCGCAACCGCATCATGCAGGCAAGTTTCGTCTGAGACGGTGGACGAAAGTTCGTCGCGCAACGGCCGGGCATGTGCGTGCACGCAAAATGCTTGTTTTGCCGTAAGCTCTCGACGCCGCGCGGGCCGCCCGCCCACGACGCGACCGACCCGAACCCTTCCGATGACCCAAACGCCCGATCCCGAAGCCCGCCGCCTCGCCACGCTGGCGCGCTACCACACGCTCTTCAACGCGATCGATGACGGCTTTTGCATCATCGAATTCATCGATGGCCCGCACGGACCGCTCAGCGATTATCTGCACGTCGAAGCCAATCCGGGATACGAGCGGCACTCGGGCATTCGCGACATCGTCGGCAAGACCTTGCGCGAGATCGATCCGACCGATGCCGACGGCTGGGTCGAAATCTACGGCGACGTTCTGCGCACCGGCGCGACCGCGCGTTTCGAGCGCTACTTTCTGTCGGCGGGGCGGCATATCGAGGTGTCGGCGTCGCGCGTCGAACCGCCCAGCCTGCGGCAAGTGTCGATCCTCTTTCGCGACATCTCCGCGCGCAAGAAAGCGGAGGAAGAACGCGATCGCGCGATCGCGTCGCTGCGCGCGTTCAACGAAACGCTGGAGCAGCGCGTCGCCGAGCGCACGGCGGAATTGATGCGCGCGGAAGAACAACTCCGTCAGGCGCAGAAGATGGAAGCGGTCGGTCAGTTGACGGGCGGCCTCGCGCACGACTTCAACAATCTGCTGGCGGGCGTGTCGGGCTCGCTGCAGTTGCTCGGCATTCGGCTGAGCCAAGGACGGATCGCGGAGGTCGACAAATACGTCGTCGCGGCGCAAGGCGCAGTGCGGCGCGCGGCGGCGCTGACGCATCGGCTGCTGGCGTTTTCGCGGCGGCAAACGCTCGATCCGCGTCCCACGGACGTCAACGCGCTCGTCAACGGCATGACCGAACTGATCCAGCGCACGGTCGGCCCGGGCATCAAGGTGGAGTCTGTCGGCGCGACGGGCCTGTGGCCCGCGCTCGTCGATTCGGGACAACTGGAAAACGCGCTGCTCAACCTGTGCATCAATGCACGAGACGCGATGCCCGATGGCGGGCGCATCACCATCGAAACGGCCAACAAGTGGATCGACCACCGCGCGGCCCAAAGCCACGACATGCCCGAAGGCCAGTTCCTGTCGCTGTGCGTGACGGATACCGGCACCGGCATGACGCCCGATGTCATCGCGAATGCGTTCGATCCGTTCTTCACGACCAAGCCGATCGGCATGGGCACGGGCCTCGGTCTATCGATGATCTACGGCTTCGCGAAGCAATCGGGCGGCCAGGTTCGGATCTATTCCGAAGTCGGGCAGGGCACGACGGTCTGCATCTATCTGCCGCGCTTCTATGGCGGTGTCGATGACGATGCCGCCGATCAATCCGCATCGCCGATCTCCGGCGCGGAGTCGGGAGAAACCGTGCTCGTCGTCGACGATGAACCGAGCGTTCGCATGCTTATCGTCGATGTGCTGGAAGAGGCCGGCTACGCGGTGATCGAAGCCGCCGACAGCATCGCGGGCCTCAAGCTGTTGCAGTCGAATGTGCGGATCGATCTGCTCATCAGCGATGTCGGCTTGCCCGGCGGCATGAACGGACGCCAGATGGCCGATGCGGCGCGCGAGGCGCGTCCCGATCTGAAAGTGCTCTTCATCACCGGCTATGCGGAGAATTCGGTGATCGGCAATGGACGCCTGGAGCCCGGCATGCAAGTGCTGACCAAGCCGTTCGCGATCGAAACGCTGGCCGCGCGCGTGCGCCAGCTCGTCGACGAGTAAGGACGCCCGCGCGCTACTGCGCCTCGCCGCCCGCCATCGACTCGATGATGCTTTCGAGTTGCGCGCTCATCGGCATGTCGAGGCTTTTTCCCGACGGCAGACGTTGCAGGAACCAGCGCTTGTATTGACGCTCGATTTCGCCATCGGCGGCGAGGTTCTGGAACGTATCCTTCACGACTTGCGCAAGCTGGGGATCGTCCCTGCGATACATGATGCCGTACGGGTCATACGACAAATAATCGCCGATCACCTGATACGCGCCGCCCTTCGCCGCGTTCTCCGCGATGAGGCCGTAGAGCAGCACGTCGTCGGTGGCGAAGGCATCGGCCTCGCCGTTCGCAACGCGCGCGAAGCCTTCCGCGTGATCCGGCACGATCTGCAACTGCAGGCCGAGCGCGAACTTCCGGTCGAGATCGCGCAGCGCCTTCTCGTTCGTCGTGCCTGCCGTCACCGCGACCTTCTTGCCCGCGAGATCGCGAAACGAGCGGATCGGCGACCCTTTCCTGACCATCACCTTGGTGCCGGCCACGAAGAAGATCGGCGAAAAGGCCACGCGTTTCTGCCGCTCGACGTTGCTCGTGGTCGAGCCGCATTCGAGATCGACACGGCCATCGACGACCGCTTCGATGCGATTCTCCGGCGTCACGGGCACCCACCGGATGTTCAGGTTCTTGTGCACCGCATTGCCGATCGCGGCGACGATCGACTTGCAGAGTTCGATCGAATAGCCGATCGGCTCCTTGCGCGCGTTCAGATACGAGAACGGCACCGAGGCATCGCGATAGCCGATCGCGATCGTGCCCGTGTCGCGCGCCTTGGCGAGCGTGCCGGTCAGCGTCGCGGGCGCGTAGGCGTCGTTGTCGGGCGGCGGTGTCTGCACGTCGTCGGCCGCGCGCGCGTTCGGAGCGATCGCGATCAGGCTGGCCGCAGCCAGCGCCGACCAGAAGCGCTGCGTCTTCATGGCTCGCCTCCGTCAGACCTGCGCGGGATGCGCGAGCGACGCGTCCTGTTCGGCCTCGATGCGCGCCGCATTCTTCGCCGCCTCCGATTCCGTCAGCAGCTCGCCTTCCCACTTCGCGACGACCGCGCTCGCGATCGAATTGCCGACGGCGTTGGTCGCCGAGCGCCCCATGTCGAGGAAGGTATCGACGCCGAGAATCAGCAGCAGTCCCGCCTCGGGAATGTTGAAGTGATTAAGCGTGGCCGCGATGACGACCAGCGACGCGCGCGGCACGCCGGCCATGCCTTTCGATGTCAGCATGAGGATCAGCAGCATCGTGATCTGCGTGCTGATCGGCAGATGAATGCCGTACGCCTGCGCGATGAAGAGCGTCGCGAACGTGCAATACATCATCGAGCCGTCGAGGTTGAACGAGTAGCCCATCGGCATCACGAAGCTGGAGATCTTGCGCTTCACGCCGAAACGATCGAGCGCGTCGAGGATCTTCGGATACGCGGCCTCCGAGCTCGCGGTCGCGAACGAAAGCATGAACGCTTCCTTGATGAGCGACAGCAGCTTGAACACGCGCCGCCGCAGGAACAGGAAGCCCGCGAGCACGAGCAGGCCCCACAGCAGAAAGAGGCTGATATAGAAGTCGGCCATGAAGACCGCGAACTTCAGAAGGATCGTCAGCCCGTTGACCGCGACGGTCGCGGCCATCGCGGCGAGCACGGCGAGCGGCGCGAGCTTCATCACGTAGCCGGTGATCTTGAGCATGACGTGCGACAGCTGATCGATCGCGGCGAGCAGGATCTTGCCGCGTTCGCCGAGCGCGGCGAGCGCGACGCCGAAGAACATCGAGAACACGACGATCTGCAGGATCTCGTTGTTGGTCATCGCTTCGGCAAACGAGCGCGGCACCATGTGACTGACGAAGTCCTTGAGCGTGAACTTCGACGTCGCGAGATTCGCCGATGCGCCGATGTCGGGAAGCGGCAAGCCGAGGTTATCGCCGGGCTTGAGCAAGTTCGACATCACGAGGCCGAGCAGCAGCGAAATGAGCGACGCGGTGAGGAACCAGCCGAGCGCCTTGGCGAACACGCGTCCGACCGAGGCGGCGTCGCCCATGTGCGCGATGCCGACGACCAGTGTGGAGAACACGAGCGGCCCGATCAGCATCTTGATGAGGCGCAGGAACACGTCGGACACGAGGGAGATGTAGCCGGCGATCTCCGTGGCGGTCTTCTTGTCGGGAAAGCTCGTGAAGATCATGTAGCCAACCACTATGCCGATGACCATCGCGCCGAGAATCCAGATGGCTGCGGAGTTCTTCTTCATGTCCAGGCCTCCATTGACTGCATATCGAACGAATGCAATGGCGAATTTCGGATGGATCAGGCGATGCAAAAACGAACGCGGCGCCGCTCAGTATAGAGCGGCGCCGCGGCGTGTGTCCGCGAACACTCGAAATGTTAGCGGCGTAGTTCCATCTTTGCCGGAACTCAGCCCGGCGTGCGCTCCGAAACCGCTTCGCGGCGCGCGTTGTAGGACGGCGCGCTGCCGTCGTCGGGCAGCGTCGAGCCTTGCGCCGCCGCGAGCAGTCTTTCGACGGACGGGCCCATCGCGTCCGTGAAGGTCTTCGGATGCACGCCGATACCCAGCACCAGCACGGCCATCGCGCCGAACAGCACGAGTTCGCGCTTGCCGAGATCGCGCAGACCGGCGACGCGCTCGTTCTTCACCGCGCCGAAAATCACACGCTTGACCATCCACAGCGTATAGGCCGCGCTCAGGATCAGCGACGTGGCCGCAGCCGCGCCGATCCAGAAGTTCAGGCGGATCGCGCCCATCAACACTAGAAACTCGCCGACGAAACCCGAGGTGCCCGGCAGGCCGACATTGGCCATCGCGAACAGCATCGCGCAGACCGCGAAGCGGGGCATCGTGTTGGCGACGCCGCCGTAGGCATCGATCGAGCCATTTTTCGTGCGCTCGACGAGCACGCCGGTGCACAGCAGCATCGCGCCGGACACGATGCCGTACGACAGCATCTGCACGACCGCGCCTTCGGTGCCGAGGCGGTCGAAGGTAAAGAGGCCGAGCGTCACGAGACCCATGTGCGCGACTGCCGAGTAGGCAAGCAGCTTGCGCATGTCCGTCTGCGCGAGCGCGACGAGGCTGCCGTAGATCACCGCGACGAGCGACAGCGCGATCATCGCCGGGGCGAAGAAGTGCGATGCGTCGGGCACGATCGGCAACACGTAGCGCAACATGCCGTAGCCGCCGATCTTCAGCATGCCGAGCAGCACCGCCGCGCCCGTCGGGCCTTCCGAGTTCACGTCGGGCAGCCAGGTGTGGACCGGCCACATCGGCACCTTGACCGAAAAGGCCGCGAGGAAGCAGACGAAGACGACGATCTGCGGCGTGAAGCCGAGCTTCAGGTTGCGCCATGCGTCGATATCGAAGGTATGCGCCTGCGTCCACAGATAAACGAGCGCGGCCAGCATTGCAAGCGAGCCGAGCAGCGAGAAAAAGAAGAAGCGAATCGCCGCGTACACGCGCCGCTCGCCGCCCCACGTTCCGATCAGCAGATACAGCGGAATCAGCGAAGCCTCGAAGAACACGAAGAACAGCATGCCATCCAGCGACGCGAACACGCCCTGCATGCAGCCCGACAGCACGAGGAACGCGCCGTAGTATTGCGCGACCTGCTTCGTGACCGAGCGCCACGACGCGACGAAGATGATGAGCGTGGTGACGGCCGTCAGCACCGTGAACCACAGCGAAATGCCGTCGACGCCCAGATGGTACGAAATGCCGAACTGCGGCAGCCACTCGACGCGCTCGACGAACTGCATCGCGCTGGACGACGCGTCGAAGCGGGAGAGCAGCGGCACGACGGGCAACAGGCTGAGAATCGCGCCGAACAGGGCGACGGCGCGCGAGAGCGTCGCGGATGCGCTGAACGTCAGCACGAAGATGCCCGACACCACTGGAATCCAGATAAGAAAACTGAGAACTGACGGCAGATGCATAGCTCGGTCGAAATCGGGCGCAAAGCACGGCCAGCACGCGAAGAAACGTGCTCGCTGGGAAGGCGCTGACAGTGGAATGTAAGGCAGGACGAGTGCGCGGAGGCTTGAATCCGGCGCGCAGCCCGAATGACTTAGGCGTATTCCTAAGGGTTAACGAGGATAACTCAAAAGAATAGTTTTTTGTGCATTGCGGCGTATCAAATTCATTGCGCCGAACGGCCTTGACTTTTTTACCGATTCCCGCTCAGCGACACGTCGACGTGGATGAATCGTTCGTTCGCTTCGGGCTTGCCCTGATTTGCCGGAAGCCGCGTGGCCCTTAGCCTAGAACGCAAGGAAGGAGACAAGCATGAAGAAAACATTCAAGGCCGTCGTCTTTGCGCTCGTCGCGTATCTCGTCGCCGATCGCGCCATGCTCCACGCGCAGGGACGCGACCTGGCCGCGTCGTCGTGCGCGCAGAGCGCGGCGCAGATCGAATTCGACGCCCTGAGCAAGGGCTTCAGCCACGCCGCCGCGAGCAGCCAGCGCGACGCGTTCCGGTCGCAATGCCTCGTGTCGGGCCGCGCCGAGTCCGGCACGGCCGTCGCAATGCGCTGAATCGGCGTCAGTTCAGCTTCACGGTAGGCCGCACGCGCTCGCGCAGCCATTGGCTCGCGGCGTACATCAGCGCCCGCTTGACGCCCGTCAGCCCCATGATGTGCCGGCGATACAGATGCCGGTAGCACGACGCCGCGAACCATCCGTCGATGAACAGCGGCCGGCGCAGCAACTCGCTCATCAGCGCGCCCGCCGCGCCTGCGCGTCCGAAGGAGACGAGCGTGCCCTGATCGCGGTATGCGAAGAGCGGCACGGCGCGTTCGTCGAGGCGGCGCGCGAGGGCATCGGCGAGATAGACGGCCTGCTGAAACGCGGCCTGCGCGCGCGGCGGCACGAGCGCGTCGCCTTTCGCTGCGGCGCACGCGGCGCAGTCGCCCATCGCGTAGATGCCTGAGCCGGGTTCGACCTGCAAGGTTGCATCGACGATCACCTGTCCCAGCCGGTTCAGCGGCAATCCTTCCAGCTTGCGCAACACCGGCGCGCCTTCCACGCCCGCAGCCCAGATCGTGATGTCGCTTGTGAGCGTTTCGCCATCCGCGGTCGATACGGCGTGCTCGTCCACCGAACGCACGCGGCAACCCAGCCGCACTTCCACGCCGAGCTTGGCGAGCACGTCCTGAGCGCGCGTCGAAATGCGTTCGGGCAGCGCGGGCAGCACGCGCGGCGCGCCTTCCAGCAGACGAATGCGGATGTCGCTGGCCGGGTCGATCGACGCGAGGTGATACTCGCGCAGCATTTCCGCCGATCCGCGCAGCGCGGCGGCCAGTTCGACGCCCGTCGCGCCGCCGCCGATCACCGTCACCGAAACCGGCGTGCGCGCCGCGCCGGGCGTCGCCTGCCGCGCATGACTCGAACGCAGAAGGCTCGACAACAGGCGCCGCCGGAACGTTTCCGCCTGCTCCACCGTTTCGAGCGTCAGCGCATGCTGCGCCGCGCCGGGAATCGAGAAGAAGTTCGTCACGCTGCCGAGCGCGAGCACGAGCGAATCGAAGGCGAGCGTTCGCTTCGGCAGGAGCGGACGTCCGTCGATATCGGTCGTCTCGTCGATGACGATCTCGCGGCGTCCACGATCGATGTTCGCGAGCGCGCCCTGCTCGAAGCGAAAGTGATTCCACTTCGCGTGCGCGGCGTAATCGATCTGATGACTCGATGCATCGATCTGTCCCGACGCCACTTCATGCAGAAGCGGCTTCCAGAAGTGCGTCGGAAAGCGGTCGATGAGGATCACCTCGGCGCGCCGCCGCTTGCCGACGCTATTGCCGAGACGCGTCGCGAGTTCCAGCCCCGCGGCGCCGCCGCCGACGATCACGATGCGATGAGGCGAATCGACCTGCCGTTGCGCGTAAGGATTCAACATCATGGCTCTCCCGGAAGTGCTGTGTGGATGCTTGACGACCTCGTTGGGAAAAATATAAGGTCCCGAAAACATATGCGCTATTTAGTATTTATCGCCGACTCATAAGTTTTCACTAATGTTAAAGACCACGACCTTCCGTCAGTTGCGCACGCTGCAGACCGTCGCGCGCGTGGGCAGCATCTCGGGCGCCGCCGATGAACTGCATCTCACGCAGCCGGCGGTCTCGTTGCAAATCTCGTTGCTCGGCGAAGCCGCGGGCACGCCGCTTTTGCGCCGCGTCGGCCGCGAAGTGCAGCTCACGGCTGCGGGCGAAGTGATGGCGCGTTACGCGAACGAAATCCTGAGCCTTTGGAACGAAGCGGGCGAAGAAGTGGCGGCGTTGCGCGGCGAACTGGGCGGCACGTTGCGCATCGGTGCGATCACGACGGCGGAATATCTCGTGCCGCCGCTGCTCGTGCGCTTCACGAAGGAGCGGCCCGGCGTGAAGCTGCAGTTTCGCATCGGCAATCGCGATGACATCGTCCGCATGCTCGCGACGAATGAAATCGATCTCGCGATCATGGGACGGCAGCCGCGCGAACTGCGCACGAGCGTCGCCGCATTCGCGAAGCATCCGATGGCGTTCGTCGCCGCGCCTTCGCATCCGCTGATGCGCGCGAAGCGCCTGCGTCTGACCGATCTCGAATCGGCGAATCTGCTCGTCAGGGAGCGCGGCTCGGGCACGCGCGTCGCGATCGAAGGGCTGTTCAAGGAAGCGGGTCTGAAGCTGCATGCCGCGTCCGAGTTATCGAGCAATGAAGCGATCAAGCAGCTCGTCGAAGCGGGACTCGGCGTGGCGTTTCTTTCGCTGCACGCGTGCGCGCTCGAAATGCAGGCGGGCTTGCTCGCGACGCTTCCCGTGCCTTCGACGCCGATCGAGCGCGCTTGGCATGTCGTGCATATGTCGGAGCGACGCCTGCCTCAGGTCGCGAATGCGTTCAGGGAATTCTTGATTCAGTCGGGAGCGGCCGTCGCGGGCCTGACTGCGCCGCCGGAAACGCACAAGCTGCGTTCGACGCGCAGAGAGAAGAAAACAGAAGTCGTTGCGGATGCAACTGGTGCCCAGGTCGGGACTCGAACCCGAACGCCTCGCGGCGCTACCCCCTCAAGATAGTGCGTCTACCAATTCCGCCACCTGGGCAAGGGGACCGAATTGTAGCGGGAAAATCGGGAAATGCGAAGGGCTTCGATCATCGCGTGCATCGTCGCGACGCTACTACAATATTCGGCAAAGCAACGGTCTCGTCGGATTCGCCTGAATAATCACATCGGTTCGCCCATACGGGAGCGTCCATGTTCGGCAACAGCTTGCGTTTCGAAGTGGGACCCGACTGGCAAGTCAACGTCGCCACCGATAGCTGGCTCATCGCGACGCTTCTCGTGATCGCCATGCTGCTGGCGATTTTCCTCGCGAGCGTCATCTGCTACTACCTGACGCGCTGGATCATGCTCGTGATCGTCAACCGGCTCGCACGCAAGGAAGGGCGCAAGTGGCTGATCGCGGCGGAGCGACATCGCGTGTTTCATCGGCTTGCGCCGCTCGTGCCTGCCGCTATCGTCTATGCCGCGGCGCCGTTGCTCACGGGGCTCACGTTTCCGGTGATCCCGGCGCTCGGCAAGCCGCTCGCCATACTCGCGGCCTGCTACATGGTCTACACGATGGTGCGCGCGGCGCTTGCATTGCGCGACAGCATCGACGAGCGCTATAGCCACTTTCCTTCGGCGAGCGAGCGGCCCATCAAGAGCTTTCTGCAGATCGCCACGATCGTCGTGTATCTCGTCGCGCTGATCGCGGTCGTTTCGCTGCTGCTCGAGCGTTCGCCCGTTTATCTGCTCACCGGTCTCTCCGCGATCACGGCGCTGCTCATCATCATTTTTCGCGACTCGCTGCTCGGCTTCGTCGCCAGCATCCAGCTCGCCGCGTACGACATGCTGCGCGTGGGCGACTGGATCGAAGTGCCCGGATATGTAGCCGATGGCATCGTCATCGATATTGCCTTGAACACGATCAAGGTGCGCAACTTCGACAACACCGTCGTCATGTTGCCGAGCCAACTGCTGCTGACGAACAGCGTGAAGAACTGGCGCGGCATGGTCGCGTCGGGCGCGCGACGCTTGCGGCATGCGATTCACTTCGACGTGGACACGATCCGCTATCCCGACGACGCGTTGCTCGCGCAATTGCACGCAGCGATAGAACAGCCGCTCGTGACCGTCGAAGGCGAGCGCCGCACGAACCTCGGTTTGTATCGGCACTATCTCAGCGGATATTTGCGCGCGCACCCGGCCGTGCGTCGCGACATGCCGCTCGTGATTCGCCACGTCCAGTCCACGACGGCGGTCGTGGCACTGGAGATCTGCGTGTTCATCGACGAGATTCGCTGGGAGCGCTACGAGGCGTTGCTATCGGACATGCTCGATCACGCTTATGGCGTCGTGCCGTTTTTCGGCCTGCGCTGCTGGCAGCGCGAGCGTTCGGTGTCCGCGCCCTCAGGAAGGTGATCGAACCGTGCTTGCGTGATCGGCGCGGTGCTTGCGCACCGCTTTCAGCGGCGCGAGCACGCGACGGGCATCGTCAAGTTCCTTCCTCATTTCGTCGATGAGCCATTGCGCCACCGCGCGCGTGCTTTCCGACGGATTCGACGAGCGATGTTCGAGCACGTAATTGCAGCCCGTTTCGATGTATCGGTCCCACGCGGGAATGACCTTGCCCTCGTTCAACGGCGCCGCGATCGCGAGCAGCCAGCCGAGCACGACGCCTTGTCCGAGCATCGCGCATTGCACGGCGAGTCCGGGATCGGTGTGATGCACCGCTTCGCCGATGCCCTTGTCGGACAGCCCCGTCGCACGATGAAAATCCGCCCAGGAAAGCGTGGTCACGTCGAGATGAATATAGGCGTGACCTTCGATGCTCGCCGGCGTATCGAGCGGCCCGAATTCGGCGCGATAGTTCGGACTACAGACAGGGACGATGATCTCCGGACAAAGAAGAAGCGGTTCCTTCTCCGAACCCGGACCATGCAGCCGGATGCCGAGGTCCGCATCTTCGAGCGGTCCGTAGAGCCGCCCGGCCATCACTTGCAAGCGCAGATTGATGGAAGGAAACGCGCGGCGAAACCCCGCATAACGCGGCAAGAGCCACAAGGCGGCGAAGCCGCTCGCGAGCGACAGCGTGACGATTTCGCCTTGCGCATGATCGCGCTTGAGTTCATCGATGGTATCGCCGATCTGCCCGAAACCCGATGCAACGGCGCGCTGCAATGTTGCGCCGCGATCGGTCAGGGTAAGTCCTAGCTTCGTGCGATCGAAGAGCCTGAAGCCGAGCGCGTCTTCGAGACGCGCCACCATGCGGCTCACGGCGACGGGCGTCACGTTGAGTTCGCCGGCCGCCTTGGTGAAACTCAAGAGCCGCGCGGATGTTTCGAAGACGAGCAGTGCCTGAAGGGACGGAAGTCGCAGACTCATACAACACCATGTTAAGGGGCGTGCATCCATTTGTAATTTGACGGCGCATATTGACCTCCTTACCTTGAGTCCGACGCTTACTTCTTCTCGCAGGCCATGACCACTGCTTCGTCGGACCCGTTGCTTCAGCCCTTTGCCCTCAGGCATCTCGTACTCAGAAACCGTGTGATGAGCACGAGTCACGCGAGCCGTCTCACGCGTGATGAATTCCCTCAGGAGGTTTATCAACGGTATCACGAGGAAAAGGCGAAAGGGGGTATCGCGCTGACGATGTTCGGCGGCTCGTCGAACGTCAGTCTCGACAGTCCCAATACGTTCCAGCAGATCAACGTCTCGACCGATGCCGTGGTGCCGCATCTGCGGCGCTTTTCCGATCGCGTCCATACGCACGGCGCCGCGCTCATGTGCCAGATCACACATCTCGGGCGGCGCGGCGATGCATACACGGAACCGTGGCTGCCGATGATCGCGCCATCGGCCGTGCGCGAAACGCTGCATCGGGCGATGCCGCAGGCTATCCACGATGCCGACATCAAACGCGTGATCCGCGACTTCGGCCTTGCGGCGAAGCGCTGCCGCGATGGCGGTCTGGACGGCATCGAAACGCATGCGGGCGGGCATCTCATCGGCCAGTTCATGGACCCGACCGTGAACCTGCGCACCGATAAATACGGCGGTTCGACGGCGAATCGCGTGCGCTTCGCAATCGAGGTTCACGAAGAAATACGCAAGCAGGTGGGCGACGATTTCATCGTCGGCTTTCGCTTCGCGCTCGAAGACGGATGCAGCTTCGAGGAAGGGCTGGAGATGTCGCGCATCCTGCAGAGCACGGGTCTGTTCGATTTCTTCAACGTCACGTTCGGGCGCATGGACACGAAGATGTCGCTCGCGGTCAACTCGATGCCGGGCATGTTCGTGCCGTCTGCACCGTGGCTGCCCAAAGCGGCCGCGTTCAAGCGCGCGGTCGATCTGCCCGTCTTCCACGCAGCGAAGATCGCCGATCTCGCCACGGCGCGTTATGCGATACGCGAAGGTCTGCTCGACATGGTTGGCATGACGCGCGCGCATATCGCGGAGCCGCATCTCGTGAAGCTCGTCGAAGCAGGCAAGGAGGATGAAGCGAGGCCGTGCGTCGGCGCATCGTTCTGCCGCAACTTTCGCGCGACGTGCATTCATAACCCGGCGACATCGCGCGAGACGTATCTCACGCATGACATACCGGAGGCCGAGCAGAAGAAGCGCGTGCTCATCGTCGGCGCGGGACCTGCGGGCCTCGAAGCCGCGCGCATCTGCGCGACGCGCGGCCATGACGTCACCGTGCTCGAGGCGAACTCGGAGGCGGGCGGACAGATGTTGCTCGCGGCGACGGGAAGCTGGCGGCGCGATCTTATCGGCATCGTCGACTGGCGCGTGGCGCAACTCGACAAGCTCGCTGTCGATGTGCGCTACAACCACTACGCCGAGTTGAGCGACGTGCTCGATCATGGCGCGGATGTGGTCATCGTCGCGACGGGCGGCCTGCCGAATCTGGATGCGTTGCCGGGCGGCGAGCTCTGCAAGTCCGTCTTCGATGCGCTCACCGAAACGCCGCCGCGCGAAGGCAGCGTGCTCGTCTACGACGGCACGGGCCGGCATAACGCGTATCTCTGCGCCGAGCGTTATGTCGATGCGGGCCTTGCTGTATCGCTCGCGCTCATCGACAGCGTGCCCGCGCAGGAAACCGGCGGACGCGGCGACGATCAGGTCTGGATGCGCAATATCGCGCGCTGGGATGTGCCGGTCCGCACGAACATCGAATTGATCGAAGTGAGCGCGACCGATGGCGGCAAGCGCCGCGCCGTGTTCCGTCATCATCTGACGAACGAGCTCGTCGAGATGGAAGCGGATCATGTCGTGGTCGAGCGCGGCATGCTCGCGGTCGAGGATCTCTTCGAAGCGGCGCGCATGTATTCGGCCAATGACGGCTACACCGATCTCGAAGCATTCGCGACAGGCAAGCCGCAACCCGAAGCGAGGGAACGCGAGGAAGGACAGTTCCACTTGTACCGCATCGGCGATGCCAGCGCGTCGCGCGATATCCATACGGCCATCTATGACGCCTATCGGCTTTGCATGGCGCTGTGAAGGCAGGTTGCATCTCATCCGTTGAAACGACAATGAACGAGCGAGGCTCACATGACATTGCCGAAGGACTTCGTAGTTGCCGATCCGAGCCGCCGCAAGGCGATCAAAACGCTTGCCGCGGCGGGTGCGGCGACGCTGATCTTGCCGGGCGCATCGTCGCTTGCATTCGCCGCGAACGAGCCCGCGCCGCAACGCGGCGGACGCATCCGCGTGGCGCTCGCGAATCAGTCGCTGATGGACTCGCTCGATCCCGCGAAGGGAACGCATACCGGCGATTACGCTCGCGCGTACATGTTCTATAGCGGCCTCACCGAACTCGACGCCGACTTCAAGACGCAGAACGCGCTCGCGGAGAAGCTCGAATCGGACGACTTCACGACATGGACCGTCACACTGCGGCCCAACGTGCATTTCCACGACGGCAAGCCGCTGACATCCGACGATGTCGTGTTCTCGTTGATGCGCCACAAGGACCCGGCGACCGGCTCGAAAGCGAAATCGATAGCGGATGGCATCAGCTCGGTGAAGGCGGCGGGACCGTTGAAAGTCGAGATCACGCTGACCGAGCCGAACGTCGATCTTCCCGCGCTGCTCGCGATTCCGCATCTCGTGATTGTCGCCGCGAACACAACCGATTTTTCGAAGGGCAACGGCACGGGACCGTTCACATGCAAGGAGTTCACGCCGGCGCAACGCTGCATCGGCGCGCGCAATGCGAACTTCTGGAAGCCGGGGCGTCCGTATCTGGATGAGGTGGAGATCATCGGCATCGGCGATGATGCAGCGCGCACCAATGCGCTGCTCGCGGGCGATGTGCAGCTCATCTCGCCACTGCCCGCGCGCGATGTCGACCGCGTGAAGCAGACCGGCAAGGTGACCGTGCTCGAAAGTCCGTCGCAACTCTATTCCGATCTCGCGCTGCGGCAGGACATGCTGCCGACGAAGAGCGCGGACTTCAACGAAGGCATCAAGTATCTGCATGATCGCCAGCGCATCGTGAACGTGATGTTGCGCGGACACGGCACGCTCGCGAACGATCATCCGGTGCCCGAGTGGCATCCATACTTCATGAAGGGATTGCCTCAGCGCACGTTCGATCCGGACAAGGCGCAGTTCCACTTCAAGAAGGCCGGCACGCCGGGCGCGCGTGCGGAGATCATCGCGCCGCCATCCGTCGAGACCGCGCTCGATTCCGCGATGCTGATCCAGCAGGCGGCGAAACAGGCGGGCGTCGACATCAACGTGCGCCGCGTGCCCGCCGATGGTTACTGGACGACCTACTGGATGAAGTATCCGATGACCTACGGCTCGATCCTGCCGCGCCCGACGCTCGATCTGCTGTACACGCAGTTCTTTCGCTCGAACGCGAACTGGAACGAGTCCGGCTGGAAGAACGAGCAGTTCGATCAACTGTTGATACAGGCGCGCCGCGAACGCGACGAAGCGAAGCGCAAGCAGATGTACGGCGACATGCAGACCATCGTCTACGAGAAGAACAGTCTCGTGATTCCGGCCTTCATCAACTTCATCGACGCGCAAAGCTCGAACTTGCGCGGCTTGAAGGGGACGCCGTCAGGACGCGTGATGGGCTATCGGTTCGCGGAGTTCGCGTGGCTCGCGAAGGCGTGACGATCGATTACCACACGGCCTGGCTCGTCAGCGCAAATTGCGTGAACGTCGCATCGGTGGATGGCTTGCCGTTGAGCGCCATCTGCTCGATGGTATCGACGAGCGGCAGGCCGAGTCCTTCCAGCCACGAGGAAAGGCCGTAACGCAAGGGCGTATCGATGCGCACGAACATGCCCGCGTTCAGCGCGAGCCAATAGCTGATCAGCGCTTTGGCGCGGCTCTGGTCCGCCGACTCGGGCGCGACGACCGGGCCGATCACGTGACCATCGCCGAAACGTCGGAAGAGTGCGAAGCCGATCAGTTCGCCATCGCGATCGAGTGCGATGCCGCTCGCGACATCAAGCAATCGCGACATGAGTTCCGTGCGATCCAGCCCGCTTGCGCGCGATGCCAGCGCGGCAAGACGCGGCGTATCCTTCGCGCCGATCGGACGGAGCCGTTCGCCCGGCGGCAGCGAAACGAGCGGCGGCTGAAAGGCCGCGCCCTGATGTTGATGAATGGTGTCGATGGTTTCGAAGCCGCGTTCCACGCAAAGCGGCTTGCCTTCGTTCGATGCGTGGATCAGCAGCATGCGCGGACCGAGCTTCGCACGCAGGCGGTCGAGCAGTCCGCGCCCGATGCCGCGCCGCTGATGTTCCGGCGACACGATGAACATGCCGAGCGTCGCCGCATCCGCGCCGAACTGAAACGCGAGCGCCGTACCGACGAGCGCACCGTTCTGATCGACCGCCGCTAAGCCGCTGCCGATACGCGCCGCGAAACGCCAATCGTCCGCGCGATGCCGCCATTTCACGGACGCGGACAACGCGTGCGCTGCAGGAAGGTCGTCGAGCGTGAAAGCCCGGTATTCGACCACTTCGTTATTGTTCGAGTCAGGCACGCGGCCTCCTCAGTTTGAAGACATTTACCGTGACTTTGACACCGCGCAGCGCGCATGGCTAGGACGATCTTCCTGTCCCGCACGGCCCGAGATTCCGCCGCGTGGTGCAACGCAAAACCGCAGGTTATCGCGGCAAGAACGCGCGCGCTGTGCTGAATCGGCAATTTTGTCGGCGAAATATGCCGGCGCGCTGGCCCTACGATGGAGTCATGTCAACGCAACATGCCGAGGAGGACTCACGCATATGGACCGGTTCGATCCTGCCAGCATCGTCATCAGAAGCGGGCACTTCATCGGCGGCGAACTGATCGATGCGGGCGCGTCGCGTATCGAGGTAACGCGTCCGTCGGATGGCGTCGCGTATGCCTCGGTGCCCGTCGCCGATGACGCGATGATCGACTACGCCGTGCAGAACGCCTACAGCGCGTTCAAAAAGAGCGACTGGGCCCGCCGCGCGCCACGCGAGCGCGCACGCGTGCTGCGCAAGTTCGCCGATCTCGTCGCTGCCGACGCTGCGAATCTCGCGCCGCTCGAAGCGATCGGCTCGACGCGGCCGGTGCGCGACGCATACAACTGGGACGTGCCGTTCACCGCCGAGAGCATTCGCTTCTATGCGGAGCTTGCCGACAAGATCGGCGGCGATGTTGCGGCAACGGATCATCGACATCTCGGCATGACGATCGCGGAGCCGTATGGCGTGATCGGCGCGATTGCTCCGTGGAATTTTCCGCTCGTGATGGGCATATGGAAGACCGCGCCCGCGCTCGCGGCGGGCAACGCGGTCGTGCTGAAGCCTTCGGAGATGACGCCGTTCAGCGCGTTGCGTCTCGCCGAGCTCGCGCTCGAAGCGGGCGTGCCGCCGGGCATCTTCAACGTCGTTCAGGGCGATGGCCGCACCACCGGCGATGCGCTCGTGCGTCATCCCCGCATCGGCAAAGTGACGTTCACCGGATCGACGCACACCGGCGCCGCGATCATGGCCGCATGCGCGCAAAGCGGCACGAAGCCGGTCACGCTGGAACTGGGCGGCAAGAGCCCGCAGATCGTGTTCGCCGACGCACCGCGCATCGATGAGGTCGCACGTCGCATCGCGGGCGCCATCACGGGGAATGCGGGGCAAGTGTGCGTCGCGGGATCGAGGCTGCTCGTGCAGCGCGGCATCGCCGAAGAACTGACGGATCGCATCGCGCAAGCATTCGGCGAACTGAAAGCGGGCGCGACCTGGGCTGCGGGCACCACCTTGCCGCCGATCATTTCGGAGCCGCAGGCGCAGCGCATCGATGCGATCGTTCAGCGCAGCATCGCGAACGGCGCGACCTTGCGTTGCGGCGGAAAGCGTGCCGATGCTGCGACGCCCGGCGCGTTCTATTCGCCAACGTTGCTGTGCGACGTCACGCAGGAGAGCGACGCCGTGCGCAATGAAATCTTCGGCCCGGTGCTCACCGTGCAGTCGTTCGACACCGAAGAAGAAGCGTTGGAACTCGCAGCGCATCCGGACTACGGCCTTGCTGCGGGCGTGCATACCGCGGACATCGGTCGCGCGTTGCGCATGGTACGCGGCATCGAAGCGGGCACGGTATGGGTGAATCGCTATGGACGTACCAGCGATTTCGTGATTCCGACGGGCGGCTACAAGCGCTCTGGCATTGGCAAGGATCTCGGACGGCAGGCTTACGAAGCGAATCTGCGCTTCAAGAGCGTGCTCATCGATACGGAAGTCTGAAGCGCACGATCGTTCCAAACGTGCGCCGCATTTTCTGCTGTGGCGACGCCTCAAAACGCATGACTTGTATCGTCGCGAGGCACGCATTCAACGCCATCAGTCATTTTTGCCTTGTTTAAATTTTCTCGACACTTCGCTGTTTCTTGTTTCAACCAACACACGACAGGACTGACATCATGATCGATTTCGAGCCGAAGTACATCACGTTCGACTGCTACGGCACGCTGACGAAATTCCGCATGGCCGACATGACCCGCGAGATGTACGCAGACCGCCTGCAGGGCGACGACCTCGAACAATTCGTCAAGTTCTTCGCGGGCTATCGCCGCGACGAAGTGCTCGGCGCGTGGAAGCCGTATCGCGACGTGATCGTCAATTCGGTGCGCCGCGCGTGCGAGCGCATGAACGTCGAATTCAACGAAGCCGAAGCCGAAAAATACTACCTCGCCGTGCCGACGTGGGGCCCGCATCCGGATGTGCCGGAAGGTCTCTCGCGTCTCGCGAAGAAGTACAAGCTCGTGATTCTGTCGAACGCATCGGACGATCAGATTCAGAGCAACGTCGACAAGCTCGGCGCGCCGTTTCATCGCGTGTTCACGGCGCAGCAGGCGCAGTCGTACAAGCCGCGCATGCAGGGCTTCGAGTACATGTTCGATCAATTGAACTGCAATCCGGAAGACGTGCTGCATGTGTCGTCGAGCCTGCGCTACGACCTGATGACCGCGCACGACATGGGCATCAAGCACAAGGCGTTCGTGAAGCGCGGCCACGAGCCGGGCACGCCGTACTACGAGTATTACGAAGTGGACACCATCGGCGATCTCGCCGGTCAACTCGGTCTGTAATCGAAGCCACTTCACGCGAGCAATGCCGATGAAACTCGACTCCTACTGGCTCGATACCGCGCCTTCGATCATCTCGACGTGCGAAGGCCCGGCGGATGGCCAGGCCGATGTCGCCGTGATCGGCGGCGGGTTCACCGGTTTGTCGGCGGCGCTCGCGTTGGCGAAGCGCGGCGCGTCGGTCGTCGTGCTCGATGCCGGGCGCATAGGCGGCGGCGCGTCGGGACGCAACGGCGGTCAATGCAATACGGGCGTCGCGCAGGACTATGCGGCGCTGCGCTCGCAACTCGGCGCGGAGCGCGCGCAAGGCTGTTATCGCGCGTATGCGGCGGCGGTGAGCACGGTCGAACGTTTGATCCGCGAAGAAAACATCGATTGCGACTATCTCGCGTCGGGCAAGCTGAAGCTCGCCGCGAAGCCGCATCATCTCGAACATATCGCGACGACCGCCGAGTTGATCCGGCGCGAAGTCGATCCGGATATCGATGTGCTCGATCGCGAGCAGGTCCGCAATGAAGTGCAGTCCGATGCCTTTCACGGCGGGCTGTTGCAACGTCACGGCGGACAGATGCATATGGGCAAGTTCGCCGTCGGCCTCGCGAATGCAGCGGCGAGGCAAGGCGCGCGTCTCTATGAGCACGCTGAAGTCACGGCGATCGCGAAGGAAGGCGGCGCCTATCGAATCGATTCGAAGCGCGGCACGTTGCGCGCAAGGCAAGTGCTGATCGCGACAGGGCCTTCGAAGCATGGACCGTTCGCGTGGTATCGGCGCAGGCTTGCACCGGTCGGCTCGTTCATCATCGTGACGGAGCCGCTGCCAGCGGAACAACTGAAGCAACTGTTGCCGCAGCGCCGCTCGTACACGACGAGCCGCCTGATGCACAACTATTTTCGCGTGACGCCCGATTCACGTTTGCTGCTCGGCGGCCGCGCGCGCTTCACCGCGTCGGAACGTCCATCGGACGCGAAGAGCGGACGCATTCTGCAGGCGAATCTCGCAGCGATTTTCCCGGGTCTCGCCAGTGCGCGCATCGACTATTGCTGGGGCGGTCTCGTCGATATCACCGCGGATCGCCTGCCACGCGCGGGCCAGCACGATGGCATCTATTTCTCGATGGGCTACAGCGGCCACGGCACGCAGATGTCGACGCACATGGGCCAGATCATGGCCGACGTGATGAACGGCAACGCCGATGCGAACCCGTGGCGCGATTTCGACTGGCCCGCGATTCCGGGCCATACGGGCAAGCCGTGGTTCCTGCCGCTCGTCGGCGCGTATTACTCGATCAAAGACGTTTTCTATTGAAGCATCGAAAGCAAAGACAGACGGCCTTCATCCAATAACCAAGCCGTCGAACATTCACAGTCCCTATCGCGGAGAAGTTCATGAGCATCGACAAATCGCCTGAAGCACTCGTTCACGCCGATGCCGGCAAACGCCTGGAAGAACTGACGCGCCGTGGCGCGTCCCGGCGCAATGTCCTTCGCGCGATGGCCGCGGGCGGACTCATGTCAATGACGGGCGCGGGTCTGCTCACCGCGAGCGGCGCGGCTTTCGCGCAGGACAAGCCGAAGCAGGGCGGACGCATTCGCGTGGCGACGCAGTCGTCGTCAGCCGCCGATACGCTCGATCCGGCGAAGGGCGCGCTCGGCACGGACTACGCGCGCGGCTTCATGTTCTACAGCGGCCTGACCGAACTCGACAATCATCTCGGCGCGAAGATGGCGCTCGCCGAATCGCTCGAAACGAAAGACGCGACCGTGTGGGTCGTGAAGCTGCGCAGCGGCGTGCAGTTCCACGATGGCAAATCGCTCGCGCCACAGGACGTCATCTATTCGCTGATGCGCCATAAGGATCCGGCGGTCGGCTCGAAGGCGAAGACGCTCGCCGATCAGTTCAAGGAAATCAAGGCGACCGGCCCGAACGAGCTCACGATCACGCTGACGGGCGCGAACGCGGACCTGCCCGTGATTCTCGCGGACTCGCACTTCCTCATCATCAAGGACGGCACGACGGACTTCAAGACGGCGGTCGGCACGGGCCCGTTCAAGCTGAAGGAGTTCTCGCCGGGCGTGCGTACCGTCGGCGTGCGCAACGAGAAGTACTGGAAGCCGGGCATGCCGCATCTGGACGAAGTGGAGCTGATCGGCATCGCGGACGAACCCGCGCGCGTGAACGCGCTGATGTCCGGCGACGTGCAGCTCATCAATGCAGTGAGCGCGCGCTCGACCGAGCGGATCAAGGGCACGCCGGGCTTCGCGGTGCTGGAAACGAAGACGGGCCAGTACACCGATCTCATCATGCGCGACGATGGCGGCATCACCGGCAATGCGGATTTCCGCCGCGGCATGATGTACCTGATGGATCGCGAGCAGATGCGCAAGACGATCTTCCGCGGCTATGGCGCGATCGGCAACGATCAGCCTATCGATCCGAGCAACAAGTACTACATGTCGGGTCTGCCGCAACGCGGCTTCGATCCGGACAAGGCGAAGTTCCACTTTCAGAAGGCGAAGCTCGGCAGCACGCCGATCCAACTGTACGCATCGCCGGCGGCGGAAGGTTCCGTGGAGATGGCCGTGCTGATGCAGCAGGTCGCGCCGCAAGCGGGCATCAATCTGCAAGTGACGCGCGTGCCGTCGGATGGTTACTGGTCGAATCACTGGATGAAGCATCCGCTCGGCTTCGGCAACATCAACGCGCGCCCGAGTGCGGACGTGATCTTCACGCAGTTCTTCAAATCCGATGCGCCGTGGAACGAAGCGAACTGGAAGAGCCCGCAGTTCGACCAGATGCTCGTCGCCGCGCGTGGCGAACCGGACGATGCGAAGCGCAAGAAGATTTACGGCGACATGCAGGAGCTCGTGCATACGGACGGCGGCATCGGCATTCCGATGTTCCAGAGTTCGCTCGACGCGCATACGACGAAGCTGAAGGGCTTGGGTGGCATTCCGCTCGCGGGCCTGATGGGCTGGATGTTCGCGGAGAACGTGTGGCTCGAGGCATGAGCATGCTTTGAAGCGGGATGTGCGCCATCTTCCGATGGCGCGCGCAGTCAAACCTTCAACGAGAGAGAGGCGTTTATCCGATGAAAGCTCATGCGCAACGACTCGTCGCCGCGCGCCTCGGCCTCGCGCTGCTCACGCTGCTGATCGTGTCGATGGTGGTGTTCGGCATCACCGGTCTCTTGCCGGGCGATGCCGCGCAACAGGCGCTCGGTCAGGCGGCGACGCCCGAACAGGTGGCCGCGCTGCGGCATCAGTTCGGCCTCGATCAGCCTGCCGTCACGCGTTATCTGCAATGGCTTCTGCATGTGGTGACGGGCAACTTCGGCACGTCGCTGTCGAACAATCTGCCGGTCAGTGAACTCATCTCGACGCGTCTGCCGAATTCGCTCGTGCTCGCGGGATTGACCGCGCTGGTGTCGGTGCCGATCGCGTTGTTCATCGGCATTCTCTCGGCGATGTATCGCGGCTCGCTCGTCGATCGCGTGCTCAACGTGCTCACGCTTTCGACGGTGGCGGTGCCGGAGTTTCTCGTCGCGACCATCGCGGTGCTGATCTTCGCGGTGAAGCTGCGCTGGCTGCCGGCGTTGTCGTATCTGTCGGATGTATCGTCGTTCGGCGCGCTCGTGCGGACCTATGCGATGCCAGTGATGACGCTCTGCTGCGTGATCGTCGCGCAGATGGCGCGCATGACGCGCGCGGCGGTGCTCGATCAGCTCAACGCTTCGTATGTGGAGATGGCGGTCCTGAAAGGCGCCTCGCCCATGCGCGTCGTGTTGCGGCATGTGTTGCCGAACACCATCGGGCCGATTGCAAATGCGGTTGCGCTCTCGCTTTCGTATCTGTTCGGCGGCGTGGTGATCGTCGAATCGATCTTCAACTATCCCGGTCTCGCGAGCCTCATGGTCGACGCCGTCACCAATCGCGACATGCCGCTCGTGCAGGGCTGCGTGATGGTGTTCTGCGCGGCTTATCTCGCGCTCGTGCTCATCGCCGATCTGGCTCAGATCGTCTCCAACCCGAGGCTGCGTCAACGATGAATCGGAACGTCACTTCTCACGCCACGACCGTGCTATACGATCAGCCGCCCGCCGATGCCCCGCAGGAGCAAGCGCCCGTCGTCGTCAGGCGCGGCCTCATGAGCCGCCTCGTCAACCGCTTTTCGGTGCTGGGTCTCATCGGTCTGTTCATCGTCGTCTTCTGGCTCGTGGTCGCGTTCGTCGGGCCGGTTGTCGCGCCTTATAAAGGCGGCGCGTTCACATCGACGGAAGTGTTCGGCTCGTATAGCGCGGCACATCTGCTCGGCACCGACTATCTCGGCCGCGACATGCTGAGCCGCATTCTTTACGGCACGCAATACACGGTCGGCCTCGCGCTCGCCGCGACGGTGGCCGCGAGCGTCATCGGCACGTTCTTCGGTCTCGTGGCCGCCGTGTCGGGACGCTGGGTCGATGAAGTGCTGAGCCGCCTGTTCGATGCGCTCATTTCGATCCCGAGCAAGATTCTCGCGCTCGTCGTGATTGCCGCATTCGGCTCGTCCATTCCGATGCTGATGATGGTCGCCGCACTCGCCTATATCCCCGGTGCCTTCCGCATCTCGCGCTCCCTCGCGGTGAACATCATGACGCTCGAATACGTGCAGGTCGCGAAGGCGCGCGGCGAGAAGCTCTTCTATATCGCACGCGTCGAAGTGCTGCCCAACATGATTCACCCGATGCTCGCGGACTTCGGCCTGCGCTTCGTGTTCATCGTGCTGCTGCTTTCGGGCCTGAGCTTTCTCGGTCTCGGCGTGCAGCCGCCGAACGCGGACTGGGGCTCGCTCGTGCGCGAGAACATCGGCGGGCTGGCTGAAGGCGCGCCCGCGGTGCTGATGCCGGCAGTCGCGATCGCGACGCTGACTGTAGGCGTGAATCTGCTCATCGACAGTTTGCGTCGTCATGGCGCGCGTTCGCATGGAGGCGGCCAATGACATCGAACACAGGCACGAACATGATCGAAGTGAAAGGCTTGCGCGTCGTTGCTGGCGCGGCGCCGGATCCCGTCGTCGAGATCGTGAAGGGCGTCGACTTCACGGTGAAGAAGGGCGAAGTGCTCGCGCTGATCGGCGAGTCGGGCTCGGGCAAGACGACCATCGCGCTCGCGCTGCTCGGTCATGCGCGCGGCGGTTGTTCTATCGCGGGCGGCTCGGTGAAGATCGGCGATACCGATGTGTTGTCGCTCGACGCGAAGGGCCGTCGCGCATTGCGTTCGCGCACCGTCGCGTATGTCGCGCAGAGCGCATTGGCGGGCTTCAATCCGGCGCGCACGATCATGGATCAAGTCACGGAACCCGCGCTGCTGCACAAACTCATGACGCCCGCTGTCGCGCGTGAGAAAGCGATCAGCCTGTTTCGTTCGCTCGCGTTGCCGAATCCCGAGACCATCGGCGATCGTTATCCGCATCAGGTGTCGGGCGGCCAGTTGCAGCGCTTGATGGCGGCAATGGCGCTGATCACCGATCCCGCCGTCGTCGTGTTCGATGAACCGACCACCGCGCTCGACGTGACCACGCAGATCGAAGTGCTCGCCGCATTCAAGGGCGTGGTGCGCGAGCTGGGCACGACGGCCGTGTATGTGTCGCACGATCTCGCGGTCGTCGCGCAGATGGCGGATCGCATCGTCGTGTTGAACGGTGGACGCGTGCGCGAGAACGGCGCGACCGCGCAAGTGCTCGACGCGCCGGCCGACGAGTACACGCGCCAGTTACTCGCGGCAACGCGCCGTCCCGAAGTGGAACGCGCAACGCCCGACGATGCACGCAAAGTGCCGCTGCTCGAAATCCGCAATCTGAGCGCGGGCTATGGACGCATCGATGCGAACGGCGTGCCCGCCGTGCGCGTGCTCGATGATGTGAGCCTGAAGATCGCGCGCGGCAGCACGCTTGGCGTGATCGGCGAATCGGGCTCGGGAAAGACGACGCTCGCGCGCGTGATCGCGGGTCTCGTCGATCGCGCGCACGGCGACGTGCTGCTCGACGGCAAGTCGTTGCCAGCGAAACTATCGGAACGCACGCTGGATCAATATCGTCGCGTACAGATCGTGTTTCAGAACGCCGATACCGCGTTGAACCCGAGCCGCACCATTGCCGATATTCTCGCGCGGCCCATGAACTTTTATCACGGTCTGCGTGGCGCGGCCGCGCAAAAGCGCATGCTGGAGCTGCTCGATCTCGTGAAGCTGCCTGCATCGATCGCGAAGCGTCAGCCGGGCGGCCTGTCGGGAGGGCAGAAGCAGCGTGTGAATCTTGCGCGCGCGCTCGCGGCGAATCCCGAGCTCATTCTCTGCGATGAAGTGACGTCCGCGCTCGATACGGTCGTCGGCGCGGCGATTCTCGATCTGCTCGCCGAGCTGCGTCGCGAACTGAATGTGTCGTACATGTTCATCAGCCACGACATCTCGACCGTGCGCGCCATCTGCGATGAAGTCATCGTGCTGTATGCGGGCCAGTGCGTCGAAGCGGGCCAGCGCGATGCGCTTTCGCATCCGCCGTATCACCCTTATACGGGCTTGCTCGTCGATTCGGTTCCTGCGTTGCGTCCCGGCTGGCTCGATTCACGTCGTGCGATGGCGCTCGGCGCATTGCCCGCGCTCGGTCCGGAAAGCGATGCGCCCGACTTGTGCAGCTTCCGTTCGCGCTGTGCGGCGCGCATCGACGGCAAGTGCAACGTGACGTCGCCCGCGAAGAAGACTTTGCCTTCGGGCGCGCACATCCTGTGTCATCACAGCGCCGACGATCTCGCCCGCATGCAGTCGATGGAAACGGTGACGGCATGAGCGGACGCTTCGTGAGAGTCGCCGAGAAAGGACGCAGGACGTTCGAGATCGTCATCGACGGCAAGCGCGCGCTCGCAGCCGAAGGCGACACGCTGATGGTCGCGCTGCTCACATCGCAGGAAGCATTGCGCGACTCCGAGTTCGGCGATGGCCGCCGCGCGGGCTTCTGCGTAATGGGCGCATGCCAGGACTGCTGGGTGTGGACCGCTAACGGCGAGCGCGTGCGCGCGTGCACGACGCAGGCGGCCGAAGGCATGTCGATCGTCACGCGTCTTGCAGAAGCGCAGGAGGGCGTATGGCCGCGACTGTGATCGTGATCGGCGCAGGACCGGCGGGCGTGCGTGCGGCGCAGGCGCTCGTCGAAGCGGGCTTGCGTCCCGTCGTTATCGATGAAGGCAGACGCGACGGCGGGCAGATCTATCGTCGTCAGCCGGAAGGATTCAAGCGCACGTACGAGACCTTGTACGGCACGGAAGCAACGCGCGCGCGTGCATTGCACGATGCGTTCGATGCGTTGCGCCCGAAGATCGACTACGTGCCCGATACGCTCGTCTGGAACATCGAGCCGAATGCACTGCACACGGTGAGCGGCACGCGTCATCGCAAGCTCGCGTTCGATGCGCTCATCATTTGCAGCGGCGCGACCGATAGGCTGATGCCCGTTCCCGGCTGGCATCACGCGGGCGCGTATAGCCTCGGCGGCGCGCAGGTCGCGCTCAAATCGCAGGGCTGCGCGATCGGTTCGCGCGTCGTGATGATGGGCACCGGTCCGTTGCTCTATCTCGTCGCCGCGCAATACGTGAAGGCGGGCGCGACAGTAAGTGCGGTGCTCGATACATCGACGTTCGCGCAGCGTCTGCGCGCGTTGCCGCAACTGCTCGCGATTCCATCGGCGTTAAGGAAGGGCGTCGCGTTGATGCGCGTGCTGAAAGATGCGCGCGTGCCGGTTCATCGCGGCATCACGCCGGTCGAGATTCGAGGCACGCCCGAGCATGGCGTGCAAGGCGTGCGCGTCAGGCAAGCCGATGGCGCGATGCTGCAAGTCGGATGCGATGCCGTCGCGCTCGGCTATCACTTGCGCCCTGAAACACAGCTCGCCGATCTCGCGGGCTGCGAGTTCCGCTTCGATCAGGCGTTGCAACAGTGGCTTCCCATCGCCGATGTGGATGGCCGCAGCAACGTGAAAGGCATCTATCTTGCCGGCGATGGCGCGCGCGTGCGCGGCGCGGATGCCGCCGAGCGCGCGGGACGTCTTGCGGCGCTCGCGGCGTTGAAGGACATCGGCATGACGTGCAGCGAAGACGAAGCCAACAAGTTGCGCTTGCAACTAAATCGCTTCACGCGTTTTGCTTCCGGCTTGCGCACCGCGTTTCCGTGGCCCGCGCGCTTTGCCGCCGCCTTGCCGGATGAAACCATCGTGTGCCGATGTGAAGCGATAACGGCAGGCGACCTGAGGCGCGTCGTGAACGACATGGGCGCAAAGGAAGCGAATCGCGCGAAGGCTTTTTCGCGCGTTGGCATGGGCCGATGCCAGGGCCGCTTCTGCGCACATGCGGGCGCGGAAGTCATTGCAGCCGAAGCACGCGTGCCGCTGGAAGCGGTCGGCCGCTTGCGCGGGCAGGCACCGGTGAAACCTCTGCCCATGGCGCTCGCGCCGCACAAGGATCTGGAGACCAGCGAATGAACGAGCGCGCCGATGTGATCGTGATCGGCGGGGGCATCGTCGGCACGACGACCGCTTTCTTTTTGCGCCGTCGCAAGCGTTCGGTGATCCTGCTCGAACGCGGCTTGACCGGACAACAGGCGAGCGGCGTGAACTTCGGCGGCGTGCGTCGCCAAGGCCGCGCGCTGGAGCAACTCGCAATGTCGAATCGCGCGCTGCAAACGTGGCGGCGTTCCCGCGAACTGCTCGGCGAAGATGTCGAGTTCTTGCCATCGGGGCATACGCGGGTGTGCTATCACGCGCATGACGCGGAATACTTTCATCGCTATGCCGCCGATGCGCGCGCTTACGACCTCGATCTCGAAGTGCTCGAAGGCGCGGCCATGTTCGAGCGCTTTCCTTTTCTGGGCCGCGACGTGATCGCCGCATCCATCTCGCCGCTCGACGGCCACGCGAATCCGCGTCTTGCCGCGCCCGCGTTCGGGCGTGCTGCCGCGCGGCTCGGCGCGCGCGTCGTCGAGAGCACGGAAGTGGTGCGCGTAGAAAAGGAAGCGGGCGGCTTTCGCGTGGAAAGCGCGGCGGGCGATGTGTATCGGGCGGAGCAAGTGCTGATTTGCGCGGGCGCGTGGGCCAATACGCTATCGACGCAATTCGGCGAACCCGTGCCGCTCGTCGCGCGCGGCCCGCAAATGGCGGTGACCGAACCCGTGCCTTACGTGTTCAAGGCTTCGATGGGCGTGTACACGTCGATCAAGGAAGAGAGCGTTTATTTCCGGCAAGTGGAGCGGGGCAATATCGTGCTCGGGGGCGGACCGCCTGGACCCGCGGACGCAGACACGCGACGCGCTTCCGTCCTGGCCGAGAACACCGTCGCGCAACTGGCGCAGTTCCGCCGCATGGTGCCCGCGATGCGCCCGCTGCATGTGATTCGCGTGTGGAGCGGTGTGGAAAGCTATCTGCCGGATTCGGAGCCGGTGATCGGTCCTAGTTCGAAAGCCGATGGCCTGTTCTACGCGTTCGGCTTCAGCGGATCGGGCTTTCAGATCGGACCGGGCGTGGGCGAGACGCTTGCCGAATTGCTCGATACGGGCAGCACGCCGATCGATCTTTCTTCGTTTTCCATCAGACGATTTCAGCGCGCTTCGTCGACGCACGCGCAATCGCTTACCTCCGAGACTTCGCCATGAGCCAAGCCAATCTGGTCGACGCGCTCGCCTACATCGAAGCCAATTTCGACAAGACCGTGAGCCTCGCGCAACTCGCGGATCTTTCGGCGCTGAGCGTGTCGCGCTTCGCGACCGTGTTTCGCGAGCAATTCGGACTTTCGCCGTACAAGTACCTGTGCGAGTTGCGCGTGCGGCGCGCGCAGACGTTATTGCTCGCGGGCGTGCCAGGATCGGTCGTCGCGACGGAAGTGGGCTTCTTCGATCAGAGTCATCTGGCGCGGCATTTCAAGCGCCTGTGCGGCATGACGCCGAGCGCGTTCGTCGAGCGCGCGCGCAGAAAAGCGCGCTCAGCCGAGCTCGATGCCGGTCTGGGCAAGCGCGTCACGCAAGCCCAGCCGCGGGTATTTGCTTTCGACGGAGCGCATGTCGCTTAGCGCTTCCTGGATGATCCATTCGCGCACGCTGGCGACGATGGGCCGCATCGACTTGTTCGGCGGCGTGAGCAGACAGCAACGCCGGCTCGTGACCACCAGTTCTTCTTCGGCGGGCACGAGCGCGCCTTGCGCGAGCCAGTGCGACGTCACGTTGAGCCATCCGAGCGCGATGCCTTGTCCGAGCAACGCCGCCTGCACGACGATCGCGTAATCGTTGAAACGCAACATGCCCGCTGCATGGCGCTCCTTTGAAGCGAACGCATGAAAACGCTCGTGCCAGCCGCGTTCTTCATCGTCCATCACGATGACGGTATCGCCATGCGCGCGCGCCGCATCGGTCTCTGCGAGTTCGTGATAACGCGGATTGCAAAGCGGCAAGAGCATCTCGGGCATCACGAGCACCGCGTGCTCGTCGATCTCTTCGTCGTGAACAAAGCGCATGCCGAGATCGACATCGACGAGCGGCCCGCCGATGCGCCCCGATATCAATTGAAACCGCAGATCGACCGATGGAAACGCCTGATTCAGACGGCTCATGCGCGGCATGAGCCAATGCGTCGTGAAGCCGGTCGATACGGAAAGCGTGACGGTCTCGATGCCCGTCGCGCGCGCCTCGATTTCGCGGATCGCACTTTCGATGCCGCTGAAGCCTTCGGAAATCTTGCGATAAAGAATCTCGCCGCTCTCCGTGAGTTCGATGCCGCCGCGCACGCGCTCGAAAAGCCGCACGCCGATATGGTCCTCCATGCGCGCGAGCATGCGGCTCACCGCGGGCTGACTCACATAAAGCTCCTGCGCGGCGCGCGTGAAATTACCGCAGCGCGCGGCCGCTTCGAATACGAAAAGCGCATTGGCGCTCGGCAGTTTCTTGCGAAGGTTTGGCATGACTTCATGTTATGCCCGATCCAACAATTTTGGAATTGCCGTCAAAAACATCGCGACTTAATATTTTCCCAACCCCTCTATTTCCGACGAGACGAACGACATGGACGCACGCGCTAAAACGGGAGTGTCGATCAGGTCCGCGACGAAGCGCTATGGCGCGGTGATGGCGCTCGATGACGTATCGCTCGATATCGCGCCGGGCGAATTCGTCTCGCTGCTCGGGCCTTCTGGCTCGGGCAAGACGACGCTGCTCGGCATTCTCGGCGGCTTCGTGCAGCCGAGCTCGGGCAGCGTGTGGGTCGGCGAGCGTGACATTACATTTGCGCCGCCGCACAAGCGCGATATCGGCATCGTGTTTCAGAACTACGCGCTCTTTCCGCACATGACGGTAGGCGAGAACGTCGCGTTCTCGCTGCGTGCGCGGCGCGAGCCGAAATCGACATGGGCGAAGCGCGTCGCCGAAGCACTCGCCATGGTCGAACTCAAAGGTTATGAAAGCCGCAGCATCCATCAGCTTTCGGGCGGACAGAAGCAACGCGTGGCGCTTGCCCGCGCAATGGTGTTTCAACCGCAACTCATTCTGATGGACGAGCCGTTGTCCGCGCTCGACAAGCAACTGCGCGAGACCATGCAAATCGAATTGCGCAGGCTGCATCGGCAGCTCGGGGCGACCATCGTCAACGTGACGCACGACCAGCGCGAAGCACTCACGATGAGCGATCGCGTCGCCGTGTTGAAGGACGGCAGGCTCGTGCAGATCGACACACCCGAGCGCCTGTACGACCGTCCTTGCGATGCGTTCGTCGCGAGCTTCATCGGCGAAGCGACGATGCTCGATGTCACGCGCGCCGGCGACGATGCCGTGCGTCTCGGCGATACGGTTCTGCGCACCGCGCATCCATTGCCGCGCGGCGAGAAGCTATTGCTCGCGGTGCAAACGGAAAAGCTCGTCATCGACGGCGAGAACCGTCATGCGGATGCGAACCGTCTTTCATGCCGCGTGACCGAAGTGCTCTATCAAGGCGAGAGCCTGCGCGTGTTCGCCGCGCTCGCCGACGGCACGGCGATCAGTCTTCGGCAACCCGGCAGCCACGACGCGCGCAAGCGCATCCCCGAGCCGGGCGCATCGATGACGGTCGCGCTCGATCCGCAAGACACGATCGTCGTGTCGGCCTGATTTCTTCTCACCGCCTGTGCACGGGCGATTTCGACTGCAAACGTAGATACGCAACCCGTAAAGGATGACGCAATGAATCTCACCGATTTCAAGGTCCTGACCTTCGATGTCGTCGGCACGCTGATCAACTTCGAAAAAGGCGTGCTCGATTCCGTGCGCCGGCTGGGCGGAGCGAAGGCAAAGGACCTGACCGACGATCAGATCTTCGAGCCGTACATGGAAGGGCGCGCGAAGTATCCGGGCAGATCGAGTCATGAAATGGCGAACGTGTATCTGCATCTCGCGAGCAAACTCGGCTTGCCCGACGATGCGCAATCCGCCGCGGCATTCCAGCGCGATGTGCTCGAATGGCCCGCATTCGAAGACTCGGTCGCGGCATTGAAGCGTCTGCGCAAGCACTTCCGTCTTGTCGCGATGACCAACGCGGATCGCGTTGCGTTGTCGGCCTATGCTCACACGCTCGGCAATCCGTTCGACGATACGGTCTGCTGCGATGAGACCGGCGTCGCCAAACCCGATCCGCAATTCTTTGCCTATAACCGTGGACGTCAGGCGGCGTTCGGCTATAAGTTCGAAGAGATCCTGCATACGGCGCAGAGCCAGTATCACGACATCGGCATCGCAACGAAGCTCGGTTATTCGACATGCTGGATCGAGCGGCGCCAGGGCATGAAGGGCTTCGGCGCGACACCCGTGCCCGAGAGCGTGACGACGCCGACGTGGAAGTTCGCGACGCTCGCCGCGCTCGCGGATGCCGTCGACGACGAACTCCGCGCCGCCGCCTGACCATGCGCGCCCCGACGACACCGCTGCGCCCGCAACCGGACTCGTTGTGGCGGGCGATAGCCGCGCCGATGAGCACCGGCGCACCGCTCGCACGCGATATCGATGTCGAAGTGGCGATCATCGGCGCGGGCTATTCGGGCTTGAGCGCCGCGTATGCGCTGCAAAAGCGCGGCGTCGAATGCGCGGTGCTCGATGCGAATCCGATCGGCTGGGGCGCAAGCGGACGCAATGGCGGCGTGGTGTCGTCGAAGTTTCGTCTCTCGTTTCCGACGATCGCGAGCACGCATGGCATCGATGTCGCGAAGCGCATGCATCGGCTCGCGCACCATGGCGTGCGCACCGTCGAGGCGTTCGTCGACGAGTTCAAGCTCGAACGCGCGCGCTTCGAACATACGGGCAGCCTGCGTTGCGCGCATACGGAACGTGCGCTCGCATCGATATGCGCCGAGGCGGACTGGGTTCGCACGACGCTCAACGATACGTCGATGAGCGTGCAATCTCGTGCTGAAGTCGAACATGAGACAGGCTCGAAGGGCTTCGTCGGCGGCGTGTTGAGCGCGGACGCGGGCACGATCCTGCCGCTCGAATACGTGCGCGGCATCGCGGCCGGTCTGATCGCGCGCGGCGTGCCGATCTACGAAGCGACGCCTGTCATCGACATGTCGCGCGAACAGGACGGCCGCGTGCTGTTGACGGCGCCCGGCGGCACGGTGCGCGCGAAGCAGGTCATCGTCGCGACGAACGCCTATTCGAATCTGACCGAGGCAACCGCTTCATATCATCGCGAGCTCGTGCCGTTCAGAAGCGCGATGATCGCGACCGCGCCCTTATCTCCGGAACTCGATGCGCAGTTGATGGTGAACCGCCGCAGCTACACCGAAACGCGCCGCATGATGAAGTGGTTCCGCAAGGTCGATGGCCGCATGTTGTTCGGCGGCCGCGACGCGTTCGGCAAGGAAGGCGAGCCGACCGGCTTCGATGCGCTGCAACGCGCGATGGTCGCGCTCTTTCCGCAATTGAAGGACGTGCCGGTGGAATTTCGCTGGTCGGGTTATGTCGGGATGACCTTCAACGCATTGCCGCACGTGGGCCGCAGCGACGATGCGACCACGTTCTGTCTCGGCTATAACGGCGCCGGTGTCGCGATGGCGAGCCTGATCGGTCAGCATGCCGCTGCGCTTGCGCTCGGTGAGAAGCCCGAACTCGCGCTGCTCGCGCAAGACGGCTTGCGGCCCGTACCGTTTCATGCGTTGCGCGCGCCGGGTGTGCGGCTCGTCGCTGCGTGGTATCAGTTCCTCGATGCAGTAGGTGCATGATGACGACAGCCAAACGGATTCTCCAGGACCCCGCCGTGATGCAACCCGCGACGATCGATCCATCGGTGCGGCATCAGCGACGCGAAGACCGCGCGATGCTGCTGTTGATGGCGCCCGCGCTGTTCGTGGTCGTCGTATTGCTCGTCGTGCCGCTCGCGTGGCTGTCGTGGCAATCGTTCTATCACGACGGCGTGTTCTCGCTCGTCAATTACAAGCGTGTCTTTACCGGTGCCTATCTCGACACCTTTCTGCTGACGTTCAAGCTCAGTTTCATCGTGACGGCGATTACGCTGCTGCTCGGCTATCCCGTCGCGTATTTCGCGGCATCGATATCGCCGCGATGGAGCGCGCTCGTGCTCGGCATGGTGATTCTTCCGTTCTGGACGAGCGTGCTCGTGCGAACGTATGCGTGGCTCGTGCTCTTGCAACGCACCGGTCTCATCAACAAGGCGCTGCTCGGCATGGGTCTGATCGAGCGCCCGTTACAGCTTTCGTATAACCAGTTCGGCACGATCATCGCGATGGTGCATATCCTGTTGCCGTTCATGGTGCTGCCGCTCTACTCCGCGATGCAGAAGATTCCGCCGAATCTCTCGCAAGCAGGTGCGAGTCTCGGCGGTTCGCCGCTGCATGTGTTCTTGCGCGTGTTTCTGCCGCTGTCCATGAGCGGCGTGCTCGCGGGCGTCACGCTCGTCTTCGTGCTGTGCCTCGGCTTCTATATCACGCCCGAGCTGATGGGCGGCGGCAAGTCGATGATGGTGTCGATGATCGTGAGCCGCAACGTCGAGATCTACAACAGTTGGGGCGCGGCAAGCTCGGTGAGCGTGGTGCTGCTTATTTGCGTGTGCGCGATCTTCTATTGCGTGAGCCGCGTGATTCCGCTCGAAAAGACACTGGGGGCGAAATGAATACCTTATCGTTCGGCCGCGTGACGCTCGGTGCATCGGTGATGCTGATTCTCGCGTTTCTGATGATTCCCGTGGTCATCGTCGTGCCGCTGTCTTTCTCGGATGCGCGTTTCCTCACGTTTCCGCCGCCTGCGTATTCGTTGCGCTGGTATCACGCGTTCTTCGATAATCCCGCGTGGATCGATGCGGCGAAGACCACCTTTGCGGCCTCGACGTGCGCGGCCTTGATCGCGACGCCGGTCGGCATCGCGGCGGCATACGGCATCCAGTATGGATCGCACTGGTCGTTGCGCTATCTGCGCACATTGCTGATGCTGCCGCTGATGGTGCCGATCATCATCGTTGCAGTGGGCGTGTTCTTCGTCTTCACGCAGATGGGTTATGTGAACACGCTTGGCGGTCTCATCATCGCGGATACGATGCTCGGCCTGCCGTATGTGCTCATTTCCGTCGGCGCGGACTTGCGCACGTTCGATCGCACGCAGGAGATGGTCGCGCGCAGTCTCGGCATGAATCGCTTTCGCGCGTTCATGGCGGTGACGTTGCCGCAGATCAAGGCGAGCGTGATCTCGGGTGCCGTGTTCGTGTTCATTCAGGCGCTCGATGAAACCGTCGTTGCGCTCTTCATTTCGGGCGGCAACAATCAGACGCTCACGCGCCGCATGTTCGTCACGCTGCGCGATGAAATCGATCCGACCATCGCCGCCATCAGCACGATGCTGACGGCGTTGACCTTGTGTCTCGTGATGATCGTCGTCGTGAGCCGGCGATCTTCGGCTGCGGCGCGAGCCTGAATCTTTCACAACGAAAAACCATGCGACATCTACAGCAGTTCTATATCGACGGCGAATGGGTCGAACCGTACGGCGATACACGTTTGCCGGTCATCGATCCATCGACTGAAGAAGCGATCGGCGAGGTCGCGCTCGGCGATGCGCGCGATGTCGATCGCGCGGTCGCGGCGGCGCGGCGTGCGTTCTCATCGTTTTCACGGGCGAGCGTCGCAGAGCGCGTAGCGTTGCTCGAGCGTTTGCTCGAAGCGTATGTCGCGCGTTACGACGAGATGGCCGATGTCATCTCGCGCGAGATCGGCGCACCGGCGAAGCTCGCTCATGCGTGGCAGGCGGCGCTCGGCAAGCGTCATATCGAAGAGACGCTGCGCACGGTCGAACGCTTTCAATGGCAACGCAAGAAGAACACGACGCTCGTCAATCACGAGCCCGTGGGCGTGGCCGCGCTCATCACGCCGTGGAACTGGCCGATCAATCAGATTGTCTGCAAGGTCGCGCCTGCGCTCGCGGCGGGATGCACGGTGGTGTTGAAGCCGAGCGAAGTGTCGCCGATGAACGCCGTGCTTTTCGCCGAAATCATCGATGCGGCCGGCGTGCCCAAAGGCGTCTTCAATCTCGTCAATGGCGATGGTCCGACCGTCGGCGCGGCATTGAGCGCGCATCCGGATGTGGATATGGTGTCGTTCACCGGATCGACGCGCGCGGGCATCGAGATCGCGAAGCTGGCCGCGCCGACAGTGAAGCGCGTGCATCAGGAACTCGGCGGCAAGTCGGCGAACATCCTGCTGGACGATGCCGATTTCGAAGTAGCCGTCACGGCCGGCGTGAATTCGTGCTTCAGCAACAGCGGTCAATCCTGCAATGCGCCGACGCGAATGCTCGTGCCCGCATCGCGGCACGACGAAGTGGTGCAGATCGCGTTGCGCGCGGCGCAGAAGCAGCGCGTCGGCTCACCGAGCGATCCGGCGACGACGATGGGCCCCGTCGTCAGCGACGTGCAGTTCGAACGCGTGCAGCGGCTGATCGATGTCGGCATAGAAGAGGGCGCTGCACTGGTGACGGGCGGCGCGGGGCGTCCCGCTGGACTCGAACGCGGTTATTACGTGAAGCCGACCGTGTTCGCTAACGTGAATCCTTCGATGACCATCGCGCGCGAGGAAATCTTCGGCCCGGTGCTCGCGATCATGCCGTATCGCGATGAAGAAGAAGCGATCGCCATCGCGAACGACACGCCTTATGGCCTGGCGGCTTACGTGCAATCGCAGGATCAGGAGCGCGCGCGCCGCGTGGCGATGAGAATGCGCGCGGGCAGTGTCTACGTGAACTATCCGGCGTGGGATCCGGGCTCGCCGTTCGGCGGCTACAAGCAGTCGGGCAATGGGCGCGAATATGGCGAGTGGGGACTGGAAGCGTTTCTCGAAGTGAAGGGCATCGTGGGTTACGGCGCCTGAGTCACGGCGTGCGCGGCCGGTTCATGCTTGTCGAGGACCGTGCCGCGCAATGCATCCGCCACGCGCTCGGCGATCATGATCGTCGGCACGTTCGTATTCGCGCATGGAATCGACGGCATCAACGACGCGTCGCATACATGCAGACCTTCGATGCCATGCACCGCGCCGCGCGCATCGGTCACGGCCAGCGGATCGCTCGATGAACCCATGCGGCACGTTCCCGACGGATGCCATGTCCCGCCGACATGGCGCATGACGAACTCGATCATCTTGCGATCATCGGCGAGCAGTTCGTCGATCGTGATGCCTTGCGTCACGACGCCTTTGATCAACGCACCACGCAACGGCCCGGCGATATCGAGCAGCGCGCTCAACGCGCCGCGCTGGAGCGCATTCCATGTTCCCGGCACCGCCACCGCTGCAACGCGCGGTGAATAGCTCGATGGAAAGATCGCATCCATCGAAGCCGATGCAAGCGTTGCAGCGCCGAAACGCAGCGCGAGCTTGAGCCGTTCGAGATCGCGGGAATCGGAGAGCATCGCGAAGTCGACGTTGGGTTCATCGAATGCATTCGCCGATGCCAGCGTGACGCGTCCGCGCGAATAGGACTTGTTGACCCAGAAGAAGATCGTGCCCAGCCGATAACCCACCGAATGCCAGCCCGAGCGCGACAGGATCGCGCCGTGCATGTCGCCTTGAACGGTGTCGGCCAGGCCGGATGAAAAGCGCACGATCGCCTGCTCGTGATGTTCATCCGGAAACGGCGTGCGTGCGGCGCGCGGCAAAAACGCGGAGACCGCTATCGAAGGATGTTCCATCAGATTGCGCCCGACGCCGGGACGATCCGTCACTACGTCGATGCCGAGCGCGGCGAGTTCATCGCCGGGGCCGATGCCGCTTCGCATCAGCAATGCGGGACTGTGAATCGCACCCGCCGATACGATCACGCGATGCGCGCGCAAGTCTTCACGCGTGCCGTCGGCGCGAACGATGCGCGCACCGATCGCGCGCTTGCCATCGAACAGAATGCATTCGACGACATCGCCGGTGCGTATCGTCAGATTGCCGCGAGCGCGCGCGGCATCGTCGAGATAGCAAACCGAGGTCGGTATGCGTTCTCCGTTCGCGCTGACCGCGATCGAACCGATGAACGTGCCGTCTTCCCAAGGTCCGTTCTGATCGTCGCGCAAGGCGTGGCCCCTATCGGCAAGCGAGGCGAGCACCGTGCGCACGAACGGCGAAATGCGCGGCCATGCCGTGCGTTGAATGCGTAACGGGCCATCGCTGCCGTGCAGCGGGCCGGTGACATCGCAATCGGTTTCCAGCTTGCGAAAGTAGGGCAGACACGCTTGCCAGTTCCAGCCATCGGCGCCAAGCGCTTCCCATTCATCGTAATCGGATGGAGAGCCGCGATTGGCCATTAACGCATTGATCGCCGAGCCGCCGCCGAGAAGCCGCGCCTGTTCATAGCGTCGCAGCGCCGCGGCGCGTTCGCTCATGCGCGCTTTCAATGCCTGCCAGATGTTGCGCGTGTCGAGATAAGCGCGGCCCGGATAGCGGCTGCGGATGGCATCGGGCATCGTGCGCGCGGAGATGTCGCGGCCCGCTTCGACGAGACACACGGTCGCGCGCGCATCTTCGGAAAGGCGCGCGGCCAGCACGCAGCCGGCCGAGCCGCCGCCAAGAATCAGAAAGTCGAACACGTCGGCGTTATTGCATGAACTTGAGCCAGCGCGCCTTCGCCTGAATGCCGGACTCGGAAGCCCACCATTCTTCGGAAAGCAACGCCTGCTTCGCCGCATTCGCGGGCGCGCTCGGCAATTCGGATGCGCGCTTGTCGGTGATCTTGCCGGTCTTGAATGCAGCCGGATTGCCCGGACCGTAATCGATATAAAGCGGCAGATTCGCCTGCAATTCCGGCGATACGGCCGCGTTAAGGAAGCGCACGGCTTCGTTCATGTTCGGCGCGTTTTTGAGGATGCAAAGCTGCGTGTTCTGCAGAATGCCGTCGTTGAACGTGAAGGCGACATCCGGATTGTCCTTCATTACGGCGCTCGCGCGGCCGTTCCAGATCATCGTCATGTCGACTTCGCCGTCGTGCAGCAATTGCGCCGACTGTCCGCCCGAAGTCCACCACACCGTGACGTTCGGCTTGATCTCTTCGAGCTTCTTGAACGCGCGATCCACGTCGAGCGGATAGAGCTTGTCGCGCTGCACGCCGTCCGCGAGCAGTGCGGCTTCGAGCACCGTCATCGGATCGTTGCGCAGTGCGCGCGTGCCGGGGAAGTTCTTGACGTCCCAGAAGTCCTTCCAGCTTTGCGGCACTTTCTTCAGCGACTTCTTGTTATAGCCGATGACCGTCGAATAGAACTCGTACGCCACCGAATAGGGCGTGCGGTATTTTTCGGGAATGGCTGCGGCGTTGGGTAACTTCGAGAAGTCGAGCTTTTCGAGCAGCCCTTCGCGCCCGCCGCGCAAGCAGTTCGACGTGGGCGTATCGACGACGTCCCAGATCGGCTTGCCGGTTGAGCCTTGCGCCTTGATCTGCGGCCACGCATCCGGAATGCTGTCCTGGTTGATCGTGATGCCGAGCTCTTTCGCGGCGGGATCGAGAATCGCCTTGGTTTGCGCTTCCTGATATGCGCCGCCTTGCGATACGAACGTGATCTTGCCCGCTGCGAACGACGGCGCCGCGCTCGCGATGGAGAGCAGCAATGTCATGGCCAGCGGACGAACGGGAAAGTGCGGACAGCGGAATCTTGCAATCTTCATCACGGCGTTTTCCTCGACAAGATTGAAGCAGTGGACGTCCTGCAGATCGCGGTCCCGTCCGGCTTCGAGCGAAGACGAGGACGGCGCGCGGATGACTAAAAATATATTGAGTCAAATACGCGGGGGCAACGCCGGAATTGTTGGAGTGACCATGACCTGATGTTATGTCAGCGCAATGGCCACGTCCGATGCACGTTCAGAAGATCACGTAGACCTTGCGCATGGTTTCATCGACTTCCCATGTGCCTTCGGTGTTCGCCGCGAAGAAGAGCGTATCACCGCCGGTGAAGTGGATCGTGTCCTCGCCATCGGGCGTGAAGCGGCCACGGCCGGCCAGAAAATGCATGACCTCCGCTTCCTTCACCGAACGCCGGTACGTGCCCGGCGTGCATTCGAATACGCCCGTATCGATTGCTTCGCTGCCGGGAATCACTTTTTGCACGCCGGATATCTTTATTTCCTGCGTGCCGGGAAGTCCCGCCGTGCCCCAGTCTTCCAGTCCTTCGATTGCTATGCTCTGTTTGAGTTGCTGTACTTTCATTTGCTTTCTTGCCTCTTGATGGTTTTGGGTGATTGCCGGATCCCGTTATCGCGTCGGTCTATTAGCGTTGCCCCTGTGCGGGGCGGCAGTCACTTTCTTTGCCGTCGACCAGAGTTAGCGCTTTAGCGCTTACTCTGGTCCTTTCAAAGAAAGTAACCAAAGAAAGCGGCTTCCGATACGCCCGCGGTCACACGCAGTTTGGGTAGTCCTCTCGTCGTTCGTGGGCTGCCTAAAGAGTGCCTCATAGGCCCCATCGGGCTTGGCTCGCGCACGGTCTGTCACATCGCACCACACAACAAACTGGTTCAGCACCAAATAGCTCCGGCTCGCTTCGCGGCCGACCGGTCAATCGGGAATGCGCGTGCTTCTCTAAAAACGTCTCCATCTCGCCGCCTTCGCCGGACGTTGGTTTCCCTTGCATACCCGGCGGCAGCGCGTAGCGCTGTGCCGAAGGTCTTTCGTGCTGAACCAGCGCGCTCGAAGTTATTGGGCGGCGGACCGTGCGCGAGCCAGGCCCGGTTATTGTGATGAGGGCACTGTTTAGGCGAGTGCCATCGAGGACGAGAGAACTACCCAAATTGCGTGTGACCGCGGGCCTGAAAAGCTGCTTTCTTTGCTTACTTTCTTTGCAGCAGCAAAGAAAGTGAGTGCCGCCCCGCACAGGGGCAACGCTAATAGACCGACGCGAAAGCGGGATCCGGCGACTACTGGAAGGAAAGTGAGTGCCGCCCCGCACAGGGGCAGCGCTGATAGACCGACAAGTACACGGGATCCGGCGACCTCACATCACAACCGTAGAACAGCGCTTCAACGAGCAAAACCACCTGCAACTCGAATGCGCCGTTCGACCTTGCCGAGCCGCACGACCGTCACGCCCGGACGCAACTGCCGCAGCGACGGCATCACGAGCATGCAATCGTCATAGGGCGTTTCGACCGCAACGCCCTCCGCCCAGCCGATCACGCTGCCCGCTTTCGGAAACACTTCGAGCCCCGTGTAGGCATCGGCGAAACGGAAGTCCATGCTCCTGGCTACGACCGGTTCCGTCACACGCACAACGAGCATTTCCTGCGGCGATGGCTGAACCCATCCGGCGGGCAAGTCTTCTTCGTCGATCACGCCGGATAGCAAAAGAAAGCGCGCGGTCACGTCGCGCGCGACGGTCACGGCATTCGCTTCCCAGTGCTGTCCGCATTCGATGAGCAACGCGTTCTTGTCGCTCGACGGATCGCCGAAGCCTTCGTAATCGCGCATGCGCCGTCCTTCCGGATGACCTTCGTCGCAGATCACGGTCGCAGGCGTGCCGAGCCTCGCCGACAAGTCGATGCCTTTATCGAGCGGTCCCGCGACGATCAACGGCTTGCTCTTCTCGTGCATCGAATGAAGATCGAGCAGAAGGTCCACCGTATCGATGACGGGCCGCATCGCGCGGGCGCGGCGCAGCTCGCTCGAATCGCGCGACATGTCATCGAGCGCTTGCGCGGTCCATACGCGATTGAAGTCCTGATCGACGAAGCGCGATGCATCGGGCTTGCTCGCATCGAAACGCGCGTAAGCATCGACGTTCGCGAACGCGAGCGTGAGCTTGCCGCGCCGCGGGCGCAGTTCGGCACGCAGCAAGGCATCGACGACGATCGCGCCGCACACTTCGTTGCCGTGCGTGAGCGCGTTGATCATCACATGCGGACCGTCGATGCCCGAATCGAACGTATGCACATACGGCACGCCCGCGTTGCCCGAGGCATGCGCGCCGATATCGGGGAACGCGATCTCGATCGGGTATGCGTTTGAATGCGCGTTCATTCGAGCCCGCCCTGGCAGAGATATTTGATCGAGAGGTAATCGTCGAGGCCGTACTTCGAGCCTTCGCGACCATAGCCCGATTCCTTGACGCCGCCGAACGGCGCGGCCTCGCTCGCAATCGCGCCTTCGTTGATGCCGACGAGTCCCGATTCGAGCAGACGCGATACGCGATCGATGCGCTTCAGGTTCTGGCTATAGAAGTACGCTGCGAGGCCGAAAGGCGTGTCATTGGCGGCGCGGATCGCCTCGGCTTCGTCGTCGAAGCGAAACAGCGGCACGACCGGGCCGAAGGTTTCTTCGCAGCTCAACTGCATGTCGGACGTTGCATCGGCGAGCACGGTCGGCGCGTAATAGTTGGGGCCGAGTTCCGCGAGACGCTTGGCGCCCGTCAGCGCGCGTGCGCCGCGCTTCAACGCGTCGTTTACATGACGCTCGATCTTTTCGACCGCGCGCGCGTTGATCATCGGGCCGATCTGCGCATCGGAATCAGTTGCAGGCGCAACTTTCAATGCGGCGACGCGCTTCGCGAGCAGGTCAGCGAACTTGTCATACACGGACGACTGCACATAGACGCGATTCGGGCACACGCAAGTCTGTCCGCCATTGCGGAATTTCGATGCCATCAATCCGGTGACGGCGGCATCGAGATCGGCATCGTCGAATACGATGAAAGGCGCATTGCCGCCGAGTTCCAGCGACAGCTTCTTCAACGTGCCCGCCGATTCCCGCGCGAGATACTTGCCCACCGGCGTCGAGCCGGTGAAGGTGATCTTGCGCACGCGGCCATCTTCGAGCCAGTCGGCGACCGCGTCCTGCGCGTTTTCGCGCGATGCGCTGATGAGATTCAACGCGCCCGCCGGCACGCCCGCTTCATGGGCGAGCATCACGAGCGCGAGCGCCGTGAGCGGCGTATCTTCGGCCGGCTTGCCGACGACCGTGCAACCCGCCGCGAGCGCGGGCGCGATCTTGCGCGCAATCATCGCGAGCGGGAAATTCCACGGCGTGATCGCAGCGACGACGCCGACCGGTTCCTTCACCGCGCTCATGCGCTTGCCGCGTTGCTGCTGCGGAATGATGTCGCCGTAGATGCGCGTGGCTTCGTCCGCGAACCACGCGACGTAAGACGCGCCGTACATCACCTCGCCGCGGCCTTCCGCGAAGGGCTTGCCCTGTTCGAGCGAGATGAGACGTCCGAGCGCATCGGCATGCTCGACGATCAGCGCGTGCCAGCGATGCAGGACCGCGGCGCGATCTTTCGGCAGCGTATCGCGCCACGCGGGGAAGGCGCGCGCGGCGGCATCGGTGGCGGCGCGGGCATCGGCGGGGCCGCTGTCGGCCACTTGCGCGATGACGTCGCCCGTCGCGGGATCGGTGACGGCGAAGCGTCGGCCGCTTGCAGCGGCAACCCATTTGCCGTCGATGAAGTTATCGGCGCGAATCAGATCGCTCAGTTCATATCGTTGCGTCATGATGGTCTCCAGAAAAGTCAGGCGAGCATTTGCGCAATGGCCGCGCCGACTTCCGTCGTCTTCGCCTTGCCGCCGAGATCGCCCGTATGCGGACCTTCCTTCAATACCGCCGTGATCGCGGCAAGCATCGCATCGTGTGCTTCGCGTTCGCCGAGGAAGTCGAGCATCATCGCCGCCGACCAGATCATCGCGACGGGATTCGCGATGCCCTTGCCCGCGATATCCGGCGCGGAGCCATGCACCGGCTCGAACAACGACGGGAAGTTGCGCTCCGGATTCATGTTGGCCGAAGGCGCGATGCCGATCGTGCCCGTGCAGGCCGGACCGAGATCGGAAAGAATGTCGCCGAAGAGATTGGTGGCGACGACCACATCGAAGCGATCCGGGCTCAGTACGAAGCGCGCGCACAGAATGTCGATGTGCTGCTTGTCCCACTTGATCTCGGGATACTGCGCGGCGATTTCGGCGGCGCGCGTATCCCACCACGGCATGCTGATCGAAATGCCGTTGCTTTTAGTTGCGACCGTAACTTTCTTCTCGCGCTTTTGCGCAAGATCGAATGCGAACTTCAACACGCGCTCCGCGCCCTTGCGCGTGAAGATCGACGTCTGCGATACGAACTCGCGTTCGGTGCCTTCGAACATCGTGCCGCCGACCGATGAATACTCGCCTTCGGTGTTCTCGCGCACGATCATGAAGTCGATATCGCCCGCCTTGCGATTCGCGAGCGGCGAGGGCACGCCATCGAAAAGACGAGCGGGGCGCAGATTGATGTATTGATCGAACTCGCGCCGGAATTTGAGCAGCGAGCCCCACAGCGAGATATGGTCCGGAACGGTATCGGGCCAGCCGACCGCGCCGAACAGGATCGCATCGGCATCTTGCAACTGCGCCTTCCAGTCGTCCGGCATCATCTGGCCGTGCTGCGCGTAGTAATCGCAACTTGCCCATTCGATATGCCGGTACTCCAGTTCGATACCGAAGCGCTTGCTCACCGCGTCGAGCGCGCGCACTGCTTCGGGCATCACTTCCTTGCCGATGCCGTCGCCCGGAATCACGGCAATACGATATTTGCTGGACATGTGCTACTCCGCGTGAAAATGATCGACGATAAAAAGCACGCACGTGCATAAAGCGCGTGCGTCCGTTGAATGCATGAGAATGAGAGGCGCGCGCCTCAGTGATGGTTCTGCGAGAAGAGCGTTTCGAGCGGGTAATGCGTCTTCACGAACGACGTCTTGATGATGACGTAGCTGAAGTACTTCTCGATGCCGATGCCGCGCTCCAGCAGCCCTTCGATAATACTTTGATAGTGACTCACGCTGCGCGTGACGAACTTGAGCAGATAGTCGTAACCGCCGCTCGCGAGATGACATTCGACGATCTCGTCGACATCCTTCACGGCATTCACGAAGTTGATGAAGTCTTCGCGGCGATGATCGGCGAGCGTGACTTCGGTGAAGACCACCTGCACGTCGCCGAGCTTTTCGAGCTGAATCTGCGCGCCATAACCGACGATATAACCCGCCTTTTCCAGCCGTTTCACGCGAATCAGGCAAGGGCTGGGCGAGAGGCCGACCGCATCGGCGAGTTCCACGTTCGTGATGCGCCCGCGCTTCTGCAATTGCGAGAGGATACGCAGATCGATTCGGTCCAGCTTGCTGTCGGTGCTCATCGCGGCGGGTTCGGTCTCGCATGTCGGCGGTCGGTCGATGTTATCACGCAGCCGCGCGCGAACTAAAGCCCGATGCGCCTTTCAATGCATCGCGCACGTCGCTTTGCGCGAGTACATCGTCGAGTGTCTTCGTGAGGCGCTCGAACAGCATGTCGAAGTTCGCTTCGGTATAACAAAGCGCGGGCGCGAAGCCGAGAATGTTATCGCCGAATGCGCGGAACACGAGGCCGTTTGCATAAGCTGCGGCGGCAATGCGGTCGGGCAGCTTGAGCGATGCATCGAAGCCGCGCTTGCTGTTTTTATCGGCGACGAGTTCGAGCGCGCCGAGCAAGCCGCGATGCCGCGAATCGCCGACGAGCGGATGATCGAGCAACGCATCGAGCCCTTGCGCGAAACGCGGCGCCAGCGACTGCGCATTCGCGAGCAGGCCGCCTTCGTGATACAGCCGCATCACTTCGAGGCCGATCGCTGCGCTCACCGGATGCGCCGAATACGTATGTCCATGACCGATGACCGCCGACACATCTCCGCCATCCGCGATGCCCTGGTAGACCGCATCGGACATGAGGACCGCGCCCATCGGCGCATAACCCGCGGTGAGTCCCTTCGCGACCGTCATCAGATCGGGCTCGACGCCTTCGCCTTCGCACGCGAAGAGCGGGCCAGTGCGGCCGAAGCCCGTGATGACTTCATCCGCGACGAAGAGGATATCGAGCTTGCGGCACGCTTCGCGCATCGCCTTCAGCCAGCCTTTGGGCGGCACGATCACGCCGCCCGAGCCTTGAATCGGCTCGCAGAAGAATGCGGCGACGTTGTCCGCGCCGAGTTCCGCGACCTTGGCTTCGAGCGCTTGCACCGAAGCGGCGATGAGCGCGGCGTCATCGGCGTAATCGTTGCGGTACGCGTACGGCGAAGGAATGTGATGCTGCGTCGGCAGCGGCAAATCGAAGTTGCGATGGAACGCAGGCAACGCGGTCATGCCCGCGCCGATCGACGACGATCCGTGATAGCCGCGTTGCAGCGCGATGAAATGCTTCTTCGACGGACGGCCCGTCGCGTTGTAGTAGTGCGTGATGAAGCGCAGCGCGGAATCGACGGCATCGGAGCCGCCGAGCGTGAAGTACACATGTTGCAGCGAAGCAGGCGCGAGCTCGACGAGCTTCGCGGCGAGTTCGATGGCAGGCTCCGAGCCGAAATGAAAATAGCCCGTGGCGTAGGGCAGTTTCGCCATCTGCTTCGCGGCGGCCTCGACGATGCTCGCGTGTCCATAACCCGTGTTCACGCACCACAGGCCGGAGAACGCATCGAGCAGTTCGCGGCCTTCGATGTCGCGCAGGAACACGCCATCGGCGGAATCGAGCACGGTGACGCCGCGCGCTTCATGCGCGCGATAACTGACGACTGGATGAATCAGATGCTTACGGTCGGACTCGACAAGCGACTTGATCGACATGATGCGGCTCTCTCTTCGCGAAGGGGGCGGAATGGCTCTTGACCGTTTCATACTATCGGCAGAGCCGCATCGCGTGCATCGCCAAAAAAATCGCCAAAAAGCGAATCCGCAGCGTTTTGCGGGGGGCGCGCAGCATTTTCTGCTGCGGCCTTCGCGGTCTTTGCCCGACGATTCAATAGCCGCGCGTGCGGTCGATTTCGCCGATCATGCGCTCGCCCGCGCGATGACGGCGCAAGTTCTCCAACACCATTTCGACGGCGGTTTCGGGCCGCGTGGCGCTCGCGATATGCGGCGTGAGACGCACACGCGGATGCGTCCAGAAAGGATGCTCGCGCGGCAAGGGCTCGGGATCGGTGACGTCGAGAATCGCGGCGTTCAGATGCCCGCTATCGAGCGCATCGAGCAGATCCTGCTGGATCACATGCGGACCGCGCCCGACATTGATGAACGATGCGCCCTCCGGCAAGGTCTCGAACACGCGTTTGCCGATAAGCCCGCGCGTCGCATCCGTGAGCGGCAGCAGGCACACGAGGATATCGGTGCGCGCGAGAAACGCATCTAGCGATGCCGCGCCCGCATGACATTCGACGCCTTCGATCTCATGCGGCGAACGGCTCCAGCCCGCGCAATCGAAGCCGAACGCACGCAGCGTGTTCAGCACGGCGGTGCCGAGCATGCCGAGACCGAGCACGCCGACGCGCCGCGTCGAAGCCGCGCGCACCGGCATCTCGCGCCACACGCGCTCGCGTTGCTGCGCGGCGTAATCGAAAAGATCGCGATGAATCGTGAGCACGGCTTGCGTCACATACTCGACCATGCCTTCGACGATGCCCGGCTCCGTCATCCGCACGACCGCGACATGCGGCGGCACGCCGGACAGGTCGAACTGATCGATGCCCGCGCCGACCGAGAAGATCACGTCGAGATTGGGGAATGTCTGCATGACATCCGCGGGCGGCTGCCACGCGGCGAGATAGCGCACGGCATTGGCATCGCCGATATCGGGCCATACGCGAAACGGCACGTCGGGCGCTTTCAGCGCGAAGTGCGTGGCCCATTGCTTGCCGCGTTCGGGATCGGCTTTATAGAGGATCGTCATCGGCGTTCAACCCAGCGCCTGGTTGATGATCGCAAACTGCGCTACCGATGCGTCACGCGGCGGCGTGCCATTGCGCGCCATCTTGATGACGGTATCGACGCGTTTCATGCCGATGCTTTCGAGCCACGCCGACAAGCCGCTTTCATCGGGCGTGTCGATGCGCGTGAACTTGCCTTCCTCATGCGCGAGCCAATGGGCGATGAGCGCTTGCGCGCGGCGCGCGTGCTGCGCGTCGGCGGTGACGGAGACCACCGGACCGATCGCATGGCCGCGCCCGAATTCGCGGATCAGTGCGAAGCCCAGCACTTCGCCGTCGCGTTCGAGCACGATGCCGTCGGCAACTTTCAGCAGCGCAGGCAGGAGCGTGCTTCGATCGAGTCCGCTTGCGCGCGATGCAAGCGCGACGAGTGCATCCGTATCGCGCGGATCGATCGCACGCAGGCGCTCGCCTTGCGCGAGATCGATGCGCGGCACGGCGAAATCGGCGGATTGATGCTGATGAATCGCACCGATGCGCGCGAACCCGAGCTTCGCGTAAAGCGGCTCGCCTGCGGGCGTCGCGTGCAGCACGGTGATGCGCTTGCCGAGCGCTTCGAGCAGCAGTTCCATCAGCTTGCGGCCGATGCCTTTGCCCTGGCAGTCCGGCGCGACGATCACCATGCCGAGCGATCCGCCATCGTCGCCGTACTTCCAGCACAGCGCGGTGCCGACGACACGCTCGCCTTCCTGCGCGATGAAGCCCGCGCCGGCGTCGAGCACGAAGCGCCAGTCGTCGGCGCGATGCGGCCATTTGACTTCGACCGAAAGCGCGTGAGCGGCGGCGATGTCATCGGCGGTGAAAGGGCGATACAGCAGAGTGGATGTTTCGGCAGCGGACACGGCATGCTCCACGTCAGAGGATGCCCGCCACTGTGACACGCGGCCCGCGCGCGCGGATAGGACGATCCTGTTGCTTACGCGGCGCTTGCCTTGTTGCGCATTCCGAGCCACGTCAATCCGGCCGCGCCGAATCCGAGCGCCGCGACCGCGATCCACAGCGCGATGGAAAACGATCCGGTGTGCGCGGCGATCGGTGCGGCGACGAGCGGTCCCGCGATCTGACCGAGCCCGTATGAGGCGGTCGCGTATCCCATCAATCCGGCTGCGGCTTCGCCACGCAGACGGCGCGCTTCGCGCATCGCGAACAGGGTGATGGCCGTGAACGGCAAGCCCAGCAGCAGACTGCCGATGCCGAAGCCGAGCGCGCTCGGAAACACGATGCCGAGCAAGATGCCGAGCGCCTGAATCAGATAGCACGCAGCGCAAAGCAGCCGGTTGTCCCACGACAGCGGCAGCCGCGCGGCGACCAGCGCGCCGGCGATCAGCGCCAGTCCGAAGGCAGGCCAGAAGAGATCGGGCCACGGCGAGCCCGGCAAGGCCTGTCGCGCGATGACGGGCAGAAACGTCGCGGTGATGATGTAGCCGAATCCCGCAAGACCGTAAAGGCCGACGAGCCCGATCGAATCGACGCGCGCCGATGCGTTCGCCACGCTTTTGGCGGCATGCGCCGGGCTGCGCGCGACCGGCGCCCGATGCGCGAACGCCTGCCACACGAACACGCCCGCCACCGCCGAGCAGAGCGCGAATCCGATCCATACCGATGGCGCGGGCACGCCGAGCGCCGCGGCGGCCGCGCCGAGCAAACCGGTCGCGACGATGCCCACGCCCGGCCCCGCGTAGATGACGCCGGCGAGACCGTGCGCATCGAGTTCCGCGAGCCGGCGCAATCCCCATTGCGACGCGAACACGAAGGCCCACGCGCTGACGACGCCCGCCGCGAAACGTATCGCGGCCCACATCCAGAAGAGATGGATGATGCCCATCGCGAGCGTCAGCGCGATGGTCCACGCGAGCGCGAGACGCACCATGCGCGCGTGATCGATGCGGATCGCCGCGCACGACAACGCGCCGATCAGATAGCCGGCGTAATTGGCCGATGCGAGCCAGCCGCCGTGCCGGATATCGAGCCCGCCGCTGTTGAGCATCAGCGGAAGGAGCGGCGTGAAGGCGAACCGGCCGACGCCGAGCGCCACCGCCAGCACGACGGCGCACGCGAGCGCGGCGTTTCGGGCGTGATGCGCGGGCAGCGGCGAAGCGTGAGCGTGCGAGGCCATGAGTCGGTCGGCGAAGAAGGGATAAACCCCATCGTAGCTTGACCGATCCATCTTGAAAAATGAATAATCGAGATGCGATCAATCTTCGGAAAAGATCATGGATTTGTCTGCATTGAACATTTTCAGGGCCGTCGTGCGCGAAAACGGCGTGACGCGCGCGGCCGCGAAGCTCAATCGCGTGCAGTCGAACGTGACGACGCGCATCCGTCAACTGGAGGAGACGCTCGGCACCGATCTCTTCATCCGCGATGGCCGCCGTCTCGTGCTGACGCCCGCCGGCGAAACCCTGCTGCCGTATGCCGAACGTCTGCTCGCGCTCGCGGAGGAGGCGCGTCATGCGGTCAGCGAGGATCGTCCGCAGGGGCGGCTGCGGCTCGGGACGATGGAGAGCACCGCCGCGAGCCGTCTGCCGCGCGTGCTGGCCGCGTATCACCAGCGCTGGCCGCAGGTCACGCTCGAACTGACGACGGGCGTGACGCGCGCGCTCATCGACAGCGTGCGTGCGTTCGAAGTCGACGCGGCGGTGATGGCGCGGCCGATCGAGCCCGACACGCTGCCCGCCGAGCAATTCGAGTCCGTGCCAGTGTTCGAGGAGGAACTGACGCTCGTCACGCCGCGCGGGCAGCATCCGTCGACGATGGCGCAGGCGAGCGCCGGCCTCACGCTCATCGCGTTCGAGCGTGGCTGCGCGTATCGCTCATACGCGACGCGCTGGTACGAGCAGCAGGGCATCCGTCCCGCGCGGGTGCTGGAACTGGGTTCGTATCACGCGATCGTCGCGTGCGTGGCGGCCGGTGCGGGCGTCGCGGTGGCGCCGCGCTCGGTGCTCGAACTCGCGCGTCTGGATGACGAAGTGGATCTGCATCCGATGGGCGAATTCGGTCGCATCGACACCTTGCTCGTCTGGCGCAAGGGGCATTTTTCGGCCGCGCTCAACGCGATGCGCGAGCTTCTGGCGGAACGTCCCGATGACGCAAAGGCGGCGTGACGATGTCGTCTGGCATCCGCTCGCTATCGAATGACTCGAGCGAATCTCATTTCACGAGCGCCTTGATGGCCAGTTTCTTTGCCATCTGGAATGTCCTGGGAAAGGTCGTTTCGATGCCCAGCACGACGCGGCTCGATAACCGCTCCATGTCCTTCGGGCAATTGAACGCCATGCCGTTGAACTCGCGCAGATTCAGCGGCTTGATCTTCGACTGGAACTGCAGGAAGCGGTGAGAAACCGGAATGAAATGCGACGTCAGAGAGCTGCGCGAAAATTGCGGACGCGTCGTGCGCAGACTGCCGTGAATCGTTTTCGAATTCCATAGAAGCACGTCGCCCTTTTGCAGGAATGGCGCGCGAAATTCGAGCCGTTGTTCGGAGAGGATCTTCTTGACCAGCTCCTTGTACTGGCCGTGATTGAACGCGACGTCGAAGTTTTTTCCGTTCTTCACCATGTCGATGCGATGACTTTGCGGCACGACGAAGAAACGCCCGGCTCCCGCGTCGATATCTTCGAGCGCGTACCAGCATCCGACCATCGTGCCGATCAATTCGCTATCGAGGTAATACGTGTCCTGATGCGGCCACGTCTCCGCGTTGCCTTCGAAATACATGCTCTGCACGAGCTTGCCTTCTTCCGAAAAAATCTCGCGTGTAATGGCTTTGACAGGCCTGCTCGCGAACGCCTTCACCGCGAGATTCTTGAGCGGCGCGAACGCTACGTCGCCGAGCGACTGAAGGTTGAGCAGCGGATTCATCACGAAGCCGTATTCGTTGATCCGGTTTTTTTCCGGATTCGCAGTGGCCTGCCGGTAGATGTATCCCGGGTACTGCTTGACCGTTTTATCGAATGCATTGCGGATCGAATCGCACGCGGCCCCGTCCACGACGCGGCGCACGACCACATAGCCGTTTTCCTCGTAGTATTGCTTTGCGCCAGCGAGGTCGGTCAGGTCGAACGTGGCCGAATTTTCTTCGACCGTTTCCGGAATTTCTATCTCGGTTCCAATCGGACTGAGGATTTTGTACATGATGGCCCCAAAGGCGGAATAGACCGGCTGCACGCGGACTGAATGTTTCGCACAAGCCTATGCCGGGCGATCGGACTCACGTCGCACCTGACCGATTCCGCCAAGGGATTGGCCTCAAGCGGCAATAAGCTGCAATAAGCTGCAATAAGCGGCAATAAGCGGCCGCTCACTCGAACTCGAAGTTGCGCCGCGAGTAGAAGCGCTGAAGCTCGTGTTGCTGCGGCCGCACGCCGGTGAAAACTTCGACGTATTCCGGAATGCGCGACATGCGCACCGCCATGTCTTCGTGGAGCTTCATCGACACATAGCCGGCCTGCGTGTAATACGCGACGCGCGCGCGGACGTCGGCGGCGCGCGGTTCATAGTCGAAGCGCACGAACAGCGCCGTCAATGCCGCGATGCGTTGCGCATCGTCCTGCGCCATCTGCTCCGCGATCTCCTGCGATTGCTGCGACCAACTGCGCATCGCGGCTTCGAAGCGCGAGTCGAAGAGCGAATCGTCGAACCAGCAGTCGAAGACGTTGAGCATCGCTTCGCACACGCTGTCCGCGTATGCCTCGGTTCGTTCGATCCAGTGGCCGGTGTTCTTCTGCTTCCATCGGCCGAGCAACGCGGCAAGCAGTTCCTCGCGGTCCTTGAAGAACCAGTAAAAACTCGTGCGCGAAAGATTCAGCTTCTTCGCGAGCGGAAGTATGCGGACCGCATCCACGCCTCCTTCGAGAAGCCCTTCGTACGCCGCGTCCAGCCACATGTCGGCGGAGCCGCGCACCGCGTCGAGGGTCTGATCCATTTCGTTTTTTTCCTGTATGCGTTCCGCTGTACACCATTGTCTCTCTACTTGACACATGTGTACAGAGCTTCTACGCTTGATTCACAACCGGCGTTCGTTCCCACTTGCTTCGAAGAGGCGCTCATGTCCACGGATCCGCTGCTGCAGCCCTATACGCTGAAACATCTCACGTTTCGAAACCGGATCATGACGACCTCGCATGAACCGGCTTACGCCGACGACGGGATGCCGAAGGAGCGTTATCGGGCGTATCACGTCGAAAGGGCGAAAGCGGGAATCGCATTGACGATGACAGCCGGCTCCGCAGCGGTTTCGAAGGACAGTCCGCCGGTCTTCAACAACATCCTCGCGTACAAGGACGAAGTGGTGCCGTGGATGAAGGATCTCGTCGACGAATGTCACGAGCACGGCGCGAAGGTGATGATCCAGCTGACGCATCTGGGCCGGCGCACGCGCTGGGACACGGGCGACTGGCTGCCCGCGGTGTCGCCTTCGCATTGCCGCGAGCCTGCGCACAGGACCTTCCCGAAGAAGCTGGAAGACTGGGACATCGAACGCATCGTGCGCGATTTCGCGGATGCGGCCGAGCGCATGAAAGCAGCCGGGCTCGACGGGATGGAGATCGAATCGTATGGTCATTTGATGGACCAGTTCTGGTCGCCTCTGACGAATACGCTCGAAGGTCCATATGGCGGTTCGCTCGATAACCGCATGCGCTTCACGTTCGATGTGTTGCGCGCGATTCGCGAGCGCGTCGGGGAGCGCTTTCTCGTCGGCCTTCGCTATACGGCCGATGAAATGCTCGCGGGCGGCATCACGAAGGAAGAGGGCATCGAGATTTCGATGCGCCTCAAGAACAGCGGTCTCGTCGATTTTCTCAACGTCATTCGCGGGCATCTGGAAACGGATGCCGCCCTGACCGACGTGATCCCGATCATGGGCATGAAGAGCGCGCCGCATCTGGAGTTCGCGGGCGAGATCAGGCGGGCGACGGACTTTCCGACGTTTCATGCCGGGCGCATTCAGGACGTCGCCACGGCGCGCTATGCGATCGAAGCCGGCAAGCTCGACATGGTCGGCATGACGCGCGCGCACATGACCGATCCGCATATCGTGCGCAAGATCATCGAGCGCAGGGAGGACGACATCCGTCCGTGCGTGGGCGCGAACTATTGTCTCGATCGCATCTATCAGGGCGGCATGGCGCTGTGCATCCACAATGCCGCGACGGGCCGCGAACTCGAGATGCCGCACACCATCGCGCCGGCCGCGACGAAGCGCAGGATCGTGATCGTCGGCGCGGGGCCGGCGGGACTCGAAGCGGCGCGCGTCGCGGGCGAGCGCGGGCATGACGTCGTCGTGCTCGAAGCGATGAACGATCCCGGCGGCCAGATTCGTCTCACCGCGCAGAACGTCCGCCGCAAGGAGATGATGGGCATCATCGACTGGCGCATGGCGCAGTGCGAAAAGCTCGGCGTGCGGTTCAAGTTCAATACGTGGGCGGATACGGAAACGGTGCTCGCGGCGCAACCCGATGTAGTGATCGTCGCGACCGGCGGCATGCCGCACACGGAGGTTTGCAGCGAAGGCAACGAGCATGTGGTCTCGTCGTGGGACATCATTTCCGGCGACGTGAAGCCCGGCGCGAACGTGCTCATCTTCGACGATGCCGGCGATCACGCCGCGCTTCAGGCTGCCGAAACGATCGCGCAGGCGGGCGGCAAGGTGGAAGTGATGACGCCCGACCGCTCGTTCTCGCCCGAAGTCATGAGCATGAATCTCGTGCCCTACATGCGCTCGCTGCAAAAGCTCGCGACCACCTTCACGGTGACGTTCCGGCTGGAATCGGTGCGTCGCGAGGGCGGTGAACTGGTGGCGACCATCGGCAGCGATTACGGCGGAGTGACGAAGGAGCAGCGTCACGATCAGATCGTCGTCAATCACGGCACGATTCCGATGGACGAGCTTTACTTCGAGCTCAAGCCGCTATCGAAGAACCGCGGCGCGGTGAATTACGACGAACTCATCGACGGCAGGCCGCAGAGCGGAGAGACGAATCCCGAAGGACAGTTCCAGCTTTTCAGAATCGGCGATGCGGTGTCGGCGCGCAACACGCACGCCGCGATCTATGACGCGCTTCGTCTGGTGAAGGATCTGTGAGCGCGGTTACGGACTCAGCCGGCTGACCTTCGTGCCTTCGAGCGACACGCCGGCCATGAGACCGGCATTCGTCAGCACGAAGACCTCGACGGGATTCGTGGCCGTGGTCGTATCGAGCTGGCCGTTCGCGCCGAGCCTGGCGACCGCGACGGTCGCATCGGTGCCGGCCGCCCAGCCGTCGCGCCGACGGAATTGCGCGAGCGCATCGTCGGTCAGGAACACATAGATGATCGCTTTCGATTGCGCGCCAATCTGCAAGCCGAACGAGCCGCCCGCCGTGCTGTAGTAGCCGTCGGTGCGGCCATCGATACGCAATGCGCCTTCGCCATATTGCGCGCCGAACCAGAAGCCCGCCGCGATCACGCGAGGAAAAACGAGCACGCCGCGCGCCTTGCTCACGAGTTCGCGCGAGCCGTTCACGGAAACATATAACCGTTGCAGCGTCGCATCGACGGCGGCGTCGATGGCGCGATCGCGATCGGCCGTGCCGGCTGCGGTTTCGCCGGACGACGGACCCGTGGTCGTGCATCCGGCAATGCACAGCGCCGCCGCCGCCATGCCGCCGGTGAGCAAAAGACGCCTCTTGTTCTTCTGATTCATACGGTTCCTCTCATCGACAGTATCGTGGGCTCTCGCACTATACAAGCGTATTGCGCAGAGGGAAACGGTCCGAAGTCTGCTACGCCGATGCAAAGTCGGGACATCGGATTCGAGAGGATAAGAACATGAAGCGGCTTCGGGCATTCGTATGCGCGTTGATGTCGACGTGTTTGAGCAGCGCTTATGCGGCGCGCGAGACGGCATCGCCGAATCATCATCGTCATCACGCCAAGGCGAAGTCCGCGCATGCAAGCGGGATCGATCGCTCAGGCAAGCCGCGCAAGGGCGAGGCTTCGTACTACGGCCGCAAGTTCTACAAGAAAAAAATGGCCGATGGCACACACATGGATCCGCAGTCCAACGCGGCCGCGAGCAAGACCCTTCCGCTCGGCACCAAGGCGCGCGTCACGAATCTCGAGAACGGCAACAGCGATGTCGTCGAGATCAAGGACCGCGGTCCTTATGCGAAGAACCGGATCGTGGATGTATCGCCGAAGACGGCGGACAAGCTCGGGATCAAAAAGGATGGCACCGCACCCGTCGAAGTAAAGCCGATCGAAGTTCCGCAGGCGGAAACAAGGTAGGATGGCGAAATAAATTACGTCGCGCTTCGCGCGGGTCCGCTGACGGGGAAATCCGCGAAAAGCCTGCATACCGCAGTCGCATTGCGGCAGAAATGAAGTTGCTCGCGGAACCGATGATCGCAAAAGTGCTCCGCGACTTCACCGAGCAAATGCAGATGCGTCATGCTCACGCGCTCGGGAACGAAGAGGGCGATCACATCCGTTACGGGCTTTCCATCGGGCGCGGCGTAGGGAATCGGCGCTGCGGGGCGGATATACAGCGCCATCGCCTGATTCACTTCTTCGAGTTGTCCGTGCGGGACGGCAACGCCTTCGCCAAGCGCGGTCGAACCGAGCGCCTCGCGGGCCGCGAGGCATGACGTGACTTGATCCGCCGCGAATCCATATCGATCGTCGACGAAGCGCCCGATCGTGCTGAAAAGCGCGTCCCGATTCGCGATATCCGCGCCGAGCAATATGTGCTCCGGCGTCAGCAGGCCGGATAGCGAAGTCGGTTCGTCGCGCGGCTTGACGATATGCGCCGCCGAATCACCGCCGATCGAAACGCTGCGTTCCATGAGGTTGCGCCAGGCATCGGAAGGCGTGTCCGGAACTTCGAGCAAGCCGCTTACTTTTGCCGATGGCGCGACGTCGGACAGACGATCGATCGCGCCGTGGAGGGCCGTTCGCGGCAGGATCAGCGTGAGCCGGACGCGATCGCGTTCGTGCAGTGGCGTGACGCGTATCGTCCACGGTTCGCCCACGCAGTCGCGCACGAGCGAGCGGCGCAGCGGCGTGGCATGTTTTGCGTCGATGGTTACGTGAACCATCACATGACGGCTCTCGCCGAATGGCGCGACGCGGCCCGGCGCGGTTCTCGCGAAGCCCAATCGCGCGATGAAGGCTGACAGCGCGCTGACCATGTCGACTCCTTTACGGACGCGTGGCGAAGCAAGCACTTCAGCATAAACCCGCGCACATGAAGACGACGTAAAAATGCTCAGGCGTGTGGAGAGCGAGACTCGTATGAAGCGCTCACGGCGCTTTGCATCGTGATCAGAGGGACGGAAGGGACAAATCGCGCACGTCGGAAGAGCAAAACGCGACGCGCGCGCCGATCAGTGCATGCAGGTTATGTTGCAGGCAGCGTAGAAGATACGCGGAAGACTGATCTTCGCGTCCGAGTTGCCTTTGCTTTGCGAGGCGCGTCTGCTGCCGGGCGATCATCCCCTTGCAGTCTTGAATATGGCGGTCGATTACCGTCAATTCTTTGCTCAATCTGTCACCGATACGAGAAAAAGCCCGCCGTGAGAGAGGGCGGGCCATGCGTTGCGAGCGCGCCGAGGCGGGGGCCAAAGCGCCATTTCAGAATAGCCCGGTTCGTCGATGGAATGGCCGTCCGTAACTGATCCCAAACGGGCGGCTCATGGCGTTTTTCGGGCTCGCCGCCCTCCAGTTCCGGCCGGGGTTGCCGATAAACCAGCGATCCGCGTCCCAAAGCGCTCGCAGCGTCTATCCACACTTTCCCGATGAAACTCAGTCTCAAGATTCCCCTCGCATTCGCCGCCGCGCTCGTTTTGATGTTCGCCGGCGCCCTCTATGGCATTTTCGCGCTCAACGGCTCCATCGACGCCTACCGCACCGAAGTCGCGGCCAACGTCGCCAGCGAGCGCATGGTTTCGGAGATGCTCGTCACGTTCAAGCTGCAGGTGCAGGAGTGGAAGGACACGCTCCTGCGCGGCAAGGATCCGCAGAAGCTGCAGAAGTACTGGAGCGCTTTCGAAACCCGCGAGCGCACCGTCAACAAGCTCGCGGACGAACTCAAGCGCACGCTGCCCGCAGGAGAAAGCCGCGATCTGATCGAGCGATTCGCGTCCGCGCACCTCGCGATGGGCACGGGATACCGGCGCGGCTTCGAAGCGTTCAAGTCAGCGGGATCCGAGGCATCTGCCGGGGATAGCGCAGTTGCAGGCGTCGACCGTGAACCGGCCGAGCTGCTCGAACAGGCCGCGAGGAAAATTGCCGCCGACAGCGCCCGCGTCTCCGCGCAAGCCGACGCCGATGCGCGGCAGGCATCGTTCGCCAGCATCGCGTTGATGCTCGTCGTGCTGGCGCTCGCGCTCATCGGCGGATACGTGTTCAGCCGCAGCGTGTCGCGTCCGCTCAATCGTGCGCTGGGCTGCGCGCAGGCTGTTGCAACGGGCGATCTGTCGCTCGAGTTCGATGCGCGCGGCAAGGACGAAATCGCGGAACTGCTCGTCGCGCTCAAGCACATGCAGACGAGTCTCGCGAAGGTGGTCGGGCAGGTGCGTCATAACGCGGAAGGCGTCGCGACCGCGAGCGCGCAGATCGCATCGGGCAATCTCGATCTGTCCTCGCGTACCGAGGAACAGGCCGCATCGCTGCAGGAAACCGCGGCCAGCATGGAAGAAATCACGGCGACCGTGCGGCAGAACGCGGAGCACGCGGCCGCTGCGTCGTCGCTCGCGCAAACCGCATGGCAAACCGCTGCGTCCGGTGGCGACACGATGGAGCAGGTCATCGAGACCATGCAAGGCATCTCCGAAAGCTCGGGCAAGGTGAGCGAGATCATCGCCGTCATCGATGCCATCGCGTTCCAGACCAACATCCTCGCGTTGAACGCGGCCGTGGAAGCAGCGCGCGCCGGCGAGGAAGGGCGCGGCTTTGCGGTCGTCGCGGCCGAAGTTCGCTCGCTCGCGCAACGCAGCGCGTCGGCGGCGAAGGAGATCAAGGTGCTGATCGAACAGTCGACGGGCCGCGTCGAAACCGGCGCGGCGCTGGTGCGCGATGCGGGCGCGATCATCGCCGATATCGTCGGTTCGGTGCAACGCGTGACGGGCGTCGTCGGCGAGATTTCGGCGGCGTCGGAAGAGCAGCGCAGCGGCATCGAGCAAGTCAATCTGGCCGTGACGCAAATGGACGAAGTCACGCAGCAGAATGCCGCGCTGGTCGAGCAGGCGTCCGCGGCCGCGCACGCGCTGGCGGAACAGTCCGCGTCGCTGCGTGACGCGGTGGCGGTGTTCAGATTGCGCGGTGACGCGGTTCAGGCTGCATGAGCACGCGCGATAAACTGTGCCGCATGAACGCAACGAAACGGAAAGACTCTCTGACGATGCAACGAAAGGAGCGAGCCCCCACGCGCAATCACGACCAGGCGCGGCCGGCCACGCTGATCGACTCTGTCTGGCGCGTGATGCTTCGCGTCGCGTTCCGGCTCGCGCGCGCGTGGTGGAGCCTTCGACAGCCTGAGCACGAAGGCGCGCTCGTGGCGATCTACGTCGGATCGATGCTCCTCCTGGTGAAGCCGTCGTATCGGCTCGAATGGAACTTGCCCGGCGGAAGTATCGACCCGGGCGAGACGCCTCATGCCGCGGCGCTGCGCGAACTCGAAGAAGAGATCGGCCTCACGTCGCATCCGCTACGCCCTGCGGGCAGCGCGTGCGGCATATGGGACGGGCGGCGCGACACCGTGCATTTCTTCGAGCTGCATCTCGATGCGATGCCCGAATTGCGGCTCGATAATCGCGAGATCATCGCCGTGCATTGGGCGTCGCCGGAAGAATTGCGCGGCCTTGCGTTGACGGACGCAGCGGCCGCGTATTGCGAGACTCAGCTTTGATCGCCCCAAAGGTCGTCGACCGCGCGGATCGCGAGCAAGTAGCCGTTCGCGCCGGCTCCGCAGATGACCGCGGTGGCGGCCACCGAGATCGTCGAATGGCGATACTCCTCTGAGCGCCGATGAATGTTCGTGATGTGCACTTCCACCACCGGCCGGCGAATCAGCTTGACCGCGTCGAGCACCGGAATCCGCCCGAACGAAAAACCTGCCGGGTTGATGATCAGCGCGGCGTCCTGCAAGAACGCCTCCTGAATCCAGTCGATCAGTTGACTTTCGCTGTTGGTCTGACGGAATACGCAGTCGAACTTGAGCGTCTCGCCGAGCGCGAGACAGTTCTGTTCGATGTCCTTTAGCGTCGTATGCCCGTAGATGTGCGGCTCCCGTGCGCCGAGCATGTTCAGATTGGAGCCGTTGAGAATGTAGAGTTTGCGAGCCATGGTGTCAGTGGGTAGCGCTGCGTTCGAGGGACGTGTCTTTGGTTTCCCGCGACGTCGCGATCATGAGGAAGGAAAGCAGGTTCAGCGAGCCGCAGACAGCGACGATGGCCCACGGTGAACCGTGAAAGGCATTGAGCAGCGCGACCGCGACGATCGGCATCGGTCCGCCGGTGAGCAGATTGGCGCCGGAGTAGGACAGCGCGGAGCCCGTGTAGCGCGCTTCGGTCGGAAACGATTCTGCGAACCACACCGGCTGAATGCCGCTCTGGAACTGTGTGAAGCCGAGGAAGGCGCCCATCACGGCCATCGTCATGGCGATGGAGTGCTGATTGAGGATCGGAAAGTAGATCAGGCAGCAGATCAGCGTGCAGAACGAGCCGATCATCAGCGCGCGCTTGCGCCCGATCCGGTCGCTCAGATAGCCGCCCGCCAGAGCGCCCACGATGGCGCAGACATTGGCGACCATCAGCAGCATGAAGCCGGTCTGTTTGGGCACGCCGAGGTTCTTCGTCAGATAGCTGAGCGAGAACACCACGATCAGATAGAACAGCGCAGCCGGGCCGCAGAAGAACAGCGTGAGGCGCAGCGCGGTGCGCCAGTGGAACTTGAATACGACGCCGAGGGGATTCGCGGCGCGCGCGCCTTCGCCTTTCTTCCTGAGCGCCTCGAATGCCGGCGTCTCGCTGACCTTCATGCGGATATAGATGCCGAGCAGCACGAGCACGAAACTCGCGAGGAACGGGATTCTCCATCCGAACGATTCAAAGTCATCGGCCGACAGCAAGGCGGACAACGTGAAGAGCGCGAGATTGGCGAGTATCTGGCTGAGCGGCGAGCAAATGCCGAGCAGGCCCGAATACAGCCCGCGCTTCGAAGCGGATGCGTGTTCGACGGCCATCAACTGCGCGCCCGTCGATTCCCCGCCGAGCGCGAAACCCTGAACGATGCGCAACGAGACCAGCAACGTGGGCGCGAGGATGCCGACTTGCTGATAAGTGGGCAGCAGTCCCATCAGGAACGACGACGCGCCCATCACCGAGACCGTTATCAGCATGAGGTTGCGGCGTCCCCAACGATCGCCGAGCATGCCGCAGATCACCGCGCCGAGGGGCCGCGCGGCAAGCCCGGCCCAGAAGCTCGCGAGCGATGCGAGCAGTGAGGCGGTCGGGTCGAGGGACGGGAAGAACAGCTTGGGAAAGATCGTGGCCGCGACCACGCCGTACAACGCGAAGTCGAACCATTCCAGCGCCGTACCGACGGTGGCGCCCGCCACGGCGCGACGCGCCATCAAGTGAGCCTGTGCGGATCGTTCGCTCGCGGCAATGTTTGGGTCAGCGATGACTGACATGACGTCTCCTGAGTTTTCGGTATCTTCAAACGTTCGTTTCTGGTGACGAACAGATGCTATTGTTTGCGCTGCCAAAGCGAGGCGTTCCGCACCGGAACTGCGTTTCATATCACGAAAATAGCCAAACGATGTCGCTGAAAAACGGTCTGCGTGTCCTCGACTTTCTCGCGTCGCAAGGCGAAGGCGCGGGCCTTTTGGCCATCGCCGATGCGCTCGGCTTGCCGCGCAGCACATGCCACCGCGTGCTCGTCGAGCTCGTCGAAGGCGGCTATGTCAGGCAGATGGCCGATCAGGGCCGCTACATCCTGACCATGCGGATGACATCGAACGGGCTGGAATTCCTGAGTCTCACGGGCATCGCGGATATCGCCCAGCCGATCATCGAACGCGTCGCCGCGCGGACCGGCGAACTGGCGCGTCTGTCGCTGGTGGACGGTGAAGCGATCATCTGGGTAGGGAAGGCAGACGGGCAACGCACCGGCTTTCGCTACGATCCCGACATGGGTCAGGCAGCGCAGCTTTCGTGCACATCGACCGGACACGCATGGCTCATGACGATGTCGGACGAACGCGCGGCCGCGCTCGTGCTGAAGCAGGGCTTCGGGCAGCCGAACGAGTTCGGACCCAATGCGCCGACGACGCTCAAGGCGCTACTCGGTTTCCTGCACGCGGCGCGCGTGCGTGGCTACGCGATGATCGACGAGGTGTTTGCGCCGCGCATGTCGGCGGTGGCCGTGCCTGTGGTCAGCGGCTCGCGCTGCGTCGGCGTGATCAGCCTGGCCGGTCCGCGCGTGCGGCTGACCGCCGAGAAGATTCACGAGTATTCGGTCCTGCTGCTCGAAGCTTCCAGTGAGCTGGCCCAGTTGAGCAATCTCGCGGGATTTCCGAGCCGGCCGCCGCTCGGCAAGGGATGAGCGTTCGGCCCTTTCGGTCGCGCCCGGCAGCGACTCGCGCGGCATCGGGATCGGCCTGGTGCACAAGTTCTGATCGCGACGGCGTTCTGTCGACGATCGAACGCACATCTCACCGATTCGCTTGCTGCGCCGCTACCAGCGCACGCCAAAAGCCGCGCACAAGTCAGCGATGGCGGACTGATCCAGCGGAGCGGGACGCGGCGTCGTCATGAGCCACAGACGCGCGGTTTCTTCGAGTTCCTCGAGCGCATACGAAGCGTGCGAGACGCTGCGTTCCCACACTACCGGCCCGAGCCGTTCGAGCAATACGGCCCGCACGGACGACGCACGCCGCGCGATTTCCGCGGCCACCTGCGGGTCGCCCGGACGCCGGTATCGCACGAGCGGCACATGCCCGACCTTCATCACGTAGTACGGCGTGATGGGCGGCAGCACGTCTTCATCGCTCCATACGCCCGCGAGCGTCAGCGCGACGAGCGAAGTGGAATGCGTATGCACGATGCCGCGCGTGTCGGCGTTGTTTTCGTAGATTCGGCGATGCAGTTCCAGCGTCTTAGATGGCCGCGCGCCCGACACATGCCGGCCTTGCGCATCGACCTTCGCGATGTCCGCCGGATCGAGCCGCCCGAGACAGGCGTCGGTCGGCGTGATGAGCCAGCCATCGTCGCAGCGCGCGCTGATATTGCCCGCGCTGCCCACGGTATAGCCGCGCGCATAGAGGCTCGCGCCGACCGCGCAGATTTCCTCGCGCAATTTCGCGTCGGTCATCACGAACGTTCTCCTTCGGCATAGCGCAGGGCCTTCGCGAAGAAATCGCGTGCGCCGAAGTTGCCCGACTTGAGCGCGAGCACGAGCGGCGTCTCGCCGAGCGCGACCGTGACGGGCACGCCCGGATCGATCGGCGGTCCGATCTGCAGCATGTCGACGCCGAGCGCCTGCACCACCGCGCCCGAGGTCTCGCCGCCCGCCACCACGAACTTGCGCACGCCGCGCGCCTTCGCCTCGCGGGCGATGGCGGCGAGCGCATCCTCGACGAGCTTGCCCGCCGCCGCGACGCCCAGCTCGCGTTGCACTTCGCTCACTTCGTCGGGCGCGGCGGTCGCATAGACCAGCACCGGCTGCGTCGCGTGCGTATCGATGAAAGCGAGCGCTGCCTCGACGACGGCTTCGCCACGCGCGAGCGCACGCGGATCGATGCGGTACGCGGGGCGCGTCTCGAGCCATTCCGCGACCTGCGCGTTGGTTGCCTTCGACGCGCTGCCTGCCAGAACGAGCGCCGGGCCGCTGACGGCCGGAAGATCGGCGGCCTTGTCGTTCGGCTCGATCAGTCCCGCGCGGCGGAAATTTTCCGGCAATCCGATGGCGACGCCCGAGCCGCCCGTGACGAGCGGCAACTCAGCGCACGCTTCGCCGAGCGTGCGCAGGTCGGCATCGGTGAGCGCATCGGCGATGGCGAGGCGCACGCCGTCGGCGCGCAGCTTCGCGATCGCGTCGCGCACGGCATCGGCGCCCGCCGCGACCGTCGCGCTCGCGATCAGGCCGACTGTCGACTTCGACTGACGCTGCAGCACGCGCACGAGGTTGGGATCGCGCATCGGCGTGAGCGGATGGTTCTCCATGCCGCATTCGTTGAGCAGCGCGTCGCCGACGAACAGATGTCCGCGATACACGGTGCGCCCGTTCTCAGGAAACGCCGGGCAGGCGATCGCGAAGTCGCCTTTGCCGCCGTCGGCGAGCGCATCGAGCAGCGCCTCGGCAACCGGTCCGATGTTGCCCGCATCGGTCGAATCGAAGGTCGAGCAGTACTTGAAGAAAAACCGACGGCAGCCCTGGCCGCGCAGCCAGTCGAGCGCGGCGAGCGACTGCGCGATGGCGTCGTCCTTAGCGATGGTGCGCGATTTGAGCGCGACGACGAGCGCGTCGACATCGTCGAGCACGGCGGATGCTGGCACGCCGATGGTCTGGATCGTACGCATGCCGCCGCGCACCAGCGTGCTGGCGAGGTCGGTGGCGCCGGTGAAATCGTCGGCGATGCATCCCAGAACGGGACGGCGATGGCTTGTTTGCATGGTGTTCCCTCCGGCGGCCGATTGTACGGCGCAGTGAACATTCCGTGTTAATCCATGTTAAAAAAATTGACTGTAATGATAAAGAGCGTTAACGTCTGCTCCATTGGGCGCGGGCTGTGTCCGCGACCTGTCACCCCGTTCGCCGGCTAACGTGCGTCGGCAACGCTTTTTTGCGCGGATCCCAAGATGAACTTCGAACTTCTGTTTTCCCCGGCTTCGTCGGCGCACGCGGGCCAGCCGGTGCGTTACGCGCTGACCGGCGCGAAGGGCGGTTTCGCCCGCACGCTGCTCGCGCAGACGCGGCTGATGGCGCGCCTCTTTCCGGCGGTCCTGTGCGATCTCGACGTCGCCGGGTTGCGCGCGATGTGCATCGAGCTGGGTTTCGATGAAGCCGCGCTCGTCGAATGCGCCGATGCCGCGAGCGTCGCCGCGCTCGACGCCGGCAAGATCGCGCTCGTCGCCGACGTCGCGCTGATCCCCTCGGCGCAGTACGACATCCTCGTCGAAGCGACCGGCAATCCCTCGGTGGGCTATCGCGTGGCGGTCGCGGCGCTCATCGCGAAGCGCCACGTCGCGATGGTCAGCAAGGAAGTCGATTCGGTCGCGGGCGTGTCGCTCGCGCGGCTCGCCCAGCGCCAGGGCGTCGTCTACACGACGGCGGACGGCGATCAGCCGTCGAACCTGATCGGCTGGGTGACGTGGGCGCGCGTGCTGGGGCTCGATGTCGTCGCGGCGGGCAAGTCGAGCGAATACGACCTCGTGTTCGACGATGCGACCGGCAAGGTCACACAGCTCGATCAGACGTTCGAAGCGCCGGAACTCGCCGGCCTCATGTCGCTCGGCGACGACATTCCCGCGACGCTCGCCGCGCGCCGCGAAGCGCTGCGCGGCCGCAAGACATCGGCGACGGCGGATTACTGCGAGATGAGCGTCGTCGCGACGAACACGAACCTCGTATCCGACGTCGAACTGCTGCATTACCCGGTCGCGCGCACGACCGAACTTGCCGACATCTACGCGCTGCGCGAAGACGGCGGCGTGCTGTCGCGCTCGGGCGTCATCGACGTGTTCAACATGCTGCGCCGTCCCGACGAGGCGAGCTTCGCGGGCGGCGTGTTCGTCGTCGTGCGTACCTTCGATGCGCCGACGTGGAAACTGCTCGCGCAAAAGGGCCACGTCGTGAGCCGCAACGGCCGCTACGCGTGCCTGTATCTGCCGTATCACTTCATGGGCGTCGAGACGCCGATCACGCTGCTCGACGCGGTGCTGCACGGGCGTCCGTCGGGCGCGGCGAAGCCGGCGCAATGCGTCGTGCTGGCGGGCCGCGCGAACGTGGATATCGCCGCGGGCACGGTGCTGCACATGGGCGGCCATCATCACGACGTGACCGGCGTGCAGGCCGTGCTGCTCGATCGCAGGAACGCCCCCGCCGATGTCGCGCCGCTGTATCTCGCGGCTCACACGACGCTCGCACGCGATGTGAAGGCGGGCGAACTCATCACGATCGCCGATCTGTACAACCCCGACGAAGCGCTGTTGAGCGCATGGACGACGGGCTGCGCCTGAGCGCCGCACGTTCCGATAACGACGAAATCATTCGAACACTGAATCAGGAAGGGGACACCATGCGGGGAGAATTCGGGACGATCACGATGGCTGTGATCGCGATTGTCGTGCTGATCGTTTTGATCGCGCGATACAGGCTGAGTCCGTTCATCGCGCTGACGCTGGTCGCGCTCGGACTCGGGCTCGCGGCGGGCGTGACGCCGGAGCACGCGATCGACAGCTTCACGAAGGGCTTCGGCGGCGCGCTGGCGCGCACCGGGCCGGTCGTGGGTCTGGGCGCGGTGCTGGGCGGCATCATGATCGGCACGGGCGGCGCGGACCGCATCGCGAATGCGTTCGTCGGCAAGCGGCCGTTGTGGCTCGCGCCGTGGACGGTCTGCGCGGCGGCGCTCTTGATCGGCATGCCGCATCTGTTCGACGTGAGCTTCATCATGCTCGCGCCGCTCGTCTATACGATCGCGCGGCGCACCGGCAGCCATCTGCTGTATATCGGCTTGCCGCTCGCAGCCGGCCTTTACGTGTCGCACGGTCTGCTGCCGCCGCATCCGGCGCCGACGCTCGCCGTGACCGCGTATCACGCCAACACCGGCCTCACGCTGCTTTACGGTCTCATCATCGCGATTCCGGCGGCGGTGATTACCGGTCCGCTCTTCACCGCGTTCGCGCGACGCAGCTTCGGCCCGGCGCCCGATCTTTCGAAGGGCCCGGGCGGCACGCGCACCGATGCGGAGAACGCCACCGACGTGTCGCTCGCGCTGTCCGTGCTGTGCCTGCTGATTCCGCCCGGACTGATGCTCGCGGGCACCGTCGGGATGGACTACAGCACGAAGGGCACCGGGCAATACGTGTTCTTCCAGTCGCTCAACGATCCGATCCTGTCGCTGCTTGCCGCGGTGATCTTCGCGTTCTTCGCGCTCGGCATCAAGGCGCGATTCCCGCTCGCGGACATGCAGAAGATGATCGGCAAGGGCATCGCGCCGCTCTCGGCGATCCTGCTGACTCTCGGCGCGGGCGGCGGCTTCAAGCAGATGCTGACATCGATCCATCTGGACACCATCATCGTCACGCACACGGCGAGCTGGGCCGTGAGCCCGCTCGTGCTGGCATGGGTGATCGCCGCGCTGCTGCGCGTGTGCGTCGGCTCGGCGACGGTCGCGACGGTGGCGGCTTCGGGCATCGTCGCGCCGCTGCTTATGTCGCATCCGGGCGTCTCGCCGGAACTGATGGTGCTCGCGACCGCATCCGGCGCGGTGATGCTGTCGCATGTGAACGACTCCGGCTTCTGGCTTTTCAAGGAGTATTTCCAGCTGACGGTCTCGCAGACCCTGCGGACGTGGACGCTGATGCTGTGCGTGCAGTCGCTGGTCGGGCTCGCGGGGGTGCTGCTCATCAACATGTTCATCGGCTAAGATAGGCGACCCCCGGCGAGCCCGCGCGCCGGGGCGCTTAATGAAGGTTTTCTCATGTCGAGCCAGGCCAAACCCGATGCATCCGATGTCCCGCTGATTCCCGATCAGCGGCGCGAGGCCATGCTGCGCCAGTTGCGCCGGGACAAGGTGCTGTCGGTGCATCAGCTGATGGAATCGTTCAACTGTTCGCACATGACGGTGCGGCGCGATATCGCCGCACTCGAGGAAGCCGGATTCGTCTATACGGTGCCGGGCGGCGTGCGGATCGCGAGTCATCTGAACAGCGAGCCGAGCCATCAGTCGAAGGCGGTCGTCGAACAGCCGCAGAAGCAGGCCATCGCGCGCCGCGCCGCAGAAGGTCTGCGCTCCGGCATGTCGATCTATCTCGATGCCGGCACGACCATGCTGTCGTTCGTGCCGCATATCGTCGAGCTGTCGGACATGACGGTCGTGACCAACGACTTCCAGATCGTGCGCGAACTCGCCAGCGCGACGCATGTGAACGTCATACACATCGGCGGACAGCTCGATCACCGGAACCTTTCGAGCGTCGGCACGCTCGCGGCGGCGACGCTGCGCCAGGTCGTGCTCGACGTCGCGTTCATCTCGGCGAGTTCGTGGGACTTGCGCCGTGGCGTGACCACGCCTTCCGCGCCGAAAGTCGAAGTCAAGCTCGCTGCGATGGAAGCCGCCTCGCGCAACGTGCTCACGGTCGCGAGTTCGAAATACGGCACGGTCGGGCTATACAAGGTAGCGAGTCTCGAAAGCTTCGATCAGGTCATCACCGACGATGGCCTCGCCCCGGCTGCCGCAACGGGCATCCGTCAATCGGGAATCGATCTGGCGCTGGCCGCGGTCGAGTGATCCCGGCGGCTCGCCGCACGCATCCATTTTTCGAAAGCGCGTTTCACATCGCGGGACACGCGTCGCGCGTGCGGCGCTTCGACTTTTCGCGGCTTGAAAGCGTGTTTTGCATCGCAAAAACGGTCGGCTATCTCGTTGATATGAAAGGATAAATACTGTCTTGTGTCTTATATAAGACTTGGCTTGCCAGCGAAGAAACGGCGTTACCATGTAGTCATGCGGTTTCGCTTCGACTATTCATCTAACGCGCTTTGTTCTTAGGAGAGTCACATGGCCCAGTATCAAGACGACATCAAGGCAGTTGCCGGTTTGAAAGAGAATCACGGCAGCGCGTGGAGTGCCATCAATCCCGAATATGCCGCGCGCATGCGTGCGCAGAACAAGTTCAAGACGGGCCTCGACATCGCGAAGTACACGGCGAAAATCATGCGTGCCGACATGGCCGCCTACGACGCCGACCCGTCGAAGTACACGCAGTCGCTCGGTTGCTGGCACGGATTCATCGGCCAGCAGAAGATGATCTCCATCAAGAAGCACTTCAACAGCACCGAGCGCCGTTACCTTTATCTGTCCGGCTGGATGGTCGCCGCGCTGCGCTCCGAGTTCGGTCCGCTGCCGGATCAGTCGATGCACGAAAAAACCTCGGTCAGCGCGCTGATCCGCGAGTTGTACACGTTCCTGCGCCAGGCCGACGCGCGTGAGCTCGGCGGCCTGTTCCGTCAGCTCGATGCGGCCGAAGGCGCTGCCAAGGCCGCCATTCAGGAAAAGATCGACAACCACGTGACGCACGTCGTGCCGATCATCGCCGACATCGACGCGGGTTTCGGCAACGCGGAAGCGACGTACCTGCTTGCCAAGCAGTTCATCGAAGCGGGCGCGTGCTGCATCCAGATCGAAAATCAGGTGTCCGACGAGAAGCAGTGCGGTCACCAGGACGGGAAAGTCACCGTGCCGCACGAGGATTTCCTCGCCAAGATTCGCGCGATCCGTTACGCGTTCCTGGAACTCGGTGTCGACGACGGCATCATCGTGGCGCGTACCGATTCGCTCGGCGCGGGCCTCACCAAGCAGATTGCCGTGACGCGCACACCGGGCGACCTGGGCGATCAATACAATTCGTTCCTCGATTGCGAAGAACTGACGGCGGACGAACTGGGCAATGGCGACGTCATCATCAAGCGCGACGGCAAGCTGCTGCGTCCCAAGCGCCTGCCGAGCAACCTGTTCCAGTTCCGTGCCGGCTCGGGCGAGGCGCGCTGCGTGCTGGATTGCGTCACCGCGCTGCAGAACGGCGCCGACCTGCTGTGGATCGAAACCGAGAAACCGCATATCGCGCAGATCGGCGGCATGGTCAGCGAGATCCGCAAGGTCATTCCGAACGCCAAGCTGGTGTACAACAACAGCCCGTCGTTCAACTGGACGCTGAACTTCCGCCAGCAGGCGTACGACACGATGAAGGCCGCGGGCAAGGATGTTTCGGCCTACGACCGCGCCCAGTTGATGAGCGTGGAATACGATCAGACCGAACTCGCGCAGCTCGCCGATGAAAAGATCCGCACCTTCCAGGCCGACGCGTCGCGCGAAGCGGGCATCTTCCATCATCTGATCACGCTGCCGACGTATCACACGGCCGCGCTGTCGACCGACAATCTCGCCAAGGAATACTTCGGCGACCAGGGCATGCTGGGTTATGTGGCGGGCGTGCAGCGCAAGGAAATCCGTCAGGGCATCGCGTGCGTGAAGCACCAGAACATGTCCGGCTCGGACATCGGCGACGATCACAAGGAGTATTTCAGCGGCGAAGCGGCTTTGAAGGCGGCGGGGAAAGACAACACGATGAACCAGTTCTGATCGCGCTCGTACTTCACGCGAAATGACAAATGGCCCGATCGGCTTGCGCTGATCGGGCCATATTTGCGTTCATCAAGACCTACCGGGGAACGCGCCGCGCTGAATCAGGAATTCGTCCAGTTGCTCGAACGTTTCGGGCATTGCTTCGTCCATTCCCTCGATGGCGACGTCGAGCGCTTCCTTCGACGGATACAGCTCGTGCATCACGAGCAGCGTCTTGCCATCTTTCTCTTCGAGGGTCACGGTCGTGACGGCGCCATCGTCGCTTTCCTCGTTGGTCCAGACGAGGCGCGCATCCGGAACCACGTCGAGGTATCTGCCGAAGAACGCCATGGGCGCCGATGCCTCGGGATGAGCGAACGCCAGCCGATAGCGCCCGCCGACACGCACGTCCTGTTCGCACGAGAGCAGGGTCGCACCGCTCGACTTCGGCACCCACCATTGCCGGAAAAGCTCGGGCGTGGTCCACGCTTCGAACACGAGCCGCGGCGGCGCGTCGAAGATTCGCGTGATGACCATCTCGCGCTCGGACTTGCGCTCCGATGCCGTGCGGTTGCTCGTGCGGTTGCTCGTGCGGGCGGGCTCATTTTCTCTGCTTGCGACCATCACGTTTCTCCTTGCGTTTGAGTTCCTCGATGACCGTGTCCAGCGCGTCGAAACGTTCATGCTTTCATGCACTGTCGATGCTCCGGCCGTTCGCCGCCACGAATGCGATGGTGAATTGTGCGCCACCTTCTTCTCGATTGACAGCCGCGATCCGCGCGCCGAATCCGTCGACGATGGGCGACGTGATCGCGAGCCCGAGGCCGGGTCCGTGTCCGCGCGGCTTGGTCGTGACCAGCGGATCGAACAGATGCGCGAAGTTTTCCGAAGGCGAGGTTCGCGGCACGCGCCGCATTCCGAAATTTCAGAATCGCTCGATTTTCGATGGCCGAGCTTTTAGACTGCGAGTTGCCCTTTCACGCAACCGGAGCGCCTTCACGCATGACGAGAACCAACGAATATCAGCAGCCGATCGGCGAAGCGGTAACGGACTGGAAAACGCGTGAGCGCCCGGCGCGCATCGGCATCGACGGCAGGCATTGCCGCATCGAGCCGCTCGACGTGGATCGCCACGCGGCCGATCTCTTCGATGCCTACGGTCGCGCGCCGGACGGCAGCGACTGGACTTATCTTTTCGTCGGGCCGTTCGCGGATTTCGAAACCTTTCGCGACTATCTGGCGAAAGCCGCCGCGTCCGCCGATCCGCTGCATTACACGGTCATCGATTCGGCGAGCGGCAAGGCGGTCGGCACGCTCGCGCTGATGCGGATCGAGCCTGTGCATGGCGTCATCGAAATGGGCAGCGTCACGTTCTCGCCCCTGCTCAAGCAGACGCGCATATCGACGGAAGCGCAATATCTGCTGATGCGCTATGTTTTCGACGATTTGGGCTACAGGCGCTACGAATGGAAGTGCGACAGCCTGAACGCGCCTTCGCGCAAGACGGCGCTTCGGCTCGGCTTCGAGTTCGAAGGCATCTTCAGGCAGGCGATCGTCTACAAGGGACGCAATCGCGATACGGCGTGGTACGCGATCATCGATAAGGACTGGCCGCGCATCCGGCGCGGCTTCGAACGCTGGCTCGCCGACGATAACTTCGACGTGAACGGCAGGCAGCGTGCATCGCTCGCGCAATTGCGGGACGAGGCCGCTTAGAAAGCGCATCGTCCGCGATTGCGCGTGCTTCGATTACTTCTTGATCTCGAGCAGTTCGACTTCGAACGTCAGGTCGCTGTTCGGCGGAATCGTGCCGACGCCGCGGCTGCCGTAGGCGGTTGCGGCCGGGCAGGTCAGCTTCGCCTTGCCGCCGACCTTGATCTTCTGCACGCCTTGCGTCCAGCACGGAATCACGCGGTTGAGCGGGAAGGTCGCGGGGCCGCCGTGCTTGCTCGAGCTGTCGAATTCGGTGCCGTCGGCGAGCGTGCCGCGATAGTTGACGCTCACGGTGTCGTCGGCGGTGGGTTGCGCGCCGGTGCCTTGCTTGAGGTGCTCGACGACGACACCCGACGGCAGCTTCTCGGTGGTGTTGGCGGCGAACGCGGTGGTTGCGATGGCGGATGCGGCGAGCAGAGCGATGACTGATTTCATGCGATAACCTCGTTGAACGGAAGGGCCATTATATCGACAGCCCTTTGGCCTCAATTCGTCCGCGCCTCCGGGCATTCCGTCCGGTACCAGATATCGACCTGACGTTGCGCCGCATGCAGATCGTCGGGATAGTACGGGTCGAAAAATTTCGACGGATCGTAGCCCGCTCGTTCGAGCGCGGCCAGTTCGCTCAGATTGCGCTCGCGCGTCAGCGGCGCGTGGTTTCTGAGCGCGGTGAGATCGCGGCATTGCGCAGCGCTCAGATTCGGCGCGCCTGGCTGCGAGCCGCCTGCGGCACAACCGGCGAGCGCAATGGCGAGCGCCGGGATCATCGAAAGTGTTTTCATGTTGCGTTTTCCTCCGGTTCGGGGCGTCTATCGGAAGTATCCTAGTTGAGCGGAAATCCGCTCGAACTGCTTCGCGCAGCCCGGCGAGCGCTGCAGCCGCGCCATTGTTTGCGAATCGCGAATGACGCATTCGGCGGTTCGCCCGTTCTTTTCGAAGCGCGTCTGAGTCACCCTCTGTTGCGTCGACGATGCCGCATTTCAACCACGCGGCGCGCGATTCTGACTCAGGAGACAAAGATGACCTCGAACCGGTGGGATACGTCCTACGAATGGAAAGCCGTGACGCTGCTTGCGCTCGGATTCGGCCTTGTCGGCCTCGATCGATGGCTGATCGCGCCGCTCTTTCCGGCAATGATGAAGGACCTGCATCTCACCGCGCAGGATGTCGGCAACTGCATCGGCATACTGGGGCTGTCGTGGGGCGTGTTCGCCGCGCTGATGGGCGGCATCTCCGACAAGATCGGACGTCGCAAAGTGCTGATTCCCGCGATCATCGCGTTTTCGCTGCTATCCGGATTTTCGGGCGTCGCGGGCGGCCTCGCCAGCCTGCTCGCCGTGCGCTCGCTGATGGGCGTCGCCGAAGGCTCGTTCTGTCCGACGAGTTTCGCCGCGACCGCCGACGCCTCGCATCCGAAGCGGCGCGGCTTCAATCTCGGGCTGCAGCAAAGCGGATTCGCACTCTTCGGGCTTGCGCTTTCGCCGATCATCGCGACGCAACTGCTCAACGTCGTGTCGTGGCGCTGGGTGTTCGCGCTCGTGTCCATTCCCGGCTTGATACTCGGCGTGCTGATGTTCTTCGTGATTCGCGAACCGGCGTCGGCGCCTGCGCAACAGCAGGCCGCGAAGGGCAACTGGCGCGACGTGCTGAAGAGCCGCAACATTCGCGTCGCGATGGTCGCGCTCTTCTGCGCGATGACGGGCGTCTTCGTGCTCGGCGCGATGCTGCCGCTTTACCTCACCGACTATCTCGCGCTCGACACGCAGCGCATGGGCATCGTCGTATCGGCGATTGGCTTTGGCGGATTCGTCGGCCAGTTCGCGTTGCCGGGACTCTCCGATCTCGTCGGACGGCGGCTTGCGAGCATCGCCGGTTTCGCGGGCACGGCCGTCATGCTGTACGTGTTTCGCGGCGTCGGGGCGCAGCCGCTCGTTCTGTTCATCGTGCTGTTCGTGGCGTCGTTCTTCACGCTCGGCCTCGTTTCGCTGCTGTCCGGGCCGGTCGCGACGGAAGCGGCGCCGATCGGCATGGTGTCGACGGCGATCGGCATCGTCGTCGGCGCGGGCGAGATCTTCGGCGGCGGCGTGGCGCCCGCGATCGCGGGTTTCGTCGCTACACGATTCGGAATCCAGAATATTCTCTGGCTCCCGATTTGCGCGGTGATTCTGGGCATCGGCGTGAGCCTGCTGCTCGAAGAGACCGCGCCCGCCCGCGTGCGCGGAAAAGCGCGCGGCGTGGGACTCGTCGGAGGCGAGCAGCCCGAGTAAGCGCATACGCGCGCTGCGGATACACTGACATGCTGGACACGCTCGAAAGGGACCAGCATGGATCGTTTTCTCAGCATAGAGGCCTTCGTGCGCGTGGCGGAGACCAGCAGCTTCGCGGAAGCGGCGCGGCAGCTCGGCGTCGCCAGTTCGGTCGTCACCACGCGCATTCAGCAGTTGGAGAAATTCCTCAATGTGCCGCTGTTTCATCGCAGCACGCGGCACGTCAGGCTATCCGATGTCGGCGAGGCGTTCTATCGGGACTGCGCGGAAGTGGTGGGGCGCGTCAACGAACTGACCGACCAGATGCGCGAGTTGCGCGCGACACCGACCGGGCGGCTGCGCATTCAGATGTTGCCGGGCTTCGCGCTGGGTCACTTCGGCGCATCGCTGGCCTAATTCAATCGACGGTATCCCGGCATCCAACTCGACGTGATCGTCAACGACCGTGTCGTCGATCCGATCGAAGAGGGCTTCGACGTCGCGTTCCAGATCTTTCCGGCGATCTCCGAATCGCTGATCGAGCGGCGTCTCTTCACCGTCCGGCGGCTCTTTTGCGCCGCGCCTTCCTACGTGAACGAACATGGCGCGCCGCGGCATCCGCGCGAACTGCTCGATCACAGGACGGCGCTTTACTCGGGCTATCCGTCGCGCAATCGCTGGACGATGACGCGCGGCAGCGAGGTCGTCGAAATAGAACTGCCGGGCATCGTGCGTTCGAATTCGGTGCACTTGCTGCACGACTACGCGCTGACGGGCGGCGGCGTGGTGTGCCTGCCGACGCTCGTCGCGAGCGCGTCGCTGCTCAATGGCTCGCTCGTGCCGATTCTGCCGGACTACGCGCTCTCTCCAATGAACTTCGCAGCCGTCTATCCCGCGACGCAGCGGCAAGGGCTCAAGGTGAAAGCGCTGGTCGAATTTCTCGCCGAGCGGCTGGGTCCGGAGCCGGCGTGGGACGTGCCGCTCATCGAACGAGGATGGGTTAGTTAGCCATGCAACTAACTTTCCTTTCGCGCCCGCCCCTTGAACAACGCGCTCAACGACGCTGCGGCCCGAACATGCGCGACAAGGCCCGCGCGAGTTCCTTCACAACGGCATCGGCAGTCGGGTGATGCAGCAGCGCGATATCCATTGTCTCGATGGCGGGCAAGCCGCTTTTCGCTGTCAGCACGACGTGATCCGGCGATACGGCGCGCGCCGGAAGCAGGCTGATGCCCAGACCATCGGCGACGGCCGCCTGGATGCCGCTCAGACTCGAACAGATGAACGCGAGCCGCCAGCGTCGGCCGATGCTTTCGATCGCATGGGTCATGTCGTCGCGATACAGCCCGCGCGGCGGAAACGCGACGAGCGGAATCGGATCGAGTTGAATCGACGGATTCGTCGCGCTGTCGATCCATCGCAATTGCTCGGGCCATGTCGCGACGGCTTCGCGGCTATTGCGCCGCTGCTTCACGAGGACGAGATCGAGATCGCCGCGATCGTAGCTGTTGCTCAGATCGCGGACCAGTCCGCTCGTCACTTCGAGCTTCACTTGCGGATGCTTGCGATTGAAGGCCGCGAGCATGTGCGTCGTCGGTCCGCCGACGAAGTCTTCCGGCACGCCGAGCCGGACCGTCACGCCGACGTTCGCGCCCGATAGCGCCTCGATCATTTCGTCGTTGAGCGCGAGCATGCGGCGCGCGTAGGCGAGCAGGGTTTCACCGGCGTCGGTCGGGCGAACATCGCCGCTGCCGCGTTCGAGCAGCTTGTGCCCCGCCATGTCCTCGAGCCGGCGCACCTTCTGGCTGATCGTCGATTGCGTCGAATGAAGCCGCGCGGATGCGGCGGTGAAGGTGCCGCAATCGGCCACCATGACGATGGCCTTCAACAAGTCGAGGTCGAACAGCGGCGTGCGTGCGTTGGGAAGGTGTTTCATCGACCCGATGGATCTTCGAATGGGACATCGACTTCTATCACGCGCGAAGGGCGCTGGCAATCGCGTGATAGTGTTCCGGTAGGGCAGTGCGTCCGCTTACCGATATCGCCGACATGACTCGTTCTCTCTATCTCTGCAATGTCCGCCTGGCCGATGGCCAACAGGTTTCCGTATCCATCGTCGATGGTCGTATCGACGCGCTCGGCGCAGATGCCGCCGCCCCACGCGATGCGCAGATCGAAGACGGCGGCGGCGCGTTGCTGCTGCCGGGCTTCGTCGAAGGTCATACGCATGTCGATAAGAGCAACTGGGGGCGTCCGTGGTATCGCAACGAAGTCGGCCCGCTGCTCACCGATCGCATCGGCAACGAACGCGAATGGCGCAGGACATCGGGACACGATGCGGCCGCGCAATCGCTCGCGCTGTCGCGTGCATTCGTGGCTGCGGGCACGACGCGTCTGCGCACGCACGTCGATATCGACACCGACGCACGCCTGCGCCATCTCGAAGGCGTACTCGCAACACGGCAGACGATGCGCGATACGCTCGACATGCAGATCGTCGCGTTTCCGCAGTCGGGCATGCTGATTCGTCCGGGCACCGTCGAGCTGCTCGGCGAAGCGCTCGCAGAAGGCGCCGATGTGCTCGGCGCGCTCGATCCCGCGTTGATCGACGGCGATCCGGTCGCATCGTTGAACGCGACCTTGGCGCTCGCGCAACGCTATCGCAAGCCGATCGACATCCATCTGCACGAACCGGGCGAGATCGGCGCGTTCACGCTGAAACTGCTGCTGGATCGCGTGCAAGCGTCGGGCATGCAGGGACAGGTCGTCGTCAGTCACGGCTTTTGTCTTGGCGCGCTGCCGGAGCGCGAGCGCGATGTGCTGCTCGATCGCATCGCTGATTTGCGCGTGGCGCTGCTGACGAGCGCGCCGCCTTCGTGCACGGTGCCGCCGCTCAAGCTATGCCGCGAGAAGGGCATCACGATGTTCGGCGGCAACGACGGCATCCGCGATACATGGACGCCGTACGGCGTGCCCGACATGCTCGAACGCGCGATGCTGATCGGCATGCGCTACGACTTGCGGCGCGACGACGATCTCACGATCGCGTTCGATTGCGTGAGCGACGCGGCAGCGCGCGGCTGCGGTTTCGCGGACTACGGCCTGCGCGTGGGCGCGCGCGCGGATCTCGTGCTCGTCGATGCCGAGACCGTCGCCCATGCGGTCGTGACGCGGCCCGTGCGCAAGCTCGTCGTTGCGAACGGACGTATCGTCGCGCGCGACGGCGTGCTGACGCCGCCTCGCGCATGACGCTCAACGCGGTGCGTTGAGCGTCAGCTTCATATGGCGGTTCACGTCCTTGTACAGCAGATAGCGGAAGCGGCTCGGTCCGCCCGCATAACAGGCTTGCGGACAGAATGCGCGCAGCCACATGAAGTCGCCGGCTTCGACTTCGACCCAGTCCTGATTCAGCCGATACACCGCCTTGCCTTCGAGCACATACAGGCCGTGCTCCATCACGTGCGTTTCTGCGAACGGAATCACGCCGCCCGGCTGGAACGTAACGATGTTGACGTGCATGTCGTGACGCATGTCGCTGGTATCGACGAAACGCGTCGTCACCCAGCGGCCTTCGGTGCCCGGCATCGGAATCGGCTCGATGTCCTGCTCGTTCGTGACGAACGCTTCGGGAAGCGGCACGCCATCGACGGCTTCATAGTGCTTGCGAACCCAGTGAAAACGCGCCGCATCCTTATGACGATTGCGCAACTGCCAGTTCGTGCCGGGCGGAATGAACGCATACCCGCCTGTCTTCAGAACATGCAAGGTGCCTTGCAAAGTCAGTTCGATCTCGCCTTCGACGACGAACAGCACGCCTTCGGCATTCGGGTCCTGTTCGGGCTTTTCGCTGCCGCCGCCCGGCGCCACTTCCATGATGTATTGCGAGAACGTCTCGGCGAATCCGGTAAGCGGACGCGCGAGCACCCAGAGACGCGTCTTGTCCCAGAACGGCAGATGACTCGTGACGATATCGCGCATCACGCCTTTGGGAATGACGGCATACGCTTCAGTGAACATCGCGCGATCGGTGAGCAGCTCGGTCTGCGATGGATGACCGCCGTGCGGCGCGTAGTACGTGTTGCTTGACATACGAAAGTCTCCGTTAGGTTCACGCCGTCGTCGTGATTTCGACGCCTTGGTCGTCCGGCTTTCCCGGACGCGAATGACAGGCGCGACGAATTTACCCGGCAGAACACATACAAAATATCGGAGATGCGCGCTATCGACAAATTAAATGTTCGAATGCAGGGTATCCATTTCCTGAATGGGGCAGCGAACGATTCTTTATGCAGACGCTTACGAAGATCAGCGAAGAATATGCCCGAGCACGATCACATACACCGCCGTGATCGCAAGCTGACATAAGGTGAACGGCAATCCATAGCGCAGAAAGCGCCCGAAGCTGACCGGCGCGCCTTCCTGCGCGCAGATTCCCGCTGCCACGATGTTCGCCGCCGAGCCGACGAGCGTCGCGTTGCCGCCGAGCGTCGCGCCGTACATCATGCCGATGAAGACCGGAATCACCGCGTCGGGCCACTGCGTGAACTGGTCGGAGAGCGCGGCCTCCGGCACGAATTCCGCCGTGACGAGATAGCCCTTGACCATCACGATCGACGCAGCCGCGACCGGCACGTTCGCGAGCACGGAAGAGAGCAGGCCGATGCCGCCGATCATCGCGAGCGCGACGAGCGCGAGTCGCGTACCGAACACTTCATACAGCTTGAGCGACATGACTTGCAGCAGTCCCGTCTTGGCCATGCCCTGCACGAGACAGAAAATGCAGGTGAGGAACAGCAGCGTCTTCCAGTCGACGTCGCGCAGCACGCGATCGGTCGGCTCGACCCTGAACGCATACGCGACGAGCAGCGCGAGCGCACTCGCGATCACGGCGACGACGGGTGGCACAATGCGCGTCGGCAACTCTTCGCCGAGCACGAAGAGGACCATCATCAGCGCGAGCACGACGACGGCGAGCGCCGCGTACACGGGCCGCTTGAGCTTCGTTCCCGGGCTGCGCGGCGGTAGCGGCGTGACGCTGCGCCAGATGCCGCGCATGAGGATCGGCAAGAGCGGAATCACGACGATGATCGCGAGCAGACCACCGAGGCTCGCGCGCCGCAGATACTCGCCGAAGCTCATGCCGATCGAACTGCCGACGAGAAACGTCGCCGGATCGCCGACGAGCGTCAGCAGGCCGGCGGCGTTGCTGAGCAGGGCGGTGAGGATCAGCGGCGGCACGATATCGAGTTCGAGCGCGCGCGCGACGCGAACGATGATCGGCGCGAGCAGGATCACCGTCGTCGCGTTGGGAAGCAAGGCGCATAGCGGCGCGACGATCACGATCAAGAGAAGCAGGAAGCGTTTGCCGCTGCCCGCCGTCGCGCGCAGATAGTATTCGCCGACGAGATCGAAGAGACCCGTCGTCGAAAGAATCCGCGCGACGATCATGCCGCCGAACAGCAGGCTGATCGGTCCTGCCGCGGTGCGCGCGGTCGCGATCAGATCCTGCTCGTCGATGATGCCGAGCGCGATCAGCACGCTTGCACCGACGAGCGCGGCGACGGCCATGTCGATCAGATCGAAGGCGATCACGAGGATCACCGCCGAGAACACGCCGACTACGAGATAGATTTGCCAATCGCTCATGATGGGCTCGCGCGGGCGCTATTGCATCGGCGGCGCGTACATCAGGCCGCCGCGTCGGTAGAGTTCGTTCAGTCCGCGTTCGAGTTTGAGCGGACTTCCGGTGCCGAGATTGCGGTCGAACATTTCTCCGTAATTGCCGGCGCTTTTCAGCGCACGAATCGTCCAGCCGGGGTCGATGCCGAGCGTCGCGGTGACGCTCGCATCCGGCACGAGCGCGCGGGCCACGATCGGATCGCGGACGCGCTCCGCTTCGTTGCTCCGCGTCACGCCGACTTCTTCGGCGGTGATGAGCGTGAAGAGCACCCAGCGGACGATAACGAGCCAGCGGTCATCGTCGCCGCGCACGGCGGGCGCGTGCGGCTGCTTCGAGATTCGCTCGGTCAGGATCGTCATGGACGACGGGCCGCCCGGCGCGCGGCTGCGCAGCGTGGCGAGCAGGGAGGTATCGGCGGTCACGGCGCCGCATCGGCCGGAGACGAACGCGTGCTCCAGTTCCGTCACCGAGCCGAGCACGAGCGGCTTCAGGTCGAGCGCGTTCGCATTCGAATAGCCGGCGAGATTGCTTTCGCTCGTGGTCTCGCGTTGCACGCAGACCGTGGCGCCCCTGAGCGACGCGAGCGTGCGAATGCCGCTCTTCGCCGGCACCATGAACGCCTGAGCGTCATAGAACAGCACGCCCGCGAACTGCACGGCGAGCGTGCCTTCGCGCAGCAGCGTCCAGGTCGTGTTGCGCGCGAGCAGATCGACGCGGCCCGTCCTGAGCGCCGGAAAACGCGCGGACGTCCTGAGTGGAACGAAGGCGACCTTGTTCGCGTCGCCGAGCGTCGCGGCGGCCACCGCGCGGCAGAAGTCCGCGTCGATGCCCGACCAGTGTCCGGACGCATCCTGCTGTGAAAAGCCCGCGATGCCGTCGCTGACGCCGCATCGCAGAACGCCGCGCGCCTTGACTTGCGCGAGCGTGTCCGATCCCGCCGCGAGGACGGGCGCGCCCGATGTCAGCAGCGCGAGCAGCACGGCGCCGACGATCGCGATGAATCTCCCCGATGCGTTTGCCATCGTCTTCTCTTGTTGAAGACTTCCGTTCACGGCGTATTGCCACGCAGTTCATGCTCGAAAGGCGAGCGTGTGATATTGCTTGTTTCTACCCGTTCGAAGAGACACGTGACAATAAGGTTGTAGACGAAAACGGATTCAGTTCAAGCGGTCATTTACCGGATACTGTTGCCCCGCCAGGGGCTGGGAGAATTCGATGCGCGCCTTCGTCTCGCTGCCGGTTCTTGCGTTGCCGATGCTTCTCGCCGCGTGCAACACGCCGCCGATTCCGCCGGGCAAATCGGTGGACATACCCACGGCGCTTCAGAACGTCCTCGATGGCGTGTGCAACTTCCGGAAGACGCAGGCCGAGCGCAAGCAGAACTACGGCGTGGCGATCGATTCGATCACCGTCGAACTCGATCTGACCGTCGATGGCGCGCAGACTCCGCCCGTCGCCGTCGCGCCCGATATCAAGTTCATCCCGACCGTCAGTTACGGGCACATCATCACGGCGAATACGGGAAGCAGGCTGCTCGTATCGCTGAAGAATCTCGATGGCGCGAAAGGCGCGGACATGCAGTGCCCGCCGCCGCCGCCGCCCGCCAGCCCCGCTAAGTAAGCGAGGGTTTACCGCAATCCATTCCTGCTTGACGTCGGCCGCGCTGCGCCTGATACTTTGTCCGTACAAAGTGATGTTTAAGACAGGAGGCATGACGCAATGCATTCGGACAGAGTAGGCAAGCAGCGATATCGGGCGAGTTACGGCCGTTATCTGGAGGATTTCACAGTCGGCGATATATACGAGCATCGCCCGGGCCGCACGATCACGGACGCGGACAACATTCAGTTCTCGCTGCTGACGATGAACTTTCATCCGATGCACTGCGACGCGCATCACGCCTCGAAGAGCGAGTTCGGCAAGCTTCTCGTGAGCAGCGGCCTCACGGTCGCGATCGTGCTCGGCATGTCGGTGAACGACGTGAGCGGCAAGGCCATCGCCAATCTCGGCTGGAAGGAAATTCGCCTGACGGGCCCTGTTTTTGCGGGCGATACGCTCTATGCGGAGTCGGAAGTGCTCGAAGTGCGCGAATCGAAATCGCGCCCGACGCAGGGCATCGTCACGGTGCACACGCGCGCGTTCAATCAGGACGGCAAGCCCGTCATGGATTTCATCCGTACCGCGCTGATCGCCAAGCGCGGCCACGGCACCGCCGAAGACTGACCGCACATATCGCCGGCGTTGTCGCGCGCCGGCGTCCCGTTTCCGTTTCGCATACAAGACCGTTCGATTGCATCGATGCATCGGCGCACGGCGGCGAGACGGTTCATCGTCACAGTACTGGAGACAACTGTGAGTCATTACGTTAGCTCGGGCGCCCGGCTGGACCGGCTGCCGATGTCGCGTTTTCACTGGAAGATTCTGGGCCTCATCAGCGCGGGCGCGTGCCTCGACGCGTTCGACGTCTATCTCGCGGGCGGCGTATCCGCCGCGATGCTCAAGGCGGGTTTCTCGACGATGCAGCTCAACGCATTGTTCGTGTCGTCGGGCTTTTTCGGCATGGTGATCGGCGCGGGCTTGTCCGGCTATCTCGGCGATCGCTTCGGACGCCGCTCGTCGTATCAGTTCAATCTCGCGCTCTTCGGTTTGATGTCCTTCGTCGCCGCGTTCGCACCGAATATCCAGTGGCTGATCGGCGCGCGCTTCGTCATGGGCATCGGGCTGGGCGCGGAGCTGGTCGTCGCGGCGGGCACGTTGTGCGAGTTCATTCCGCCCGCGTATCGCGGACGCTGGATTTCGCTGCTCGGTCTCATCGTCAATTCGGGTCTCGTGCTCGCGACGAGTGTCGGTTACGTGGTGATTCCGCATCTCGGCTGGCGCTGGATGTTCGGCATCGCGGGCATCGGCGCGGTGATCGTATGGGCGCTGCGTCATCGCATGCCGGAATCGCCGCGCTGGCTCGAATCGGTCGGACGCACGCAGGAAGCCGAGGACACCGTGAGCGCGATCGAAGCCGAAGTCGCGCATCAGAAGGGACCGCTGCCCGACTGTGCGCGCACGCAGAATCTCGAAGTGCCGCGCGCGCCGCTGTCGGCGCTGTTTCGCCGCGGCATGATCGGACGCACGCTGACGGCCGCATTGACGGCGATCGCGGTGAACGTCGCGGTGTACGGCTTCGTCGCGTGGCTGCCGACGTTCTTCGTCCACGAAGGGCGCGATATTGTCACGTCGCTCGGCTTCACGACGCTGATGTCGTTCGGCGCACCGTTCGGCGCAGTGCTCGGCTACCTCACCGCCGACCGCCTCGGACGCGCGAAAGGTCTCGTGTTCTATAGCGTCATCGCGATCGTGCTGGGCTTCGTCTATCCGCAGATGACGGCCAACGCGGCGATCGCCATCGTCGGCTTCACGCTCGTCAGTTGCATCTTCGGCATCGTCACGCTGGGTCTCTTCGGCTACGTGCCCGAGCTCTTCCCGACCGCGCTGCGCCTGCGCGGCACCGGGGTGGCGGGCGTGTGCGGACGTATCGCGTCGATGCTCACGTCGTATGCCGCCGTGATCCTGTATGCGCAACTCGGGCTGTTCGGCGTGCTCGGCATGGTCGCGGGCGTTCTGATCCTGCTCGTGATCGCCGTGCTGAGCCTCGGCGTGGACGCGAACCAGTTCTCGCTGGAAGAAGTCTCGCCCGATGAAGAAGCCAACGCAGACGATCTGCCGCTCAACCATCAGGGAGCCACGCGATGAACGCACGCAACGACATGCAGCAGGCGCAAACCGTATCGCAACGCCTTGCATCGTTTTCGACGCATCTGCAATTGAGCGACGTGCCGCAAAGCGTGCGCGAGCGCGCGAAGCATCTGATTCTCGACAGCATCGGCCTGGCTTATGCGACCTTGAAACTGCCGTACGCGACCTCGACGCTCGCCGCGATGCAGGAGCTCGGCAGCGGCGAAGCGACGGTGTTCGGCCAAACGCAGAAGCTCGCATTGCGCGATGCGATGCTGCTCAACGGCCTTCTGATTCACAGCCTCGACTTCGACGACACGCATGCACGCGGCGTGATCCACTCGACGGCGAGCGCGTTTCCGGTCGCGTTCAATCTCGCTGAGCGCGAGAACGCGAGCGGCGCGGATCTGCTCACCGCGTATCTCTGCGCGATGGAAGTATCGACGCGCGTCGGCTCGGCGGCGAAGAGCGGCTTTCATCACGCGGGCTTTCATCCGACGGGACTCGTCGGCGCATTCGGATGCGCGCTCGGCGCGGCGCGTCTTCTGGGTCTGCCGGTCGAAGCGGCGCAGCATGCGCAAGGCATCGTGCTGTCGATGGCATCGGGCAATCTCGAGTTCCTGCAGGACGGCGCGTGGACCAAGCGTCTGCATCCGGGATGGGCGGCGGTAGCGGGCGCGACTTCGGCGACGCTCGCGAAGCATGGTTATATCGGTCCGGGCGCGGCTTATGAAGGACGCTTCGGTCTCTATGCGCTTTACATGAAGACGCCGCTCGAAGCGGGCGATATCGATATCGCAACGGCGGGCCTCGGCGAGACATGGGAGATCGACGGCGTTGCGTTGAAGCCGATTCCCGCGTGTCACTTCACGCATGCTTCGTCGGATGCGGCCATCGCGCTTCATCGCGCACATGGTTTGCAAGCCGACGACATCGAGCGTGTGATCGTGCGCGTGCCCGGCCCGACGATTCCCATCGTGTGCGAGCCGGTCGCGCCGAAGCAAAGGCCGTCGAACAGCTATGACGCGCAGTTCAGCATTCCGTACATCGTCGCGACGGGGTTGTTGCGCGGCCGCTTCACGCTCGACGATCTCGAAGCCGAAGCGCTCGCCGATGAAACCGTGCGCGCCGTCGCGGCCCGCGTCACGCACGAAGCGGATCAGGACTCGACGTTTCCGCGTCACTACACCGGCGAAGTGATCGTCCATACGCGGGACGGCCGCATGCTGACGCATCGCGAGTCGATCAATCGCGGCTCGTCGGACAGGCCGCTCACGAATGAGGACATCGTCGCGAAGTTCTTCGACAACGCGCAGCGCAACGTATCGCGCGATGCCGCCGAGCGCATCTGCGAAGCGGTGCTCTCGCTCGACACGCGACCGGCGCGCAGTCTGGCGGAAGCGCTCGCGTAAGCAACACCCATGAATACAGGAGAAGCAATGGCCACCATCGACGCCGATCAACAGCAGGACATGAGCGACTACGAAGAGAACGAGACGCTCATTCTCGACATGCTCGACCGCTTCCTCAAGACGGAAGTGAAGCCCTACGTGCACGAACTCGATGCGAAGGACGAGTATCCGCACGAGATCGTCGAGAAGATGAAGGACATGGGACTCTTCGGCTGCCTGATCTCGCCCGAGTACGGCGGCCTCGGTCTCACGACTTCGACGTACGCGAAGATCGTCGATCGCATTTCCGCGGTATGGATGTCGGTGAGCGGCATCATCAATTCGCATCTCATCATGGCGATGACGATCCAGCGCAACGGCACCGAAGCGCAGAAGCGCGAGTTCCTGCCGCGCATGGCGACGGGCGAGCTGCGCGGCGGTATCGGCCTGACCGAACCGGATTGCGGCACGGACCTTCAGGCGATCCGCACGGTCGCGAGGCGCGACGGCGATCACTATCTCGTCAACGGCAGCAAGACGTGGATCACGAACAGCAAGTACGGCAACATCCTCGCGCTGCTCGTGAAGACCGATCCGGAAGCGCAGCCGCGTCACAAGGGCATGAGCCTTCTGATCGTCGAGAAGGGACCGGGCTTCGAAGTGAGCCGTCAGTTGCAAAAGCTCGGCTATAAGGGCATCGATACGTGCGAGCTTACGTTCACCGATTTTCGCGTGCCGGTGTCGAGCGTGATCGGCGGGCAGGAAGGGCTCGGCCTCAAGCAGATTCTGAGCGGGCTGGAGCTGGGCCGCATCAATGTAGCCGCGCGCGGGGTCGGTGTTGCGCAAGCCGCGCTCGATGAAGCGGTCGCGTATTCGCAGCAGCGCAAGACCTTCGGCAAGCCGATCTGCGAGCATCAGGCGATTGCGCTCAAGCTCGGCGAAATGGCGACGCGCGTGGAAGCCGCGCGCCTTCTGACGGACTCGGCCGCGCGCGCATACGACAAAGGTCTGCGCTGCGACATGGAAGCGGGCATGGCGAAGTACTTCGCAACCGAAGCGGCTGTCGAGAACAGCATGGAAGCAATGCGCATTCATGGCGCGTATGGCTATTCGAAGGAATACAACGTCGAGCGGCTGTATCGCGATGCGCCGCTTCTGACCATCGGCGAAGGCACCAACGAGATGCAACGCCTGATCATCGCCAAGATGCTGATTGCGAGGAACCCTGCATGAGCCTGCCTCTTTCCGGCGTACGCATCGTCGCCATAGAACAATACGGCGCGGGTCCGTTCGCGACCCAACATCTCGCCGATCTCGGCGCGGAAGTCATCAAGATCGAAAACTTCCGCGAAGGCGGCGATGTGGGCCGCAACGTGGGACCGCATTTTTTCGGCGAAGGCGATAGCCACTTCTTCGAAGCGTTCAATCGCAACAAGTGCAGTCTGACGCTCGATCTGAAGAAGCCCGAAGGGCGCGACGTGCTGCTCGATCTCGTCAAGTCGAGCGATGCCGTCTTCAACAATCTGCGCGGCGATCTGCCCGTGAAGCTGGGTCTCACTTACGATCAGTTGAAGGACGCGAATCCGGCTATCGTATGCGCGCATTTGTCGGCATATGGACGCACCGGCAGCCGCGCATCGTGGCCCGGCTACGACTATCTGATGCAGGCGGAAGCGGGTTATCTCTCGGTCACTGGCGAGCCGGACAGTCCGCCGGCGCGCTTCGGTCTGTCGATCATCGATCTGATGACGGGCACCACCGCCGCGATGGCGCTGCTCGCGGGTCTCGTGCAGGCGCGCACGACGGGCATCGGCCGCGACATGGACACGAGTCTCTTCGATGTCGCGCTGCATAACCTCGCGTATGTCGGCACTTGGTATCTGAACGGCGGCACGGTGACAGGACGGGACCGGCGCTCCGCGCATCCGTCGCTGACGCCGAGCCAGCTGTACAAGACGAAGGACGGCTGGATCTTCCTGATGTGCAACAAGGAAAAGTTCTGGGGCGTGCTGGCGGAGATACTCGACAAGCCTTCGTGGATCACCGATGAACGCTTCTGCAATTTCAAGGCGCGGCTCGCGAATCGCGATCTCGTCGAACAGGAACTCGATGCGGCGCTTTCGCGCGCGACGACCGCCGAATGGCTCGCACGTCTGGGCGGACGCGTGCCCGCCGCGCCGGTGTACGACATCAAGCAGGCGCTCGACAATCCGTTCGTCGCGGAGCGGCAAGGCGTGACCGAAGCGGAGCATCCGCGCTTCGGCAAGGTGCGCAACGTGGCGGCGCCGGTTCGCGTGAACGAGACCTTGCCCGCGCGTTCGGCGCCCGAACTGGGACAGGACAACGCGAGGCTTTTCGCCGAACTCGGTTACGATGCTGGTCGGATCGCCCGGTTGCGCGAGAGCGGTGCGGTGCAATGACGATGCTCGCACCGGATGATGTCGCGCGACAGGCGGATCCCTCCGTCAATCCTTCATCGTGCGTGCAAAAGATGGTCAACGTGCTCGGTCAGCAGCCGCGCTATCTGCAATTGGCGCAGACGCTCATCAACGAAATACAGAGCGGGCGCTTTCCGGTGGGCTCCACCATTCCCACCGAATTCGAACTCTGCGAGCAGTTCGGCGCGAGCCGCTCGACCGTGCGCGAGGCAGTCAAGCAGCTCGTGCAGCTCGGCATGGTCGTGCGGCAGGCCGGCATCGGCACGACCGTCAAGGCCGTGAATTCGGAAGGCAGCTATCGGCAGGTCATGCAGCAGTTGAGCGACCTGCATCGCTATTCCGCCGATACCGCGCTCGAGGTCCTGAAAAAAGAGACCGTCGAAGTGAGCGATGCGTCGCTCTGCAAGATGTTGCAGGCGAAGCCCGGCGAAACGTGGTTGCGTCTCGAAGGCATTCGTCGTTCGCCGGAGAGCGTCGATCCGATCTGTCATACCGAGGTCTATATCCAGCCGGCGTTTCGTTCGCTGACAGGCATCGAGGATGATCCACACACGCCGATCTTCACGATGATCGAGCGTCAGTTCGGCGAGCAGATCGCGCGCGTGGAGCAGGAGATTCGCGCGGTGGCGCTGCCCGCGAACATCGCGCGTCTCGTCAACGCGAAGGCGCGTTCGCCCGCGCTATGGCTGTCGCGCCGCTACTTCAACAAGCGCGGCGAGATCGTCGAAGCGGCGGTCAGCATTCATCCCGCCGACCGCTTCAGTTATTCGGAGACGTTCCAGCGCGGCTGGAGCGGCACCTGACGCATTCGAGGAAATTCGCATGATTGCACGCAGTTTTTTGTTCGTTCCGGGCGATCGTCCGGAACGGTTCGACAAGGCATTGGCGACGCACGCGCATCGCGTGGTCATCGATCTGGAAGATGCCGTGGCCATCGATGCCAAGGCGCAAGCTCGCGCGCAGATCGCGCATTGGTTACGTGAGACGCATGAGCGCGTCGTGATTCGCGTCAACGCTTTCGGTACGCCATGGCACGAGGAAGACGTCGAGATGATTCGCGCGGCGAACGTGCGCGCCGTGATGGTGCCGAAGGCCGAAGATGCGGCGCAACTCGCGGATATCGCGGCACGTTGCGCCGATGACGTCGAGTTGATCGCGCTGGTTGAGAGCGTTGCGGGCGTGGTGCGTATGCGCGAGATCGCGCAATGCGGGCGCGTTGCGCGGCTCGCGTTCGGCTCGTTCGATTTCGGCGTGGACGCGGGCATCGACGGCACCGGGCGCGAACTGGACTACGTGCGTTCGCAGTTCGTGATCGAGTCGCGGTTTGCGGGCCTGCCGCCGCCGATCGATGGCGTAACGCTCGCGACGAGCGACCTCGACGCGATCAACGCCGACGTGCTCGATGCGCGCCGCTTCGGTTTCGGCGGCAAGCTATGCATTCATCCGAAGCAGGTGGACGCCGTGAATGACGGCTTCGCACCGAGCGCCGCCGAACGCGAATGGGCGGCACGCGTGCTCGCTGCGCTGGAAGCGAATCCGCGCGGCGCGATCTCGGTGGACGGGAAACTGGTCGACAAGCCGATCGTCGATCGTGCGCGAAGAATTCAAGCCGCGTGAACGAGGTTCAACGGAGAACAACCGAATGAAGATATTGGTTCCAGTGAAGCGCGTCGTCGATTACAACGTGAAGGTCCGCGTGAAATCGGATAACACGGGTGTCGATATCGCGAACGTGAAGATGTCGATGAACCCGTTCGATGAAATCGCTGTTGAGGAAGCGGTGCGATTGAAGGAAGCGGGCGTCGCTACGGAAGTGATCGCCGTGTCGTGTGGTGTTACGCAATGTCAGGAGACGTTGCGGACGGCGTTGGCTATCGGTGCGGATCGCGCTGTGCTGATCGAAAGCGCAGAGGAATTGCAGCCGTTGGCGGTGGCGAAGCTGTTGAAGGCATTGGTCGATCAGGAGAAGCCTGAACTCGTGATCCTCGGCAAGCAGGCTATCGATGACGATTCGAATCAGACCGGTCAGATGCTTGCTGCATTGGCGGGTTTGCCGCAAGCGACGTTCGCATCGAAGGTCGTTATCGCCGATGGTAAAGCGACTGTATCGCGTGAGGTCGATGGCGGCGCCGAGACGCTTTTGTTGAAGCTGCCCGCGGTAATCACGACAGACCTGCGCCTGAACGAGCCGCGCTATGTGACGCTGCCCAACATCATGAAGGCAAAGAAGAAGCCTTTAAGCACGATGACGCCTGCCGATCTTGACGTCGATGTCGCGCCGCGTCTGAAGACGCTGAAAGTCGTCGAGCCGCCGAAGCGCAGCGCGGGCATCACGGTGCCCGACGTGAAGACGCTGGTCGAAAAACTGAAGAACGAAGCGAAGGTGATCTGATGACGACTCTTGTTATTGCAGAACACGACAAT
>NZ_JALQDV010000044.1:0-8901 GCF_023631045.1 Caballeronia sp. AZ7_KS35 | reverse complement strand
ATCGTCGCGATCAACAAAGACCCCGAAGCGCCGATCTTCAGCGTCGCCGATTACGGTCTCGTCGGCGATCTGTTCTCCGTCGTGCCGGATCTCGCGAGCACGCTGTGACGATGGATCGCGTGCCGCTGCACACGCGCCAGATCACGCTGCAAGGCTTCAGACGCGCGGATGGCCTCTACGACATCGAAGGCCATCTGCGCGACACGAAGTCATACGATCGCGATTCCCATGGCGTGATCGTCAAGGCGGGCGATCCGGTACACGAGATGATGCTGCGCATGACCATCGGCGTCGATTTCGTCATCCGCGAGGCGAAGGCCGAATCGATCATCGTGCCGTATGTCGGCCATTGCGAAACGATCGCGCCCGACTATCGCAAGCTCGAAGGCATGAAGCTCGCGCCGGGCTTCATGCGCGAAATCAGAAACCTGTTCGGCGGCTTGCGCGGCTGCACGCATCTGACTGAACTCATCGGCGCGGTGGCCACCGCCGCATTTCAGACGATGAGCGAGGAAATCAACGCGAGCGGCACCATGCGGCCGTTCCAGCTCGACGGCTGTCACGCGCTTCGTACGGATGGTCCGCTCGTGAAGGCATTTCATCCGAAGTGGTACGAGGCGCCGAAGCGCCTGTGACGCATCGGCGTGCGAGCCGTGGCTAGCGCGCGTTGCCAGCAAATGTGTATTCTCTCGAAGTCGTTCCTCGAGAGGAGCATCCGTGAAATACCCCTTGCTTCTGGGCTTCGGCATCGTCGCAATCGACGTGATCGTATGGCGCGCGCGATTGCCCGACAACGACCTGGCCCGGCTCTTCATACGGCTCGCGCTCTTTTTTCTGTTGAGCTGGGTACTCTTTTCGTCGGGTCTGAGTCCGTTCACGCAGGCGCCGTTCGCCGACGTCGTCGAATTGCACTGGGCGGGGCAAATTCTCGAAATCATCTGGTGGTTGATGGGCGCGCGCCTGCTCACGCTCTCACTCGACACGCTGCTGCTTCCACGCGCCTGGAGAAAACAGCGGCTGTTCTCGGACGTTTTCGGTGCCGTGGTGTTTCTCGCGGCGGCCGTGGCGGCGCTTGGCTTCGTGCTCGAACTGCCGGTACGCGGCCTCGTTGCGACATCGGGCGCACTGGCGATCGTGCTGGGCCTCGCTATCCAGAGCACGCTCAGCGATGTATTCGCGGGCATCGTCATCAACACGACGGAACCCTACGCGATAGGTGACTGGGTGACGATCGACGACGTCGAGGGCAAGGTCGTCGAGATGAACTGGCGCGCGACACATCTGTTGACGGGGCAAGGCAATACGCTCATCGTCCCTAACGCTGTCGCGGCGAAGGCGAAAATCACCAATAACAGCAGACCGGGCGACGTCCACGGCATATCGATCGTCCTCGAGATCGAACCCGAGGCGCGGCCGAAGAACGTGCTGGACGGACTCGGGCGCGCGCTTACCGGTTGTAATCTGATTCTCGCGACGCCGGCCCCATACGCGCGCATGAAGCGCACGACGACGAACTCGGTCCAGTATGAAGTGGTGGCCTTCGTCGACGACATGAACAAAAAGCTCGCCGTATGCAACGAGCTCTTCGACCTCTGCTACCGCCATCTCACCGCGGCTGGCGTGGCATGGCGCGCGCTGGGCGTAGCGGCGCCCGCGCTTGCATCGAGAGATGAAAAAGAAGCCTTGTTAAGACGCGTCGACTTGTTCGACAGCCTTTCAGGCGAGGAAATAACGCGGCTCGCGAAGCGTTTGTCGCGACACGAATATCAGGCGAATCATCAGATCCTGGCGCCCGACACCGTGCCCGATAGCTTGTCGATCGTGCATTCGGGCGTGCTCTCGGTCGCGGTCGTCGAAGCGGCAGGCGCTCGCGAGGTTGCTCGCATCGGGCCGGGCGAAGCATTCGGGGAAGCGGGCTTGCTCGCCGGAATCGCGATGCAAGTATCGATCTCGACGCTCACGCCATCGGTTCTATTTCAGCTGGCCAAGGACGACATGACGTCGTTTCTCAAAGATCATCCGGAAGTAGCGAAGCAAATGTGCGAGCTTCTGGCGTATCGGCAGGATAAGCTCGGCAAGCTCGCGACTCCGATGCCCGCCGAGCACGAACAAGGCCACTCGCTGTTCCAGTGGTTGATCGGGAAAGTATGGAACGCGCATTCGCTGAATCACGACTCCCGAAGCGATTGAGCATACGGCTCAAGCTGCTTCAGCGGAGATGGGTCGCGCGGCCGGATCGATCACATTCTCGGCAGTCACCGACGCAAAAGCCTGAACGGCCGCGCGTGCCGCCGCTTTCCTCGTCTTGCCCGCACGCGACGGCGGCTGGCAGGCGCCGCACACGACGCCGTGCTGCAAGTCATGCTTGTGCGCGACGAACTTGCCGGTGCAGCGGCAGCAGGGCGTCAATTGCAGCATCTCCGCCTCGAAGAAACGCACGAGCGTCCAGGCGCGCGTCAGGTCGAGCACCGGTTCGGCGTCGTTGCGCGTGCAGTGCTCCAGATACAGCCGATATCCTTTGGTCAGCGCATCGAGGTGCGAGCAGCTCGCTTCGTTCTTGAGGAACAGATAAGTGTTGAAGAATAGCGACGCGTGAATGTTCGAAAGCCACGGCATGTACCAGTCCGCGGAGAAAGGCAGCATTCCCTTTGGTGGCGACACGCCTCGCACTTCACGATAAAGACGGATGAGACGTTCGCGCGAGAGCGTGAGTTCGCTTTCGAGGACCTGCATGCGCGCACCGAGTTCGATGAGCGCGACTGCGCGAAACACCTCTTGCGCTTCTTCGGTCAGGCTTTTCTTTGCAATGAGGTTCATGGAGGACGGCGCCTTAGATCAGCAGTTTGACGGGTTGGCCTGCCAATAGAACGGCAGCATGCGTCGAAGCGATGTCGGCGTGCTTCGGAGGTTGCGTCAGCGCGGAGAGCAGCATGTGATCGTTGAAGCGGAACGCGCATAACAGCTGATCGGAAGAGGCGAGCTTCACGACTTGGGGCAGCGAGAGGCTCATCAGCAGATCGGCAACCTCGGCGGATAGCCCGAGGCGAAACATGCCGATCGCGCGGTCCTCGCGCAAGATTCGCTGCGCCAGGATGAGATAGGAAAGATTGATCTCTCGAATGCTTTCTTGGATTTCGAAGGTGCTCATCTTTTTAGGCCTTGATGTCTCCAAGGCTTTCGTTGCCTTCAATGATTTCAGTCTAGGCGCGCGTCTCCACCGGATCAATCGTCAGAAGATTGATTTTAATTAATCGATTAGCAACACCGTTAAAGGATTGTTATCCCGTTCTCCGGGAACGGAATATGCGCTGCGGGGCGGCCTTGTCGGGACAGGAAAGCGGCTTTGCCACGATGATCGAGCGGCAGTCGATACTGGCGGCGAGTGGCCGCCTACCAACCTCCCTTCGACCATTTTCGCGCCACAATCCCGACATGCTTCCACACGGACAGGCTATGGAACGTCGCGCACTGCTTCCCCCGTTGAATCCGACCCGGGCGTTCGAGGCGACCGGACGCCTGCTGAGTATTTCCAAGGCCGCCGACGAATTGGCCGTGACGCCCGCCGCCGTCAGCCGGCAGGTACGCACGCTCGAAGCCTATCTGGGCGTCGATCTGTTCGAGCGTGTGAAAGGACGGCTTGAGCTGACCTCGGCGGGTGCGCGGTATCTGGCGGAGTTGATGCCGCTCTTCGCAGCGCTGCGCGAAGCCACCGACAGTCTGCGTTCGTCGGAACGGCGCGCCCGCGTGCTCAAGATCCGCTCGCCCGCCACATTCGCGGTGCGCTGGCTGATTCCGCGTCTCGCGAGCTTTCATCGGCTGCATGAAAACATCGACGTGCAACTGACGACATCACCGGCTCCGCTCAATTTCGCGCGTGAGGATATCGACGCCGGCATTCAGCTAGGCGACGGCAAGTGGCCCGGTCTGCGCGTGCAACGTCTGATCGCGAACGAACTGGTGCCTGTCGCCGCGCCGTCGAGACAGGTCAAGGCGCGCTCGCAGTTACAGGGCGAAACGCTTCTGCACACGCTCGCACGCCCTGAAGACTGGACCTTGTGGCTGAAGGCTGCGGGCCTTCCATTGAGCGGGCGACGCCGCGAGATGCGCTACGAAACGTCGCTGCTCGCGTATCAGGCAGCGATCGAAGGGCACGGCGTCGCGATCGCGCAGAAGGCGCTGGTGCGCAGCGAACTCGAAAGCGGTCTGCTCGTCGCTCCGTTTTCGTTCGAGCTGGACCGCGGCAATCACACGTACTACTTCGCGTGGCCGACGGCGCGTCCGCAATCCGATGCACTGAAGATTTTCCGCCGATGGCTGCACTCGTTGCTCAACGAATAGCGCTCACGAATCGCCGACCCTTTAACAAAAAGTCAAAGGCTCGTTTCTAAATTGTCGATTGTCCGGAAGGCCGGTGAGTACCTATTCTCGTCGGCATGATTCGTCGCAGTGACGAGTCACGAGACAGGACAATCACAAATGCCAAGAGACAGCCTCAACGGCGTGCGGGTGATCGATTTCTCGCATGTCCTCGCCGGTCCGGTCTGCTCGATGACGCTCGCCGATCTCGGCGCGCACGTCGTCAAGATCGAGCCGCCCGACGGCGAGATCGGGCGGCGCATCGGCCCGCCGTGGATCAGCGGTGAAAGCCCGGCCTTCATCAGCGTCAACCGCAACAAGTACAGCGTCGCGATCGATCTGAAAACCGACGCGGGGCGCGAAGCCGTTCGCCGCATGTTGCGCGAGGCCGACGTGCTCGTCGAAAACTTTCGGCCGGGCGTGATGGCATCGATGGGACTCGACTTCGACGCACTGCGTCAGTTGAATCCCCGGCTCGTCTACTGCTCGATCTCCGCCTTCGGTCAGACGGGCGCGAATCGCAAGCGGCCGGGCGTCGATGGCGTGATCCAGGCTGTCAGCGGTCTGATGAGCACGCTCGGCACGACGAACGCCGAGCCGCTGAAAGTCCCGATTCCCGTTGCCGACATGATGGGCGGCTATCTCGCATCGATCGCGATTCTCGGCGCGCTGCATCAGGTTCGCGCGGGCGGCGGTGCCCAGCATCTCGACGTGAGTCTCTACAACGCGACGCTGATGCTGCAGCAGATCGGCTTCGCTGCGTATTTCGCGTCCGGCCGCGAGCCGGAAAAAACCGGCAGCGCCGCGCCTTATGCATGCCCGAACGAAGCGTTCCCGACGCAGGACGGCTGGATGATGGTCGTCGCCTATCATCCGGAACGATGGCGCGCGCTGTGCGAGGTGCTCGCATCGTCCGCACTCGCAGCGGATCCGCGCTTCGCCACCAACGACGATCGCGTGCGCCATCGCAAGGCGCTGCATCACATGCTCGCGGCGCGTTTCGTCGAACGCCCGACCGCGGAGTGGATGGAACGGCTCGCAGCGCGGGACATTCTGTGTTCGCCCGTCGCAACCTACGGCGATGTCATCGAAACGGCGGAATACGCCGAATGCGGACTGGCGCAGACGATCGATCATCCGGTCGCGGGAATCATGCGTACGCACGGCTTCGCGCTCGGTCCATCCGACCGCGCAAGCGTGCCCGACGTGCCAGCGCCGCTGACGGGCCAGCACACGCTGCAGATGCTGGAGCGATACGGCTTCGCCCAAAGCGAGATCGCGGAACTGCTGAATGCGGGCGTGATCCGCCTGGGCCGCGCAACGCGCGAGACCTGCGATGAAGACCGCAAGGTGAGCGCATGAGCGCCGCGATCATACGGAGCGAACGACGCGGCCAGGTCGCGCTCGTGCGTCTCGCGTCGGATAACCCGCTCAATCCGCTGACCGACGCGTTGATGGATCAGCTCATCGACGTCCTGCTGCGCAATGAAGCCGATCCGCAAATTCACGCAATCGTTCTGACAGGGTCCGACAAGGCCTTCGCCGCCGGCGCCGACATCGTCGCGATGTCGAAGCTCGATTACGCGAGCGCATTCTCGGATGACTACATCGGACGAAGCTGGGACCGCATCCGCATGGCCCGCAAGCCGATCATCGCTGCGGTAGGCGGCTATGCGCTCGGCGGCGGCTGCGAACTGGCGATGATGTGCGACATCGTCATCGCCGCGGACGATGCGCTCTTCGGCCAGCCCGAAATCAAGCTCGGCATCGTGCCGGGCGCGGGCGGCACGCAGCGTCTGCCGCGCGCGGTGGGCAAATCGACCGCGATGCTCGCGTGCCTGACCGGCGAATCCTTCAACGCAAGCGAGGCATTGGCATATGGACTCGTGTCGATGGTCGTCGCTCGCGAGCGCTTGATCGACGAAGCGATGCGCGTCGGCGAGCAGATCGCGCGTCATTCGCTGCCGGTGATCGTCGCGATCAAGGAAGCCGTCAATCGTGCGTTCGAGTCCTCGCTGTCGGAAGGTCTGTTGTTCGAGCGAAGGCTATTTCATGCGGGCTTTGCGCTCGCCGATCAGAAAGAAGGCATGGCCGCGTTTCTCGAACGTCGTCAGGCCGCATTCCAGAACCGGTAGTTGCCGGCGAAACTATCAGGAGACTTTGTCGTGTCAGCTTATTCAAACGATTCGGGTTCGCTGGTCGAGTCATCCCTCGACGACGGCGTGCTCGTGCTCACGCTCAACAGCGCAAGCGACGGCAACGCGCTGAACGTCGCGATGACAGAGGCGCTGTCGGATGCGCTCGAAGAGATCAACGACCGGCGCGACGTGCATTGCGTCCTGCTGCGTTCGTCGTCGCGGCATTTCTGCACGGGTGGCAACGTGAAGGACATGCAAAGCGGCAGCGATCTGATGAGCGGCAGCGTCGAAGACGTGCGCGACCGCTTGCATCGCAGCTTGCACCGGATCACGCGCGCATTGAGCGGTCTCGATGTGCCTTCGGTATGCGCGGTCAATGGCGCCGCAGTCGGAGCGGGCTGCGATCTCGCGTTGATGTGCGATATCCGCGTGGCGAGCACGAAAGCCGTTTTCGCAGAGAGCTTCTTGCGGCTGGGACTTGTATCGGGCATCGGCGGATCGTGGTTTCTCGCGCGCATCGTCGGCTATGCGAAGGCGCTCGAACTGACGCTGACCAGCGAGTTCATCGATGCTGAAGCGGCACTCAAGCTCGGCATCGTCTCGAAGGTCGTGCCGGAGGATGCGCTCGACACCGAAGCGTTGTCGCTGGCGAAACGCATCGCGCACAGCCCGCCGACTGCACTGCGCATGGCGAAGCGGCTCGTGCGCGAAGCGGCCGATGCATCGCTTGAAACGACGCTCGAAATGGCGGCGAGCATGCAGGCCATTCTGTTGTGCGGCCGCGAGCACAAGGAGGCTGTCGACCGGTTTCTCGCGCAGCAAGCGGCGAAGAAGCGCACGCACATGTGATGCGCCTTACGGCCACTGCGTCGATCGCGCGGGGCCTCACGAACTGAATCACAGGAGACGACCATGTCCACGACTTCCGGCGCGCGACATTCAAAGCCCGGCATGCTGCGGATCATCGCGACATCGAGCCTCGGCACGATGCTCGAGTACTACGATTTCTTCGTCTACGTCGCGCTGACATCGACGCTGACGCACTTGTTCCTGCCATCGACGGATCGCACGGTCGCCGCGATGGCGGGCGTCGCCACGTTCGGCATCGCGTATGTCGCGCGGCCGCTCGGCACGATCATCTTCAGCCCGATGGCCGACCGCATCGGACGCAAGAAGACCTTCGTCATCACGCTCGCGATCATGGGTATCGCGACGGTGGGCATCGGCTGTCTGCCGACCTACGCGATGGCCGGCCTGCTTGCGCCGATCGGCCTCATCGCGCTGCGCGTGGTGCAGGGCATCGCGCTCGGCGGCGAATATGGCTCCGCGGTCGTCTACGTCATGGAGCATGCGCCCGCGGGCCGCAAAGGCATGGCGACGAGCGTGCTGCAAAGCACCGCGAGCCTCGGCCTTTTGCTCGCGCTCGCTATCGTGTCAGCGCTGAAGTTCGCGCTCGATGCAGCCGCATTCGAATCGTGGGGCTGGCGCGTCCCGTTCCTGATCTCGGCGCCGATCGTCGCGGTGGCGACATGGATCCGGCTGGGCATGAAGGAAACGCCCGTGTTCGCGGAGATGAAAGAGGCGGGCCGTCTGTCGAAATCGCCGCTGCAGGACACGTTGTCGAGCGCGACGTCGTGGAAGGCGATTCTCGTCGCGATGTTCGGCGCGCAAGGCGGAACGTCGGTATCGCTTTATACGTCGATCGTCTACATGCTGTACTTCCTGCAGAACGTGTTGAAGGTCGATCCGTCGCGCGCAAATCTCTGCCTTGGCGTCGCTATCGTCGTGGCCGCGCCGCTTTATCCGGCGTTCGGCCGTCTGTCCGATGCGATCGGCCGGGCGCGCGTGATGCTGATCGGCATCGTGCTCTGGATACTCGCAGCGTATCCGGCATTCGCGGGCATCAGGACGAATGCGCTCGCGGGCGGCTGGGTCACGGTGACGCTGCTCGTCGCGCTGCTCGCCGTGTTGACCGCGATGATCATGGCGCCGCTGCCCGCGTTCATCGCCGAATGTTTTCCACCGCAAAGCAGGACCACGGGCTTCGGATTGTCGCAACAACTCGGCAATGTGCTGTTCGGCGGGTTTCTTCCGCTCATCAGTCTTTCGCTCGTCAATCTCACGGGCAACCCGCTTGCGGGCGTCGGGTATTCGATCGTTTCGCTGTTGCCCTGCCTTGCCGTTACCTATTTTTGGGGACTGCGGCAGGATCGGCTCATTCGTCAGCGTCATTACGAAGTGCAGTGCGCGAGCCCTGCCGACACGGCTCAATTGCCGGTACGTTGAATCGGCGATGACACGAAGCGCGGGCTCGCGCGGCGCCGGCCCGCGGGGGGGAGGGGCGAGCGCCCAGAACCCCGTATTTCAACATCTCAGAATACACGAGACAATGATGAATGACATCGCG
>NZ_JALQDV010000043.1:0-37666 GCF_023631045.1 Caballeronia sp. AZ7_KS35 | reverse complement strand
CGCACAGACCGCCCCGACCAACCCCCCGCCCCGCCCCCCCCCCCGCCCGCAGCGCAACCCCGCCCCCCCCCCCACCCCCCCACCCCCCCCCCCCCCCCCCCCCCCCCCCCCGCCTCGCGTGGTTCAGGCGAGACCGGCCATCAGCGTGTATTTCACATGCACATATTCCTCGATTCCATGATGACTGCCTTCGCGTCCGTAACCGGATTGCTTCACGCCGCCGAACGGCACCGAAGCCGTGCCGACCGAGCCGGAATTCAGAATCACCATGCCCGCCTCGATGTTGCGCGACAGCCGGAACGAGCGGCCCAGATCGCGCGTGAACGCATAGGCGACGAGTCCATATTCGCTGTCGTTGCTGCGTGCGATGACTTCTGCTTCGGTCGAGAAGCGATAGATCGGAAAGACGGGACCGAAGATTTCGGTCGATGCGATCGGCATATCGTCCGCGACATCGACGAGAATCGTGGGCGCATAGAAGAGTCCGCCTTTCGCGTGCGCATGTCCGCCGAGCACGGCCTTGGCGCCGCGTTCGCGCGAATCGTCGACGAGCTTGCCGACCTTGTCGATGGCCGCACGATTGATCAGCGGACCGACGACGAACCGGTCCTGCAGCCCTTGATCGACCGGGATCGCTTCGACGAGCGCCTTGACGCGCTGAACGAACGCATCGTGGATGCTCGCCTGCACATACACGCGGTTCGGCGAAATGCAGACCTGTCCGCTGTTGCGCAGCTTCGCGGACACGAGCGCTTTCGCGGCTTCGTCGAGATCGGCATCGTCGAAAACGATGAAGGGCGCGTTGCCGCCGAGTTCCATCGTCATTGTCTTCAGCGTGCCGGCGCACTGCGCGGCGAGCAGCTTGCCGACCGCGGTCGAACCCGTGAACGAGATCTTGCGAATGCGCGGATCGTCGGTGATGAGTTTGCCGATCTGAACGGGGTCGCCCGTCACCATTTCGAACACGCCTTCCGGAATGCCGGCGCGGCGAGCGTATTCGAGCAGCTTGTATGCGGTCAGCGGCGTTTCCTCGGCAGGCTTCAAGAGGATCGTGCAACCCGCCGCGAGCGCGGTCGCGACCTTGCGCGTAATCATCATGAACGGGAAATTCCACGGCGTGATCGACGCAACCGGCCCGACAGGCTCTTTCGTGACGATCACCGCTGCGTCTTTCGCGTGCGTGGGGATGGTATCGCCGTACACGCGTTTCGCTTCCTCCGCGTACCATTCGACGAAGCCCAGGCCATAGTCGATTTCGCCGAAGGCTTCCGACATGCACTTGCCGTTCTCGCGGCACATCAGTTCGGCGAATGCGGTCTTGTCGGCGCTGACGAGGTCGAACCATGCGCGCAGCAGTGCGCTTCGTTCGCGTGCCAATGTGCGCGACCACGCCGGAAAGGCCGCGCATGTGCGGTCGATGGCGGCGCGCACCTGCGCTTCTGAATGATGTTCGACTTGCCCGACGAGCGTGCCGTCGGCGGGATTGAGTACATCGATCATGCTTGTTCTCCGAGGTGAGTTGACTTGCATGATCGAATGTTAGGCATATGGCAACGCGACGAGAACGCGTGATCGTCTGCAAAGCTTGCCCGATTCTATGAACACGCCTTTATCGAACTCGACGCATGAAAACGCACCGCCCGCCCAAATTGCCGACGATGGAAACCGAAGCCGCCGCACTCGCTCGCGTGCACGCTTCGATGGTGAGCCGGCTGCTGGAACTCGCGCCGAACGAAGGCTATAACGCGACGCCGATGCCGGACATTCGCCTGTTGCGATCGAACCGTCCGCTCACGCGTACGCCGGTGCTGTACGAGCCGGGTATCGTCGTCATCGCGCAAGGCCGCAAGCGCGGCTATCTCGGCAGCAAGGTGTATGTCTACGATGCGCAGCACTATCTGGCTGTCGCGTTGCCGCTGCCGTTCTCGATGGAAACCGACGCCACCGCCGACGAACCGTTGCTCGCGGTGTACGTGCGTCTCGATGCGACGCTCGCCGCCGATGTATTGCTGCAGATCGACGAGCGCAATGGCGTGGTGCCCGGCGAGCCGGGCGGCATGGCCACGACGCGGCTCGATCTGGAGCTCGGCGAAACCATGCTGCGCTTTCTCGACGCAATGCGCGATCCGCTCGAAGCCGCGCTATTGGGGCCGACGCTGGTGCGCGAGATTTACTTTCGCGTGTTTATCGGCGAGCAGGGCGCTTCGATGCGCGCCGCGCTCGACCTCGATGGACATTTCGGGCGCATTTCCAAGGTCCTGCGCAAGATCCATTCGAGCTATGCCGAGGCGCTGACGATCGAAACGCTCGCAAGGGAAGCGGCCATGAGCGTGCCGTCCTTTCATATGCACTTCAAGGCGGCCACCAATACTTCTCCGCTGCAGTACATCAAGTCGACGCGACTGCATCAGGCGAGGCTATTGATGGCGCGGCAAGGCATGACGGCTGCGGCGGCGAGCGCGAGAGTCGGCTATGAGAGCGCATCGCAGTTCAGCCGCGAATTCAAGCGGCTTTTCGGCGGCACGCCTTCGGAAGAATTACGACGAATGAAGCGGCATTTCGCGGTGCCGGAGGCGGGACCGTCGCCTTATGTGTCGTCGCATTGAACCGACGTTCCTCGTTAAAGCTCATTGCGTCGAAGCTGCTCGTCGCGCTTCTCTTTGCATAACTCGATGAACCTCTGCACCGGCGCCGTCGGCGTAGCGCCGCGACGCGTTGCGATCCCGTACGGCGCGCCACGTCGCTCGATACGGATCGGCAGCACCGCCATCATGCCGTGCGCCTGAAAGTATCGCGCGACCTTCAGTGGCATCAGCGCAACGGTCCCCGCGCTGGCGCGCAATAACGACAACGTCGCGAACGTCGATGACGTTTCGATCGCGTATCGCGGAAAAGGAACCTCCGCGTCGTCGAAAAGCTGTTCGAGCAGCGAGCGCATCGGCAGGGCGGCTTGCGGCACGATCCACGGATTGTCCGCAAGCGCTTCGAGCGTCAGGCGCTGCACGCTCGCGAGCGGATCGGCGCCATCGACCACGAGACACACTTCCTCCACTTCGAGCGGAATGAAATCGTAAGCCTCAGGGTGAACGCTGATGCTCGGCCGCCCGATGACGAGATCGAGCAGACGCTGATCGAGCATCGACAGCAAACGCGCGCTGTTGTCCTCCCAGACCTCGACGGACACGTCCGGCTGCACTTGCCGCAGCGCACGCAGGATGGGCGCGAGCCACTCGGGCATCGAACCCATCACCGCGCCGATGGCAAGCATCCCTCCGCCGCCGCGCATGATGGCCGCAAGCTCGTCGCGCAGCGCGCCGATCTCCGAACGCACCGCGCGCGCGTGACGAATCACGCAGCGCCCGAGTTCGTTCGGCACGATGCCGCGCGGCGAACGGGCAAACAGTTCAGTGCCGAACATCGCCTCGATTTCGCGCAGCGACTTGGTCGTCGCGGGCTGCGAGAGCGACACCTGTTGCGCCGCCTTGCGCAGCGAGCCATGGTCGTCGAGCGCGATCAAAAGCGCGACGTGATTGCCGCGCAGTCGCCTCAATATCGCATCGATACTGGTTATCACCGATATAACTCCAACGTCTCACCTGATCGGAACGTTTCATTATCTGGCCGCGCCGATGCCTCTTTAAACTGGCTCGGTCGATGTTCGTCACAGCCGGGCGCTCGACGGCGCGGCTCGATCATGCCGGAACTCACGCGGCCTCGGCAAGCGCAGCAGAAATCACGCATACACAGGAGAGAGGCAAATTGAAAAGAATCGGACTCGATGTCGGCGGCACCTTCACCGATGTCGTGATGGTGGACGACGAAGCAGGGCGCATCTGGTCGACCAAGGTGCCGACGACGCCGAAGGATCGCGTCATCGGCACGATTGAAGGCTTTCGCAAGATTCTCGAACTCTCGGGCACCGACAGCGCCGACGTATCGTTCATCGGCCACGGCACGACGATGGCGACCAACATGGTCGTCGAGGGCACCGGCGCGAAGACCGCGCTCGTCACCACGCGCGGCTTTCGCGACATCCTCGAACTAAGGCGCGTGTCGCGTCACGACCGCGCCGATCTTTACGATCTGCTGTTCGAGAATCCGCGTCCGCTCGTCGAGCGCCGCTGGCGGCTCGAAGTGAACGAGCGCCTGCGCCATGACGGCAGCATCGAAACGCCGCTCGATCACGCGCAGCTCGAAGCGCTCGCCGAAGAGATTCGCGCGTCGGATATCGAAGCCGTCGCCGTGTGCTTTCTGCACGCGCACGTCAATCCGCGGCACGAACGCGAAGCCGTCGAAACGCTGCGCCGTCTGCTGCCGGAGCGCTTCGTGTGTGCATCGCACGAAGTGAATCCCGAATCGATGGAATACGAGCGCGCGAGCTCGACGGTCATCAACGCGATGCTCGGTCCGGTCTGCGGGCGCTACATCGGCCGGCTCATCAGCGCGCTGGCGCAGCATGGCTTCGCGGGCAAGTTCCTTTTCATGCAGTCGAACGGCGGGCTCGCGAGTCCGGCCATGGTCGCCGACAAGCCGATCGTGCTGCTCGAATCCGGCCCGGCGGGTGGCGTCTCGGCGGCGATCCGCAACTGCGAGAAGAGCGAGCTGAAGAACGCGATTCTCGGCGACATGGGCGGCACGACCTTCGATGTTTCGCTGATCCGCGACTCGCGCCCCGAACTGCGCAACAAGAGCCTGCTGCACACGTACACCGTGCGCTCGCCCAGCATCGACATCGATTCGGTCGGCGCGGGCGGCGGCTCGATCGTGTGGATCGACGCGGGCGGCGGCGTGCGCATCGGACCGGAGAGCGCGGGCGCCGATCCCGGACCGGCGTGCTACGGGCGCGGTGGCACGCGCCCGACCGTCACGGACTGCAATCTGGTGCTCGGCTATATCGATCCCGACAGCTTCCTCGGCGGCGAATTCAAGCTCGATGCGCAGGCGGCATGGCGCGTCGTCGATGAAGTCATCGCGCAGCCGCTCGGCGTCTCCGTGCCCGAAGCCGCGCAGGTCGTGCGCTCGGTCGCGAACGCGTTGATGGCGCAGGCCATCCGCATCATGACAGTCGAGCGCGGCTACGACCCGCGCGAGTTCTCGTACATCTGCTACGGCGGCGCGGGGCCGGTGCACGCGGTCGATCTCGCCCACGAAATGGGTATCCGGCGCGTGGTGATTCCGCCGCTGCCGGGTCTTTTCAGCGCGTTCGGCATGACGGTCGCGGATCAGCAATACGACTATCAGCGTCCGCTGGAAAGCGATCTCGCGATGATCGACGACGCGACTCTGAACGCCGCGCTCGATGAACTGGCAGCGCTTGGCATGGAAGAGCTTCAGCGTCACGGCGTCGAAGCGCAGGGCGTGAAGGTCGTGCGTCTCGCCGATTGCCGCTACGCCGGCCAGCCCGATGTCATCACGGTCGAAGTGCAGGCGGACGCAGTGGGCATCCGCGCGGCGCTCGCGCAAGCCTTCGAGGACGCGCATCTGCGGCAATGGAACTTCATCAGCAAGGACAAGCCGGTCGTGGTCGCCAACGTGCGTCTGCAACTCGTGACGACGACCGGCTGGCGCGGCTCGGTCGCGAGCGCCGATGGTGGCGCGCTGCCGCAGCCGGTTCGCACCCGCGAAGTGTATTTCGATGGCCACGCGCGCACGCTGCCGGTGTTCGCGCGCACGCAGATTCCGGTCGGCGCGACGATCGAAGGGCCGGCGGTCATCGAAGAACACAGCAGTTGCGCGGTGCTGAAGGCGTCGCATGTCGCGCGCGTCGATCCCGATCTCAATCTCGTCATCGAACTGGCAGCCTGAATTCATGGACATCGTTACTTACGAAATCATCCGCAGCAGTCTCTTCGCGATCGCCCGTGAAATGAAGATCGCGATGATGCGCACCGCCGGCAGCCCGCTCATGCACGCGAGCGGCGATTCGTCGGCGGCCATTTTCGACGCCGACATGCAGCTCGTCGCGCAAGGCAACGACATCCCGACGATGCTCGGCTCGGCCGTCATCTCGACGCGCGTCTCGGTGGAAGCGGTCGGGCGCGAGAACCTGCGTCCCGGCGACGTCATCGTCAGCAACGATGCCTATGTGGGCGGCGGCAATCATCAGCCGGACGTGCAGTTCACGCGGCCCGTTTTCGCGGGCGGCAGGATCGTCGCCTTCGTGATGACGCGCGGCCACTGGACCGACATCGGCGGACAGTCGCCGGGCAGCTATACCGTCACGACGTGGGACGTGTTCGCCGAAGGCATCCGCATTCCGCCGGTGTTTCTGTATCGTAACGACGAGCCGGTGCAGGACATGCTCAACCTGCTCACCCGAAACAGCCGCAACGCGCACGAACTGCTGCTCGACATTCAGGCGCAATACGCGGGCACGTTCGTCGGCGACCGGCGCATCGGCGAACTGGTGGCGAAGTATGGCGCCGATGCATTGCGCGACGTGATGAGCCAGAGTCTCGATCACTCGGAGAAGCTCATTCGCGCGGAGATCGCACGCATTCCGGACGGCGTGTACGAAGCGCAGGAGTATCTCGATCCGATCGAGGCGCCGGGCTGGAAACAGGAGCGGCCGCTGCTCAAGGTGAAGATCACGAAGACGGGCGATCACATCACGTTCGATTACACCGGCACCGGGCCGCAGGCGCGCGGCGGCATCAACTGTCCGCTTTCGGTGACGTGCAACAGCACCTGGTTCACCGTGAAAGCGCTGACCGATCCGGGCATTCCGACCAACCAGGGCTGCTATCGGCCGGTGACGATCATCGCGCCCGAGGGCAGCGTGCTGAACTGCCGCTATCCGGCGTCGGTGGTGTCGGGCAACACGGAGACCTCGCCGCGCGTGATCGATCTGCTGCTCAAGGCGCTTGCGCCCGCGGTGCCGGAGCGCATCACCGGACAAAGCAACTGCGCGTCGTGCGCGGGCATTTTCAGCGGACGCGATACCGATGCCGCGCGCATCGCCCGAACCGGTCAGGAGTTCGTCACCATGCACGACGTCCACGCGGGCGGCATGGGCGCGCGCGCGCAGAAGGACGGCGTGAGCGGCGTGCGCGTCTACGTGGGCAACGCGGGCAGTCAGTCGATCGAAATGATCGAAGCGACTTCGCCGCTGATGGTCGAGGAATGGTCGCTCGTCACCGACAGCGGCGGCGCGGGCCGCCAGCGCGGCGGGCTGACATCGCGGCGCGTGTATCGCGTGGAATACGACGAAGCCACCTTCACCGTGTCCGGCGAACGCGGACGTTCCGCGCCCGAAGGTCACTTCGGCGGGCAGGCCGGCACGCGCTTTCTGTGCGTCGTCGAACGCGCGGACGGCAGCACGCAGGAGGTCGCGGCGAAGGGCGGACAGACGGTCGTGTATCGCGGCGATCGCGTGACCGTGCAGCCCGCGGGCAGCGGCGGCTATGGCGATCCGCGCGAACGCGATGAGAAGCGCGTCGATGCCGATGTCGCCGATGGCTACATCAGCGCCGATGCCGCCGCGCAAGTCTACGGCCGCACGCGCGAAACCATCGACGCACCGCTCGAAGTCACCGCCGAATGAGCGCGAGCGAAGCCATGAACCAGCCTTTGCCGCTCGCGGGCGTGTGCGTGATCGAGATCGGCCACAGTCTCGCCGCGCCGTATGCGGGCATGATCCTCGGGTCGCTCGGCGCGGACGTCATCAAGATCGAAAGCGCGGAACACGGCGACTACGCGCGCGATTGGGGCCCGCCTTTCGTCGATGGCGCGGCCGCCTTGTTTCATGCGGTGAATCACGGCAAAAAAAGCATCGCGATGTCGCTGTCGAATCCGGACGAAGCACAGGCGTTGCGCGAGCTGATCTCGCAACGCGCCGATGTCGTGCTGCAAAACCTGAAGGCGGGCGGCACGGAGAAATACGGTCTCGGCGGCGAGGCGATGCTGCGCATGAAGCCGTCGCTCGTCTATTGCAATCTCGGCGCGTTCGGCACGGCCGGGCCGCTGCGCGACAAGCCCGGCTACGATCCGCTCGTGCAGGCGCTTTCGGGCCTGATGAGCTTTCTCGGTCAGCCGGGCGAGCCGCTGTCGCGCATTCCGGTTTCGGTGAACGACATGGGCACCGGACTCTGGGCCGCGATCGGCGTGCTCGCCGCGCTCTTCCGGCGCCAGACGACGGGCGCGGGCGAGATCGTGTCCGTGTCGCTGTACGAGACGGCGATCAGTTGGGCGGGCATCCAGATCGCCGACTATCTCGCGTCGGGCGTGTTGCCGGGACGCTGGGGATCGGGGACGGCCGCGATCGTGCCGCATCAGGCCTTCGAATGCGCGGACGGCACCATCATGGTCGCCGCGGGCAACGACCGCCTGTTCCGCCGCTTGTGCGACGTGCTCGATATCGCCGCGCTCGCCGACGACGCGCGCTTCGTCACCAACGGCGTGCGCGTGACCAATCGCGTCGCGCTGATCGACTTGCTGCATATCGAGTTCCGCAAGCGGGGCACCGCGCACTGGCTGGAAGCGCTCGATACGGCGGGCATTCCGTGCGGACCGATTCAGACCATCGATCAGGTCGTCGAACACGAGCAGACCAAGGCGCTCGATCTGCTGCGCATCACCGACGACGGCGCGGCGACGGTCGTCGGCGTGCCGATTTCATTCGGCGGCGTGCGGCCTGCGCGCACCGGCGTCACGCCGAAACTCGGCGAACACAATCATCTGCTGGCGAAGAAAACACTGGAGACATCGTGAAACTTGCATCGCAACTGGTCGGCGCGCCCGACACGCTGACGCTCGAAGAAATCGACGAACAGATTCTCATCGTCAAGCTGAACCGTCCGGAAGTCTCGAACGCGATCAGCACGACGATGGGCGACGAGATCATCCGCGTATTCGGTGCGCTCGAAGCGAACCCCGCGCTGTATCGCTGCGTGATCCTGACGGGCGCGGGCGAACGCGCGTTCTGCGGCGGCGCGGACCTCAAGCAGCGCGAAGGCATGACCGACGAGCAGTTCGGCGTGCAGCACTATCTGTTCGAGCGCATGAACCGCGCGCTCACGTATTGCCCGGTGCCGGTCCTCTGCGCGGCCAACGGCGCGGCGGTCGCGGGCGGACTCGAACTGCTGCTCGCGTGCGACTTCGCTTATGCCGTCAGCCACGCGACGTTCGGCTTTACCGAAGTGAAGCGAGGCATCATGCCGGGCGGCGGCGGCACGCAGCAACTGCCGCGCGCGATCGGCGTGCGGCGCGCGAAAGAGCTGATTCTGCGCGGCGGCAAGTTCACGGCGCAGCAAGCGCTCGCGTGGGGCGTCGTCAACCGGCTGTGCGAGCCGGGGCGCGTGCTTGCCGACGCCATCGACGCCGCGCGCGACATCTGCACGAGCGCGCCGCTTTCGGTCGCGCAGGCGAAGAAGGCGATCGACCTCGGCATGCAGGGCGATCTGCGCACCGGGCTCTATCTGGAAATCGAAGCGTATAACCGGCTGATTCCGACCGAGGATCGTCTCGAAGGCATCAGCGCTTACAACGAGAAGCGCGCGCCGCGATTCAAAGGCCGCTAGATCAAAACCCGGACTCACCGGAGGAGACAGACATGACACCCGACATCGGCAGCTTCGACAGGCCCAAGGCCGAAGCGACCTACGGCAAGATCACGCGCAGGCTCATCCCCTTTTTGTTCCTGTGCTATGTGTTCGCGTTTCTCGATCGCATCAACATCGGCATCGCGCAACTCGACATGAAGCACGACGTGGGCTTCAGCGATCTCACTTACAGCATCGGCGCGGGCATCTTCTTTCTCGGCTACGTGCTGATGGAAGTGCCGAGCAATCTGCTGCTCGCGCGTATCGGCGTGAAGCGCACGTTCTCGCGCATCATGATTCTGTGGGGCTTGATCGCGGCGGGCACGGCGTTCGTCACGCTGCCATCGCATCTCTATACCGTGCGCTTCTTTCTCGGGCTCGCGGAAGCGGGGCTTTATCCCGGCGTGATCTTCTATCTCACGCGCTGGTATCCGGTCGAGCGGCGCGCGAAGGTCATCGCCATCTTCACTTGCGCGACGGGCATCGCGGGCCTGTTCGGCGGGCCGCTGTCGGGCGCGCTGATGACTTACTTCGACGGCTATGGCGGCCTGCACGGCTGGCAGTGGATGTTCATCGTGCAAGGCTTGCCCGCGAGCGTGCTCGGCGTGATCGCGTTCTTCTTTCTCGATGACGGCCCGCAACAGGCGAAGTGGCTCACCGAGAACGAAAAGGCGATCGTGCTCGACGACATCCGCAAGAGTTCGAGCGTCTCGACGAAGCACGCGGAGCATACGTTCGGCCGCGCGCTGAAGGACTTTCGCGTCTACGTGATGGGCTTCGTGTGGTTCACGCAGATCGCCGGCGTATTCGCGATCGGCTTCTGGCTGCCGACGCTCATCAAGAGCGCGGGCGTGTCGGGCGCGTTGCAGATCGGCTGCTATTCGGCGATCCCGTACTTCGTGAGCTGGATCGCGCTCATCGCGCTGAACCGTCATTCGGATCGCACGATGGAGCGGCGCTGGCACTGCGCGATCGCGATGGTGTTCGGCGCGGCCGGTCTCGTCGTCGCGGCGTTCACGACGGGCAACCTTGCGCTGTCGCTCGCGGCGTTGTCGGTGGCCACCGCCGGCATCCTCGCGCCGAATCCGCTGATCTGGGCGATCTCGACCGATTACATTCGCGGCAGCGGCGCGGCGGGCGGCGTCGCGGTGATCAACTGCGTCGGCCTGCTCGGCGGCTTCGTGAGCCCGATGATCATCGGCTCGATCAAGACGATGACGAACAGCATGGCGGGCGGACTCGGCGCGATCGCGCTTCTGATGGTGCTCGGCGCAATTGCAGCCGTGGTGCTTGCGCCGTCGACATCGGCGGTCGCAAGCGGCGCAGGACACACGGATGAAGGCAGCGATGCCGTCGCGGACGCGACCATCTGAAACCGGAGCAGACATGAAAGAAAGAGACGTGCAGATTCGCGAAGTGGGCTTGCGCGATGGTTTGCAGATGGTGCGAACGATCCTCACGAGCGGGCAAAAGCTCGAATGGTGCGCGCGCATGGTCGATGCGGGCGTGGTCGATATCGAAGTGACGTCGTTCGTGCCGCCGAAAGTCGTGCCGCAATTCGCGGATGCGGTCGAGGTCGCGGCAGGCGCGCTTGCCATCGACGGTCTTCATGCAGCGGCACTGGTGCCGAATCTGAAAGGCGCGCAACGTGCATTCGATGTGGGGCTGAACAAGGTGCATTACGTGCTCTCCGCGAGCAACGAGCACAACCTGAAGAACGTGCGGCGCAGCACGGCGGAATCGGTCGCGGACTTCGAGCGCATCGCGGCGGCGCGTGACGAACTGAATCGCGATGTCGTGCTCGGCGCGGGCGTGGCGACCGCGTTCGGCTGCACGATCGCGGGCAAGGTCGATGAACGCACGGTGCTCGGACTCGTCGAGACGCTCATCGATGCGGGCGCGCAGGAGATCACCATCGCCGATACGGTCGGCTATGCGAATCCCGCGCAAGTGCGCGCGCTGATGCGGCAGGTCATGTCGCTTGCGGGAGCGGTGCCCCTCGCCTGTCACTTCCACGATACGCGCGGGCTGGGCCTCGCCAATGTCATGGCTGCGCTCGATGCAGGCGTGCGTGCTTTCGATGCATCGCTCGGCGGGCTCGGCGGCTGTCCGTTCGCGCCCAACGCGACGGGCAACATCAATACCGAGGACACGGTGTTCATGCTCGAAGCGCAGGGCTTGCGCACGGGCATCGACATAAACAAGCTGCTGGCGATACGCGAGACGATCGCCGCATGGTTGCCGGGCGAGCCGTTCACGGGCGCGATCGCCCGCGCGGGACTACCCGCGACCTTCGTCGCTCGCGAGGCCGTCGCCGCGTAACTTCAGTCAGCGGCTCAGGATGCCGCCGCGAGCCGTTCCAGCAGATCGGCGAGCAGGCCGGGCGCGAGCACCATCGCGTCATGGCCAGTGTCGATGCGCTCCCAGCCCCAATCCGGGCATTGCGATTTGACATGCTCGCGCACCGGCGCGAGCGTGTCGTATGAAGGATTCGCGCAGTGCACGTAAGTGCAGGGCAGGCCATTGCCGAGCGGCGATTGGAGTTGAAGCGGCGTGGTGTAGGTCGCGAGCGGATGGGGCGTGAGCCGCCGTTGAACCCACTCGGCAAGCGGATGATCGTCCGGAATGCCGGTGCCTTTCAGTCCGTTGACGGGCATCGCGATTGCCTGGCCGCTTGCGCCGACCGATGCCATGCGCTCATCGACGACGCTTGCGGGCAGCACATCGAACGCGGATTGGCCGCTTTGCGCGAGCAGGCTGTCGAGGAAGACGATGGTGCGCAGCGTGTGCGCGATGCGATCGGCGACGCCCGACGCGACGAGTCCGCCATAACTATGGCCGACCAGCACGACGCCGTTCAATTCCTCCGCCTCGATGACGTTGACGATATCCTCGATGTTCACATCGAGCGACGTGACCGACTCAATCAGATGATGGCGCTCGCCGAGTCCGGTCATGGTCGGCGCGACGACGCGATGACCACGCGCGATCAGTTCATCCGCGACGAAGCGCCAGACCCAGCCGCCATGCCATGCGCCGTGAATCAGGACGAAGTTGAACTGCGTGTCGTTCCGTGGACTGCTCTTCAAGTCGGTCTCCTGATCGATGTGCACGAATGCACAAATCGTCTCAGAGATAGCGCGGCCACGCAACCGGTTACGCATGCAACCATCACCGCTGCTTACTGGTTATCACCGATATAACCCGCGCGTCTCACCTGATCTGATCTTTTCACTATCCGCGTCTATCGATGTTTCTTAGACTGGCTCCATTGCTCGAATCGTGGCCCACGCCGTCAATCATGGAGAGCGCGAGTGAACCCGTCCGTTGTGGAATCCGATCCGGCGTCAGCCGATTCTTCGCAAGTTCCTTCCACCGCACTCGCGCATGAGCGAGCGCTCTACTGGCGCGTCACGCTGCGCATCGTGCCCTTGCTTTTCGTGTGCTACGTCGTCGCGTTTCTGGATCGCATCAATGTCGGCTTTGCGAAGTTGCAGATGCAGGACGCGCTCGGTTTCAGCGACAGCGTGTACGGCCTCGGCGCAGGCATCTTCTTTCTCTCGTACTGTCTGCTCGAAGTGCCGAGCGCGATGCTGCTCCGGCGCATGGGCGCGAAGAAGACCATCGCGCGCATCATGATCTGCTGGGGCATCGTCGGGGCATGCTCCGCGTTCGTCACGAACGTCACGCAGTTTTATATCGTGCGTCTGCTGCTCGGCGTGTTCGAAGCGGGCTTCTTTCCCGGCGTCATCTTCTATCTGAGCTCGTGGTTTCCGGAGAGACGGCGCGGTGTCATCATCGCGTGCTTCATGGTCGGATTTCCGGTCGCGGGTCTTGTCGGCGGTCCGGTCTCCGGTTGGGCGATGACGAGCCTCGCGAACGTCGCCCATCTCGCCGGATGGCAATGGCTTTATATCGTCGAGGCGTTGCCGGCGGTCGTGCTCGGTCTCGTCACGCTGATGCTGCTGGACGACAACATCGACAAAGCGAAATGGCTCACCGAAGCGGAGAAGGGCGTGCTTCGCCAAGGTTTCGATGTCGAGATGGAACGAAAGCGAAGGGCCGGGCAACACGGTCACGCGAAGCTCGCCGAGGCGCTCGCGGATCCGAAAGTCTATATGCTCGCGTTCATCGATTTTGCCTTCGTTTGCGGCACGTATTCAGTGACGTTCTGGCTTCCGACCGTCATGAAAGACTCGGGCATTACGAATCTTTCGCTGCTCGGATGGCTTTCCGTCATACCGTACGGAATGGGCGCGATCGGGATGGTCACGATAAGCCGAAGCTCGGATCGCATGCTCGAACGCCGTTGGCATGCGGCGATCTCGGGTTTCATCGGCGCTGCCGCGTTGTTGATGGTTTCGCATCCGACCAACTCGCCCGCGTTGACCGTTGCGTTGCTGACGGTGGCCTGCGTCGGCATCTTCGCGACCAACGTGCTGATCTGGTCGCTCGCAGCGGATTATCTGAACGGATCGCCGGCGGCGGCGACGAGCATCGCGTTCGTCAATTGCATCGGCTTGTTGAGCGGCTTTTGCAGTCCCTTCGTCATCGGATGGCTGAAGACCGCGACGGGAACGCTCGTCAGCGGCCTCTACGTGATGACGGCGATACTCGTCGCGGGCATTCTCGTGATGCTGCTCGGCTTCAAACGTCATACCGAAACGCAGGCGCGCGCCGCGCTGACGGCAGGAACAGAGTGAACCCTATGCATAACATCGCCATTCTCGATGACTTCCAGAACACCGCGCTTCGCTTCGGCGAGTGGAACAGCTTGCGCGAACACGCGGACATTACCGTTTTCACGGACCCTATCCGCGACGAGAACGAACTGGTCGAACGTCTTCGACCCTACGACATTCTTTGCGTGATGCGCGAGCGCACATGGTTCACGCGCAGCGTGCTTTCGCGATTGCCGAATCTGAAATTGCTGGCAAGCACGGGGCCGTGGAATGCAGCCATCGATATCGAAGCCGCCGATGAACTCGGCATTGCCGTATGCGGCACCGCATCGTCGCCGACGGCCGCCGCCGAGCTTGCATGGGCGCTCATTCTCGCCGCGACGCGGCACATCCCGAGCGAAGTGGCATCGTTCAGAAGGGGAGGCTGGCAGGTGTCGGTGGGCGGCGATCTGCACGGCAAGACCATCGGACTGATAGGACTCGGCTATACCGGCGGCGCGACCGCGCGAGTCGCGCAGGCTTTCGGGATGCACGCCATCGCATGGAGTCAGAACATGACGCAGGAGTCCGCCGCGAAATTCGGCGCGCGCTACGTGTCGAAGGAAGACTTGCTCGCATCGAGCGATATCGTTTCGATTCATGTGCGGCTATCGGAGCGCACGCGCGATCTCATCGGCGAGAAGGAGCTCGCGACGATGCAATCGCACGCGCTGCTCGTGAACACGGCACGCGGACCGATCGTCAACGAACGCGCGCTGATCGATGCGTTGACCGCGAAACGAATCGCGGCCGCCGCGCTCGATGTTTTCGATCAGGAGCCGTTGCCCGCCGATCATCCGTTCCGATCGATGGATAACGTGATCGCGACATCGCACATCGGTTATGTCACCGATGACTCTTATCGCATCTACTACGGCGAGTCTGTCGAAAACATTCGCGCATGGATCGCGGGCACGCCCATTCGCGTGCTGACGTCCCAGAAACGCGAGATCAGTTACGTCAGCGGGGTCGCATAGCGGTCGCTAGAACCGATACAACTCAGCGGGATTGTCGACGAGTATCTTGCGGCGAACCGCGTCGCTTTCCACGAGCCGCATCGTCCAGTCGAACATGCGCGCGTCGTCCGGAACGGGCTTGACGTTTGGATGCGGCCAGTTCGACGCCCACACGCCGCGCTCGGGAAAACGCGCCGATATCGCGCGCACGAGCCAGGACACGTCGTCGAAATCGGGCGCGCCGGTGCGCGAGCTTTCATACGGCGCGGACAGCTTGATCCAGCAACGCGGCCCGTCGAGCAGGCGGCACAGCGACGCGAATCCATCGCTTTGCGATGTGACCGGCGCAAGGAACTTGCCGAGATGATCGATGACGAGATTCGACGGCAAACGCGCGAGCATCGCTTCGTGCTGCGGCAGCGTGTGGCCGTCGAGCTGAAGGTTGATGTTCCAGCCGAGCGGTGCAATGCGCGCCGACATGTCCGCGAGTGCGTCCCACGGCAGCACGCCGCCCGGCAGCATCATGAAGCGCACGCCGCGAATGCCCGCATCGTGCAGACGCTGCAGTTCGTCATCGCCGATATCCGGCGGGACCACCGCGATGCCGCGCGCGCCGTCGCCCAGTTGCGCGATGGCCGCGAGCGTGCAGCGATTGTCGAAGCCATACCCGGTCGGCTGCACGACGATCGCGCGCGAAAAGCCCAGCGTGCGCTGCACGTCCCGATACGCCGATGCGGGCGCGGGCGGCGGCGCGAACGTCGCGGTCTTGGCGAGCGGATAGCCTGCTTCGTAGACGTGAATGTGGCAGTCGCAAGCGCCTTCGAGTTTCATCGCGCGTGCTCCTGCACATCGAAACCGGCGAGACGGAACGCTTGCGCCGCGTTCACCGCGCCCGCGGGCACGCGGCCTTCGAACAGCGCTTGCGTTTGTGCGACCGTTTCCATCGATTGATACTCGATCGCGCCCGGCGTCAGCCCGCCGACATGCGGCGCCGCGATCACGCGCGGATGCGCCGCGAGCACCGGCGCGGGCATCTGATCGGCCGCGCGTCCGACATCGAGCGCGCATCCCGCGAGATGGCCGCGCTCGAGCGCATCGAGCAGCGCGTCATCATCGACGAGTTCACCGCGCGCGGCGTTGATGAAGTACGCGCCGCGCTTCATCGCGGCGAAGGCGCGCGCGTTCATCAGATTCGCCGTCTGCGCATTGGCCGGCGCGAGGCACACGACGAAGTCCGACTGCGCGAGCAAGTCATCGAAGCCGGTTTGATGAAGCCGCGTATCGTCGATCGTCGCGTAAGGATCGGACACGACGACGCGCATGCCGAATGCCAGCGCCAGATCGCAAAGATAGCGCGAAATCTGTCCATAGCCGATCACACCGAACGTGCTGCCGCGCAACTCGCGGCCCATCATCGGCGCGGGCGCTTCGTGGCGATGATAAGCCTCCGCATACGCGGTCGTGCCGCGCGCGAGATCGAGCATGGCGCCGATCACCCACTCCGACACGGACGGCACGAAGCCCGCGCTCGCCTGCGTGACGAGCACGCCGAGCTCGCTGGCGGCATCGACATCGACGGTGCGAATATCCACCGCGCAGCGCACGAACGCGGCGAGCTTCGGCAGCGCCTCGAACAAGGCGCGCGGCGCGGGCGTCTGCCGGTACGCGATGATGACATCGGCATCGCGCGCGGCATCGGCGAGTTCGGCGGTCGTCAGCTCGCGATCCTCGGTGTTGTACGCGACGTCCGCGAACGCCGCGAGCGCAGCCGAAGCGCGTGCGCCGAAGTAATGATCCAGCATGTGCCGGGGATGACTCACGAATACCTTGTTCATGTCCTCGTCCTGATTCGTTTCGCGGGCGCGGCGACCGACTCGCGCTCCACCAGCGTGATATCCGTGAACAGCGCCTGCTCCGATGCCGGCATGGGTTCGTCGTGTGGACGCATCGCGCGCTCGACCATCGCGGCTGCCATGGCGGGCACGGGAAGCTGCACGGTCGTGAGCGCGGGATTCGAGATCGCCGCCAGAAAATGTCCGTCCATGCCGACGATCGACACGTCTTCCGGCACGCGCAAGCCGCACTCGCGCAAACCCGCCATCAGGCCGAGCGCCATCAGATCGTTGACGGCGACGATGCCGGTCGGGCGCGCATCGTCCTGCGCGAGCAGACGCGCGAGCGCGCGGCCGTTTTCGGCGATCATCGAATCGCCGTATTCGTTCACCGGGCCGCTATCGAGCACGCGCGCCGTCTGCGCGAGACCTGCATCGTTTGCGGCGGAAAGAAAGCCGTTGATCTTGTCGCGCCGGCTCATCGTCACGCCGGTCAGCGTGGCGAAGGCGAGCCGCGTATGGCCATGTTCGATGAGATGCCGCGTCGCGATGCGCGCCGCTTCGAAGTTGTCGGGCGTGACGTGCTCGACGCGCGTCGCTTCGCCTTCGGTCGCGCGCCGGTCGTAGCTCACGACGACCATGCCGCGCTCGACGGCAGTTTCCAGATGCCGCTCGTTCGCGAGCGACGAGATCACGATCACGCGCCGCACGCCTTGCGAGAGCAAGTCCTCGAAGAACGACGCTTCCTTCGCCGGATCGCGATACGTGTTGCCGATCATCACGCGATAGCCGTAGCGCTCCTGCGCATACGTTTCCACTTCGCGCGCGATATAGCCGTACATCGGATTGGCGATCGATGGCACCAGCAGTCCGATGATCGGCGTCTGCCCTGTCTTCAACTGACGCGCAAGCGTGCTCGGACGGTATTGCAGCGCGTTCATCGCGGCCTGCACGCGTGCGAGCGTTTCCTGGCGCATCTGGTCGATGCGGCCGTTCAGCACGTTGGATACCGTGCTTACGGACACACCGGCCTCGCGGGCGACATCCTGAATGGTGCTCATAAGGTTTGACATCTGCCGGCTACAGGCCGAGCCGGGTCGGCAACCACAACGAAAACGACGGCACCAGAATCAGCGCAACCAGTGCGATGAACAGCACCAGCAGATATTTGAGCATAGGACGCGCGACGGCTTTCATTTCCGTGCCGGTGATGGCGCAGGTCGCGAAGAGCCCGAGCCCGACCGGCGGCGAGAAGAGACCGAGGCCCATTGCGACGACGATCACCGTGCCGAAGTGCAGCGGGTTGATGCCGAGCTGCGTCGCGATCGGCGTGAGCAGCGGCCCGAAGATGATGAGCGCGGGCGCGCCTTCCAGCACCGCGCCGAACACGATCATGATGAGCACGGACAGCAGCAGGAACATCGTCGGGCCGTATTGATGCGCGAAGGCGATCATCGAATCGGACACGAGCGCGGGAATCTGCTCGATGGTCAGCGCGAAAGACACGCTCGAAGCCGCCGCCACGATGAACAGAATGCTGCTCGCCATCGACGCGGAGCGCACGAACACGCGCGCCACCGACTTCGGCGTGAGCTCGCGAAACGCGATCCAGCCGACGATCAACGCATACACGACGGCGAAAGCCGACACTTCCGTCGATGTCGCGATGCCCGAGGTCACGCCTTTGCCGATCATCGTGATCATGACGAGCGCGACCAGCGCGCCGCCGGCGAGCGGCAGCCACTTGCGCGGGTTCGTGAGCGCATCGGCGAGATTGATGCGCCGGCCGCAGATCACCGCGACGATCGCGAGCGCCACCGCCAACACCGCCGCCGGAACGACGCCCGCGAGAAACAGCCCCGCGATCGAAATGTTGGCGACAAAGCCCATGATGATCATGTTCACGCATGGCGGAATGGTCTCCGCCATCACGGCGCTGCACGCGAGAAGCGCCGCCGCTTCGTTCGGATCTTCCTTGCTCTGGCGCACGGCAGGCATGACGACGCCGCCGACCGCCGCGATATCCGCGAGCTTGGAGCCGGATACGCCCGAGAAGAACGCCGTCGCCATGATCGTGATGAGGCCGAGTCCGCCGCGCACGCGCCCGAAGATGCGCAGCAGCAATTCGATCAGGCGCGACGACATGCCGTTGGTTTCCATCAGCAAGCCCGCCAGCACGAAGAACGGAATCGCGAGCAGCACGAAGTGGTCGGTGCCGGCCATCACTTGCTGCGAGTAGACGAGCATCGGCAGGGTCGGTTCGGCGAGGAAGTAGAGCAGGGCCGAGAACGCGAGCACGAAGCCGATCGGCACGCCGAGCACGAGTCCGCCGATGAAACCGGCCATCAGCAGAAAGCCGGGCTTGAGCGCGTGAGCGGGCACGAATGCGTTCCACGCGAACACGGCTGCCGCGAGCAGCACGCAGCCGGCGAGGGTGCCGAGCACGGTCTTGCGCGCGCCGTTCAGCGCGTTGGCGAGCGCGAAGACCGTCATGAAGACGCTGCCGATCACGAGCGGATAGACGTTGATCCACGCGGGCAGGCCGCTCGGCGTCATCTGGCCGTAGGAATCGACGAGCAGCAGACACGACGACACGCACAGATTGCCCGCGACGCCCGCGATCACCCAATGTCCGACGTGCACGAGCGCGGGTTGCCAGCGCCTCGGCAACATGCCGCGAAACAGGTCGACGCCGACGTGCTGGCTGCGTCCGAGCACGGTGGCCGCGCCGAAGAACACGAGCACGATCATCAGAGCGCCGGCGACTTCCTCGGCCCAGTCGAACGGATCGTGCAAGAAATAGCGGTAGATCACCGAAAGGAACACCACGATCACATCGGCCGCGAGCACGGCCGCGCAGAAGTATTCGATCCAGTGCATGAGGCGCGCGAGGCCGCGCGCGAGCACGGTCTCATGGCCGAAGCCGGGCGCGGCGAGTTGCGCCTCGGATCCGGGCGTCGCGGAGAAGGTGGTCATGGTGTCGGCCTCTTTGGCGTCGTTGGCTGCGCTCAAGCGCGCGCGGCGGCGATGGCGGTGAACAGCGGCGCGGTCGCCGGATACTGCTTCGCGAAACTCGCATACAGCTGCGACTGCATTTCAGCGCGTGCGGTGTCGCGATCGGCCTTCGACATCGGGTAGAAGGTCATGCCTTTCTTCTTCAGTTCCTGCTCGGCGGCGGCGGCGGTCTGAATGGCGGCGGCGCGCTGCTTCGCGGTCGCGTCCTGCGCCGCTTTCTGAAACGCGGGACGCAGGTTTTCCGGAATCTTCGCGAGCGCGCGGCGGCCCGTCACGACGACGAGCGGGCTGAACACGTGCTGCGTCTGCCAGCACGACTTCACGACTTCGTCGTACTTGCTTGCGAGGACCGTTGCGCAATCGTGTTCGAAGCCATCGACGACACCGGTCTGCGCGGCCATATACAGCTCGCCGATGGGAATCGGCGTGGGCACCGCGCCCATCAGCTTGAAGGTTTCCATGAAGGCGGGTGTGGGCAGCACGCGCAGCTTCACGCCTTTGATATCGGCGAGCGACTGCGTGGGCTTCTTGGTGAACACGTTGCGCGCGCCGAAGGAATAGCCCCACGTGAGCACCGAGCAGCCCGCGCGCTGTTGCAGCAGCGTATCGAACGATTTGCCGACGGTGCCGTCCATCGCGCGGCCGACGTGATCGAAGTTGTCGAACACATAGCCGAGATCGAGCATGCCGAGCTCGGGAAGCGCGGTTGCCCAGATCGACGAGCCCGTCACCATCATGTCGACCGCGCCGACTTTCACCTGCTGGACGACGTCGCTTTCCTTGCCGAGCTGGTTGTTCGGGAAATAGTCGATGCGAATCTGATCGCCGACGCTCGCCTTCAGGTTCGCGGCGAGGTTCTGATACCAGACGTAGTGGGCGGCGTTTTCGTTCGGCGGCATCGATGACGACAGCCGCAACGTGGCCGCGGGCTGCGCGCGCACGATCGCGGGAAAGCCCGCGCCCGCCGCCGCGAGCGTTGCCGCCGAGGCCGTCTGAAGGAACCGTCGGCGGGAAATGCCTGAACCGAATTGCATGGTGTTGTCTCCTGGATGCCGCTCTGGGCGCGGGCGGAAATAGGCAGCGCGACACGACAGGCGTGGCGCGACTGTATCGATTTAGTGTATCGATACAGTAAAGGGAAGCGTGGGTGGGTCATATGGGCGTATACCCGCGGGCAATCACGCGCCGAGGTGGGTTCGAAGAGGGCGAAAGCGCTGAAACTCGACTGCCGCGGCAACCGCACTCCACCGCATCCTTTCGCGGCAGCGCTTCTAACCCCCCAACACCTCCTTCTCCGCCACCAGTTCGTTTCGCAACAGCCGCGCCCCGGGCGACAGCGGCGCACCTCGCGTGGTCACGAGCTCATACGGCTCGCTGCGCGAGGTGAACGACAGCGGCAAAATGCGCGTGGCTTCGTGCCTGACGAAGAACTGAGCCACGTCGATGGACACCAGCGCCACGAACGAAGGATTGTCCTGAAGCAGGCTCAGCGTCGCGAAGGCCGACGTCGTCTCCAGCAGGCTCGACGGAAAACGAATCGCGGCTTGCTGAAATTCGCGCTCCAGCAGCACGCGCATGGGCATGTTCGCGCGATAGACCACCCAACGGTACGCGGCCAGATCCTTGAGCGTCACTTTCTTCGCCTTGCGTAACGGATGCTGCACGTTCGCCACGACCGCGAGCGTTTCATCCTGCAGCTTGATGCTCTCGTACATCTCCGGATGCTGGCTGACCGAGGTCCGGCAGATAGCCAGGTCCAGCCGTCCCGCATCGATGAGACTCAACAGCGTCTCGCTGGCGTCCTCGATGATCTCGACAGACATTTCAGGCTGCCGCGCGATCAGCGCGGACACGGCCCGGGTCAGCAAAGGCACGGCGCCCATGATGACGCCGACCGCGACACGTCCGCCATGTCCCCGCAGGATGCCCGCGATCTCTTCCCGCATGTGCGACAGATCGGTGTAGATCAGCCGCGCATACCGGATCGCGCAATGGCCCGCGTCATTCGCTTCGAGCCCGCGCCGCGTGCGCGTGAACAGCGCTGTTCCAAAGGTGGTTTCGATTTCCTGAAGCGCCTTGCTCGCGCCCGGTTGCGTCAAGCCGACTTGATTGGCCGCTTTCAGAAGCGAACCATGATCGCCCAGCGCAACAAGCAACCTGAGTTGCCTGACGTGGAGGCGCGAGGCGATCGAATTCACGTTGGGTGTCATGAGACTTGAGAGAGAGTTATATCAGCATGAGAACTTCTCAATTTTGCTCCGATGCGCCGCTCTCTATACTTCGCCGAAAGAACGCATGAAAACAGCGCGCCTCGATCATTTCCGGAAGATGGGCAGCGCAAACCGACAGCGCGTCGAGTATCGGAAACTATAACGGAAGGTCATCATCATGTCTCTCATCAACTACGTTACGCAGATCCAGTTCGACTTCGGCGCGGTGAACCTGCTGAAGAGCGAATGCGAACGCCTTTCGATCCGGCGGCCGCTGATCGTCACGGACCGGGGCATTCGTGCCGCGGGCATTCTCGACACGGTGCTGAAGGTGCTGGAGCGCGCCGACGGCGAAATGATCTACGACGCCACCCCGCCGAATCCCAACGAAGCCGCGGTGCGCGAAGCGGTCGCCCTGTACAGGCAAGCGGAATGCGACGGCATCATCGCAGTGGGCGGCGGCTCGTCGATCGATCTTGCAAAGGGCGTGGCCGTCTGCGCGACGCACGAAGGCCCGCTCCAGAGCTTCGCCGTCATCGAGGGCGGCGCGAGCCGGATCACCGCGAAAACCGCGCCGGTGATCGCGGTGCCGACCACGGCGGGCACCGGCAGCGAAGTCGGACGCGGCGCCATCCTGATCCTGGACGACGGCCGCAAGGTGGGCGTGATCTCGCCGCATGTCGTGCCGAAGGTCGCGATCTGCGATCCCGGCCTGACGGTCGGCCTGCCGCCGCAACTCACCGCCGCCACCGGCATGGATGCGATCGCGCACTGTCTGGAAACCTTCATGTCGCCGATGCGCAATCCGCCGGCCGACGGCATCGCGCTGGACGGGTTGCGCCGCGCCTGGGCGCATATCGAACGGGCCACGAAAGAGCCGACCGACCAAACCGCGCGGGAAAACATGATGATGGCTTCGATGGAAGGCGCACTCGCTTTCCAGAAGGGACTGGGCTGCGTCCATAGCCTGAGCCATTCGCTCGGCGGAATCGACCCGCGACTGCATCACGGCACGCTCAACGCCATCTTTCTGCCGGCGGTCGTGGAGTTCAACCGAAGCGCTCCGTCCATGCGCGACGAAGAAAAGATGGAGCGCATGGCGAGCGCCATGCAGTTGCGTCAGGACACGGAGATTTCGTCGGCGCTGCGCGACATGACGGCACGCCTCGGCTTGCCGACCGGCCTTCGGGCGCTGGGCGTCACGCGCGAGATGTTTCCGCGCATCGTGTCGGGCGCGCTCAAGGATCACAGTCACAAGACCAATCCGCGCGAAGCATCGGAAGCGGATTATCTCGGCTTGCTGGAAGCGTCGTATTGACGAAGAGACGGACGCCCGGCCAACGAGGCGTCCGCGCATGACACGGACGGAGACACCGCATGAACAAGAGCAAACGGATCGTACGGATCCAGCGCATTTCGATCTTCTTTCTGACCCTCGCCGGCAGCATCAACTATCTGGATCGCAGCGCGCTCTCCATTGCGAATAGCGTGATTCGCGGCGAGATGGGCCTGAGCGCGTCGCAGATGGGCCTGCTGCTGTCGGCCTTCTCGCTCGCCTATGCGTTCGCGCAACTACCGGTCGGCGCGATGCTCGACCGTTTCGGCGCGCGCGTGATGCTGGGCTGGGGCATGATCCTGTGGTCGGTCGCGCAGGCCTGCTGCGGGCTCGTCGGCAATATCCAGCAGTTCTTCCTGGCGCGCGTGTGTCTCGGCATCGGCGAGGCGCCGCAGTTTCCGGCCGGCGCGAAGGTCATCGGCGAGTGGTTCGCGGTGCGCGACCGCGGCACGCCGACCGGCATCTTCGTCGCGTCGACGACCGTGGGCCCGGCGATCGCGCCGCCGATCCTCACCGCCATGATGCTCGCGCTCGGCTGGCGCAACATGTTCTTCGCGACGGGCGTGTTCGGCGTCATCGTGGCGATCGGCTGGTATGTCGCCTATCGCAATCGCGACGAAGTGAAGCTCGCGGCGGAGGAGACGGCCTATCTGAACCAGGACTCGCAGGAAGACGAAAACAGCAAGCCGCTCAGCGGCGCGCAATGGCGCAGCCTGTTCCGGCAGAAGACGACGTGGGGCATCTTCTTCGGCTTCATGGGCGTCATCTATACCGTGTGGCTCTACCTCACATGGCTGCCGGCGTATCTCGAACACGAACGCGGCCTGAGCATCGCGAAGGCGGGCTGGGTCGTCTCGATTCCCTATGTCTTCGGCACGCTCGGCATGCTGAGCAGCGGCTTCACGGCAGACCGCCTGTACCGCAGAGGCCTGCAGGCGATCACGAGCCGCAAGTGGCCGATCTGCATCGGTCTCGTGGGCGCGGCGGCGTTCACCGTTCCGGCGGCGCTGACACCGTCCACCACGCTCGCCGTGATCTACATCTCGGGCGCCATGTTCTTCATCAATCTGGCATCGGGCGGCGCGTGGTCGCTGATCTCGATCGCCGCGCCGCGTCAGGCGGTGGCCTCGCTCGGCGGCATCCAGAACTTCGGCGGCTTCCTGGCCGGCTCGGCCGCGCCGATCGTCACCGGCATCGTCGTGGACCGGACGCATTCGTTCGTCGCCTCGCTGATCGTGAGCGCGGTCATCGCGCTGCTCTCGGCGGTGGCGTATCTGCTGCTCGTGCACCGGCCAGTCGCGGTATCGGAAGACGTCGGGGAAACGGCCGTCGGCGCGCTTTCCTGATTCGCTCGCCATGCCGGCGTTGCGTGTCGTTTGAAAAGATCTTCTGTCGGAGTTCGAGCTTCAATGCAAACAGTAACGTGTGTCGAAGACCTTCGCCTCATGGCGAAAAAGCGGGTGCCCAAGGCGTTCTACGATTACGTCGATAGTGGCTCGTACACCGAATCGACTTATCGCGAGAACGGTCGCGCGTTCGCCCGGCTGACGCTCAAGCAACGCGTGGGCGTGAACGTGGAAGGGCGCAGCACCGCAAGCACGATGCTCGGACAGCGGGTCGCAATGCCCGTGGCCATCGCACCGACCGGACTGACGGGCATGCAATGGGCCAACGGCGAGATCCTGGGTGCGCGCGCGGCCGAGCGCTTCGGCGTGCCGTTCACGCTCTCGACCGTGAGCATCTGTTCGATCGAGGACGTTGCGGCTCATACGAAGGCGCCGTTCTGGTTTCAGCTCTACGTCATGCGCGACCGTGGCTTCAACCAGTCGCTGATCGAGCGCGCGAAGGCCGCCGGTTGTTCGGCGCTGGTGGTCACGCTCGATCTGCAGATCAACGGGCAGCGTCACAAGGATCTCAAGAACGGCATGACCGTGCCGCCTCGCCTGACGGCGGCGAACCTGCTTGATTTTCTGCGCAAGCCGGGCTGGGTGATGCGCGCCGCTTCGGGCAGACGCAACTTCGGCAATCTCGCCGGCTTCATCAAGGGCGGTGACGATGTGATCGCGATCAGCAAGTGGGTCGCATCGCAATTCGATCCGAGCCTCGACTGGAACGACATCGCGCATATCCGCAGTCTCTGGCCCGGCAAGCTGGTGCTCAAGGGCATCATGTGCGCCGAGGATGCGCGCATGGCGGCTTCGCTGGGCGCCGATGCCATCGTCGTCAGCAATCATGGCGGACGGCAGCTCGACGGCGCGCCGTCGACGGTCGAGGCCTTGCCCGCCGTGGTGGATGCCGTGGGCGACGCCACTGAAGTGTGGGTCGATGGCGGCATCCGCACCGGCCAGGATGTGATGAAGGCGCTCGCGCTGGGCGCGAAGGGCACGATGGTCGGCCGAGCCTTCATGTATGCCCTCGGCGCGATGGGCGAACCCGGCGTCGCGCGCATGCTCGAGATTGTGCGGAACGAACTCGACGTGACGATGGCGCTGACCGGCGTCCGGTCGATCGGCGAGATCGGGCCGCACAATTTTCACGAGCCGCGTGTTGCACAGGCTTTCCGCGCGCGCACGGCCGGGGCCATGACTCAACGAGAAGAATCTGTCATTTGATTGGAGGTTGGACGCGCAATGGATCTGCAAATCGAGGGTAAATGGGCGCTCGTTTGCGCCGCGAGCAAGGGGCTGGGGAAGGGCTGCGCCGAAGCGCTGGTCGCTGAAGGCGTCAACGTCGTGGTGACGGCGCGCGGCGAGGACGCGCTCGAATCGACGGCAGCCGGGCTTCGGCAACTGAATCCCCGCGTTCAGGTGATCGCGGTGGCAGGCGATATCACGACGAGCGCCGGTCGGGAGCGGGCACTGAGCGCGGCGCCTCGCATCGACATCCTGATCAACAATGCGGGCGGCCCGCCGCCGGGCGATTTTCGCGACTGGACCCGAGACGACTGGATCGCGGCGCTCGATGCGAACATGCTGACGGCCATCGAACTGATGCGCGCCACCGTCGATGCAATGGCCGAGCGAGGCTTCGGCCGGATCGTCAACATCACGTCGGGTGCGGTGAAGGCGCCCATCGATGTGCTCGGGCTGTCCAACGGCGCGCGTTCCGGCCTGACCGGCTTCGTCGCGGGTCTGGCCCGGCAGAAACGGATCGCGGAGCATAACGTGACCATCAACAATCTGCTGCCGGGCTTGTTCGATACCGACCGCCTGAAGCAGTCCACCCAAGCGGCCGCTACCGCGCAGGGCAAGGCGTATGACGCTGTGCTCGAAGCGAAACGTCAGGCAATACCGGTAGGGAGATTCGGCACGGCGCAGGAGTTCGGCGCGATGTGCGCTTTCCTGTGCAGCGGACACGCGGGCTACCTGACCGGTCAAAACATCCTGATGGATGGGGGCTCGTTTCCCGGGACGTTCTGACGGATCGTTTCATCGCGGCCGTCAGTCACGAGCGGCGTTCTTCTCCGAGCGCCAAAATCAGGCGGCGTTACCGGCGTGCAACGCGTCGTCCAGTCGCCGCCTTTTTCGGCATTGATAACGTTTGAACATCAATGCTTCGAAAAATTGCACTTCTTGTTTCAGCCTTCTTGCGCAAGTATCTGGTCTCAAGACGTTCATAAAAGAGAACGCGTCGGAGACAGGCACGAAGCGCAGCACAGCGTTTCGCTGCATCCCGGTGCACGCCCGTTCAGGGCTGCCGTCAAGAGTCATCGACGCCCATCTCGCGTAACCCACCTCGCTACTTGAATCCTGCCGCCGCTTTCGAGCGCGTCTACGGCAGCGGTGCATCTCGCGCCTGCCGCAGCGAGTCGATGCACTTCCAGTATCCGCTTCATTCGTCATTGCTCAAATCAGGAGACACGTCACATGCAGATCACCGGAATGTTGCACGGCTCGCGCCTGCTGCAATTCGTCGGCTTTCCGTCCAGCGAAGTGCTGGGCCCGGGCGCCAGCGAAGAAGAGATCAAGTCGCTCATCGACCGTCACGGGCAGATATTCATCAAGCCGGTGTTCAAGGGCGGTGTGGGCAAGAAGGGCAAAGCGGGCTTGCTCGGCCGCGCCACGGATCTCAAGACGGCGCTCGCCGAAAAGGAACGACTGTACTTCGCCGAACACGCCGTAGGCCATGTGAAAGCCAAGGCGAACGGCGTGACGTTCGAAGCGGGCGTGCCGGCCAAGCATGAGGTCTACTTTTCGATCACCGATTCCACGCGTTTCCGCGCGCCGACGATGACGCTTTCGCACATGGGCGGCATGGACATCGAGGAAGTCGATCCGAAGCACGTCGCGATGGTGCCGTTCGATGCCTTGACCGGATTGAAGGCGTTCGTCGTGGCGAATGCGCTGAGCGAGATCGGCGCGCCGCGCGAAATCATCTCGCCGCTCGTGCAGCAGTTGCCGAAGCTCTGGGAGTTGTTCCACGACTTCGGGATGACGACGCTCGAACTCAACCCGATCCGCATGCGCGAGGACAAGAAGGGACGTCTCACGCCCGTCGCGTGCGACTTCAAGTGCGGATTCGATCGCGACGATCCGCGCTTCTCGCGGCTCGGCCTGCCCCCGCATCTGTTCGCCGCCGACTACTCGGATTTCGAACAGGAGATCAACCAGTTGCGCACCCACCAGGGTCAAAGCGATGTCTACGTGATCAACGACAAGGGCACGATCCTCGCGCCCACCTTCGGCGGCGGCGCGAACTCGCTCGTCACGGAAATGCTCGGCGATGCGGCCATCATCTCGTCGGACTTCGGCGGCAATCCGCCCTACGAAAAGATGAAGGAAGTGGCGCGCATCTGCTTCCGGCACTGGCTGAAGCAGTCGAATGTGCTGTTCATCATCGGCGGCAAGTCCAACAACACCGACATCTTCGAAACCCTGCGCGCGATGGCCGATGCGCTGCGCGAGCACTTCAGCGAGCACGGACCGACGCCGCTCTATGTCGTGCTCGGACGCGGCGGCCCGAACCTCGTGCGCGGCATGTCCGCGCTGCGCGACACCTGCGATTCGCTCGGCCTGCCGTATCGCCTTTTCGGTTTCGACTCCGACATCAGCGAGGTGATCCAGTACGCGCGCCGTGCCGATACATGGATGCAATCGGGCGGACGCGCGCAAGTTGCGGCGCGCATCGGCGCGCGCGACGCGCAATCGCATACGGCATCGGCTTGAGGAGATCGGACATGCACAAGCAAGGCAATAGTCGTTTCAAATACTTCGTCGGCATACAGTCGCTGGCGGATATCGCGACGCGCGAAGACCGCGTCTGCGTGCTCAACATCCTGGGCGGCGAATCATCGGACGTGACGCCGGTGAGCCACGCTTTCTCGGGCGCGAATGTCGTCTTCGGCACGGCGCCCGGCAAAGGCGGACAGATGCTTGCGACGCCCGCGGGCGACATTCCGGTCTTCAACAACGTGCGAGAAGGGCTGGAAGCCGGACATCGGTTCAACTGCGGCGTCGTCTATCTGCCGCCTTCGGCCGCGCGCGACGGCGTGGCCGAACTGATCCGCGTGAATCCGGATCTGCGCAAGATATTCATCATCACGGAGAAGATCGCCGTGCACGATGCGCGTGAGATTCGCGCGATGGGTCAGCAGGCGGGCATCGACATCTTCGGCGCGAACGGGCTGGGCGTCGCGGACTCGTGGCAACGCGTACGCATCGGCGGCGCGCTCGGCGGCGACGATCCGGGCGCGACCTTGCGCCAGGGATCGATCGCGGTCTTCTCGAATTCCGGCGGCTTCAGCACAACGATTGCGCAATACCTGCGCATGAGCGGCTGGGGCACCTCGACGGTCATTTCCAGCGGGAAGGATGTCTACATCCACTATGCCGCGCCGGAATTCGCCTTCGCGCTCGCAAACGATGCGCGCAGCAAGGCTGCCGTGCTGTACTGCGAGCCCGGCGGCTATTACGAAGCCGACGCGGACTTCACGAAGCCCGTGGTCGCGTGCGTGGTGGGCCGCTGGAAAAGCCGTCTGACGCGCGCGGTGGGACATGCTGGCGCGATGGCGGGCGGCGCCGACGATGCGCTCGCGAAGGAACGCTGGTTCAAGGAGAAATTCGGCGTCGAAAGGCTTTTCACGCCCGGCGATCCATGCTGCTCGGCGAAGGGTGCGGTGGTGACGAACATCGCGCATATTCCCGCCGCGCTCACGGCGGTGATGCGGGCGAACGCGACGATGCCCGACTTCGAGCCCGAAGGCAGCCTCGCGCTCAAGCCGTGGTTCGGCTCCGATCAGGGGCTCGATTTGCCCGACGATCTCGCGCTTGCGGTCGTGAAAGCCGTCGCGCCCTATGACGAACAAGTCGCGCGGGTGAACGACCAGATCGGCGCGATTCCGCCGCGGCAGCCGTTGAAGGACGCATCGGGCGCCTCGCAGATGGATGCGAAGACTCAGGTGAGCAGCCTGCACGGCGTATCGATGCTCGACGCGTCGACGCATTCCTTCGAAGCGAACGTGTGCCTCGCGCTGCTGCACGAGTTCGGCGGCGCGAACGATGAGAAACTGATCGACGTCGCGGTCGGCGCGGCGGTCAACCTGTACGGCACGCCCGAACTGGCGGCGGCGCAGGCGGCGCGCGAGGCCGGCAATGCGCCCAATGCCGTGCTCGCGGCTGCTGCCGCCATCGTCGGGCCGAATCGCCAGCGCGCGGCGCGCGAGGCGGCCAAGCTGATAATCGACCGGTTCGCCGCAGCAAGACTCGTCGACGCATTCGATCGCGATTTCGACATCGACGCGATCGACACCGAGGGCAGCGCGGCACTGTTCTGCGAGGAACCGGATCCGAAGGCCGAAGCCATGCTCGCCGGTCTCGCCGCCCGTGGCGTGAATTCCGTATTCGTGCGATGGATTGCCAGCGGCCCGGGCCATCCGCGCGCGGACGCCGTGCTCGCGGCGATCACGACGACACTCGCCTGGGGCCCGCTCATGCGCAAGCGCATCTCGCGTCTGACGGCGGAGAGTCTGCCGTGGTGGACGAAGCTGTTCGGCACGCTGATCGGCGCTTCGGCGGACGCGTCGCGCCATCGTCCCGACAGCTTCTGCGATGTTTCCACCGAGGCGTTGCTCGGCGAGCGCTCGCTGACGGAGATTGCGTTCGCGGCGCTGCTCGGCCTCGAACCCTCCGCCGACGACCTGTTCGCTTTCAGGACGCTGACCGGATTGCTGCTCACGAACGGACCGGGTGCGATCTCGGCGCAAGGCGCGAAGGGTGCGGTATCCGCCGATGGCCCCGAATCACCCGAACGCGTGCAACTGAACAAGGCGTTGACGGGTTTTCTGACGCACACCGGCTATACGCACGGCGGCAATGGCTACGAAGGCATCGCCTTTCTCAACGATGCGTTTCGCGACAGCGCCCTCGACGATCCTGCGGACCCGCATCACGGCGTCGATCTCGACGCGCTCGCGCGCCGTTCCGTCGAGCATTACGCGCGCTACAAGGCGAGCCAGAAGCAGGCCGGCAGCCTCGACATCGCCAAGCTGCCGGGCGTCAATCACCCGGTTTTCAAGGACAAGCCGGTGAATCACGATCCGCGCGAGGTGTTCATCGCCGATCTGTACGAGGCGCGAGGCGAGTACAACGCGTTTCATGCGTATTACCGCGCGCTGGTGCAGGCCTTGTTCGACGCGGGCGTCTCGCGCAACGTCTACTGCGTCAATGTCGATGCCGTGATCGCCGCGCTGCTGCTGAAAATGCTGTGGCAACCGCTCAAACGCGGCGCATTCAGCGAGGCGGATCTCGAAACCGCTGCGTTCACGATCTTTCTGTATCCGCGCATGCTCGGTTGCGCCGCGGAAATCGACGATCACCTGAACCGCGGTCGAAACATGGACACGCGCACGCCCGCTTCACAGTGCCGTTTCGTGGCCTGAGCGCCGACATCCGGGAGGTCGGCCGAGCCGACCGTTTCCGGCGATTGATAACCATAGGACATCAATCGTTCAGAACATTGCACTTATCGTTTTGATGGCGACGCGCCATCATTCCCGAAAGACAAGAGCGGACACTCCGCAAATTTCGGGACTTCAGGAGACACATCGATGCATCCCTCACCTTCCACCCTTTCGCCGGGACATTCCAAGGCTGCGGCGGTTTTCCGCGTAACGGCCGGCAATTTCCTGGAGCAGTTCGACTTCTTTCTGTTCGGCTTCTACGCGACGCAAATCGCCGGCGTGTTCTTTCCGGCATCGAGTGAATTCGCTTCGCTGATGATGACGTTCGCGGTCTTCGGCGCCGGATTCCTGATGCGTCCGCTGGGCGCGATCGTGCTCGGCGCGTACATCGACGATGTCGGCCGCCGCAAGGGCCTGATCGTCACGCTTTCCATCATGGCGAGCGGCACCATCCTGATCGCATTCGTGCCGGGATACGCGACGATCGGTCTTCTGGCCCCCGCGCTCGTGCTCGTCGGACGTCTGCTGCAGGGGTTCTCCGCGGGCGCCGAACTGGGTGGCGTATCGGTCTATCTCGCCGAGATGGCCACGCCCGGCCGCAAGGGCTTCTTCACGAGCTGGCAGTCCGCGAGCCAGCAGGTCGCGATCGTCGTGGCCGCGGCGCTCGGCTTCGCGCTCAACCAATTCCTCGACACCACGGCCATCGCGAGTTGGGGATGGCGTGTGCCGTTCTTCGTCGGCTGCATGATCGTGCCGTTCATCTTCATGCTGCGTCGCAATCTGGAAGAAACGCAGGAATTCAAGGCACGTCAGCATCGCCCGAGCATGAAGGAAGTGTTCCGCACGCTGGCCCAGAACTGGGCCGTCGTGATCGCCGGCATGATGCTGGTGGCGATGACCACCTCGAGCTTCTATCTCATCACGGTCTATGCGCCGACTTTCGGCAAGACGGTCCTGCATCTGAGCACCGCGGATAGTCTGCTCGTGACTTTGTGCGTGGCCGTGTCGAACTTCGTGTGGCTGCCGATCGGCGGGGCGCTCTCGGACAAGATCGGCCGCAGGCCGCTGCTCGTCGGCATGACGGTGCTCGCTATCGCAACCGCATACCCCGCGCTGTCGATACTCGCCCACGCGCCGAGCTTTATCAACATGCTGCTCGTGCTGCTTTGGCTCTCGTTCATGTACGGCATGTATAACGGCGCGATGGTCGTCGCGCTGACCGAGGTGATGCCGGTTCAGGTGCGCGTGGCGGGCTTTTCGCTTGCTTACAGCCTTGCGACGGCGGTGTTCGGCGGCTTCACGCCGGCCATCTCGACGGCGCTCATTCACATGACCGGCGACAAGGCCGCGCCCGGATACTGGATGAGCTTCGCCGCGGGCTGCGCGCTTCTGGCGACGTTCGCGCTCTATCGCCGGCGTGCGGCGACGCTGACTCCGGCGCACTGACGCGTCGCTCGTTGCGCCAAGCGTCTATCGAACCCTACACGACTCCGATCATGAAAAATCTGCTTCCGAAACTATGCGCGGCTGCGCTCATCGCCACCTCGGCCGTTGCGTTCAGCGTGCAGGCCGCCGACCTGCACGTCATGAGCTCGGGTGGCTTTACCGCGGCGTACAAGGTGCTCGGTCCGAGGTTCGCGTCCGAGACGGGCAACACGCTCGACACGGCGCTGGGTCCGTCGATGGGCAAATCGCCCGAAGCCATTCCCAACCGTCTCGAACGGGGCGAGCCGGCCGACGCCGTCATCATGGTCGGTTACGCGCTCGACGAGCTGATCAAGCAGGGCAAGGTCGTGCCCGGATCGCGCGTGGAACTGGCGGACTCGCGCATCGGCATGGTCGTGCGCGACGGTGCGGCCAAGCCCGACATCAGCTCGGCGGAAGGCCTCCGGCAGACGCTGCTGCATGCCAAGTCGATCGCCTACTCGGACAGCGCGAGCGGTGTCTATATCGAGCGGGAGCTGTTCACCAAGCTCGGCATCGAGGATCAGGTCAAGCCCAAGGCGAAGATGATCCCGCGCATACCGGTGGCCTCGGTCGTCGCGAACGGCGATTACGAGATCGGCTTTCAGCAGGTGAGCGAGTTGCTGCCGGTCACGGGCGCGACCTTCGTCGGAAAGATTCCCGAGTCTTTGCAGTCCGTCACGCGTTTTGCCGCTGGCATTCCCGTGAGCGCACAGCATCCGAAGGAAGCGAAGGCGCTCCTCGACTATCTGGCATCGCCCGGCGTTCAGGCAGATGTGAAATCGACGGGACTCGATAGCGTCGCCGCGCATTGATACAGCCTTCGCCGTCAACTTCTCGAGGTGCTGCTCGCGTGGTCCTCTGCGCCGTCGGCGTCGCCCGGCGCCGGCGCGCGCAGCATCCGGGCGAGGCGCGCGCGATCGCAGGCGCCTTCCCACATCGAAACGAAGATCACCGCGCACGCGTTGCTGATGACGCTCGTGAGCGCGCGCGCTTCGGACATGAAGCGGTCGATGCCCACCAATAGCGCCACGCCGGCGACGGGAAGATCCGGAATCACCGTCAGCGTCGCGACGAGCGCCACCAGGCCGCTCCCGGACACGCCCGCCGCGCCTTTGGACGTGAGCAGCATGACCGCGAGCATCATCGCGATCCGCGGCGCGGAGAGCGACACGTCGCACGCCTGCGCGATGAACATGGAAGCAAGCGTCAGATAGATCGCGGTGCCGTCGAGATTGAACGAATAGCCCGCGGGCAGCACGAGTCCGACGACGCCCTTGTCGCAGCCGAGCATCTCCAGCTTGGTGATGAGGCGCGGCAACACCGGTTCCGTCGACGAAGTCGCCAGTACGATGAGCAATTCCTCGCGCAGATAACGCAAGAGCCGCCAAAGCGCGAAGCCGTGCAAGCGCGCAAGCGCAGCGAGGACGAGCGCGACGAACAGCACGCATGCCACGTAGAACGACACCATCAACATGCCGAGGGAGCCGACCGAGTGAATCCCGAAGCGGCCCACCGTGAAAGCCATCGCGCCGAATGCGCCGAGCGGCGCGAGCCGCATGATCATCGCGAGGATGCGAAACAGCGCCTGGGCGATGCCATCGATGAGCGCGAGCACGGGCCTGCCTGCGCCGGGATGCAGATTCAGTGCGAAGCCGAATAGCAGCGAGAGCAGCAGCACCGGCAGCACCTCGCCCTTCTCGAAGGCGCCGAGCATCGTTTCGGGGATGACGTTCAGTGCAAAGGCGACGAGACCATCCGGATGCGCCTGCTTCACATACTGCGCGATGATCGTCGTATCGAGACTTCGGGCGTCGATATGCATGCCCGCGCCGGGCCGCATCAGAAAGGCCGTGACGAGTCCCAGCGCGAGCGCCACGGCAGTCAGAAAATAGAAGAGTCCCAACGCCCGGAAGATTGCGCGCCCGATGGCTTTTCCGCTCGCGACAGACGTGATCCCGGAGACGATCGTGCAGAAGACGATCGGCGTGATCATCATCCTGACGAGGCCGACGAAACCGTCGCTGACAGGCTTGAGGAGCGAGCCGGCTTGCGGCCAGAAGTGCCCGAGCGCCATGCCGAGCAACATGCCAAGCACGACCTGCACATAGAGCAAACGGAGCGTTCTCGCCACCCTCACGACGCGGGCTTCCTGCTCGGGCGCGCTTTTGGAGCGACGTCGTCGGTTAATGTGTCGCTGCTCCTGACATCGCCTCTCATATCCAGAATCGTTTGATGAAACTCCTGCGCGGCCGGCGTCAGCGTACGCCCGCGGCGTCTCACGATTCCCACTCGTCGCTTCACGACGGGGTCGACCAGCGGCACACTCGTGAGGATGTGATGATTGCGTCCGGGCATGGCCATCGACGGTACGGCGGCGACGCCGAGGCCCGCTTCGACGAGACCGAGCATGGTCGTGACGTGACGTGTTTCGCACACGCTGGGCGCGCGCGGCGATACGGCCGAAAGAGCCTGATCGAGCAACAGGCGATTGCCGGACGTCTTGTCCACGGAAACGTATTCGTGTTCGTAGAGCTCGTTCCAGGTCACGCGTTTCTTGCGCGCGAGCGGGTGGTCGCGACGGCAAGCCGCAACGAACTGCTCCTGCAGCAGCACTTTGAAGTCGACCTCGGACTCCTGGCTTCCCATGAAGCTGACGCCGAAATCGGCCTCGCCGCTGATGACGGCGGAGAGCACTTCGTTCGCGCTCGCATCGAGCAGTTTCACCCTGATGCGCGGAAAACGGCGATGGAAGCTCGCAACCGCGCTTGGCAGAAAGTAGTAGGCCACGGATGGCACACAGGCAATGGTTACGTGACCCAATCGGCTCGATGAGACATCGCGGATGCCGAGCAGGGCGACATCGAGATCGTCCAGCAGCTGCTCCGCGCTCGGCGCGAAGGCGCGGCCCACAGTCGTGAGCGTCACGCTGCGCGTGGTGCGTTCGAAGAGACGCACGCCGAGCGCTTCCTCCAGCTTGTCGATCCGGCGGCTCAAAGCCGGCTGGGATATGTTCACCGCCTCGGCTGCCTTTCGGAAGCTGCCCAGTTCCACCACGGCTCTGAATGCCTGCAAGTCGTTGAGGTCGAAGTTGACGCCCACGGGCCATTCTCCGCGTTCTTAGATGCCGATATTGTGCATTACGCCGAGGGGGGGCGGCTAATTGTGGGGCGGGTTGTGATCTTGGTCTGGTCGGACGAGGGCGGCGGTGGGGCTTCGCGAAGCCGTGCGCCGGGGATGATGGCGAGCGGATAACGATTGATGCGTTCGATGCTATTTTCCGGTTGTCGATCGGCGCGCGTTTTCAAGCGGCAGGGAGCGGGTGGGCGGGTCTCTCGGCACTAGACGTCTATCGTTACAACCCCGACCGCACGGCGGAGGTTTGGGCAAAAACGCGTGCAGTGAGCAAGCGGGTCGATCAGAGTCGGAAGTTGGTTCGAAGGGGGCTTATCGGCCATAAAGGGACCTTCGAGCAACGCAGTACCGAGGAATTGAGACGGCTGCTCCACTTCAGCAAGCGGTCAGTCGATCGGCAACAGCTGGCGAGTCATTCGTCCCTGCCAACTCGATGCGCTTTTATGGGATTGGATGAGGAAAGCGCATCGTTGCAACAGTCCGGTGCAGGCGCTGGAGCCTTGGTCGTTTCATGTTCCGCGAACATGCTTCACATCTCGTCAGTTGCACGGGGTCAAATCTGCGTGTAGCGAGGCGTCAGGCCGCTCGCTGATGAAGCGAGGCAATAGCCCTCCACATCAGCACGGGATTCGAATACATCGGGAAATGCCCACAGTCAGGAATCTCGGCCAATTCGACGCCCTGCTCGCGGATGTAGTCAAGATAGGAAAGCGACGCATTTTGCTCGCCGTACATGAACATGCGCGGAAACGGTAGGCCGAGGAACTTCGTCATCAGGTCGCCGTTGTCCGACAGGTCGACCATTGATCGGAAGATCCCACCAACCGCTTCGGCGCGTACCTTGTGGCGTAGGCTCGCCGAATAGAGCGCACTGGCATACGCCGGCGCGAGCAACGTGCGTTCAATGAAATCATCGAAAAACTTTCGCGCGCCGTCGCGCGGGTGCTCGATGATCTGCCGGCTGAGAAAGCAGTCTTCCGGTGCGATGTTGCCCTCGATATCGACAAAGCTGATCACGCGCTTCGGATGCCGGTGCGCAAGCATCAGCGCAGTCAGACCGCCCATCGAATGGCCGACCAGATGAAATCGTTCGAATCCGGCGCGCTCGAGCACGGCGAGCGCCGTATCCACCAGGAACGGGATGCTGATCTTCAGGAGGTCAGCGCAATGCGTCTCGCCGCAACCCGGCGCGTCGTACGCTATGAACGGATGACCGGCGAATTCGGCATGGCGGACGATGTCCGCGTAGTCTTCCTTGGTCGACCCAAACCCATGCAGGAAAAGGATCGGCGCCTTGTCGCCGTCGCGACGGATAGCTGAAACCTCCAGCGCTGTTCCGTCGACGGACAACACGAACTGTGCACGGGAAAATTCTGCAGGCATCGTTTTTACTCTTTGAATAGGGATCGCGTGGTCCCGCTAGGAACGCGTTGGGTGCCGTCGAGGCCGGCCATGAGGCCATGGACGCGATGCGTTAGTTTGTCGTAAGCGCGAGCTTTAGCACACCGTATCGAGAATTGTTTGCAAGTGACGATCGAGCGAAGCGTAGCCGCACCGCGGC
>NZ_JALQDV010000042.1:0-369460 GCF_023631045.1 Caballeronia sp. AZ7_KS35 | reverse complement strand
CAGCTTGCCAGTGGTCGCAAAAACACGACATTTGTATCTTGCTAGAACACGACATTCTCATGTTGCTCCTACATCAATTCCCGCGCTAATTTGCATTATGTCAATCACGGTTAACTAATCGCTACACGCATCCTCCGACAACGATGGCAAACTGCGCAAGTTCCGCGCGTTGCCGCATTCAAAGCGGTACGCCGCTTGCGCTCAAAGCACGACCTGCCTTTTCGGCCCGAGTCCCCAAGCCGACCCACGTCCCGATGAACACACGCCTGCTCGGTCTCACCCGCATTCCGTTCTTCCTGCCGCTCTCCAGCGCGACCCTGATGCTCGGCGTCGCGATGTCGTTCACCGCGCCGTATCTGTCGCTGTTCAGCGTCGAACAGGCGGATATGAGCCCCTTGAAGCTCGGCGTCTTCATGACGGTCATCGCCGCGAGCGGCGTCGTGGCCAGCGCGTTTGCCGGAAAATGGTCCGACAGGCACGGCCATCATCGGGAATTGCTGCTCGCGGCGCTCATTGCTTCATCGCTCGGTTTTCTGTTGATGTGCGTCGTGCGCAATTACACCGCGCTGGTCGTGATCGGCATCCTGTTTCTCGGCGCAGGCGGCTCCGCGATGTCGCTCGTGTTCTCGTTCGCGCGCGCCGCGTTGCCCGTCGACGACGAAGCCGAGCGGTCCCTCGCGCTCGCCACCTTGCGAACCGTTCTTTCGATGGCGTGGGTCTTCGGACCCTCCGTCGGCGCGCTGGTGCTCGCCGGCGCCGGCTTCTACGGCCTGTTTCTGTTCGCGGCGGCCTGTTTCGTCGCGTGCGGCGCGATCGTCTGGCGCATGCACGGCTCGCCCAGGGGCGACCCGCACAGCGCACCGGCGCACTACGCCGGCGACCCGACATCGCTGCTCGAAGTCACCGCGCCCGACACCGAGGAGCTCGTCCCGCCGCACCCCGGCGCGTCGCATTCTCGCGCCGAGATCTGGCGCGCGACCGTCGCGATGACGCTCATCGGGCTCGCCGCGAGCGCTACGATGATCGTCCTGCCGCTCTACGTCGTGCACGGCATGCACGGCACGCGCATCGACGTATCGATCATGCTGGGCCTCGGCGCATTCCTCGAAATTCCGATGATGCTCGCGCTCGGCGCGCGTGCTTCGCGTCTCGACAAGCAGCGATGGCTCGCGTCGTGCGCCGTCGTGCATCTGATTTATTTCATTGCGGTGGCGGCGTCGCCCAACGTCCACTTCCTCATTCCGATGCAAGCCTTCAACGCCTTCGTCGTCTCGGTGACGTCGTGCCTCGGCATGACGTACATGCAGGATCTGATGCCGCAAAGCCCCGGATCGGCGACGGCGCTTTTCTTCAACGCGTCGCGCGTCGGATCGATCCTGTCGGGCGTTCTGTCCGGCGCGCTCGTGGCCGCGCTCGGCTATCGCGGAACGTTTCTCGTGTGCGGATGCATCGCGTTGAGCGCGGCGGTGCTGTTCGCCAATCCGCCGTTCGCGCTCATCACGCGGCGCATTCTCGACCGGTGGAAGGCGCGGCGGCAGACATCGGCCTGACCTCTTCGCTATCGGGGAATGGCAATATAGGCGCACCTTTCGTCGATTCCCACGCGATCATGTCTCAGCGCCTCCCGCCGCTCAACGCCCTGCGTCTCTTCGAAGCCGCCGCGCGCCATCGCAGTTTCAAGCTCGCGGCCGCCGAACTCAACGTGACGCCGGGTGCCGTGAGCCACGGCATCGGCGCGCTTGAAGCGATGCTCGGCGTCGAGCTTTTCGTGCGCGAGCCGCGCGGGCTGTCGCTCTCCGCCGCCGGCGAACACTATCTGCCGTACATCGCCGAAGCGTTTTCGCTTATCGTCGTCGGCACGCAGTCGCTGCCCGACAGGCGCAAGCGCCGCGCGATCTCGGTTACGTGCGCGCCGACGCTCGCGGCCCGCTGGCTCGTGCCGCGCCTCGCCGATTTCCGCGCGCGCTGGCCCAACATCGACGTCACCGTGGACACTTCGCGCCGCCAGGCGGGCTTTCCCGTCGACGGCTTCGACTTCGGCCTGCGCCTCTCGCGCGGCCCGGTCGATGGCGCATCGTCGTGGCAACGTCTCTTCGGCGAGCGACTCGTGCCGGTGTGCAGCCCCGCCTATCGCGCGATGCTGACCGGCGCCGGCGCCGTTCCGGATCTCACCCGCGCCGCACTCATTCACATCGATACGGCCAGTCAGGACTGGCAAGCGTGGATGGACGGCGCGGGCATCGACGGTCTCGATCTGCACGGCGGCCTTCGCTTCGATACCGTTCAGCTCGGCTTCGATGCCGCCGCGGCCGGGCTTGGCGTCGTCATCGGCAGGCGTCCGCTCGTCGATCGCGAGCTGGCGGCGGGCACGCTGGTCGAAGCGTCCGCGACGAGCGTCGAGACGCAAACCGCCTACTGGCTCTGCGAGACGCCGCAAGCGAGCGCGCGCGCGGATTTCGTCGCGTTCCGCAACTGGCTGATCGAACAAGCGACCAGTTTCGCCGATAACGGTTGAACTGCGCTCATCCGACGGCGAAATCTTTTCGTTTGTCAGCACGGACGTTCGCCTGCGACGATGGCCGCAAGGAGGAACGAGCCATGTCGTCTTTATCGACCACACGATCGGCCACGGACCGCGCGACGACGTGGGTGCTCATCGGCGCGGCCGCGCTGATCCTGAGCGCCGCGATGGGCGTGCGCCAGACGTTCGGGCTTTTCATCGGGCCGTTTTCGTTCGATCGCGGCATGCCCGTCACGCTGATCGCCTTCGCGATCGCGCTGCACAACCTCGTGTGGGGCTTCGCGCAGCCGTTCGCGGGCGCGGCCGCCGATCGATACGGCGCAGCGCCGGTCGTCGCGACGGGCGCGGCCACGTTCGCCGCCGGGCTCGCGCTCGCCGCCGCCGCGACTTCCGGCTGGATGCTCGTGCTCGGTCTCGGCTTGCTCGTGGGCATCGGCATCAGTTGCACGAGTTTCGGCGTCGTGCTCGCGACGGTCGGACGCGTGGCGTCGCCGCAAACACGCAGCGTCGCGATGGGCCTGGCCAGCGCGGGCGGCTCGCTCGGCCAGGTGCTGATGGTGCCGTTCGCGCAGGAAGTGCGCGTGCATGCGGGCGTGCCGGCGTCGCTCTATGCCCTCGCCTTCGTGCTGCTGCTCGCCGCGCCGCTCGGCATCGCGCTCGATCGCGCGAGCCGCCGGAGCAAGGCATCTTCGGCATCGCACGAAACGCACGCGCAAGCCGCCGCGATGCCGTTGCGCGAAACGCTCGCGTATGCGTCGCGGCATCGCGGTTATCGGCTGCTGACGCTCGGCTTTTTCACTTGCGGCTTTCAGCTTGCGTTCATCGCGACACATCTGCCCGGCTATCTGATGCTGTGCCACATGCCGGTCGGACTCGGCGCGACCGCGCTCGCGCTGATCGGCCTCTTCAACATGATCGGCAGTTGGGGATGCGGCTGGCTCGGCGGACGCTGGCGGCAGCATCACGTCCTCGCGTGGCTCTATCTGATTCGGGGCGGCGCGATCGCCCTCTTCGTCCTGTTGCCGACGACGAGCGTATCCGTCGTCGTCTTCGCCGCCGTGATGGGCCTGACGTGGCTGGGCACGGTGCCGCTCACCAACGGACTCATCGCGAAGGTGTTCGGCACGCGGCATCTGGGCACGCTATTCGGCGTCGTGTTTCTCAGTCATCAGCTCGGATCGTTTCTCGGCGCGTGGCTCGGCGGCTACGTGTTCGACACGACCGGCTCGTACTCGCTGATCTGGGCCGCGACGGCAATCGCCGGACTCGTCGCGGCGCTGCTGCATTTTCCGATCGATGACCGGCCGGTCGCGGAAGCATCGCTCGCGGCGAGTTGATTTCGCGTCCGAAAAAAACGCGCCACAATCGGCGCGTTTTTTTTCGATCGATTCACACGTTCAGCCGTGCCGCGCGACGGCGGCCTGCGCGTGGGCTTCGCGCGTCGAGCCTTTCGCCGGACGTCCCGCCCAATAGCCCGCGAGCATCGACCCCGACAGGTTGTGCCACACCGAAAAAAGTGCGCCGGGCAACGCCGCGATCGGCGTGAAATACAGCTTGCCGAGCGTCGCCGCGAGCCCCGAGTTCTGCATGCCGACTTCGATTGCCAGCGTGCGGCAGACGGCTTCGTCGAAGCCGAGCAGACGCCCGCCCCAATAGCCGCCCAATAGACCGATGCCGTTGTGCAGCACCACGCCCACCGCGACGACCATGCCCACCGACGCGATGCTCTTCTGCGTGCCGCCGACCACCGCGGCGATGATGAGCAGGATCGCCACCATCGACACGAGCGGCAGCATCCACTCGATCTTGCGCACGAGCTTGCCGAACAGATGGTTCACGACGAGGCCGATGACGATAGGCAGCGCGACGATCTGCACGATGCTCATCAGCATGCCGTGCACGTCGACGGCGATGGAGGCATCGACATAAAGGCGCGTGAGCAGCGGCGTCGCGAACACGCCGACGAGCGTCGAGAGCGCGCTGATCGTGACGGACAGCGCCACGTCGCCACGCGCGAGATAGATCATCACGTTCGACGCCGTGCCGCTCGCGACGCTGCCGACGAGCACCATGCCCGCCATCAGATCGGGCGGCATGTGCAGCGCTTTCGCGATGACCCACGCGGCGAGCGGCATCACGAGGTAATGCAGCACGATGCCCGCGATGACCGGCGCGGGCCGCGTGAACACGCGCCTGAAATCGTCGATGGAAAGCGTGACGCCCATCGACAGCATGATGATCGTGAGAAGCGTCGTGACGTGCGGCGCGATGCCCGTCACGGATGAAGGCGCGCTATAGGCGGCGATGGAAACCAGCACGGCCCAGAGCGGGAAAAGGCGGGTGATGCGGGCAAGCATGAAAACGATCCTCGAATGTCGTTGCGTGTCGTGTTTGGTTCAGCGAAAGCGGCGGTGCGCGGGTTGACCGGACAGGCGCAGACGGACGAAAGCTTGCCCTCGTGGGGCGGACGCTGCCCGCGATGCCGGCGCGCGCGGGTCACGCGCGGTCTCTCTAGCCGATCGTCGGGCAGGCGCCGCATTTTACCCGTCGCGCGACGGGTTTTCGGAATTCGCTTAATTCCCGCGACGCGCGCATACGCTCGCCAACTCATTCGCGGCTAATTCTCCGGCGTCATCATGCGCATCAAACAACCACTTGCAAGGAGATGATCATGACGCCAATCGCCATCGTTCAAGGCACGCCGACGTGGGTCTGGGTGCTGCTCGCATTCCTTTTGTATCGCGGCATCAAGGCGATGCAGGCCAGCACCACCCCGCTGTCGAAGCTCGCAATCGTTCCGATTATTTTCGCGGGCATGGGCATCGCGCATCTCGTCGCGTCGCCGCTCGCCGGATGGATGGCCGTCGCCGTGTGGATCGCCACGCTGGGCGCGGGCATCGTCGGCGGCGTGTTCCTTGCGAGCCAGAGCCGCTTCATCGTCGATCCGATCGCGCGAACCGTGATGCTGCCCGGCTCCATGTTGCCGATGCTGCTGATCCTCGCGACGTTCATCGCGAAGTTCTGGCTCGGCTTCGAGATGGCGACCGTCGCCTATCTGCCCGCGCTCACGACCTATGCGGCAATCGACGCCGCCGTGTCGGGCATCGTCGCGGGCATCTTCGCGGGACGCTTCTTCACGTACTGGAAAACGATGCACGCGCTGCGCGCTTCGTGGGCTTGACCCTGATTGCTGCGGTCGCGCGTCGGGCCATCGGAACGCGCGATCGGGCAAATGGCGTCACACTTGTTACTCTCCGTTTTCCGCTATCGGAGTCAGACTGAATCACGGCAAACAACGAGCAAGAGTCCAACTCAGGAGGTTGCAAGGCCATGACTACATCCGACGAAACAGGGATGCGCACGCCGCCCGTCGTGTCGCAGGAGCAATGGGAAGCAGCGCGTCAGCAGTTGCTGGTGAAGGAGAAAGCCCAGACGCGCGCCCGCGACGCGCTCGCCGCTGAACGCCGCCGCATGCCCTGGACCGCCGTGAAGACGGACTACATGTTCGAAGGCCCCGCGGGCAAGATCGGCTTTCTCGATCTTTTCGATGGCCGGCGTCAGTTGATCGTCTATCGCGCGTTCTATGAGCCGGGCGTCTTCGGATGGCCGGAGCACGCGTGCCGCGGCTGCTCGCTGGTCGCGGATCAGGTCGCGCATCTTGCACATCTGAATGCGCGCGACACGACGCTCGTCTTCGTATCGCGCGCGCCGCAGCAGGACATCGCGCGGCTGAAGGAACGCATGGGCTGGACCATTCCCTGGTTCACGCTGACGGATCGCTTCGATGCCGACTTCGGCGTCGACGAGTGGCACGGCACGAACGTGTTCTTCCGCGAAGGAGACCGTGCATTTCGCACGTACTTTCTCAACAATCGCGGCGACGAGCAGATGGGCAATACCTGGAACTATCTCGACATCACGCCGCTCGGCCGACAGGAACTCTGGGAAGACTCGCCTGAAGGCTATCCGCAGACACCGACCTATAAGTGGTGGAACTGGCACGACCGTTATGTCGACGATGCGCCGCCCGATAAAAAATGGGTCGAAATCTCCGATGCCGGCGAAGCGGCATTCCGTGCTGAAAGCGCAAGGAACAAGGTCTAAAAACGAGCGATGTTGAATGCGGAACCGGTCATCATTTCTTGCCGGTTCCGTTCCGCATTTTTGTGGAACGATTTAGCTAAAGTTTTCGGCAAACGTTTCCGTAAACACAATCATCAACAGCGACGCCTCCGTCGCGCACGGCTCTCCCGCACCAGCCGGCACTATTCGCCGCTTTCGCCTGGACGCCCTCTCGTCCATCTCCTCCACGGATAATCTGCAATGAAGAAGTCGTTGGCCGCATGCGCGGCCGCTATCGGCACGCTCGCCGCGCTTGCCGCTCCGCTCTCGCACGCCCGCGAAATCTACGGTCAGATCGGCACCGAAGGCGTGGGCATCGGCTACTCGGAACCGCTCGGCACGCGCGACAACGTGCGCGCCGAATTCAACGGCCTGAAGTTCTCGCATAACTTCGACGCTGGCGGTCTCCACTACGACGGCACCGCGAGCATCTATCACGGCGGCTTCTATTTCGACTTTTTTCCGGCGCCGGGAACGGTCGGTTTTCGCATCACGGCTGGCGCGCTCATCGGCGGCGATCATGTCGATGGCACCGCGACCAGCATGAACGGCACCTACACCATCGACGGCATCGCTTATCCGACTTTCGGGGAAAGCATTCACGCCAAGGCTAAGTTCCCGGCCGTGCGTCCGTATATCGGCATCGGCTTCGGGCATACGCCTGTTGCCGAGAAAGGCTTTTCCGCGTTCTTCGATGCAGGCGTCGCGTATGGCCGCCCGCGCGTCACGCTCGACGTTCCGGCGGATATCGTCGCGGCGGCGGGACAGGAAAACATCGACGCGGAACAGCAGGATCTGCAGAACAAGGCGGACAAGTTGCGCTTCTATCCGATCGTAAAGGTCGGCGTCACTTATCGCTTCTGATCGCGCTTCTGATAGCGCTTCTGATCGCGTTACTGGATTCCGCCCGCGAACGCCAGCCATTCGCCGACGATCGCTTCGGGCGCATCTTCCTGCATCAGATGCCCTGATCCGCGCACGCGCGTAAAGCGCGCGCCCGGAATCAGCGATGCGAGTTCGACACCGCGCTCGACCGGTATCCACTCGTCCTCTTCGCCCCAAAGAATCGATACGGGGCATTTCAATTCGCCATAGCGCGATTGCACTTCATCGGTATAGCGCTGATCCATCTGCGCGATCTGCCGATAGAACGCGGCCTGCCCGACTTTGCCGGTCCACGGCCGCGTATAGACGCGCAGCGTCTCTTGCTGCAACCGCCGATGCGCCGCACCCTGCAGATACGCATCGAGCATCGCCTGATGCATGTACGGCGGCACACCCGCAAACGCGGCTTCATGCTGTCGCACATGACGCACGAAGGGCGATCCCCACGGCGCGACGGCGACCGGATCGACGAGCATCAGCGAACGATACGCGCAGCCGTCGATCAACGCGGCTCGCACCGATGTCGCGCCGCCGAAATCGTGTGCGAGCACATCGGGCAAGGCACCGTTCCACTCACCGCACCAGTGCGCGAGAAGCGCCGCGAGCACGCGATTCTGCACGCCGAGCGATACGTCCTGCCCCTCGCGCATCTCCGACGCACCGTAGCCCAGCAGATCGAAGTAATGCACACGCCGCAAACGCGCCGCTACCGGTGCGATGCGTCGCCACACCTGCGATGAAAACGGCGTACCGTGAACCATCACGAGCGGCGCGCCCTCGCCGATCATGCCGTAGCGCACGGCTTGTCCTTCGTATTCGAAAACGTGATCGAGTGGCAGCGTATCGTTCGATTCGTTCATGGGTCAACGCAGATTCGTGCGCGCGAGTTCGACGATCTCATCGCCGCGCCCGCTCAGGATCGCTCGCAACATATAGAGGCTGAAGCCCTTCGCTTGCGACAGTTCGATGGTCGGCGGCATCGCGAGTTCATGCTTCGACGTGACGACATCGACGACCGCCGGTCCCTTGTGCGCGAACGCTTCGCGCAGCGCGCTTTCGAGTTGCTCCGATTCCTCGACGCGCACCGACCAGATGCCTGCGCCCTTCGCGATCTGCGAGAAATCGGTCTTGCTGAGATCGACGTTGGTGTCGAGATAGCCGCCAGCCTTCAGTTCCATCGACACGAAACCGAGCAGGCTGTTGTTGAACACGACGACCTTGATCGGGAGATCGAGTTGCACGGCCGAGAGCAGATCGCCGAGCAGCATCGACAAACCGCCGTCGCCCGATAGCGAAACGACTTGCCGTTGCGGCCGCGCGGCCTGAGCGCCGAGCGCCTGCGGCATTGCGTTTGCCATCGAGCCGTGATTGAACGAGCCGTGCAACTGGCGCTTGCCGTTCATTGTCAGATAACGCGCGGCCCACAGTGTCGGCGTACCGACGTCGACGGTGAAGATCGCGTCGTCGGCTGCGATTTCATCGACGAGCTTCGTCAGATATTGCGGATGAATCGGACGTCCCGGCGCGGATGGCGTCGCGAGATCGTCGAGGTCCTTGCGGGCGGTCGCATAGTGCTTCAATGCGTTCTCGAGAAAACGCCGCTCATCCTTGCGTTGGAGCTTCGGCAAGAGCGCCGCGAGCGTTTCCTTGATCGTGCCGACGAGCCCCATTTCCAGCGGCGCGCGGCGTCCGAGTTGCGAGCCGCGCCAGTCGATCTGCACGATCTTCGCTTGCGGCGGATAGAACGGGCGATACGGAAAATCGCATCCGAGCAGGAGCAGCGTGTCGCACGACATCATCGCGTGATAGCCCGAACTGAAACCGATGAGCCCTGTCATGCCGACATCGAACGGGTTGTCGTACTCGATGAACTGCTTGCCGCGCAACGCATGCACTATCGGTGCTCCGAGCGTATCGGCGAGCGCGACCACTTCGTCGTGCGAGCCGGCGACGCCGCTGCCGCACATGATCGTCACCGCTTCGCAGCCGTTCAGAAGGCTCGCGAGCTTGTCGAGATCGGCGTCTGCCGGCACGATCGCGCCCGGCGCGCTCGCGGTCCAGCGCGGCTCGACGGCCGGGCCTTCGCTCAATGCGACGTCGCCCGGCAACACGATCACCGCGACGCCGCGCTGATCGATCGCGGCGCGCATCGCGCGTTCGAGCACGCGCGGAAACTGCGACGCATTCGACACCAGCTCCACGAAGTGACTGCATTCCCTGAACAATTCCTGCGGATGCGTTTCCTGAAAGTAGCCGAGGCCGATTTCCGTCGATGGAATGTGCGCCGCGATGGCGAGCACCGGTTGATGATTGCGATGACAGTCGTAAAGACCATTGATGAGATGCAGATTGCCTGGGCCGCAACTGCCCGCGCATACCGCGAGTTTGCCTGTCGCGGCGGCATCGGCTCCGGCCGCGAAAGCGGCTGCTTCCTCGTGACGCGTATGCATCCAGCGGATCGAGCCGACACGATCGAGGCTGAACGCCAAACCGTTCAGGCTGTCGCCCGTCACGCCCCAGATTCGCTCTACGCCCGCCGCCGCCAGTGTCTTCGCCAGATAGTCCGCTATCGTGCCCTTGGCCATGATGTGTCCCGTGATGAAGAGAGGATGTCCAGTGATCGACGGAGCCGCGCACGGAATGACGTGGCGCGCATCCGTGTTGGCTCAATGCATGCAGGATTCAAAACGCAAAAGGAGTGTACGCCGGAGCGCGGCGGTTTGTCCTGAACCGTGTCGAGACCGCGTGGTGCGGGCGTTCAGGATAGGCGATCGCGGTATTTTGAATGCATCATTCCGGAATGAATCCGGTATGCGTAATGCAAACGACAACGGCGGCGGATCGATGACCCGCCGCCGTTGCGCATGACTGAAGCGAGACCCTGCGCTCAGGCGCCCTTGCGCATGTTCTCCGGCAGATCCCGTCCGTGATACTTCTTGTAGATCGTGTTGAGGTTGCCGCTCTTCATGTTCGCGCCGACCCAGTTGTTCACCCATTCCTTCAGGCGCGGCTGGTCCTTGTTCATCGCGATGCCGAGATCGAACGTCTTCTGCTCGAACTTCATCTCGATGTTGCGTTGCGGAGCGCGATCCTGCATCTCCTTCAAGTTCGAAGGCGTGCTCGAGAAGATGTCGACCTGTCCCGTGACCATCGACGTGATGAGCGTCGCATCGTCTTCATAGCGTTGAATCTGTGCGCCCTTCGCCTGCTGTGTCGTCAGCGTGTCGTTCACCGTTGCACGCGTGAGGCCGATGGTCTTGCCGTCGAGATCCGCATAGCTCTTCACGTTCGCCGTCTTCACGCCGCCAACGATGATCGAGATGACCGCATACGGGTTCGAGAAATCGACGACTTTGGCGCGCTCCGGCGTGACCGACAGCGAGGAAATCACGAGGTCCGCGCGCTTCGCCTGCAGCGTCGGAATGCGCGCGGCGTTGGTGATCTGCACGAGTTCTAGCTTCACGCCGAGATCCTTCGCAAGCGCGGCGGCAGTATCGACGTCCGATCCCGCGGGCTTCAGGTTCTGGTCGGCATAGCTGAAGAGCGGCGTGCCGATGGCGATCGCGACGCGCACGACGCCTGCCTTCTTGATGTCGTCGAGTTCATCGGCCATCACGCTGTGAACCGCGCCTGCCATCATCAACGTTGCGAGCGTTGCGCGTGCAATGATTGATTTCGCTTTCAAGTTACGTCTCCGTCGTTATTAGTGTTGCTGAATTGATGCTGCGGTTATCAAAGTCCGTTATCGAGGAATGCGCGCAATTCGGGTGTGCGCGGCGCATCGAGCATGCTGCCGTCGCCCACTTCCCAAACCGTTCCCTGATGCATGTAGATGATGCGATCCGCCACGCGCTTCGCGAAGGCCATCTCGTGCGTGACGAGCAGCATCGTCATGCCGTCGGCAGCGAGGTCTTCCATCACGCGCAGCACTTCGCCCGTCAATTGCGGATCGAGCGCCGAGGTCACTTCGTCGAACAGCATCACCTTTGGCGACATCGCGAGCGAGCGCGCGATCGCCACGCGCTGCTGCTGTCCGCCCGACAATTGCTCGGGATACGCATCGGCCTTCTGTCCGAGACCGACTTGCTCCAGCACGTTTATCGCAATGCGCCGCGCTTCGTCGCGCGACATCTTCTTGACGTGACGCAGCGCGAGCATGATGTTCTCTTCGACCGTCAGATGCGGAAAGAGGTTATAGCTTTGAAACACGATGCCCACTTCGCGGCGCAACAGATGCAGATCGACCTTCGGATCATCGACGCGAATGCCGCACACTTCGATTTGCCCTTGGTCGATCGTCTCCAGCCTGTCGATGCAACGCAACGCCGTGCTCTTGCCCGAACCGCTCGCGCCGATCACGGCGATCATCTCGCCCTTGTTGACTTCGAAGGAAACGCCCTTGAGAACATGATTGGAGCCGAAGCTCTTGTGAATATCGCCGACCTTAACGATTGCTGACATTGAGCTTGTTCTCCATCGATTGGCTCCAGCGCGAAAGCGGATAGCACAGGACGAAATAGAAAGCGCCGACCAGACCGAAGATGAGGAACGGCTGGAAGATCGAGTTATTGATGATCTGCCCCGCGCGCGTCAGCTCGATGAAGCCGATCACCGAAGCAAGCGACGTCATCTTGATGAGCTGCACGAGAAACCCGACGGTCGGCGGCAGCGCGAGACGCATCGCCTGCGGGATGATGACGAGGCGCAGCGTCTGCCAGCGCGTGAGCGACAGGCATTCCGACGCTTCCCACTGCGGCTTGGGCATCGCTTCGATACAGCCGCGCCAGATATCGCCGAGATATGCGCTCGAATAGATCATCAGCGCGAGGCCGGCCGCGACGAGCGCGGGCACCTGATAGCCGTACACCGACAGGCCGAAGTACACGATGAACAGCAGGATCAGCAGCGGTATGCCCTGAATCGCCTCGATATACACGAGCGCCACGCGCGCAAGCCATGCGCGCGGCGAGATGCGCGCGAGCATCACGGCAAAGCCGCCGATACCGCCGAGCACGAACGCAAGCGCGGAAAGCACGAGCGTCCAGCCGATCGATTGCACTAGATAGACAAGGTGCGATGACGTGAATCCGCCGCTCATGCCGCACCTCCGGGAATGACCGTATCGATGCGCTGCGGATCGGGCGGCGTCTTGCCGGCGCGTTTAGCAGCAAGACGGATCGCGCGGCGGCGCTTGAAGAGATGTTCTCCCACCGCCCACGCGATGAGCTTGATGACGAGCGACAACGCCAGATATAGCGCCGCGACCACGATGTACGTTTCGAGCGAGCGGAACGTATCGGACTGCACAGTGTTCGCGACCGCCGTGAGCTCTTCGGCCGAAATCTGCGAGGCGATCGCGGAGGCCTGCATCATCAGCAGGAACTGGCTCGTCAGCGCGGGATAGACCTTTTCGATCGACGGCTGCAACATCATATGCCAGCCGATGCGCCACTTCGGAAGCCCGAGGCATTCGGCCGCTTCGATTTGTCCGCGTGGCACCGATTCGAGTCCCGCGCGGATGATCTCGGCCGCATATGCGCCGATGTTGATCGTCATCGCGAGCGCGGCGGCCGCGAACGTCGGCATGCGCAAGCCGATGCTCGCAAGACCGAAGTACAGCAGAAAGATCTGCACGAGGAACGGCGTATTGCGCACCGCCTCGATATAGACGATGCACAGGCGCGTGAGGACCGGCACTTTCGCGCGCTTCGCGAACGCCACCAGCATGCCGAGAATCAGCCCGAAGAACACAGCCACGCAAGTCATCTTGAGCGTGAGCCATGCGCCCAGCAGGAACGTCGGCCAGTACGGCAGCAGCGGTGAAAAATCGAGAGAGAACATGGCGGCAAGAGTTCCTGTCAGGTGTGGGCGCTAACACGCTGTGCGCCCGCTCTGGATGTATGACGACATACTACGAGTGCCGTGATACTGCATTTCGCATGCATTAAACCGGATCGAACGGGCCAGTCGTCGTGAAGGCACCGCCCTGCAGCACCGCCACGGGATCGGTGGGCGCCGGCGGCGGCGTCGCTTCGACCTTTTCGCGGAACTGCTCGGACGAGTCACGCGGAACGAAGCCGAGATGCGCGGCGCAGCGGTTGTCCCACCATGTATGCGCGTTCGCCGACATGCCGAAGACGATCGTGTGGCCGACGTCTTTCGTGAAGAGACTGCGGCGCAACAGGTCATGAAAATCGTCGTAGCTCATCCAGCTCGCCATCATGCGGCGGTCCTTCGGCTCCGGAAACACGGAGCCGATACGAATGCTCACCGTCTCGATGCCGTACCGGTCGAAATACATTTGCGCCATGTCCTCGCCGAAGGACTTCGACAAGCCGTAGTAGCCATCGGGGCGCTTGCGCGCAGCGGCGTCGATTCGTTCGTCCTGCCGATAGAAACCCGTGACGTGATTCGAGCTTGCGAACACGATGCGCTTCACGCCCTGACGGCGCGCCGCTTCGTAAAGATTGAAAACGCCCTTGATGTTGGCTTCAAGAATCTCTTCGAACGGACGCTCGACCGATACCCCGCCGAGATGAATGATCGCGTCGCAGTCCATCGCAAGCGCATCGACGGCGTCGCGGTCGGCGAGATCGCAAGGAGCGATCTCTTCGTGAGGCGCGGCGTCGCCCTGCAACACGCCAGGCAAGTCGGAGATCCGCACATGCCGCGCGAACTCGGCGACGCGATGCCGGATCGCGCGGCCGATTCCGCCGGCGGCGCCCGTCAGCAACAGACGATCGAATTGCGCATCTTCGTCGGCGGACGGCGTGCTGGTTTGTTGTTCCATCGTGTTGTGTCTCCTGAAGGCTGTCGTCGCTAGGGATTACCCTGCGCGCATCTTCTTGTACGTTGTCATATCACTGCATGACGCATATCATCATTTGCCGAACGATTTGTCAATGTGTGTAAAACCCACGCCAACGAGAATACCGTGACGCTATCGCCCGATCTTCATGCCGGCACCGACGCATCCTCGATTGCATCGCCGCAAGCGCGACGCAGTCTGACCGCGCAACTCGTCGACGCCTTGCGCGCCCAGATCGATGCACAGGAACTGAAGGGCGGCAGCAGGCTCGCGACGGAAGCGGAAATGGTTCAGCGCTTCGGCGTGAGCCGCACCGTCGTGCGTGAGGCGCTGTCGCGTCTGCAAGCGGCAGGACTCGTGGAAACGCGGCATGGCATCGGTACGTTCGTGTGTGAAGCGGGCATGTCGCCTCTTCTGCAACTCGATCCCGCCGATGTCGCCGGTTCGATGGATGCGCTCGCCATCCTCGAATTGCGCATCAGTCTCGAAACCGAAAGCGCGGGACTTGCCGCAATGCGTTGCGATGCCGCGCGTCTTGCGACGATGCGCTCGACGCTCGGGGACTTTTCAAGAAATGTGGGCGAAGCAAGCGATACCGTATCGCCCGATCTGCGCTTTCACATGGAGATCGCGCATGCAACGGGCAATCGCTATTTCGTCGAGATCATGGAGCATCTGGGCACGCGCATGATTCCGCGCACGCGCATCACGGCGACGCCGATTCCGCGCGATCAATACGCGGATTACCTGATGCGCGTGAATCGCGAGCATGAACAGATCGCGGACGCCATTGAACGCGGCGATGCCGATTCGGCGCGCACCGCGATGCGTCTGCATCTGATCAACAGCCGGGAGAGATTGCGACGCGCGCAGTCGTCGCTTGAATGAATACGCGAGTACCGCGCGTTGGCGCGGTCCTCGCGATGCAACATCAACGCGCCATGTTCGGCTCGCCATCCTCGACGTCATGCGCGCCGGAAATCGTCTCCAGTGCCTGATCGTGATGCAGCAGCAGGACCGCCGCCACGCCGACCATGCCCGCCCCTGCCAGGCACAGCAGGCCCGCGCCGAAGCCGCCCGTGCTGTCCTTGATCCAGCCCATCGCATAGGGACCGAAGAAGCCCGCGAGATTGCCGAGCGAGTTGATCGCCGCGATGCCGCCCGCCGCCGCCGCACCCGAAAGGAACGAGGCCGGCAGCGTCCAGATCACCGGCAGGCAACCGAAGATGCCGAAGCCCGCGATCGACAGCGCGATCATCTTCATCACCGGATCGTCGAGGCCCGCCGATGCCGCGATGCCGCCCGCCGCGACCATCAACGCAATCGCGACATGCCAGCGCCGTTCGAGCTTGCGATCCGAATGACGGCCCCACAGCACCATGCTGATCACGCCCACGGCATAGGGCAATGACGTGACGAAGCCGGTCTGCAAGTTGGAAAGACCGAACGATTTGACGATCTGCGGCAGGAAGAAGCTCAGCCCATAGTTCGTGGCATTCGCGCCAAAGTAGATCAGGGCAATGGCGAGCACGCGCGGATTGAAAATGGCTTCCTTCACGCTGAACGCATGCACGGATTCGCGATGCGCGCGCTCTTGCGCCTGACGATCGACGAGCCAGTCACGCTCTTCTTTTGCAAGCCAGTGTGCGTCGGAAGGCTTGTCGGTCAGATAGAAGTACACGACGAACGCGAGCAGCAACGCGGGAATCGCTTCGATCAGATACAGCCACTGCCAGCCCGCCATGCCGTTGATGCCGTCCATCTGCAAGAGCGCGCCGGAGATCGGTCCGCCGATCACGGTGGACAGTGGAATCGCCGCCATGAAATAGCCGACGACGCGGCCGCGATACTTCGCCGGGAACCACAAGGTCAGCAGAAAGATGATGCCGGGAAAGAAGCCCGCTTCCGCGACGCCGAGCAGGATGCGCAAGCCATAGAACACGTATGCGTTGGAGAGGCCCGTCGCCTGCGCGATATGCGGAATGTAGGCCATCGCGGCTGCGAGGATGCCCCACGTGAACATGATGCGTGCGATCCAGCGGCGCGCGCCGAATCGTTCGAGCAGCAGGTTCGAAGGAACCTCGAAAAAGAAATAGGCGATGAAGAAAATGCCGGCGCCGAAACCGAACATGCTCGCAGTGAAACCGAGCGCCTTGTTCATCTGCAATGCGGCAAAGCCGACGTTGACGCGGTCCAGATATGCGATGAAGTAACACAAGATCAGGAACGGCACGAGGCGAACCATCACGCGCTTCATGGTGCGAGCTTCAAGGTCCATCAATGTCTCCTCCGGATTAGAGAATCTGTTGATCGCGGGTGCTTGAGATACCTGCGGAGACTACTCTTTCAGAAGGACTTGCAGCATTGGTGTTTGTGCTTGGTATCGGTTCCGAAGGGGGACGTGTCCATCATTTCGATGCGCGCCAATAAAGTGCGCTCGAATCGTTTGCGTCCCAAATCATGCGAAAAAAATGCGGACGGGGCGAATGATCGCCCCGTTTTCGTGAAGTTTATGCTACCGGTAACAGCGCGGCGTACTCCGGCTCCGGTAATCCTTGCACGCCGGGGTTGAATGCGAACACGTGACCGTCGTCGTCAGTGGCATTCATTGCCGGACGAATAGTCGTGACATAGAGCGTTTTCAGATCGCTGCCGCCGAACGCGCACATCGACGGCTTGCTCGCAGGCAGCACGATCTCGCGATCGAGTTCGCCGCGCGGTGTGAAACGCAGCAGGCGGCCGGCGTCGTTCGCACACGTCCAGTAGCAGCCGTCCGCATCGACCGCGGCGCCATCGGGACGGCCCGCGTAGTGATGCAGATCGGCAAATGCGCGCTGCGCGTGCGGCGTGCCGGTGTCGGGGTCGAAGTCGAATGCCCAGATCATGCGCCGTTGCGGATGCGAGTCCGACAAATACATCGTTCTGCCATCCGGCGACCATGCCAGGCCGTTCTGCGTGATCAGACCACCGACGACCGGCTCCGACAAAGCGCCCTTCTCATCGAAGCGATACAGCGCGCCGACGGCACTCGCGAGCGACATGTCCATCACCATCGTTCCGGCCCAGAAGCGCCCTTGCCTGTCGCAGCGGCCATCGTTGAAGCGCATGCCCGTCGCGGGAAACGAAGGCGCGGCGAGCTTCACGGCGTGCGCCTGGTTCGCGTCGGCGAGCGTCACGCCGAACATGCCGCTTTCCATGCCCGCGACGACGCGCCCAGCCTTGTCGAACGCAAAGCATGCCACCTGTTCGTCGAACGCCCATTCCGTACGTCTCGCGCTTTCGATCTCGAGCCTGACGATCCGTCGCGCGGGAATATCGACCCAATACAGCGCGCCCTCTTGCGCGCGCCATACCGGACATTCGCCGACGGTCGCGCGCCCGGCCGCGTCGATGCGTTCCGCGCGCACGGCGGCGCTCATCGCTTGCGCTCCATCGGCTCGCCCAATACGAACGGGCCGCCCTGGAAGCGCTGCGCCGGATCATCGCGATCGGCGCTCGGTCCGGTCACCGGAAAGAGCCCGTCGAACTGGGCCGAGCTGTCTTGCGGATTGAAGCCGAGGAAGCCCGCCTTCGAGTTGTCCCACCACTTCACCGGATTGTCAGAAGCGCCGTACACCACCGCATGACCGACGCGATTCGTGAACAGCGAGCAGCGCACGAGCTCGATGAAATCGCGGTAGCTCAGATACGTGACGAGCATGCGCGGATTCTTCGGCTCCTCGAACGACGAACCGATGCGCAGGTTCACCGTCTCGATGCCGAAGCGATCGAAGTAATAGCGCGACAGAGATTCGCCGAAGCACTTGGTCACGCCATAAAGACTGTCCGGGCGATGGGGCGAATCGGCGTCGAGCACTTCGGTGACTGGATGAAAGCCGATTGCATGGTTCGAGCTCGCGAACACGATGCGCTTCACCCCATGACGGCGCGCCGCTTCATAGATGTTGTACGTACCGCGGATATTCGCTTCGATCAGATCGTCGAACGGCGCGTCGATCGAGATGCCGCCGAGATGCACGATCGCGTCGACGCCCTCGACGAGCTGCATCACCTTGTCGCGATCCGCGAGATCGACGGCGCTGATCTCTTCATGGCTCGCTGCATCGTCGAGCGGCGCGATGTCGGAGAGCCTCACGACGTCGGCCCATTGAGCGAGCGCGCCGCGCAACTGACGACCCAGATTGCCGGCCGCGCCGGTCAGAAGCAGACGCTTGAACGGCTTGGCCGCTGCGTTTGGCTGATTCATCGAGACTCCTGTCAATACGTACTGATGCGTTGAAAGCAATAAGGAAGAAAACGTTTTCGGGACTATATCGATCGGCGCGACGCGCCGTCAATCGCCGTCTGGCATGCAAAACGCCGCATGCAAAACGCAAGTTTCGATGTCATCGTTTCCCGAATTTCTGCGACAATCCGTTAACAGTGCGAAAACGTTACCCTTCGAATGAAAAAAATTTCCCCGACCATTCGCGACGTCGCCGCTGCGGCGGGCGTCTCCGTCGCGACCGTCTCGAAGTACATCAATGGCGCGCAGCGCTTCTCCGCGCCGGTCGAGGCCAAGCTCAAGGAAGCCATCGATTCGCTCGGCTACCGCTCGAACCCGCTTGCGCGCTCGATGATTACCGGCAAGACGCGCACCATCGGTCTCACGATCCTCGACATCAGCAATCCGCACTTCACGCATGTCGTGAAAGGCGCGAACCGCATTGCGCTGCGGCACGACTACACGCTGCTGCTCGTCGATATCGACGAGAATCAGGCGCGCGAGCGGCCGCTCATCGAAGCGCTCGCGCAACGCGTGGACGGCCTGCTCGTCAGCTCGCGCCTGGCAGACGAAAACGCGCAGTGGATGCTCGATCTCGACAAGCCCGTCGTGCTGCTGCGTAACGCCGAGCTGCCGATTCCGAGCGTCGGCATCAACAGCCGCCTCGCTACTTACATGCTCGCGCGTCATCTGCTCGATCTCGGGCATCGCCGCATCGCGTATCTCGGCTTCGAGCACGCGCGCATCAACGATGAACGCATTCGCGGCGCGCGCGAGTGTCTCGCCGAAGCGGGCCTCGAACTCGATATCTACGAAGCCCATGCGCCAACGTCGCTTGCCGGCGAACAGGCTTGCTCGCGCGTGATGCTCGGTCCGAAGCGCCCGCAAGCGGTGATCTGCTACAACGACCTGATCGCGCTCGGCTTCATGAAGGAAGCCGCTTCGCTCGGCATTCGCGTGCCGCAGGACGTCTCGGTGACCGGCATCGACAACGTGCCCTACGGCGCATACGCCGCGCCGGGACTCACGACCGTCGACATTCAGAGCGAGAAGATGGGCGAACTCGCGATGCAGAAGCTCATCGACGCCCTCGCCGGTCATCCCGATCCGGGCAACTCCATGTTCGAGCCGCGGCTCATCGTGCGTGAATCGACTGCTGCCGCTGCATGACGTACGCCGCGCTGCCTGCAAGTTGCGAGTGCGGGCGGCGCGGCGCATGTCCTGACTAATAATCGCTAATACGAATTACGCTGCGAGCTTCGCCGGCGTCATCTTCGGCGTGAGCAAGTGCATGATCCCGAAGGCGATGAGGTACGCCGATGCGCCGATCGCGAACAGCACCCAGTAGTGACCCGTGCGTTGCAGCACCTGGCCGATCACTTCCGAGAACAGCACGCCGCCGATCGAACCGGCCATGCCGCCGATGCCGACCACCGCGCCCACCGCACGTCGCGGGAACAAGTCCGATGCCGTCGTGAAGAGGTTCGCCGACCAGCCCTGATGCGCTGCTGCGGCGAGACCGACGATGGCCACCGCGACCCACAGGTTTTCTGCCTGCGAAACGAACGCGATCGGCAACACGGCGCATGCGCAGATCAGCATTGCCGTCTTGCGCGCCGCATTCACGGTCCAGCCCGCGCGCAGCAGCGCGGAAGAAATCCAGCCGCCGCCGATGCTGCCGATGGTCGTGATCGCGTAGATCACGACGAGCGGCAAGCCGATGTGCTGCATGTCCATGCCGCGCGATTCGTTGAGCCACTTTGGCAGCCAGAACAGATAGAACCACCACACCGGGTCCGTCAGGAACTTGCCGACGATGAATGCCCACGTCTCACGCTTCCTGATGAGTTCCTTGAACCCCGGCGCGCGCGCCTTGGCGTTGGCCGCGTCGGCGGCGTTGGTGTCATCGCCTTCGTCGGCGATTTCGTCGTCGTGCGCGCGGCCGTCCGGCTGGCGGTACATCACGAACCACACGACGAGCCACACGAGGCCGATCGCGCCGACCATCACGAACGCAGCGCGCCACCCGAAGGCCACCGCGAGCGCGGGAATGAGTGCCGGTGCGAAGACCGCGCCGATGTTCGCGCCGGAATTAAAAATACCAGTCGCGAGGGCGCGCTCACGGCGCGGGAACCATTCGGCGGTCGTCTTGATGGCCGCGGGGAAGTTGCCGCCCTCGCCGATGCCCAGCAGCGCGCGGACCATGGCGAAGCCCATCACGGAGCCGACGGCCGCGTGCAGCATCGCGGCGATGCTCCAGACGAACATCGCGAGCGCATAAGAGATGCGCGTGCCGAGCCAGTCGACGATACGCCCGAAACACAGCAGGCCGATCGCATAGAAAGCCGAGAACGCGATCACGATGCGGCCGTACTGCACCTGCGTCCAGCCGATGTCGTGCTGCAGCATCGGGGCGAGCAGACCGAGGATCTGCCGGTCCATGTAGTTGATGACCGTGGCGAAAAACAGCAGCGCGCACACGGTCCAGCGATAGCGGCTGGCGGTACGCACGACGCCGGCAACGACAGTGTTCATGTAAGTCTCCGGACGCGGCGGCGCTCGTCGTGCCGCGTTTCTTGTTGCGTGAACGGCGACGAGCGCCGTGGGCGATGGCTTTGCGCCGGTTAAAAGCGCAAGCTCGCCGAGGTTTTGGAAAACGTTTTTTCGAAGAATAGTGGGTTTGCTGCCTACTGGCTATCCTAGTATTTGCCCTAATCTGTGGCAGAACTGTTGCTGACGGGCGAGTTGGAAGCCCTTTCACCACCCGTATCGGCGCGTACGAAAAGTTAATCGTTTTCTAGGAGTTGTCTTGGGAAACAGGAGCCGCTCGGCGCACGCGAAGCCATCGCAATGGCTTTCATGCCCGCGGCAAATTAAAGTTTCTTAAGCGTCTGCCGATAAGGATCATCACAACTCTTATCGCCCAGTGATTCCCCATGTTTCGTAATGTTCTGGCCCGGACCAACGTCGGGACCAAATTCGCCGTGCTCGCCTGCGCGCTCACGGCAGTCGTCGTCGCGTTCTTCACCATCGCCGTCACGCGCAGCGCGGGCGAGCAAGTCGATACGCATGCGCTCGCGCGCGTCGAAAGCGAGAATCGCTCGATCGCGACGATGATCGGCCTCTTCGACAAGGCCGTGAGCGCGGAAGTCACGCGCTTCATGACGATCTTCGCGCATCGTCTGCCTTCGACGTTCGCGCTCGATGAAACCCGCACCGTGGACATCGACGGTAAAGCCACGCCGACTTTCCTCGCGGGCGACAAGGCGCTGAACAACGACTTCACGATTCCCGACGCGTTCCTCGAGGAAAGCGGCGCCATCGCGACGATCTTCGCCCGCACCGGCGACGATTTCGTGCGCGTGACGACGTCGCTCAAGAAGCAGGACGGCACGCGCGCGATTGGCACGCTGCTCGACCGCAAGGGCCCCGCGTATGCGCCGATCCTTGCAGGCAAGCCCTATATCGGCATCGCGGCGCTTTTCGGCAAGCAGTACATCACCGCGTACAAGCCCGTCACCGATGCATCGGGACGCATCATCGGCGCACTTTTCGTTGGCGTCGACGTGACATCCGAATTCGCAGCGTTGCAGGACACCATCGCGAAGCTCGCGATCGGCGCGAGCGGCTATCACTTCGTCGTCGATGCATCGACTGGCCCGAACCGCGGCAAGCTGCTCGTGCATCCCGGTTCGAAAGGCGAACTGGCCGATGAGCGCGTTGCGCCCTTCAAGCAGATGCTCGACACGCACGAAGGCGAGCTCTCGTTCGACGGCCCCGATATCGCGGGCGCGGATTCGCGCGTGCATGGCGGCAACAAGGAAATCATCTATATGACGGTGCCGCAATGGCAATGGATGATCGGCGGCATTGCATATCGCGACGAAGTGCTCGCCGACGTTCACGCGAGCCGCAATCGCTTCCTGGTTCTCGGGCTCGTCATCGTGGCGCTGCTCGTCGGCGTGCTGCTCTATGCGGTCACGCGACTCGTGGGCCGTCCCATCGACGACGTGACGCGCGCGTCGGAACGCATCGCCGCGGGCGACTTGACCGTGCGTATCGACAGCGCGCGCGAGGACGATATCGGCCGGCTGATGCGTGCGATCGACGGCATCGCGCGCGGACTCGCGGGCATCGTCGCGCAGGTGCGCAGCGCATCGGCGGACATGAACGAAGGGACGGCGCGCATTGCATCGGGCAGCAGCGATATCGCCACGCGCATCGCAACCCAGGCCGCGAGCGTCGAAGAAACCGCTGCGAGCATGGAAGAAATCACGAGCACCGTGCAGCAGAACGCTGCGAATACGGCGCAGGCGGGGACGCTCGTCGCGTCCGCATCCGATGCCGCGCGCGCAGGCGGTCATGCAGTCGGGCGCGTGGTCGCGACGATGGGCGAGATCGACGCATCGGCGCGACGCATCGCCGACATCACCGCGACGATCGAAGGCATCGCGTTCCAGACCAACATTCTCGCGTTGAACGCTGCCGTCGAAGCCGCGCGCGCGGGCGAGCACGGCAAGGGCTTCGCGGTGGTCGCATCGGAAGTGCGCGCGCTCGCACAGCGCAGCGCGGGCGCAGTCAAAGAGATCGAAGTGCTGATCGCCGAATCGGCCGCGAAGGTCTCGCACGGCTACAAGATCGCCGAGGAAGCGAGCAGCACGATGGGCGGCATCGTCGAGCAAGTCTCGCGCGTGAATGCCATCGTCGATGAAATCGGCGTTGCGTCACGCGAGCAGGCAAGCGGCATCGAGCAGGTGAACAGCGCGGTCATGCTGATCGGCGAAGCGACGCAACAGAACGCCGCGCTCGTCGGTGAAGCGGAGCATTCCACCGCCGAACTGCGCGATCAGGCCGAGCGGCTTGCGCGCGTCGTCAGCATGTTCCGCGTTTAAGCCTTCGCGCATTCATAGCGGTTCAAGCGGACGTCGCGTCGTCGTGCGCGCCACATACCGACGTCGATCGTCGACGGGGCATCAGACCTCGATGAAGATGCGGCCATCCTCGACTTTCGCGGGATACGTCCGCAGCTTTTCGCAAACAGGCGCGCACAGCGGCCGGCCGTCGCGAATGTCGAAGCGTCCGTTGTGCTTCGGACATTCGATGACGTGGTCCATCACGAATCCGTCACTCAGATGAACGTGCTCGTGCGTGCATAGGCCATCGCTGGCATAGACGGCATCGTTCACACGATAGATCGCGAAGGTGCGGCCATCGTGATCGAAACGCATCACGTCTTCGTCTTCGATATCGTCCATCGCAGCTGCATCGATCCATTGCGTCATCGGAACGGCCTCCTTGGTCATGCCTGCGTCGCGGCGGGCATCGGTCTTTCGACGTGATACGACGGATCGCGCGTTTGCCGCACGAGCGCCGGAATGATCTCTGCATATGCCGCGATCGTGCTCGTGTAAGGCGGCGGCATGTCATGCTTCACCGCTTCGTGCAGGCGCGGCAGCGCGTAATAAGGCACCATCGGGAACATGTGATGTTCGACGTGATAGTTCATGTTCAGATACAGAAAGCGGAACACGGGATTCATCATCACCGTGCGGCAGTTCTTGCGATGATCGAGCACGTTCTCAGGCATGCCCGCATGCTGCGTGAGGCCGAAGAAGAGATAGAGCCACGCGCCGTACAGACTCGGCAAGCCGATATAAAGCAGGGGAAGGATCGAATGAGACACGAAGCATGCGCCAATCACCGCCGCATAGATCGCGAGCGTCACGCGCGCTTCAAGAATGACTTTCGGCCATTCCGATTCCGGCACGTAGGTCTTTTCTTCGTCTCCGATATTGCCGAACGCGGATGAAACGATCTTCGGCACTTCGCCCGCTGCGTGCTTCAGCGCAAAGACGTTCAATGCGAGACTCAGCCAGTCCGTCGGCAGCGGCACGGCAATCTCGCGATCCCTTCCGACGACCAGCGTATCCGTGTGATGACGCGCGTGACTCCAGCGCCAGATCGTCGGCCGGCGAAACACCTGAAACGACGCGAACTGATAGAGCGCCTTGTTCATCCACGACGTCTTGAATGCGGTGCCGTGACCGCTTTCGTGCCAGCGCGAATCGGCGGGGCTGCAATAGAGCGTGCCGTAAAGAAGAAATGCGGGAATCGCCCAGAGCGAATGCGCTTGCCATGCGAACCACGCCAGCACGCCGCTCGCGATGATCGACGCATACCAGAGCAAGGTGTCGCCGATGGCGCGTGCATCGCCACGCTGCATCAGGCTCTTCATGACCGGCCGCGGCACCGCGCACTTGTACCAGTCCGCATTGACCAGGCCCGACGCTTTCGCACGCTCGCCTGCGCCGTCGATGAGCCGGTAATCGCGATAGCCGTCCCGCGCGCCCGCACCTTGCGCCTGCTCGGAATCCATCATGTCACCTCAAGCGATGATTGGATTTGCATCATTCGTCATTGCTGATTCGATGATAAAAGCGGATGCATCGCCCGCGCAATCTTCACGCGCATTTGCTATCTTTAGGCATCATCGCGCGAATTGAAAACCCATCAATTACATCAAAGATGAGCAAGCGTCCCACGCTTCAATCCGTGGCCGAGGCTGCCGGCGTCAGTCCGGCAACAGTGGATCGCGTCTTCAACGGACGTCTCAGCGTGCGCGAAGGCACTGCATTGCGCGTGATCGAGGCCGCCGAGCGCATCGGCTATCACGGCGCAGGCTTGATGCGCGAACGTCTGCGCGCGCAACGCGGCGAGCGCCATGAACGCTATGCCCTCGGCTTCTGTCTGCAGAAACGTGCGGATCCCTTCTATCAGACGTTCGCGCGCATTCTGACGGATGCCGCCGCGCGCCACGAACCGGAGCATTGCAACGCCGTCATCGAGTACATGGATGAACTCGATCCGGCTTCCATCGCACGCACGCTGCTTACGCTCGGCGAGCAGGTGGATGCGCTCGGCGTGGTCGCAGTGGACCATCCGCATGTGACCGCCGCAATCGAAACGCTTCACGGGCAGGGCAAGCCGACGGTCACGTTGCTATCGGATCTGAGTGCGCCCTTACGCGCGGGTTATATCGGCGTCGATCCGCGCAAGAGCGGACGCACGGCCGCGTGGGCCGTGAGCCGCCTCACGCGTCGCGACGAAGGCACTGTTGGCGTGTTCGTCGGCACGCCGCGTTATCTCGGTCAGGAAAGCTGCGAGATCAGCTTTCGCTCGTACTTGCGCGAACATGCGCCCGGATTGCGCGTGCTCGATACGCAGATCAATCTCGAAGACAAGCAACTCGCTTACGAAGCGACGCTCGCGATGCTCGCCCGTCATGCCGATCTCGCCGGCCTCTATATCCCCGGCGGCGGCGTGGGCGGCGTGATACGCGCGCTGCGCGAAGAGGCCGCGGGACGACGCATCGTCACCGTGTGCAGCGACCTGATGCCCGACCGGTACGAGGCGCTCGTCGAAGGCGTCATCGATCTCGTGATCGACACGCCGCTTCAGCGCATCGCCGAGACGGCCATTCAGGCAATGCTGCGCGCGTTGCAAGCGCTGCCGGGCGAAGCAGCACAGGCCAGCCAGTATCCGCTGCCGGCGCAGCTTTATACGCCGGAGAACGTCTGAGCTTGACAGCGTGCCGATTCAACCGAATGCGTATTTTTTTCTTCTTCGACCTCACGATGCGAAAGTGATGAGAAAAATATGCAGTGCATTGCTACAGTCGCTTGCACGCAGAAACCGTTTGTCACGACTGAATGCTGAAGATGCTCGGGCATGTGGCCGAGCGCACCGAACGGCGACCATCGACTCAGGACGATAACGTTTGCGAGCCATCCTGCGTCGCCGATATGAGGCGGCGGCGATGAAATCCCAGCTTCACGCGGCCGTTTTTCCACTAGTATGTCCCGGTGGACTGCATTTGCCTGCACGCTGAAAGAGGCGAGTGTCATCGCTTCGTTGCTTTGAAGGACTAGCATGCAGTCGCTCGGGGAACCCGCCCGGCAAAAACGGCTCTATTAACGATTGTTCCATCGACATGCACGTCAGGCCGGGGTGTCCGGGGCCCGCCATATGACGTGACATGCTCCAACAATAATGCGCTGCCAGAGCTTCCCGTCTTGTACGGTGATCGAGCCAGCCTCATCCATCAGACCAGCTGCATGTCCGGTCGTGCCGCAATCAATCACAAGGTGATGCGCGTTTGCGCGCGGCGGCACGGCGGGACATCGACAACGGCTCTTCGCATGGTGCGTGCGGAGAGACAGAGCCCAATCAATCGACGGAGAGCGTCATCCATGCCGTTTGAGAGTGACTCCTTGCGAGACACCAGTCCGCTGCTCAGCATCGTCGTGGCGGCTTATAACATCGAGGGATACATCGAGGAAGCGCTCGAATCCCTCCTGTCCCAACCTCATATCGACGCGATGAAGATCATCGTGGTCGATGACGGTTCTCGCGATGAGACCTATGCGGCAGCGCGCTCGGTCGTGGAGCGCGATCGCGGCGTGCACATCGAATTGATACACCAGGAAAATCGCGGCCTGAGCGCCGCGCGCAATACCGGCCTCGCGGCGGTGCGAACGCCTTATGTCGGCTTCCTGGACGGCGACGATATCTATCTGAAGGGCTTCACCGAAGCGATGATCCCGGTGCTCGCCGAGCGCAAGTGGGATGTGGTGGAGTACAACGTCAAGATCATCGATGACGACGACCGCGAGCTCGATAACATCGAACTCGTCGACCATGCGACGAGCGGCGGTCATCCGATGGATCGCGCGGCGCTGCAGCAGTTTGCCGATCGATTCCATACCTTTGCGTGGGCGCGCGTCTATCGCACCGACCTGTTCGACGCAGCGCCCTTTCCCGAAGGACGAAACTACGAAGACATGGCCCTCGTGCCCTCGACTTATCTGCGCGCAAAAAGCATCTATCGGATTCCCGCGCCGCTGATCGGCTATCGGCGGCGCTTCGGCAGCATCACGCAGACAGCCAAGCTGCGCGACATGCACAATCTGCGCCTCACAGGGCAGGAAGCGCTCGCACGTTGCGACGGCAGTGACATGGACGATTTCTGGCTCACCGTCTTCGACAAGCTCTTTCAGCGTGCGTGCCACGTTTGCGCGCGCGTCGATCGCGCTTCGTTCAAGCAGGCGTCCGAGACGCTCACGGCCATGGCCGTCGATCATCGGAAGATGCGCGAGAAACTCACCGAAGGCGGCAAGCGTCAGGTTGTCGAACTGAAGCCGTTCGATCTGAACGTACGCGCGGACCGCTCGATCCACTTCCTCAAGGGCCTCGTGAAAAAGGTGTTGCGCCGCAGCCTCGATCATCATCAGCGGGCGCGGCGGCCGAGCACGTCCAATCAGTTGAGCGGATGACGCGGCCCCCCTTTCACGCCTCTTCGATGGCGCGCAAGCTCATTCGCTTATAGGCATCGACGAGCAATGCGCCCTCGCCGCGCTTGTGCGCGACGGCAAGGCGCATTGTTTCTTCGCCTGGCTGCCAGATCAGGAACGCGAGCGCATTGACGCGCTTGCTGTCCGCACGCGGCATCACGCGCCGGATCGCCGACGCCAGCAATGCGCCGCACGCGCGGCTCTCCGCGATCTCGATGTATTCTTCGACGCGTCGTTGTCGAGCGGCGCCGAACGCATCGTGCTGTTGTCGGGACGTGGCGAAGAAGAAGCGCAGGCGGCGGAAGAAGCGCTGCAACGCTCCGGGGCGAGCTGGACCATCCTGCGTTGCAGCTGGTTCATGCAGAACTTCAGCGAGAGCTTTCTGCTGGATCCGATCCGTGAGGGCACGCTCGCGCTGCCCGTCGCCGATATCAAAGAGCCTTTCGTCGATGCGGAAGATATCGCCGATGCAGCCGTCGCCGCACTCACGCAGCCAGGCCACGAAAAGCGGCGTTACGAACTCACCGGACCTCGCGCGATCACTTTCGCCGAAGCGCTCGCATGCATCGCGAAAGCGACGAGACGTGACATGCGGCTCGTGCCCGTGCCGCCCCATGCATTTCGCGACGCTCTGCTCGCGGCTGGCGTGCCGAAGCCCGAGACCGACCTGATTCTCTATCTCTTAACGACCGTGCTGGATGGCCCCAACGACAAGCCCGCCGATGGCGTGCGCGCCGCGTTGCATCGCGAAGCCTGCTCGTTCGAGGACTACGCCACGCGAGCCACGGCGAGCGGCGTATGGGATGTGTGACGCACGAAGCCGCCACTGTTTCGCGGTAGACTTGAGGGATGGAAAAATGTCCCTACTGCGAGCGAATCCGTGACGAATGGGACTGTCACGGTCAGGAATGCCGCACCGCCATCGCCCGCGCGCTGCGTCGACAACGCATGGGATTGCCGATGGTACCGAAGGTCATTCGCAATGAGATTCCGCCGGGCGCGTCGACGGGCGAAGTGATCGCTCAGCTATCGCGTCAGCGCTTGCGCGCACGGCGCGCGAACGAGGAACGCCGCGCACGCAAGGAAGCCGAAGACCTCGATCTATAGCGTAGCGGCGCAGCGCATCAAACGCGTGCGGGCGGATCGGCATTCGATCCGCCGTTCTGCGCAAGCGCACCTTCCTCGCGCCATGCACGCCGCGACTTGCGCATCTTCGTAAGCGCCATGCGCGCGACCTTTAGCCAGCCATAGGGACGCGGATCGGCAACCATGCTGAGCGCGCGCGCATAGTCGAGCGTGAGGCCGGGCGTCCAGGCCATCGTCACCGCGCGCTTGCGTATCTGCGCCGCGACCCACAGTTCCGGCGTCACGATCATCCTGACGAGCGCGCCCCAACCCGCGCGCGAACCGTAAAGGCGCCCTGCCGCCCCTTCGAGCGCGGCGTCGAGTGCGCGCGACACGCTGCTCGAACAGTTGCGGTGCGTGAGGTTATAAGTCGTATCCGCGCGATAGTTGCGCCAGAAACTATCGAGCCGCGCCGGGTCGTAATTGCGGATACGCACGCGCACGGTCGATGGACACCATGCCTTCGATTCGATCGCATAACTCGGCTGGAACACGCCGGGCACATCGTTCTCGCGCGTGGCACGCAGCAGGCGCGCGAAGTCATCGGGCGAGCGGTCGATTTCAACCGCGGGATAGAGACTCACATAGATGCCTTCCGGCGATTCGAGCGCCGCGTGTCCCGTCGAGATCACGCCATTGCGATCCACCGCGGCGATATAACGATCGACGATCGGGTGCCATTGCGTTTCGGCCTTCGACGATCCGACCGGCGTCCACACATGCACGGTGAGCGCCGGTTCGTTATCGGCGGGTGGGCCGTCCCATTCGCTGGCTTGCAAGACGCGCGCTTCGTTATCGGGCGCCTTGTCCGCAACGCTCGCCGCTTCCGCGCTTGCATCGCCCCATACGGCCGGATTGCTCGTCAGCTTGCGCACGCGCATGCCGATCATGATCAGATTCCAGCCCGCGAAGATAAAGAACGCACCGATGCAATACGGCACCGTGCCTTTGTAATGCGTCGGATACGGTTGAATCATGAAGATGCCGAGGACGATCTCGAAGATGGCGAAGCCGAGTGCGACACGATAGCGCCGGTAACGTACGACAAGCGCCGATGTCGCCTGCAACAGGCCGTCGAAGATAAACGCGAGCCCGATCAGGATCGAAAGAACGAAGTGACCGTGATGATCGCCTTCGAAGATCAACGCGGCAGTAAGAACGAATGCAATGCCCTTCGCATAGCGCAGTCTGCGCTGTCCGCCGACGCCCGCCCACGCGACGGACAATGTCAGCGCGCCCTCGATCAGCAGCAGCCAGCCGACGAACGCGACCGGAAAGCCGAGCGCGCCGTCGAGGGCATCGATGAAGACGCCGATGCCGACGGCCAGAAGCAACCAGCCCGTGACCGTCAGGCTGCGCCAACGATTGCGCAAATAGTCGACGCCCAGCAGAATCATCATCAGCTTGACCATCGTTCTCTCGATTCAAAGCGTGACGGTAAGTGTTCGTATGTTAATGCAGTCGACACAGAAAACCGTTTTCCTACGACCGTTCGTTGCCCTGCACTGTGTCACGCGCGGCAGCATGACGGCTTGCGCGCCGTGAAATACTTGCGCTGCCATCTTCACGCGACGCCAGACGCCATGTTCGAGCAATGCCGATGGATCAACGAGCCCGCGCAATGGCGCGTCGACAACGACACGCTCATCGTCACCACCGACACGAACACCGACTTCTGGCGCAAGACGCATTACGGCTTCGTGCGCGACAACGGCCATGTTTTCGCGGCGAGCGTGGAAGGCGACTTTACGGCGGAAGTCGCCGTCGCTGGCGATTTCTCCGCGCTATACGATCAGGCGGGCCTGATGATCCGCGAAAGCCCCGAGCGCTGGATCAAGGCCGGCGCCGAATACAACGACGGCGCGCTCACGTTCAGCACCGTACTCACGAACGACCTCTCGGACTGGTCGCTCGGCTCGCGTGCCGGCGCAAACCGCTTCCGGCTTCGCGTGACGATCGCGCAAGGCGTGCTGAAAGTGCAATGCAGCGCCGATGAACGCAACTGAACGCTCATGCGTCTCGCGCCTTTCTCATCGAGCGGCGCGAACGCACGATGGCTCGTCGGCCCGATGTGTTGCACGCCCGAGCGCGGCGGTCTCACGGTCCATTTCTCAGACTTCACGATCGGGCCGCCCATCGTGAAAGACCTGCACGACATCTCGATGTAAGGCACACCGGCTCGCAAAAACACTCATTTGCAGGGCCAGGCCGCGATTCCTGCAGCAGACCGACATGGGCAAACGCGGCTGGTTCAGGCGCTTCGACGCGAAGGAGTCATCACGCCTCGAAATCGATGCCTCGCGCGCGCAACTGGCGCATGCCACTCGCGAGATGCGCCCGCGCGCTTTCGGCATCGCCCGCGCGCATCTGTTCGTACGTGCGCTGCGCGATCTCGTGCGGCACCGGCTTGAGCGGCCGGTTCGCGCTCATCGCGCGCAATTGCACTTCGGCCGCGCGCTCCAGATAGTAGAGATCGTCCCAAGCCTCCGCGATAGTTGCGCCTGCAACCATCACGCCGTGATTCTTGAGGAACAGGATATCGGCGTCGCCCATCGTGCGCGCGATGCGATCGCCTTCCGCGTTGTCGAGTGCGAGACCGTTGTAGTCCTCGTCGACCGCCGTGCGGCCGTAGAACTTCAGCGACGTCTGCCCGAGCCACAGAAGCGGCGGGCCGTCGAGCAGGCACAGTGCGGTCGCGTTCGGCATATGCGTATGAAAAGCCGCCTTCACGCGCGGCATCAGCTTGTGCACGCGTGCGTGAATGTAAAATGCGGTCGCTTCGGGCTCGCCTTCGCCGTCGATTACATTGCCGTCTAAATCGCAGATCAGCAGACGCGACGCCGTGATCTCGCCGAACGCATAGCCGTAGGGGTTCACGAAGAACAGATCGTCGTGCCCTGGAACCATCGCGGAAAAATGATTGCAGACGCCCTCTTCGAACCCGTTCAGCGCCGCCAGCCGGAAGCAGGCTGCAAGCTGCCGGCGCGCTTCGGCGATCCCGGGCGCGTCGAGCCGTGCGGAAGCGGACGCGGCGCGCGGTGCGCCGCTGGAAAGCGTATGTGCCATATGAGCTTGCCTTTGTCGTTTGCGTGACCGTGAAGGCGAGGATAATCGAACGGACGCGCGCATTATGTCCGACAAAAAAAATCAGCGCGACCGGCGCCTGAGCGCGGAGTATGACGCGTGTATGTCATGTCTCTTAGCAGAAACGCTTATTTGAACTCCGACTTGTGGCATGGTAAAACTCTATGCCGCTCGAAATTCGAAGCGCATCTTCAACGTAATTCGTCTCAATAGGGTTTGGAAAAATGGCAACAGGTACTGTGAAGTGGTTCAACGATGCAAAGGGTTTTGGCTTCATCACGCCGGACGACGGCGGTGAAGACTTGTTTGCACATTTCTCCGAAATCCAGTCCAAGGGTTTCAAGTCTCTCCAGGAGAATCAAAAGGTGAGCTTCGAAGTCAAGCAAGGCCCGAAGGGCAAGCAAGCTTCGACGATCCAGCCGCTGTAAGTTTCAACGCTGGCGCCTCAGGCACGAAACGGCCCGTATGGGCCGTTTTTGCATTGGTGCACGCGGAGATTATTTATCTACCGGATGGTCGGGATTTTCGCGCCAGCGCAAACTGACCTCGGCGCGCATGTCCTTTGAATAAATCAGTAGAATAAATACTGTATTTGCAGCGCCGTTCTCATTGACGGTGATGCGAAATTCTTTCCTCTGATTCACGTGAACTCGGCAAGCAATCGGAAAAAATGCCGTCCGCTGGTTCGGCACAAAACAAAGGCATTGCTCGTCTTCGTTTGGTTCCTGACTTGCGATGCGCGCGCGCAATCGTTCGCGGCGAATCAAAATGCCGCGCGTTTCGTCTCGGAGGTTGTGATGAACGACTTTCGCACCGCCCAGGCGGGCGGCGGTTACGTGTTTTCCTACGATAGCCGCGAAACCGAAGCGTCCTTGTCTGCCAGGCTCGATCGCTGGTTTTCGGGCGCCGATCCCCAGGCCATCGCCATGGACCCAGCGGAAAAGCAGGCGCTCTTCGGCTTCTACTGGGCCGCCAGCATGATGCCGGCGAATTCGCCGTGCTTCCGCGACATCGCCGACCCGGCTTGCGGCGCGGATCTGTCCAAGTGGATGGCGCGCGAACTCGACGACGATCCGCGCTTCATCCGTGCCTACGAGTCCGCGAGAAAGCCGCTCGGCCTGCCGCCAATCGAACGCAACGCGCACTGAGCGGCATACGGGCGCGATGTGTTTCGTCGCGGATTCTCGAGCGAAAACATCCGATTCGCGCGCGCCTGATCGATGCGGATTTCGGCGTTTCGGGCTCGTCTTCCTCGCGCGATCCGTGCAGCAGGATGACCTTCGCCGCGATGCTTGCGAGCAGCGATAGCGCCCCGATGGTCTCAAGCAAGGCGGGAATCATGTCTGTCTCCCTGAACGTCGACGCACTCGATCATCGATGCGAGAGCATCGGCCCGTAGGTCTTTACGAAAAATGCAATCGTGATACCGGCGCTGACGATCAAGGTGCCCGCGCGAACCCACTGCGGCGGCGCGCGCCGGCCGATCTGCGCGCCGCCATACCCGCCGGCGATCGCCGCGATTAGCATCGCGATCGTCTCCGGCCAGCGCACTGCCTGCGCCGCCGCGAACGTCAGCACGGCCACCGAGTTGGCCGCGCTCACGAGCAACGTGCGCGGCGCATTAAGGCTCTTCAGGTCGCGCGAATCGAGCAGGCCCCAGACGGCCATCATCATGATGCCGACCGCGCCGCCGAAATACCCGCCATACACGCCGAGCGCGAACTGGATCGACAGCACCGCCGCCGCGCCGATATGCCAGCGCCGCCGCAACATCTCCCCCAACTTGCGGCCGAACGCAAGCGTGAAGCTCGCGCACAGAAGCAGCCACGGCAGCACGAACGAAAACGTCCGCGACGACGTGGACAGCAACAAGACTGCGCCGACGAGCCCGCCGGCGAGCGTCGTCACGAGCATCTTGCGGATCGACACCGAGCCGACCGGACCGAGCCCGTCGCGATAGGCCCACGCGCTCACGACACCGCCCGGAAACAGCGCGACGGTGCTCGAAGCGTTCGCCTGAACCGGTGGCAAGCCGGCGGCGATCATCGCGGGGAGGCTCACGAACGAGCCGCCGCCGGCCAGCGCATTCATCGCGCCCGCAAGAAAACCGGCGCCGATAACGACAATGAAGGGTTCCATGCGACAGATGCTAGCGACGCGGCCGTCCCCTTACAATCTGGCATTTCCAATGCGAGGCTTCGGCCAATCCGAAGGAAGCGCGATGCGTTTCGATCTGACCGACATGCGGCTTTTCCTGACCGTGGTCGAGCGCGGCAGCATCACGGCGGGCGCTCAGGCGATGCACCTCGCGCTGGCCTCGGCGAGCGAGCGCATCGCGGGCATGGAGGCCGCGCTTGGCGCGCCGCTGCTCGAGCGCAACCGCCGCGGCGTGCAGGCGACCGCCGCCGGCGATGCCTTCGTGCGCCACGCGCGCGCGATTCTCGGCCAGGTCGAGCAGATGCGCGGCGAGCTGCGCTCGTTCGCAACCGGCCTCAAAGGCCGCATCCGGCTGATGTCCAACACGGCGGCGCTGGCCGCCTTCCTGCCGCCGAGACTCTCGCGTTTTCTCGTCGCCTATCCCGATCTTTCGATCGATCTCGACGAACGCCCGAGTGTGGAGATCGTGCAGGCGCTCGCGGAGAGGCGCGCGGATCTCGGCGTCGTCTCGGACACGACAGATCTTGGACAATTGGAGACGCATCTGCTCGCGAAGGATCGACTCGTGGTCGTGGCGAATCGCGCGCATCGGATTGCGGGAGAAAGCGAGGTGGCGTTCGCGGAAATCGTCGGCGAGGCATTCGTCGGGCTGTCGGATGCCGCGCTCGAATTGCATCTTGCGGAGCGCGCCTCGCGACTTGGCCGGCAGATCGGCTACCGAATCCGCATGCGCAGTATCGACAACGTCGGGATGCTCGTCGAATCGGGCATCGGACTCGCGATTCTGTCCGAGGCATCGGCGCGGATGCTGGAGCGGCCGACGCTCGCGGTCGTGCCGCTATCGGAGCCGTGGGCGACACGCCGTCTGCATCTGTGTGCCCGCGACTTCCGCGCGCTCACGCCGCACGCGCGTTTGCTCGCCGAAACGTTGATGGACGGCGCAACCGCAAGCTAGAACGGACGCCCGACGATAAACGGATCGACCGCGCCGATCGCTTTGAGATCGCGATTCGCGTAGGGCAGCTTGTGCAGCACATAGCGCATCGCGTTGAGGCGCGCGCGCTTCTTGCAATCGGAGCGTACGACGGTCCAGGGCGTGTCCGCGCTATCGGTATGCGCGAACATGGCTTCCTTGGCGTCGGTGTACGCATCCCACTTGTCGAGCGACGCGAGATCGACCGGACTCAGCTTCCATTGCTTCAGCGGATGAATCTCGCGCTCCTTGAAGCGTCGGCGCTGCTCGGCGCGGCTCACGGAGAACCACAGCTTGATGACGTGCGTGCCGCTCTGCGAAAGATGCCGTTCGAACGCGGGCACCTGCTGCATGAAGTCTTCGTATTCGCGCGGCGAGCAGAAGCCCATCACGCGCTCGACGCCCGCGCGGTTGTACCACGAGCGGTCGAAGAGCACGATTTCGCCCGCCGTCGGCAAGTGTTCGACATAGCGCTGGAAATACCATTGACCGCGCTCGCGCTCGGACGGCTTTTCCAGTGCGACGACGCGCGCGCCGCGCGGATTCAGATGCTCCATGAAGCGCTTGATGGTGCCACCCTTGCCCGCCGCGTCGCGCCCTTCGAAGAGGATGACGACGCGCTGACCCGTGTCGCGCACCCACGCCTGCAACTTCAGCAGCTCCACCTGAAGGCGATACTTCTGCTTCTCATACGCGCGCCGCGACATCAGGTTCCGATACGGATAGCCGCCATTGCGCCACGACGGCGACAGTTCGTCGTCGGGATCAGGCGTGCCGTTGGCGGCCCGCAGCATCGCGTCGCCATCGAAAAGATGGGCGCGCAACGCCGATACTTCATCCGGCGACATACCGCCGATCAACGTTCGGACGGTATCGACCAGCGATTCAGCTTGTGCGCCGTCTCGTGCGTCGAAGCGCTTCAGTATGTCGTCCAGGCTGCTCGTCAGCAGGTCATGCGCCGCTTCGACAGCGCGGCCCGTTTCTTCCTGTTCGATGGACGGCGGCTTCGTTCGCGCCGCGACGCCGCCGTCGCTCGATTCGGCAGTGTTACCTGGCGATATCAACTTCATTCCTTCCTCGATGTTGTTGCTCGGAGTCTCTGTCTCTCACGTCGTTTTGTCTTCAGGCGGCTTCGTGCGCCTTTCGCAAGACCGTGTAGAGCTTGTCCTTCAGCAGCAGCTTTTCTTTTTTCAGCGATTCGATGGCGAAGCCATCCGCAGGCGTGACACCGGTCTCCATGTTGTGGATCTGATGATCGAGTTCGTTGTGGCGCTCGAAGAGCCGCGAGAAGTGGCCGTCTTCGGTCTTCAGGCGCGAGATGAGATCGCGATATTCGGGAAACATGCTTGATCCTCCGGTTGATAAACAATTAGCAATTCGAAGTACATATTACCGACCGGAGAGGGCCTTTTCTTAGACAAATATCAAGCGATGCTGTGTCAGACCGCCGCGGATTGCATTTGCAAGCACCTAGGCAAAACCCTCTTTCGCCCGGGTATCGTCCTTGCACAGAATGATGTCGCCGGCCGGGCATCCGCGCGGCCGGCGTGAGCCAAGGAGGCCGACATGAAGAAAAGCCGCAATCGCGCGCAGGGACGCGCCCTGCACATTGCGTTGATCGCCGGCGCTGCTGGCTTGTGCTTCGCCACGGCGGCCAGCGCGGACAGCCAAGCCGCGAAGAAGATGGGCCAGATGGGCGTAATCAACCAGACACTGCAGCCGAAGCCCCTGAAGCCGGCGACGCCGAACACGCCGAACGCGAATACGACGACGCCGAACTACAACGCGAACTCGAACTACAACCCCAACGCGGGCAATACGGCAAACGGCGCCGTGCCCGGAACGCCCGCCGCCGCGGGCGCGCCCCCGAGAAAGTAGGCGCCATGTGCGCGTGGGCCGCTCGTTGGATCGGGAGCGGCCCGAGCCCTTCCCAGCGAACCGGAGCGCGCGTTCGCACGGCCGCGCATTGTCGATCTCTTATACTTGGCTCAGGCATTGCCATTCAAAGCGCACATTCCTGAGTCCATGAAAAAGATCAAACCCGGTCTCGTGCTCGAACTCGTCGCTAACCTGCTGCTTCCGTGGCTTGCGTACCGGCTCGCGCTGCCTTACTGGGGCGATGTCGGCGCGCTGTATGCATCGGCCGCGCCGCCGCTCATGTGGAGCGTCGCCGAATTCGCGCGCTCGCGCCGCGTGGATGCGCTTTCCGCGCTCGTGCTGTTCGGCATCGCGCTATCGATCGTCATGCTCGCGATGGGCGGCAGCCCGCGCATCCTGCTCGTGCGCGAATCGCTCGCGGCGGGCGCAACGGGCATCGTTTTTCTGATCTCGCTGTTTTTCGAGCGCCCGCTCGTCTTCTATCTCGCCCGCGCGACCGTCACGCGCGAGCAGGAAGACGGCGCGAAACGCTTCGAGGCGTACTGGAGCGAGAGCGCTTCGCTGCGCATGTCGTTGCGGCTGATGACGCTCGTGTGGGGCGTCGGGCTCTCGCTCGAGACCGTGCTGCGCTTCTGGTTCGCGTGGACGTGGCCGGTCGAGCGTTATCTGGTCGTCTCGCCGGTCGTGAGCTACGTGATCTACGGCGGATTGCTCGCGTGGACGTTTTGGTTCCGCGCGCGGCTCATCGAGCGTCAGGGAGAAAGCGCGTCGTCGCGCGACGGTCTGCTCGGCTAGCTAGGCCAGCGGCGCGCACGTCGCCATCGCGATGTGATCCGCGATCGCCGCGTTCACCGCACAGGCATGCGTGAGCGGCCCCATGTGTCCCGCATCCGGCACGACGATCAGCTTCGCCGCCGGCATCAGATCGGGCAAGGTTTCCGCGATCAGGCGCGTCGGCGCGGGCGCGTGCTCGCCGCGCATGACGAGCGTGGGAATGCGCAGCTTCGCATACGCGCTCGCCGGCGTCGGCTCGTGAATCAGCGCGCGAAAATCGAGCGGCGCTTTCGGCACCCAGCGCGTGAGCATCGCCTGTACGGACGGCCGCAACGCCGACCATGCGCCATGTCCGCCCCAATAATCGACGAAGGAACGCGCCGCGCCGCGCAGATCGCCGGCGACGACGCCCTCCGCCGTGCGCGCCGCGATCGCGAGAATCTCGGCGAATTCAGTCGCACCGCGCGCGCCCATGCTCTTCAGCAGATGAAACGCCGACGGCTCGTAAAGCGTGATGCTCGCGACGCCGTGCGGCCGTTCCAGCGCGGCGCGCAACGCGACGCCGCCGCCATACGAATGTCCGACGAGATGCACCTTGCCGCGCTGACGATCGATGATGTCGATCGTGCGGGCTGCTTCGTCCGCGAGCGTGAAGGCGCGCTCGCCGCTCCACGGTCCGACGCTGTCGCAACCATAGTGCTCCGGCGCCATCAACGTGTAGCGCGCGTGATCCGCGTTGAGTGCGTCGAGCGTTTCGCCGAGCTGGCGCCATTGATTCGCGCCCGCGCCCGAGCAGTGCAGCGCGATGACCGCTGCGGCGGTGTGTTCGTCGTTCGAATCCATCATCGTTCGTTCTCGCTTTCGTGAGTGATCAGGCGTCGCCGTCGCACGCGCGCATACGGCGTTCGAGCTCGCCGATATCCGCGCACGATCCGAGATAGGCGTCGCGGCGGCTATGCTCCGCACGTTCCAGCAGCATCCCGGTCCAGCAGATCAGATGCGGCAGCATGAAGTCCTTTCCGACATTGATTAGGTATCCCAACATGATTCGCTCCACTTGCACCAACGAGACCTTCCATGAAATGCCGGCTGAGCGAACGTGCAAGACGGATGAATCGGAGAGTCGCTGAGGCGGCGGGTGTCGATGCAATGCAGCGACCGTGCCAGTTTCGCCGATGCCTTGCCAGTCAAGGCTCGGGGCGAAATCAGCCGCGCGCAGGCCGACGCGAGTGTCGGGCGCGAGCCAACGCTTCGTCTTCGGAAAGACGGCGGACGTCGAACACGTCGCCGGACCTCGTCGGAAGCGACTCCTTGCGTGAGATACGGAAAAGGCCGCGAGAATATTCCCTTCGCATGGGATCAAGCTTTCGCGCCGCCGCGCCGTTAATACGGCTGATTGCCGCGAAAGTCGCTTCGCCCGGCGCGCCTGCCCGTAGACCGGCCCGCTTCGGATGGCGCGATAAGATACGGCAGCGTTCGATCTTTGCGTCCCGCAATCGCTCATTCGGAGGCAAACGGCTTGCACAGTCGCCACTCGCTCACTTTCAGGATGACGGTGTTCATCGGCGTCGTCTGCGTGCTCCTCATCGGCACCGATCTCTGGCGCAGCGTCGCCGCACGCCGCGCGCAGATCGACGAGATGACGACGGCGACGTCCAACCTCGCGCGCGCGATGGCGCAGCACGCGAACGACGCGTTCAAGGAAGCCGATACGACGCTCATCGGCATGGTGGAGCGCGTCGAGGAGGACGGCACGTCGCCGGCCGACCTCGCGCGCCTGCACCGCTCGCTCGTGTCACGCGTGCAGCAGTTGCCGCAATTGAACGGGCTCTTCATCTTCGACAAGGACGGCGCGTGGATCGTCAATTCGCAGGCGAAGCTCGACTCGCGATTCAATAACTCGGACCGCGAGTACTTCGAATATCACCGCACGCATACCGATCAGGGCTCGCACATCGGGCCGCCGGTCAAGAGCCGTTCGACGGGAAAGTGGATCGTGCCGGTATCACGCCGCATCGACGCGCCCGACGGCAGCTTCGCGGGCGTCGCGCTCGCGACCATCGACATCGATTTCTTTTCGCGCTTCTACGACAGCCTCGATCTCGGCCAGTCGGGCGCGGCGGTTCTCGTGCTGAACTCGGGCACGATGATCGTGCGCCGCCCTTTCGAGGATCGTTTCGTCGGCAAGAACGTGAGCGACACCGCCCTTTATCGCTCGCATCTGGACGGCCGCTCGGGCGTGTTCACGACCAAATCGTCGCAGGATCACGTCACGCGTCTGAACAGCCTGCGGGAATTGCAGGACTATCCGCTCTTCGTCGCCGCAGCACTTTCGGAAGATGAAATCCTCGGCCCGTGGTGGCGCGATACGCTCTGGCACGCCTCCGTCACGACCGTGCTCGCGCTCGTCATCGCGATGTTCGGCGCACGGCTCGTGCGTCAGGTCACGGCGCGCACCCACATCGAGCAGGCGCTCGCTCGCAGCCTCGCGACGACTCAAACCGTCCTCGACACCGCGATCAGCCCGATCATCACCGTGGACGAGCGCGGCGCAGTCCGCTCCTTCAATTCGGCCGGCGAAAAGGTATTCGGCTATAAGGCGAGCGAAGTCATCGGGCAAAACATCCGGATGCTGGTGCCGCCGCCCCATCTGGATTTGTATAACGAATACATAATGCAATTCAAGGGGGAAAGCGGCGTCGCGACGGCCGACTGCGAACTCGCCGGACAGCGCAAGGACGGCACGTCGTTTCCTGCGCATGTATCGACGGGCGCGATGCGTCTCGATGGCGCTTTGCATTTTGTATCTGTAATTACGGATATCTCCAGGCAGCGGAAGGAACGCAGCGAACTGGCGCACGCGCGCGACCAGTTGCTTCTGGCTGCCGACATTGCCGAACTGGGCATCTGGTCGTGGGATCTGGTGACGGACAAGCTGCACTGGAACGCGCGCATGTTCGAGATTTATCAATATCCGCCGGAGATGCTCGATAACGGGCTGCACTTCGAGCACTGGCGCCTGCGCATACATCCCGAGGATCACGACGCGATCATGGCGAACCTGCGCGCGGCCGCCGCAGGAGAGATCGAGACCTTGCAGCCGTTCCGGATCGTCCTGCCAGACGGGACGACGCGGCGCATCCAGAGCGGGCTGCGCACGCAGCGCAACGCGAATGGCACGCCCGTCGTGATGACCGGCGTGAACTACGACGTCACCGACCAGTACGAACTGGAGTTCCATCTGCGCAATGCGAAGGAGCAGGCCGATGCCGCGAGCGCGGCGAAGTCTTCGTTCCTCGCGAACATGAGCCACGAAATCCGCACTCCGATGAACGCGGTGCTCGGCATGTTGCATCTCGTGCAGCTGACGGCGCTCAATGGGCGCCAGCAGGACTATGTGAGCAAGGCGGAAACCGCGGCCAGATCGTTGCTGAATTTGCTCAACGATATTCTCGATTATTCGAAGATCGAAGCGGGCAAGCTGCAGCTCGACAGCCATCCGTTCGAGCCGGAAAAACTGATGGAAGAGCTCGGCATCGTGCTCTCGGGCAACCAGGGCGCGAAGGATGTCGAAGTGCTGTTCGATCTCGATCCCTCCGTGCCGACTGTGCTCGTCGGCGATAGCTTCCGCCTTCAGCAAGTGCTGATCAATCTCGCGGGCAATGCGCTCAAGTTCACGTCGGCGGGGCAGATCGTCGTGAGCGTGCATCGGCTCGACGATTCGCCCGATGCATCCGGCGAAGCGGTGCGCTTGCGTATCACGGTCAGCGATAGCGGCATCGGCATCAGCGAGGCACAGCTCGAACGCATCTTCGAGGGCTTCACGCAGGCGGAGGCATCGACTTCGCGCCGTTACGGCGGCTCGGGCCTCGGGCTCGTCATCAGCAAGCGGCTCGTCGCGATGATGGGCGGGCAGCTCGAAGTCGAAAGCCGCGTGGGCGAAGGCAGCCGCTTCTGGTTCGACATCACGCTTGGCGTCGAAACGGCGAGCGCGTTGACGCATGACGAAAGCGCGAACCTCGAACATGGCGCGCGCATTCTCATCGCCGATGACAACGCGATCGCAGGCGAGATCATGGCGCGCACGGTGCGCTCGCTCGGCTGGCGCGCGGACATCGTGACGAGCGGACGCGAAGCGGTCGAACGCATCGGCGAAGCTGCGCTGAACGATGCGCCCTACGACATCGCCCTCCTCGACTGGCGCATGCCGGAACTCGACGGGCTCAACGCCGCCAGGCAGATTCACGCGATGAAAGGCCGCGCTGCGCCGCCTCTCGTGCTGCTCGTCACGGCATTCGGCCGCGAGGTGTTGAAGGAGTCGCAGGAAGGCGGCGACGCGCCTTTCGCCGGCTTCCTGACGAAGCCCGTGACGCCGAAGCAACTCGCGGCGGCAATCCGTGCCGCGCTGCCTCGCGACACGGAAACGACGCGGCCCGTCACGCCGCTGCCGACAATGAAAGCTCGCCGCCTTGCGGGACTCGCGTTGCTCGTCGTCGAAGACAATGCGCTCAACCGCCAGGTTGCCGAAGGCGTGCTGCTCGCTGAAGGCGCATCCGTCACGCTTGCGCAAAGCGGCCGTGAAGGCGTCGATCGGGTCATCGCAGCAAACGCCTGCTTCGACGCGGTGCTCATGGACGTACAGATGCCCGATCTCGATGGACTCGAAGCGACACGCCTCATTCGCGCGGACGGTCGCTTCGCCGCGCTGCCCGTCATCGCGATGACGGCCAATGCATCGGGCGCGGATCGCGATGCATGCATAGCGGCCGGCATGAACGAACATGTAGGCAAGCCAATCGATGTGGAGCGGCTGGTCGCGGTGCTGCGCGCGCACACCGAACGCACGCTGCAAGCGCCGGATGCACATCACGCGAATGCCGATATCGAATCCATCATCGAGCCGCGTGATTCGATCGTCGCGCGTTTCGGCGGCAACGTCGATCTGATCCGCAAGGCGATCGACGGCCTCGACGCGCAGACTGGCAAGCAACTCGCGATGCTCGCCTCGGCGCTCGCGGCGCACGACGTGCGCGGCGCCGCGGCGATGCTGCATGCGATCAAAGGCAGCGCGGGCACGATCGGCGCTGCTGCGCTCGCGCGGCTCGCGAGCACGCTCGAGAAGGACGCGCATCTTCTGGAAGCTGCGCGCGTGGCGTTGCCGCGCATGCAGCAGTTGCTTGCATCGAGCGTGGCGCAACTCGTCGATGAATTCGGTCGGCCCCGATCGCCTGCACGGAACACTTCCAACGTTTCACCGCTGCAAGACTACGACTGGCGCGCACGCCTCACTGCTATCGTCGAATTGCTCGATGCATCGAATCTGCAGGCGATCGCGCTATCCGAGAACTTGTCGCCTTATGCGCCGAGCGCGTATCGCGAGCACTTCGAGCAGTTTCTCGCGTGCGTGCGCGCACTCGAATTCGCGCGCGCATCGGAGATCGCGCGCGATATGCTCGAACAGGTTCGAGCCGAACGAGAACGCTAGACGTTAGCGGCCATTTGCATCGCGAACATACACCGGAAACGGATGGACGTTCGCGCCGCATGCCGAGTCCAGCATCGCGCGCAATTCTTCCCGCGCCTTGCGCGCAGAAGCCAGCGCGCCCTGCACGCGCGCCTGCAACACGGCGGACCTGGCCGGCTTTGCAATGACATCCGCCGCGCCCGCATCGAGCGTGCATTGCTCCGTTTCGACATCGCGCGCATCGGCCAGCACGACGATCGGTACGTGGGCCAGTTCCGACAACAATGCGCGCACCGCCGCGCAAGGGTTATCGCAGCAACGCGCATCCAGCACGATCGCATCCGGCTCCTTGCTTTGCGCAAGACCTAGCGCGGCATTGCAATCCTTCGCGAGATCGAGTGCGCCGATGCCTTCGAGCGCATGCCGATGCGCCTCGATCGTGTCGTCCCCGAGGATGCCGAGCACGCGCACGCCCGTAGGTTTCGACGCCGCCGCTTTACCCTGCTCGTGCCGACGCGCCTGCGCCTCCATCACGCGATGCCGCAGACGAAGCTGTGCCCGCACACGTGCCTGCAGGCGCGGCGCGACCAGCGGTTTGATGACGTAATCCGCCGCGCCGATGTTGAAGGCGTCGACTTCGAGCGCGGGCGCGTCGTGACTGGTGACGAATATCACCGGCACGCGCGCGAGCTTCGCATCGCGCTTGAGGATTTCGCAGACATCGAAGCCCGTCATGTTGGGCAGATTGGCGTCGAGAAGGATCAGATCCGGCGTCGACTCGCGCGCCAGCGCGAGTGCCGCTTCGCCAGTGGTGGCAAAGCGCTGGTTGGGGAACTCCGCGAGCATGTCCCCAATGATGCGAATCATCGCCGGGTCGTCGTCGACGAGAAGCAAACGCGGCTGGTACGTTGAGGTGGAGTTCTCTGCTTTATCCATATTCGAACGGTCATTCATCAGACGAGATGCACCTTTATGAACTCTACGCCCGCAATGCGTGCGCCGCAAAGTGAAATGCGTGGAGGTATTAATTATCTGATATTTCAGTGCTCGCAGATTTCTGTTCCGCAAATACTTTCGTGCATGGACATATTCATAAGTGAATAAGTAACTTGTTCCGAGCGCTCCGCGCGCGCCCGGCCGTGTCACGTAGGGCACGGCCGGATAAAGCACGTTTGTTCCGCAGATTTTCGCACGGGCGTCCCGAAAAAAATGCTATGACGTTTTTAATCGAATCCGCCGATCAATGTAAACATTCAAAAACGGCTTATCGTTTGCGAGGCTTTTTACATTGCGACCTCAGGGCGCATACTTGCCGGAATATCTATAAAAGCCGGGAATAGCCATGTACGGGGAAGCCAGAACGCTCTACTTCGTGGGCCGCGCATTATCGGACGATGTCTCCGAGCGTTTGTGCGCTCGTGGCTGGACCGTCGAGCGCATCGACCCGGCCAAGCCGCCCAAGTCCGCCAAACACGGCAAACGCGCAGCGGCGGGTATCGTCGATCTCACCAGTCGCGGTTTTGCACAGGACGCGGCCGCGCTCACCGCGATGCTCGCAAGTTATCAGATCGGCTGGGTCGCGACGGTCGACGCCGAGCATGTCGATAACCCCGATATCTGCCGCCTCATTCGCGATTTTTGTTTCGATTATGTGACCGTGCCGTCCACCGCCGATCGAATCGTCGATGCAGTGGGACACGCATACGGCATGGTTTCGCTGCACGATGCCGCGAGCAACGATCCGCGCAAGGACGAATGCAAGGAAGGCAGCATGGTCGGTTCCTGCGATGCGATGCAGGCGCTTTATCGCTCGATTCGAAAAGTCGCGATGACCGATGCGCCCGTCTTCATCTCCGGCGAATCGGGCACGGGCAAGGAACTCACCGCTGTTGCGATTCACGAGCGATCCGTGCGGCGCGAGCGGCCTTTCGTCGCGATCAACTGCGGCGCGATTCCCGCGCATCTGTTGCAGTCGGAACTCTTCGGTTATGAGCGCGGCGCATTTACCGGCGCCAATCAACGCAAGATTGGTCGCGTTGAAGCGGCCGACGGCGGCACGCTCTTTCTCGATGAAATCGGCGATCTGCCGCTCGAAAGTCAGGCGAGTCTGCTGCGCTTTCTTCAAGAGCGCAAGATCGAGCGTCTCGGCGGACAAGGTTCGACGGACGTCGATGTACGCATCATTTCGGCGACGCACGTCGACATGCAGACGGCCATGCTCGAAGGACGCTTCCGCGCGGACTTGTACCATCGCCTGTGCGTATTGCAGATCGACGAGCCGCCGCTGCGCGTGCGCGGCAAGGATATCGAACTGCTTGCGAATCACATGCTCGATCGCTTCAGAAAGGACGCGAGCCGGCGGCTTCGCGGCTTCGCGCCGTGCGCGATTGCAGCGCTGCATAACTATGGCTGGCCCGGCAATGTGCGCGAGTTGATCAATCGCGTGCGTCGCGCAATCGTCATGTCGGAAGGAAGGCAGATTCTCGCCAGCGATCTCGAACTGGGCGAATATGCGGAAGCCGCGCCGATGACGCTCGCACAAGCGCGCGAAGCAGCCGAGCGACAGGCTATCGACGTGGCGTTGTTACGTCATCGCGGACGTCTCGGCGAAGCGGCGGACGAACTGGGCATCTCGCGCGTCACGCTGTATCGCATGTTGACTGCCTATGGCTTGCGCGCCAAGGCCGACAGGCCGCTGGAGGCATCAGGCGGCTGACCGGTGCGCGAATCATGATTCGCTTAAAAGGGCAATAAGGAACCTTCATTCGCCTTCGCCGCTCCAATCACGGCGTCATGAAAGCGTGAAGCGGCATTCACACCGCATTCGTACCTCACGCACGTCGCAGTTCCTCTCGTAGCGCTCCCGCGCTACGCAGTCTCGTTTCAATCATTTGCGGCCCGCCTGCGTATCTTCGGCGCGCTCATTCTGCGCTAATGCGCCATGCCATAACATTCATTCGCACGCATGATGCGTCGCGAATTCTTATGGGCGTGCCTAGCGAGTAACGTCTGGTTGTCAGTCATGGCTTTCAATAACAACGCTTCTCTCATTCGTCAATTTTCGAACTATGCAGTGCCCACCGTGCTAGCTGCATGGGTGTACTGCATGCACTCGGTCATCAGCGGCATCTTCATCGGACGCCATGTCGGCCCAGATGCGCTTGCCGCGTTGAATGTGCTCGTTCCGTTGCTCTATCTGCCTTACGCATTCAGCGTGATGATCGGCGTCGGCGGATCGACGCTCGTCTCGAGATTGCTCGGCGAGCAGCGCGAACGCGATGCCGCCGAAGCATTCACACAGGCGCTCTGGCTGCTCGGTCTATGCGGCGTGACATTCGCGATGGCGATCCATTTCTATGCCGATACCTTCGTGCAATGGACGGGCGCGCGCGGCGAGCTTGCGCTGCTCGCGAAAGACTTCCTGCACGCCTATGCGCCTTTCGTTCTGTTTCCGACCGCATGTTATGCGCTCGAACTGTTCTTGCGAATCGAAGGCGCGGCGAAGTTCGGTCTCGTCTGCCTGATCGCGGGCGGCATCGCCGATGTCGCCTTGACATGGTGGATGGTGAGCCACATGCAATGGGGCATGCGTGGCGCGGCGCTCGCATCGGGCATCAGCCAGGCGCTCGCCTGCATGCCGATGCTCGCCTACCACTTCGTCAAGGCCCGGCACGTTCGGCCTGTTGCCCATGCTTTCACGCGGCTCGATCACGCATGGCGCATGGCTTATAACGGGGCATCGGAGTTTCTCGGCGAGATCGCGCCAAGCGTCACGCTCTTCGCGTTCAATCACGCTGTATTGCGCTGGCTCGGCGACACCGGCCTCGTTGCGTTCGCAGTCGTGGAATACATGACGATGATCGCGTCGGTCACGATGGTCGCGCTCGTACAGAGCATGCAGCCTATCGTGAGCTTTCAGCGCGGCGCGGGCAACGCGCATGCCGTGTCGCGCGCGTTTTCAATCGGCGTCATCGTTACGGCAGGCTTCGCACTCGCCGCCGCTTTCGCGATCCTCGCGCTCGCGCAACCGCTCGGGGCGCTCTTCGTGCCCGACAGTCCTGCGGCACAAGCGCTTCTGCGCGACGCATTGCCGTGGTGCGCGCTCGCGTTCCTGCCTGCCGCGATCAACGTAGCGATCAGCGGCTATCTGACGGCCATCGAAGCGCCGCTCGCGTCGATGGTCGTCGCCCTGTTGCGAAGCTGGCTGCTGCTCTTGTCGATGCTATGGCTTCTGACCGAATGGTTCGGGCCGCGCGGCATCTGGATGACCGTCGCCATCACCGAGCTTGCGACGCTGGCTCTGAGCATCGTGCTGTATCGCACGCGCGGAAGGCGGTTCGAATTGCCCGCGCCAGCGACGACGAATCAGGCGCTTTTGTAGGCAACGAGTCCGACCCACTCGCGGCCACCGAGAGGGAAGTATTCCGGATCCACGCCGCGAGGACACGGCGTGAATTCCACGCACTCGATGCGAAAACCCGCGAGCATGAATTCGCGGGCGAGTATCGTCGGGTCCATGAGGTTGACTGTCGCGGGCAATAGCTTTGGCGCGAGTGCATAGCGATCCGAATCCTCCGTCCATCCTGGCCATGCATTGCCCGATACGATCGCCCGCTCGTAGTCGGAAATCATCTTCGCCATGAAACGATGATACGGCGTGAAGCACAGCACGAATGCCTTGCCGTTGGGTTTGAGCCAATCGTATAGCCGGGCGACGCCCGTACGGAAATCATCGGGCGCGAGGAAATGGAGTACGTGAGACGCGAGAATCACGTCGAGAGAAGAGGCTTCGAGTTCGTAGTGCGGGAACGCGCCTTCCAGCAAGACGAGATTACTGACGTACGCGGCTGGTGCAGCCTGCCGGATTTGCTCCAGTTGCGCCCGGGAAATGTCATTCGCAATCACGCGCGTGCGTTTGCTCAACGCAGGCAGGGACGCGGTTCCATAACCTGCGCCGATATCCAGCAATACCCCACCTCGCTTGCGAGCGAATCGAATGAACGCGCGCGTGTACTTTGACAGCGGGAAAGCCGAGCCATGCCGGCTTTCCGTCAGGCGTTCTCCGCTCATGCTTATCCTCGCGATCAGGCGTCGCGCGTCAGATGAAAGCGTCGATCGACCGATGCGAGCAGGCGTCTCGACAAGCGTGTAGCACGCCCTTGAATCAGCCGGTCCAACACACGCGACAATGCATAAGAGACGACGAGCACCGCGATCAGCGTCGCGCCGAACAACGCAAGCGACGTCTCTCCATTCTTCTGTCCGAATGAGCGATCGAAGAAATGAAACGTCACGTAGACGCAGATGAAGTGCCAGAGATAAATACCATAACTTTCGCGGCCGAGCGCGGCGGCGGCGCGTCGAACGAGTGTGACGCGCGGCACGGCATGCTTGTTATCGCGATGCTTGCGGGCATGACGTGAACACACGAAGAGCAGAAAGGCCACGGCGCTGCATGCCGCGAATACGGGCGCGAGCGCATGCGCCTTGTCGAGCCACACGCCGAGCGCTGCGGTCGTGAGCGCAAAAGCCAGCGCCAGTGAAAAATACAGTAAAGACACGCGCGCCGTCACGTCGGACGCGCCGAGAAGATGCGAGCGAAATGCATACCGCGCCCACATGCCGACGATGAAGCACGGACCCTGCACGGGCGGCCAGAAATAGCTGAACGTGTTATTGGCGACATTGCAATCGAGCGTGCCGTTGCAATCGGCCATCGACATCACGGCATACGAGAGGCCGAGCAACAACACCGTAGCCAGCAAGAGGCGCGCGCGATTCATCGCGAGAAAAAATAGAAGTGGCGCAATCAGGTAGAACAGCATCTCCACGCCGATCGACCATCCGCCTGGCACGACGTTATTGATCGCTGTCGGCGAAAGCGCATGCAGAAAGACCAGGTTGAGCAGCACGTCCATCGGCCCATGTGCGCCGAGAATCCATGCGCGTTCGATGCCCGAGCGCGTCGCGCCATAGCTGATGAGTCCATAGACCGCGATCGCCGCGTAGTACATCGGCGCTATGCGAAAGAAACGCTTGATATAGAAGCGCAACGTGACATGACGCGCATCCGCGCAGCGCGCGTGATCCACTTCGAGCGTCATGAAGATCGTGATCGCGCTGATCACGAAGAACAACTGCACGCCGTATTGGCCCATGCGCGCAATGAGCGTGACGGTGCCCGGCAGATTGGGAAACTGAAACGACAGGTGTACTGCGACTACCCCGACGATCGCGAGCGCCCGGCCAGCGTCGAGCGCGGCAACACGTCCTTTATCCATCGATACTCTCCTCGCGGTTCATGCCGACCTACAAAAAAGGCCGCGAGGCTCGTGGACAGACGCGGTTTCAATGAAGTTCCGCCGGACAACTCATTCAGATGACACTCTTACAACAAGAAACTTCATACACGTATGGATACATTTCTATGGCGCATTCTGACGGAGAAACCGCAGTATGCGGCTGACGACGGTGCTCGGCTGCTCCTGCTGCACCCAATGCCCTGCGCCTTCGATCAGATGCGTCGCGCGAAAATCGGTGCAGGCCAGCACGCGCATCGCTTCGAAATCGCCCGGCCGCTGGTAATAGCCCCAGTCGCTCGCGCCTGCGATAAAGCATGACGGCACGTCGATAGTGCGCCCCGACCACATCCGCAGTGCAGCAGCAAGACTCGGATCGGTGCCGCACCGATACCAGTTCAGTCCACCCTGAAATCCCGTGCGCGCGTATTCGCTCGCATAGACGTTCAAATCGCGGTCGGACAGCCAGGCACATCCGGCGATTTGATCGGCGTCGGGCGAATGTTCGGCGACGGTTTGCGGCATCGTCGCATCCGCGTTCATCACGTAGTACGTGGGCAGCAAAGCCAGTTGATCGGCAGAAACGGATGCGAGCGGATGCGGACCATTGTCCGGCCAGTCCGCGCTCTTCATGTGGTAATACGCGCGCAAGAACGCGGCGAGTCCTTGCGGCGGGTGCCACATGTCGTCATTCGCCTGCGCGCCCGAGTAATACCATTGATAGTGCTTGCGCGGCGGATCGAGCGACGCGAGCCCGGCGACCGCTTCGGCCATGATCGATTGCGCCGTCTCGACGCGCGCGAGCCTTGCATCGTCGTTCGCGGTATTGAAGGCGAATGCAGGCGGCCCCGCAAAAGGCGCGCTCATCATCACGACCGATGCGAATACATCGGGACGAATCAATGCACACCACGCGGCAACGGGCGAGCCGAAATCGTGACCGATAACCGATGCGACTCTGCGATAACCCAGCGCCGACACGAGACCCAGTACATCGCGGACCAGATTCGGAAATGTGAACTCGTCGAGATCGGTATCGAATGAAGCAATACCGCCGATAGTGCGCCCATAACCGCGCTGATCCGGCGCGACGACATGAAAGCCCGCATCGGCAAGCGGTTTCATGATCTTGCGCCAGCTATAAGCGAGTTCGGGAAAGCCGTGAAGGAGCACGATGCAAGGCCGACCGGGGATATCGAATCCGGCTTCGAGCACATGCATCGAAAGGCCATTGCCATTGTCGATCATGCGCGCGCGAATGCCGTCCGGTAGCGGCAGATCGTTCGATGTTTCATTCATGCGTGTCTCCTTGCGATGCGATCATGCGCTCATGCTTCGAGCAAGGCCGCGAAGCGATCCGCGAGCGTCGGGCGGGAACGCATCGGCCATATTGCGCTGAGTTCGAATGGTGGCAGGTTATCGCCGTCGCGCACGTCGCAGAAGCGCACGCCGGCGAACTGCAACGCAGTCACGGATTGCGGCAGGAGCGATGCGCCGCATCCGGCCGCGACGCAAGCCAATACCGTCAGAGAACGATTCGCGTCCTGCACGACGTTGGCTTCGCAACCCGCTTTACGAAAAGCACTGAGGATGCCCGCGCGAATTACCGGCAATTGATCGCTCGGAAACCATACGAGGCCTGCATCGGATAACTCCTTCAAACCGACTTTTCCATCGTCGCCAATAACAAAAGACATCGGCAGTACCGCGAGCAAGCGCTCTCTCACGATCAACTTTTCGCGCATGCGCCCGCCCACGGCAACAGGCGTATGCAGCAAGCCGATATCGATCGTTCCTTTCTCCAACGCGCTTGCCTGCTCCGCATTGCTCATTTCTTTTAGCATGAGTTCGACGTTCGGCACCTCTTCGCGCAGCGCCGCAATCGCGCGAGGCAACAGGCTGAAAAGTGCCGCCGATGCAAAGCCTATCGTCAGACGCCCGCCGCGCTGCGCACCGATTTCACGCGCACGATGCGATGCCGCGTCAATGCGCGCCACGCTCAATCGAATGTCTTCGACGATTGCGTCGCCCGCCGGAGTCAATTGCGCGCCACGTCGCGTGCGCTCGAAAAGCTTCACGCCAAGATCGCGCTCCATGCGCGAAAGCGCCTGACTCAACGCGGGTTGCGCAATATCGAGTACCTCGGCCGCGCGCGTGACGCTGCCTGCATCGACTACCGCGAGAAAGTATTTGAGGTTGCGCGTCTCCATCTTGCGAGCATATCAAAATGCTATGAAAGATGAACGTATCCATAGTATGCGCGGCCGCGATTCGTTTTTAGAATTCAGTGGCATATTGAACAAGAGCCGGCCAGAGGCCAGCACAGGAGACGCGAGATGAATTGGTACCGTGAAATTTCCACGGCGGAAAGACGCACGCTTTGGGGATGCTTTGCAGGCTGGGCGCTCGACGGCGTCGATACGCAGTTATTCAGTCTCGTCATTCCGACACTCATCGCGACATGGGGCATCGGAAAAGGACAAGCCGGTCTGATCGGCGGCGCGACGCTCGTCGCGGGCGCATTGGGCGGACTCTTCGCGGGCGTGCTTTCCGATCGAATCGGACGCGTCAAGGCCTTGCAAGTCACGGTTCTCTGGTTTTCGCTTTTCACGTTTCTCAGCGCCTTTGCGCAGAATTTCGAACAGTTGCTCGTGCTCAAGTCGCTTCAGGGACTCGGCTTCGGCGGCGAATGGACGGCGGGCGCAGTATTGTTGAGCGAGACGATTCGCGCGAAACATCGCGGCAAAGCTATGGGCATCGTGCAAAGCGCATGGGGCTTTGGCTGGGCCGGTGCGGTTCTGCTCTATGCAATCGTGTTTTCATGGGTATCACCCGACTGGGCCTGGCGCGTGCTGTTCGCCGTCGGCCTCATTCCGGCTGTGCTCGTCATTTATATGCGCCGCAATATCGAAGAGCCGCCGCGTGAATCGAAACCTGCCGAAAAGGAACATGCACAACGTCAGAGCGCTCTCGCCATTCTCGCTGGAATCTTTCATCCTTCGGTGCTGCGCACGACGATCGTCGGCGGATTGATCGGCCTCGGCGCGCACGGCGGCTATCACGCCATTACCACATGGCTGCCCACCTACCTGAAAACCGAGCGGCATTTGTCGGTGCTCGGCACGGGCGGCTATCTGGCTGTCGTGATTACGGCATTCATCATCGGATGCTTTGTCAGTGCATGGCTGCAAGACAAGATCGGTCGCAGGAAGAACGTGATTCTCTTCGCTGTCTGTTGCGCGGTCACGGTCAACGTCTATGTGTTCCTGCCCATCGGCGATATTGCCATGCTCGTATTGAGCTTCCCGCTCGGTCTGTTCTCCGCGGGCATTCCCGCAACGCTCGGCGCGCTCTTCAACGAGCTCTATCCGCAAGGCGTGCGCGGTACGGGCGTCGGCTTCTGCTACAACTTCGGACGCGTCGTGTCGGCGGCGTTTCCGGTGCTCGTCGGCCACATGGGCAATTCGATGCCGATCGGACAGGCAATCGGCATCGACGCGGGCGCGGCCTATGGACTCGTCGTCGTGGCCGCGTTGCTCTTGCCTGAAACGAAAGGCCGTCGCATTGCTGCTGTGCCTGGTCAAGCTGCATCGAACGAGCGTTCGCCCAAGCATGTCTGAACTTTCCATGATGCGTTCACTTCATTCCACGCTCGGCGATGAGCAATGGCTCGAATCGAAGCCTGCCGCCATCGAAGCGATCGACAGTCACGCGCATGTCTTCGTGCGCGGCCTGCCGCTGGCACCGCATCGTCGACACGCACCCGACTACGACGCAACGCTCGACGCCTATGCGGAACACTTGCGCACCAACGGCGTCTCTCATGCGGTGCTCGTGCAACCGAGTTTTCTCGGCACCGACAATTCGTATTTTCTCGATGTGCTGCAGCGCTATCCGCAACGCTTTCGCGGTGTGGCCGTTATCGATCCTTCGATCAGCGACGCGGAGTTGTATCGCCTCGCGGCACTCGGCGTCGTCGGCATGCGGCTCAATCTGATCGGGCTTGCGTTGCCCGATCTGCGTGAAGCGCGTTGGCGAGCGTTATTCGAGCGCGTCAACGCGCTCGGCTGGCACGTCGAGATTCATCGCGATGCCGTGGACTTGCCGATGCTTATCGCGCCATTGCTCGAACAAGCCTGCACAATCGTGATCGATCATTTCGGCCGTCCCGATCCGGCATTTGGCGCCGACGATCCGGGCTTTCGCTATCTGCTGACGACGGCGCAATGCGGCCGCGTGTGGGTCAAGCTATCGGCGGCTTACCGCAGCGTGGAAGGCGAAACCGGCACGTCGCTCGGTCAGACGCTCACGTCCGCCTTGCTCGATTCATTCGGCGCAGCGCGGCTCGTGTGGGGCAGCGACTGGCCGCACACGCAACATCAAAGCCTGATGGACTACGGCGCATCGCGCGATGCGCTCGACCGCTGGATTCCCGACGCATCGCTGCGTACCATCGTGTTGCGCGATTCGGCGCGTGCGCTGTTCCGCTTCGAATGACGTTCGTGCGAGCGCCGAAGCGCATCGCGCGTTAGCATTGCAGACGCTGGCGCATGCATCGACGCTGAACACGAACTATCTTTCCGGAACCTTAGCCATGACCACTTCTTCCTCGCGCCGCCGCGCGGCCTTTCGCGAACGGGTCAACGCTCGCAGCGCCCTGCTGCTGCCCGGCGCATTCAACGCAATGAGCGCGCAAGTCGCCGCCGATCTCGGCTTCGAGGCGATCTACATCACCGGTGCAGGTGTAACCAACATGTCGCTCGGCCTGCCGGATCTCGGCTTCATGGGACTCGCGGAAATCGCGGAGCATACGTCGCGCATCCGCGATGCAGTGGACCTGCCGCTTATCGTCGACGCGGACACGGGCTTCGGCAATGCGCTCAACGTGCGTCACACGGTACGCACGCTGGAGCGCGCGGGCGCGGACGCCATTCAGCTCGAAGATCAGGTTATGCCGAAGAAATGCGGGCACTTCGCGGGCAAAGCCGTGATATCGACGAATGAAATGGTAGGGAAGATACGCGCAGCGGCGGATGCCCGCGAAGACGATAACTTTCTGATCATCGCGCGCACCGATGCGTGCGCGGTGGAGGGCTTCGATGCAGCGATCGAACGAGCACGCGCATTCGTCGAAGCGGGCGCCGACATTCTCTTCGTCGAAGCGATCGAAACGCCGGAGCAAATCGCGTCACTGCCGAAGCTGCTCGACGCGCCGCAACTGATCAACATCGTGATCGGCGGAAAGACGCCTGTTACCGACCGCGCGGATCTCGAACGCCTCGGCTTCAGCCTCGTGCTCTATGCAAATGCGGCATTGCAAAGCGCCGTGCGCGGCATGCAGACCGCGCTCGGCGCCTTGAAATCGCAGGGACGTCTCGACGAAAATCCCGCTGTCGTTGCGCCTTTCGCCGAGCGTCAGCGGCTTGTGAACAAGCCGCTCTTCGATGCACTCGACCGCAAATACGCTGCGGACTGAATGCATCGCCTGAGGCGGTCATATAGACCGCTTCAGTCATTCACGCATTTAGCGCGAGTACATTGCGTTCCAGTCGGACTGCGACACACGTGCGCTACCCGATTGCGATGCACCGTTGGCCGCGCCGCCATAGGCCGTCGCACCATCGCGTGCGGCGAGCTTCGCTTCGGCCGCTTGAATGGCTTCGGGATAGTGCGCCTGATCGCCGTCGCCGACGTGATAGCCGACGCTCTCCAATGCCGCCAATTCCGCGCGCACTTGAGCGCGCGTGATCTGGCTTTGCGCGAACGAAGCGACGGGAATGACGAGAGCGGTTGCGACGAGTGCTGCGCGGATGATCGACTTCATGATGAAACTCCAGTGTTATGAGGTGCCCGGCTTCGAACACAGTGCCTTTCGAAGCAGTGAAAGCAGTTTATGACGCAGGTGCTCTCGGGTTAACCCCTAGCGCAAGAAAGCACCTTTCACCGAAACGCGCTTAATCGAGAATTTGCTATGCTGTCCGCCGGACTGAATGCAAAAGCACAGTGCGTTCGCCTCATGGCGCAAGGCGCCCTTCAAACACTGGAGATAAAGATGGCAAAGGGATATTGGGTCAGTGTGTACACAAAAATCATGAAGCCCGATCAGGTTGCGGAATACTCGAAGATCGCAACGCAGGCTATTGCAGAAGGCGGCGGCCGTCCGCTCGTGCGCGGCGTTGCGTCGATGGTGCAAGGCGAAGGCGTGCTCGAGCGCACCGTCGTCATCGAATACGATTCACTCGAAGCAGCCGTCGCCGCCTATAACAGTGCAACGTATAAGCGCGCACTGGAAGTGCTGGGCGATTCCGTCGTGCGCGACTTCCGCATCGTCGAAGGCGTCGCTTAAATCCAGCTCGTCATTGGCCGATGCTCGCAGCGCTCACGCACCCACGGCATCGGCCAATTCGTTCATATCCTTGGCAACGACATCCCAATCGCTTTCGGCTTTTAAATCCACTGTCTGAGCGGGACCGCGTTCATAGGGCCGTGCGATGAACGCCGTGCGCAACCCACACCTTCTTGCCGCCGCGAGATCGTCGTTATGCGCGGCGACGAGACATACTTCTTCCGGCGTCAGCATCAACACTTCGGCCGTGCGTAAATACGCCTGCGGATCGGGCTTATAGATTTGCGCAATCTCCGCGCCGAGAATCGCATCCCAAGGCAGACCGGCGCGCTTCGCCATATCGACCATTAATCGAATATTGCCGTTCGAAAGCGGCGCGATGATATGGCGCGCCTTGAGCCGTTGCAAACCCGTTATCGAATCCGGCCACGGATCGAGCCGATGCCATGCAAGATTCAACTCTTCAAGCGCTTCGGCAGCCACGGCATTCGGATCGATGCCGAACTCCGGCAGCACGTCGAGCAGATTCTCGCGATGCAGCACATCGAGCCGCACGAATGGCCGCTCCCCGTTGATCACCTTGCGCATCGCAGGCACGTAGCGGCTTCGCCATGCATCGGCGAACGCTTCGGGCGTTGCGTCGATCGCGCCGTGGCGTTGAAGAAATGGCGCAGCCTCGCGTGCAACTCCGCCGCGCCAGTCCACTACCGTGCCGAATACGTCGAACACGAAGGCCTTTACGTTTTGCAGCGTCACGTCGTTTCTCCTATCGGTGATTCATTCGTCTGATCGATTTCGCTGCGGCCCATTTGTTCCTCGCACGCAAGACTGATTGTCCATCACGGGTGTACGCAAGGAATCTCGAAAGGCCTAGATTACGAGCCATCGGAGCCGTCGGTCCGATCCGCAACAGGCCCAAACCAACATTCATCGAGGTTCATCATGAGCAACGCAAGCAAAGTCGCTATCGTTACCGGTGCATCGCAAGGCATCGGCGCTGAAATCGTCAAGGCATTCCGTGCGCAAGGTTATCGCGTCGTCGCGACCGCCCGTTCAATTCAGCAACCGGACGATCCGAACGTCGTCGCTGTCGCCGGTGATATCGGCGATCGCGCCACCGCGCAGCGCGTGGTCGAAGCGGCAATCGCAAAGTTCGGCCGCATCGATACGCTCGTCAACAACGCCGGCATATTCGTCGCAAAGCCTTTCACGCAATATACGCAGGAAGACTATGCCGCGGTTCTGAACGTGAATGTGAATGGCTTCTTTCACATCACGCAACTGGCTATCGAGCAAATGGAAAAGAACAAGAGCGGCCACATCGTCAGCATCACCACGTCGCTCGTGGATCATGCGGTAAGCGGCGTGCCTTCGGTATTGGCGTCGCTGACCAAGGGCGGTCTGAATTCCGCGACAAAGTCGCTTGCTATCGAGTATGCGAAGTCAGGCATTCGCGCGAATGCAGTGTCGCCCGGCATCATCAAGTCGCCGATGCATGCGCCCGAAACGCACGACGCGCTCGGCGCACTGCATCCGATGGGACACATGGGCGAAATGAGCGACATCGCGAACGCGGTGCTGTATCTTGATGCGGCGCCGTTCGTGACGGGCGAGATCCTGCACGTCGACGGCGGTCAAAGCGCGGGACATTGATCGATTCTTTACCCGTTGAGGATGCGCCTCTCGCAGGCGCTTCGTCGTTTCCCACTCAAGGAGATCGTCATGCCGATCGTAACGATTCAGGTGACACGCGAAGGCAACAAGCCCGGCACGAACGCGGTGACTGCCGAGGAAAAGAAGCAACTCATCGAGGGCGCGAGCCAACTCCTTCTCGAAGTATTGAACAAGCCGCTCGATACCACGTTCGTCGTCATCCAGGAAGTTGAAATGGAGAACTGGGGCGTGGGCGGCATGACAGTACCGGAATATCGGCGGCAAAAGCAGGCGAAGAAGGATTGACATGAACCGAAACGCGGGCATCGCTACATGACCTTTGACGATGCCCGCCGTTTCATCGGCTCATTGCCCCGGCGAATAGAGATCGAGCAGTTTCAGCGTCACGCCATTCGTCCATCCGAAACCATCCTGTAACGGATATTCCCCACCTCCTCCGCCGCCCGTTCCACTACCTTCCACGATGTACTTCTCAACGAGCTTATGTTGAGTGTTATAGACGTTATTCACGTCGGCAAGAAAGCGCGTGCCGATCTGTTGCGCGAGATCGCTGCGCCCATAGCGCTTCAATCCTTGCACGGCGATCCAGTGCAATGGCGCCCAGCCATTCGGCGCGTCCCATTGCTGCGTCGTGTTGTACGTGGTCGTCGTGAGTCCGCCCGGCTTGAGCAAGATCGCTTCGACGGTTTCCGCGGTCTTGTGCGCGCGCTCCGGCCACGCCACGTTGGCGAAGAGCGGATAGAGCATAGCAGCCGATGGGTTGTTGCGCGGCTGACCGAGTTTCCAGTCGTAATCGCCGTAATACCCGTTCTTGTTCCAGAGATATCTGTTGATGCCGATCGCGCGTTTGGCCGCACGCCCCACGAATTCGCCGACACAACGGAAATCACGCGCCTCGCCGCAACCGATTGCGATCGTCGTTTCGAGGTGGAACATCAGGCTATTCAAATCGACGGGAATGATCGATGTCGTGCGGATCGTCGCAAGCGTCATATTGTCGCCGAACCAGCGCGAGCTGAAGTCCCAGCCGCTTTCGGCCGCCGCACGCAAGTCGCGATACACCTCGTTCGCCGGACGGTTCGTGACCAGCTTGGCGGTCGCCACGTCTTCCGAGTAGGACTCGTCGCGCGGCGTATCGCGTTCGTCCCAATACCGATTGAGCACGGTCTTGTCCGGCATCATCACGACGTTGCGTACCGCGCCGCCTGGCTGCAGCGTATCCGCTCCTTGCATCCAGTAATCATGTTCGCGGCGCAATTGCGGCAAATACTTCTGATAAACACGTCCACCTTCCTTGTGCGCGGCAAGTTCGACCATATAGGAGAAGAACGGCGGCTGCGAACGGCTCACATAGTATGTGCGATTGCCATTCGGAATATGGCCGATCGTGTCGATCAGATACGCGAAGTTATCGAGCATATCGTCGACGAGATCTTCGCGGCCTGCCTCCTGCAGACCGAGCATCGTGAAATAGGTATCCCAGTAGTAACCTTCCCGAAAGCGTCCGCCAGGCACCACGTACTGCTTTGGCATCGGAATCAGGGAACTGTTGGCGGGTACGTTCGCGGTCGTCGTCAGACGCGTGAGTTCGGGCCAAAGCCAGTCGATATGTTCGCGCAGGCTCTGATTCGGCGGCGGCGTAATCACCTGATCCGTTGGCGGCGTGAAGTATTGTGCGACGAACGTCGCGAGCGAGAAGCCCGGCACCGACATCTGCTGATGATAAGCCTGCACGATCTGCGCGGGGTCTATCTTGGGTATGGCATCGACGAAAGTCTTCTGATCGGGATAGACGCCCTGCGTCTGCACGGCGACGAAAAGGTCACCGTATAACTCGCTGGGTGGCGGCAGAAGCGTATACGCCGTTTGTGCGTCGGCATAGGCGAAATTGGCAGCCGAGCTCATGACGAGCCAGGCGCACAGCATTCCGCGTGCCTTTATGCGGAAGCGCCGCGACGCGTCGTGCGCCGCTGGATCCGATGACAGTACGATCATGTTCACTCCTTCGAAGGGTGATTGAACCGGACTGGTCTCGCTCGGGCCTTTCTTGTTGTTATCGATTTACAGCACGGCGAAGCATCGCACGCTTGTACGAAGCTGGCAACCCTCGAAGAAGGAAGCGAACGGGCTATTGAATGGCCAGCGCCTTGTGCGCTTCCGCCTGGAATTGGGTCGGCGTGACGCCGGTCTGCTTGCGAAAATAGCGGCTGAAATAAGCGATATCGGCAAAGCCCAGTCCATGTGCGATCTGCTTGACCGACATGCTGGAATAAACGAGATCGCGCTGCGCCTCGCGCACAAGATGCTCGTTGATCATTGCGAGCGGCGAACTCGAGATCTCTTCGCGGCATATCCGCCCGAGTTGTGTGACCGTCATGCCGAGCTTCTGCGCATAGAACTCGACAGGTCGATGCTCGCGAAAATGCGCGGCCACCAGTTCCCTGAAGCGCTTGATCTGCTGCGCCCGCCTTTCGGTCGATGCGACACTCGGCGCAGATGCGCTTTCGCATAGGCGCACGACATGCACAAAGAGTGCAATCAATAGCGACATGCCCGCCGCCATGTGACCGCGATTCGTCGCGCGGAATTCCTTCTCGAGCAATTCGACGATCGGCAAGAATGCGCTTTCCTTCATGGAGTGGGCACTCATGCGCGAGACGCCTGCGCGTTGCAACACCGGAACGAGTCCCGGCGCCGCGATCGATGCCAGCGCCTCGATCGATCTTTGCGCGACGGTCACGACGAGACCATCCACGTTCGGCGCGAAGTTGAATCCATGAACCGTTTGCGCGGGCAGCATGATGACGCACGGCGGCACGAGATCGATCATGCTGTTCTCGATCAGCACTTGCCCGCCGCCGCCGCGAATGTACAGAAATTGCAAGAGCGCGTCGTGGCGATGCGCGTCGATATGCCAGTCGTTGGGCGCGCTGCGCTCGACGATCCATTCGAAGTTGAACGCGTCATACCACGGTGGACGCGCCGATTCCCCGTACAAGTTGTAGTTAGGGATTTTCCTCATATCCTGCGTCTCCTGATGCACAAATTGTCCTGTCGTCTGCGTCCTTTGTCCAATCTTTCGTGCATGGCCGTGAATATACTTTTTTCACAGGCAAGGCTATCGGCGCCTTTGCATCGAACGAACTCAGGAGACAAGGATGACTAATCAGGTCGCGCGGGATCACACCGCGCAGCATTGGCTCGGCCTCGAATCGAGCGTATGCGTAGTGACGGGTTCGGCCGGCGGAATCGGGCGCGCCATTGCATCGACATTCGCCGATGCGGGCGCAAGGCTCGCGCTACTCGATCGCGATGAAGCGGGCTGCAACGATGCGGCGCAAGCATTGCGCGCGACTGGCGTCGATGCTATCGCCATAACTTGCGATATCGGCGATGCAACGAGCGTGAACCGCGCACGCGATCAGGTTGCACGCAAGTTCGGTCAGGTCGATGTGCTCGTCAATAACGCAGGTCTGTTGCGCGCGGGCGGCATCGAAGATATCGGCCTCGATGCATGGAATGCGATGCTCGCCGTCAATCTCACCGGCTACATGTTATGTGCGCAGGCATTCGGACGCGACATGCTCGCGCGCGGCGCCGGAAGCATCGTGCATATCGCATCGGTGGCGGCGCATCATCCGCAGACGTGGAGCGGCGCATATAGCCCGAGCAAGGCGGGCATCGCAATGTTATCCCGTCAGATCGCCGCCGAATGGGGCGGGCGCGGCGTGCGCAGCAATACGGTCTGCCCCGGCATGATCCGCACGCCGCTTTCGATGGCGTTCTATGAGCAAGGCGATGTCGAAGCGCGCCGCAGCGCAATGATCGCAAGCCGGCGCATCGGCGAACCGCGCGATATCGCCGAGGTGGTTGCATTCCTCGCAAGCCAGCGCGCGGCCTATGTGAACGGCGCGGAGCTTGCCGTCGACGGCGGCTTCGAATGCATGTTGATGGATCTCGTTCCACGTCCCGGCTTCGAAGCGCCGCGCAACGCCTGACACGCTGCTTCTCATCTCACGGGCGTGCGAAGCGCCCGGCTTCAATCAAAGGACTTCATCATGACTACCGTAACGCGGTCGTCCGATCTCGCTTGCGATGTGCTCGTGATCGGCTCGGGCGCCGGCGGCCTTTCCACGGCCATTACAGCGAAGAAGCAAGGGCTCGACGTGATCGTCGTCGAGAAGGAGGAATACTTCGGCGGCACGACCGCGTTCTCGGGCGGCGTCTTGTGGATACCGGGAAATCGCCACGCGAAAGAAGCGGGCGTGCAGGATACGCGCGAAGCCGCAGTTCGATACATGCGCAGCGAAACGGGCGCGATGTATGACGAAGCAGCCGTCGAAGCGTTCCTTGAAAGCGGCCCACGCATGATCGAATTCTTCGAGCGCGAGACCTCGGTCGAATTTCTGCCGACGCTCTACCCCGACTATCATCCCGATGCGCCGGGCGGTGTCGACGTGGGACGTTCCGTCGTTGCAAAACCGTTCGACGCACGCGCGCTTGGCAAGGACATCGTGCGCCTGCGCCCGCCGCTCAAGACGATAACTTTCATCGGCATGATGTTCAATTCGTCGAGCGCGGATCTCAAGCATTTCTTTAACGCGACGAAATCGATCGAATCCGCGTGGTATGTCGCGAAGCGACTCGCGAGCCATATCCGGGAACTCGCACAATACAAGCGCGGCGTGCAGATCACGAGCGGCAACGCACTCGCCGCGCGCCTCGCGAAATCCACGCTCGATCTCGGCATTCCGATTCACACGCGAACGGGCGCGAAAGAACTGATTACGGTGAAGGGCCGCGTGACCGGGGCGATCGTGATTGCGAACGGACATGAAACGCGCATCGTTGCGCGACGCGGTGTCGTGCTGGCGTGTGGCGGCTTCTCTCACGATGTCGCGCGCATCGCAAAGGCCTATCCGCATGTGCGGCGCGGCGGCGAACATGTATCGCCTGTGCCGGCAGGCAATACCGGCGATGGCGCGCGCATGGCCGAGCGCGTGGGCGGACGTGTCGATATTCGCTATCCGCAGCCCGCTGCGTGGATGCCGGTCTCGCGCGTGCCGCTAAAAGGCGGCAAATACGGCGTGTTCCCGCATCTGCTCGATCGCTACAAGCCGGGCTTGATCGGCGTGACACGCAGCGGCGTGCGCTTCACCAACGAATCGAATTCCTACCACGATGTCGGCGCAGCGATGATCGAAGCCTGTCGCGATGAAAGCGAAACAGCCATGTGGCTCATCTGCGATCACGCGACGATTCGCAAATACGGCCTCGGCTTTGTAAAGCCCGCGCCGCTACCGGTCGGTCCTCATCTGAAGAACGGTTATCTCGTCAAAGGCCGCACGCTCGCGGAACTGGCACGGCGGACAGGCATCGACGCCACAGCGCTCGAAGCGACGGTCCGCGACTATAACCGCGATGCCACGCAGGGCAAGGACACTGCTTTCGGCCGTGGCACGACATCTTTCAACCGCTATCTCGGCGATGCCGCTCACAAGCCGAATCCTTGCATCGCACCGATTGGCGACGGTCCGTACTACGCGCTCAAGGTCGTTATGGGCGATCTCGGCACCTTCGACGGAATCGCGACGAATCCGCATGGCCAGGTACTCAAGGGCAGCGAGCCGATACCAGGGCTCTATGCCGTCGGCAACGACCGCGCGAGCGTCATGGGCGGCAACTACCCCGGCGCGGGCATCACGCTCGGTCCAATCATGACGTTCGGTTATCTCACCGGATTGCATCTCGCGGGCAGCGTCGACGCGCACGCGAAGTCCAGCGAATTGAGGAGCGCAGCATGAGCAAGCCTTTCATCGATCACCGCATCTATACGATCAAGCCGCGCGGCATGTCGGAATTCATCGACGTATTCGAGCGTCTAGCGATGCCTATTCAGACCAGATATCTCGGCGCGCCCGTAGGTTTCTATATGAGCGATATCGGCGCGTTGAATCAGGTCGTGCATCTGTGGGGCTACGAGAGCATCGCGGATTACGACCAGCGGCGCACCGCGCGCGACAACGACCCCGAATGGCCCGCTTATCTGCATGCGTCGGCGCATCTCATCGTCGCCCAGGAAAGCCGCATCATCAGGCGCGTCGAGTTCAAGAGTCTATCGCCAGCGGTTCGATAAACGCGCGGCATAGCGGCACGACGAAGGCCGCGTTCTTCCGCTTGCACATGAATGAATGGAGACATAACGGCATGGAAAAGAACGTCGGGACCATCGAGGTCCAGAGCTTTATCGACGGCGAGCGCTTCTCGCCCTATCAATGGGTCATTCTGATCCTGTGCTTTCTCGTCGTCGCGGCCGACGGTTTCGATACCGCGGCAATCGGCTTTATCGCGCCGTCGTTGATCGGCGACTGGGGCATCACGCGCGCCGCGTTAGGCCCGGTGATGAGTGCGGCGCTCGTCGGTCTCGGCATCGGCGCGCTCGTGGCCGGGCCGGCCGCCGACCGTATCGGACGCAAGGCGGTGCTTGCCCTTTCCGTGTTCTTCTTTGGCGTATGGAGCCTCGCATCGGCACAAGCAAGCTCAGTCGAAACACTAACCGCGTGGCGCTTTCTCACCGGCCTGGGTCTCGGCGCGGCAATGCCCAACGCGGTCACGCTGATGTCCGAATACGCACCGGCGCGCGTTCGTGCTATCGCCGTCAATGCGATGTTCTGCGGCTTCTCCGTAGGACTATCGCTTGGCGGGCTCTGCGCCGCATGGCTCATACCGCATTTCGGCTGGCAAAGCGTGCTCGTCGCCGGCGGACTCGGTCCTATCGTGCTCACCGTGCTGTTGCTCGTTCTGTTGCCCGAGTCCGCACAGTTCATGGTCGTGAGACAACGCCCTACGCGAAAGATCGCGCGCATCCTGCGCCGCATCTCGAACGATCCGCGTCTCGCGGAAGGCGCGCGCGTCACGTTCACTTCTGCCGATACGCGCACGGCTGGCGCCGACAAATCTTCGCTCGGCATCATCGTCTCGCGTCCCTATCGCTTTGGCACGTCCATGTTATGGCTCGCCTATTTCATGGGGCTGATGATCTTCTATCTGCTGACGAACTGGCTTCCTACGCTTTTCAAGGATGCAGGCTTCTCCGCCGAGCGCGCTGCGCTCACGACATCGCTCTTTCCGCTCGGCGGCATTCTCGGCAACCTGTGCCTTGGCTGGGTGATGGGCAAGGCCAATCCGCGACGCGTGAACGCGTGCGCTTATGTGCTCGCAGCGGCGATGGTGCTGACAATCGGACGCGGCATCGCGGATCAGTTCTGGCTTGCTCTGCTGATCTTCCTGACCGGAACAGCGGTGACGAGCGCGGTTACATCGATGTCGGCGCTCGCCGCGTCGTTCTATCCGACGCGAAGCCGCGCGACCGGCGTCGCATGGATGCTTGGCATCGGCCGCATGGGCGCGGTCGCGGGCGCAATGACCGGCGGCGTGCTCATGAGCATGGGGCTGCAATTTGGCGCGGTCTTCACGCTGCTCGCGATTCCCGCAATCATCGCCGCGTTCGCGTTGGGCGCGTTGAGCCGGCGCGATAGAGCGAGTGAAGCCACTCAACGTTTGATGACTTGATGTGCTTTCGAGGCATCGTCGGTATTTGCAAGCGCAACTATGTTGACGATGCCTTGACGCGCCATCTTCGTATAAGGGCAAAAGCGTTCCGTGCTGCGCACGAGTTCCTCAGCTACGCTGCGTTCGATGCCGGGCATCTGCACGCGTGTGTGGGCGGTCAACACGAAGAGCCCGTCCATCGGATCGCGGCTGAATTCGACCGTGACGTACACGCTTGCAGCCTCGACAACGATGCCGGCGCGCGCCGCAAGCAGGACCATCGCGCCATGAAAACATGCAGCGTAGGCCGCGGCGAACAGTTGCTCGGGGTTCGTGCCGCCGCCGGGACCGCCGAGCGCCTCGGGCATACGCAGGTCAAGAGCGAGATTGCCGTCGTCGGATCGTGCCTCGCCCGTCGCGCGGCCATGTCCCGCATCGCCACCCGTCACCGCGACGGTCGTCGAATACAGGGGTTGCACGTCGCGTCCTTGATACCTGTCGAGCAGGCTGACGCGCGGCGGATCGATATGCTCCATGGCGGTCATCCATTCTTCGCGCGAACGTTGCACGATCGCTCAAGGCGCCGCGACCTCGCGCGCGTCCTGCAACCCTTCTTGCAGGCCCTTTCCTGTCATCGTGTCGACGCCTGATGCCGGCGATGCCGCGATTACTTCGTGCCCGCGCGCACGCAGACGCTCCACGACCTTGCTGCCGATGAGTCCGCTTCCGCCGATGACTACGGTGTTCATGATTTCCTCCTCGAAACGATGCGCGAATGCGCGAATGCGCGATGCGTGACGCATCGTAGGCGTGCAGGCGTGCATCCGGTAGCGCCTCGCACGGATGCGCAGTGTTGCCTTCGATGCATCAATCAGTTGAGACGAGCTGCTGCACGCCCGCACGTGGGTTCGTGATGAACGTCGTCAGGCAATGCAGATCAAGCGCCCGCGTCTGCTCGGTCATGTAATCGACGAATACACGCACGCGCGCGGGCAAATGCTTGCGGCTGAGATAGCAAAGATAGTGGCCGCCATCGTCGGGCGCGTATTGCGCGAGACAGGTGACGAGGCGCCCCGCCTTGAGCGAATCGCAGACGAGATACGCAGGCAGTTGTGCGATGCCCTGCCCGTCGAGCACTGCTTGCAGCATCAGGTCGATATCGTTGAAGGTTTGCCGGGCCGCAGGCGAGCGCTTTCGCGCAAGGCCGTCGACCTTGAATTCCCATTCAGCGATGCGCCCCGCCGGCGCGCGGAAATTGATGCAGCGATGGTCGTCGAGATCGTCGACATGACGCGGCAGGCCGTGCTCGCGCGCATACGCCGGCGATGCGCAGACGATCATCTGCATCGGAATCAATTGCTTTGCAACGACTTCGCTATCTTCCATGTGACCATCGCGAAACGCGACATCCACCCGATCTGCCGTGAAATCGCACGGACGATCGTTCAGCAGCAGTTCGAGTGCGATGTCCGGATAGCGTGCATTAAAGCCGGCTAGAAGCGGCGCGACGACCTTGCGGCCGAAGCCCGGCGCCGACGCGATGCGTAAGTGACCGCGTGGCGGCCCGTTGCGCAACTCGCGCATGTCCTCCAGCGCCTGCACGATGCGCTCCACGCCTGGCTGACAATTCTTGTAGAAGAGCTCGCCTTCGCGTGTGAGCGACGTGCTGCGCGTCGTGCGCAGGAAGAGACGCGCATCGAGCTGTGCTTCCAGCTTCTGTACGTTGCGGCTGACGGCGGAACGGCCGATGCCCAGGCGGTCGCTCGCTTTCGCGAAGCTGCCTTCGTTGGCGACGGCAAGAAAAGAAACGACGCCCGCATAACTCGCTACGAAGCTATACGCGAGAGAATCGTCGGAATGACACACAAGGTCTGATGGCATGGCGGCACGAAACGTAGTGGCTCTGTCCAACAAGACGTTTGCGCCACACGGTTTGTGACGCGCCATGCCGAATTTCTTATTTAACGGGCGTCAGAACGGGCTTGTCCTTGTCCTTGAGAAGCAGCACGATGAATTTCGCGCGCTTCGTGTTGCTCGCGTTGCGTCCCACAGTGTGAATGTCGTCAGGGCCTTCATAAAAGGTATCGCCGGCTTTGAGCGTCACGGCCTTGCCGCCGCGAACCTGCATGACGATCGTACCTTCCAGGACATATACGTAGGCATGAGCGTCGTGACGATGCACGGGATCGACCGCGCCCGGAGGATACTCCACGCTGATCATCAGCGCCTCCTTGCCGGGATATTCCGGAAGCGGCTTCGTCATGAGTTCCTTGACGCCGGCCTCCGGCGCCGCGTGCGCCGTGCTCGCCGCGAGCGCCGCGCATCCGAAGACGAGTGCAAGTCCCACGCGTTTGATGCTGTGCATGATCCGTTCTCCCATGATCGAACGACGGCGCGAACGCACTACGACAGGTTTGCCTTGTCTAGGCCGAAAGCTTTATCCGACGAACCCGGAACCGTCTGAAACGCGACATTCGCACGGTTCCACCCATTGATCTCGATGATGATATACGTCAGATCCGACAACTCCTTCTCCGAAAACTGCTCACGCACGCGTGCAAAGAGATCGTCGGACACGCCATGCTCGGGAATGCGCGTCAGCACTTCGGTCCACGCGAGCGCGGCACGTTCGCGCGGCGAAAACAGCGGCGATTCACGCCAGATCGCAACGTGATGCGTGCGCAGTTCGCGCTCGCCATGAATCTTCGCTTCCTTCACATGCATATCGACGCAAAACGCACAGCCATTCATTTGCGATGCGCGAAGCGTCACGAGATCGCGGGTCGTCTGCTCGATCGAGCATTCACGCACCGCCTGACTGAACTCATAGAACTTCCGGAAAAGCTCGGGAGATTGTTGAATGTAGTTGATTCGCTGCGTCATGATTACTCCATGTCTGGTTGAAGATGGATGTCATCCTAGGTTTGCGCGGCTTGTCGCGGTAGACATGCGAACGTGCCCACGCTGTTGCCTCGCATGCATCAATCGAATCGCGAGCGTTCATGCATTGCCATGGCGAGCCGCAATGCGTTCGAGCTTATCCGGATTGCGCTGCACCTGTATGCGTACGATGCGTTCATCTTCGATATCGAAAGTCTGCGCGGATTCGAGCTTGCCGTCGATGAAACGCAGCAGCGCCCATTGCTCATTCAGCATGACGAGTTCGAGACACACGCCGTTTCCATACCGCAGAAAGGCCGCATAAAAAAGCTGCGCGATGCGTTTGCCGCCCAAAAGCGGTTTGGGGAAACTCTGCACGCGCCCGCCGCCATCGCCGATCAGCATGGCGTCCTCCGCGAGCATCGCGTGAATCGCTGCGAAATCGCCGAGCTCCATCGCGTGCGCGAATGCATGCAGCAAGCGCCTTTGAATCTCTCGCGACACCGAACGTCGCGGACGCTCTTCGCGTAGTTGTGCCTTGGCTCGGCTCACGAGCTGGCGGCATGCGGCCTCCGTCTTGCCGATGATGTTCGCGACCTCCGCATAGTCGGCGTCGAAGACCTCGCGCAACAGAAACGCCGCGCGCGCTTCGGGTGTGAGGCGTTCGAGCAGCATGAGGAACGCGACGGATACGTCGTCCGCGCGCTCGGTGACTTCCTCCGGCGTTGCCGGCGGCTCGGTGATCTGCGGCTCGGGCAGCCAGATGCCGGTGTAGTGTTCGCGCTGCAACTTCGCGGCGCGCAACCGGTCGATCGAATGGCGCGTCGTCACTGCGACGAGCCACGCCTCGGCATTCCCGATCGCTTCGTGAGCCGCCGCATGCCAGCGCAGCCATACGTCCTGCACGATATCCTCGGCTTCGGCGACCGACCCGAGCATGCGATACGCAATGCCCTGCAGACGAGGGCGCAAGCGGTCGAATTCGCGCGTGGCGTCATCCATGAAGGCGATTCCTCGTTACTGAACGTCTGTGAAGTCATCGGCTTGAAAGGAGATCGTATATTACGCGTGCGCGATATTCCTTTAAAGATATGAATAACACGGCCGTTAATATCGATGGCCAGAATCGAACGCGCCAATCTCATTCATGACTGAAATCGAACGTCCACAAGCGCCCGCGAATCTGACCCGCATCATCGTAGCGACGGTGATCAGCAACGGCTTCGTCGCATACGACTTCACTGTGTACGGCTTCTCCGCGGCGATCATCGGGCGGCTGTTCTTTCCCGCGCATGATCCCGCCTCGTCTCTGCTGCTATCGCTCGCGACATTCGGCGCCGGCTTCGTGATGCGTCCGCTCGGCGCAGTGCTCATCGGACGATACGCGGATCGATGCGGACGCGAAGCCGGCATGCGGCTGTCGATCGCCGTGATGGCGCTGGGTACGTGGCTGATCGCATGCTTGCCGACGCACGCGGCGATCGGCGCGAGCGCGACCGTGCTGATCGTGGTCGCGCGGCTTTTGCAAGGACTCGCGGCGGGCGGCGAGATCGGACCGGCATCGGCGCTGCTGATGGAATCCGTGCCTTATGAACGGCGCTGCTTCATCGTCAGCTGGCGTGGTGCGAGTCAGGGCGCGGCCGCGTGCGTGGCGGCGCTCGTCGGCGCGTGCACATCGGCGCTTCTGTCGCCGGAGCAACTCTTGCAATGGGGATGGCGCGCGCCCTTCTTCATCGGCGGACTGATCGCGCCGCTCGGATGGTTTCTGCGCCGCATGCCGGGCGACGCATCCACGTCGAAGCCCCGACCCGCGCGCACGCCGCTCGCAACTGTACTGCGCGAGCACGCGCGCCCGCTCGCATGCGGCATCCTGATGATGGCCGCGCCATCGTCGAGCATCTACATCGCCGTGCTGTACATGCCGAGCTATCTGACGCATACGCTGCAGCGGCCGCCTGTCATCAGCTTTCTGATCGCGTCGCTCTCCGGCCTCGTTATTCTGATCGTCACGCCGCTCGTCGCGCTTGCGGCCGATCGGCTGATGAGCCGCAAGACGCTGCAATATGCCTCGCTCTTCGCCGCGCTCGCGACGGCTTATCCCGCGTTTTATGCGCTCACGCGAGGCGCACCGGATGGGCTCGCGCTCGTCATCATCCTGCTCTATGTCGCAGTCGCGCTGAACAACGCGGGCGCCGCTTCGGTGCTCATGCTCGAAGCCTTCCCGAAGCATCGGCGCGCGGCGAGCCTCGCCGTGATCTATACCTTCGGCGTCGTCATCTTCGGGGGATTCTCGCCGTTGACGGTCGCATGGCTCGTCGGCGCGACGGGGAACGTAATGACGCCCGCGTGGTATCTGCTCGCCGCGAACTGCCTGACGCTTCTTGCGCTCAGCCGCTTTCCGGAAGGCCGCGCGAGTGCGCGGCGCGCATCCGCATGACGGGATCGCCACTCGTCGCGCGCAACAGTTCGAGCGCGCGCAGGCGCATCTCGAGCGGACTGACGTCGAACGCGCGGCGAAACGCGCGCGTGAAATCCGATGCGCTCTTGAAGCCGAGACCGAATGCGATATCCGCTATCTGCAGATTGGGAAACAGCGCGAGTTCGTCGGCCGCTTCGCGCAAGCGGCGAAGTCGAATATATGCGGCGAGCCCGCCCTCCTGCTCGAACCACCGATAGACTGTCGCGCGCTTGAGCCCGAGTGCCTCGACGATCGCGGTCGGCGTGAGATCGGCCTCATGCAGGCGCGTTTCGATGTAACGCTTCACCTGGCTCTTCACGGCCGTTTGCAGTGCGGCGCGTGAATCGCTCGCGGCATTCGGCTTGTCGGCGAATGCCGCGAGCAGGAGCCGCGCGCCGGCATCGAGCGCGTCAGCGGCGTCGGGCCGGTCGAGCACGGGCAATTCTCGCGCGGTGGCCTCGAAATGTTCGAACACGAAATGCACGAGCGGCGCTTGGTCGGGCAGCACGCGACCGTGCAACGCGTCGCAGTCGCCGATATGCGCGGCGACGATTGCACGCGGTACGAACATCGTCAGCACGCGGCACGCCGGACGTTCGACGCGAAAGCGCTGATTCAGATCGAGTGCGATGATGCCGCGCACAGAGCCAGGCGCGCTGCGCTTGACGCTCAGCCCGCTGACGTGACCGGTCTCGCCTTCCACATAGACGTGAAATGCGAAATCGCGACGCGTGTCAGTGGAGACGCGCGCGATAGATCGCTCGAGCACGAGCGCGTCGGTGCGCGCTTCCGTGAACACGAGGCCGCCCGCCGCATGCAAATCGATGCTGCCCGAGAAGCCGCGTGCAATCTGATCCTTGTCCGGCACGACATCGACCACATGCCCGACCCGATCGCGCCATGCGAGCAATTGACGCTCACGCGGACAGGCGCGCGTCGAAAAGTGCGTGGAAATCTTCGGCGGATCGGAATCTGCGGGCATATGCGGCAGTCGATGTTGTCGGGTCGTCCTTCGCGCTGTGGCGCGCACGATACGCGCCAGCAAATGAGACGCATGGTAAAGCGTATTTTGAATGCCGGTATATCGTGCTGGACGAGGAGCAGCGTGTGCGGCGTCGTGGGCGGCCAGGTCGGCGATTCCTTGCCTTCATCCCGCCGTCACATTGCTGACTCCCCATCCTAGGGTTTACGGCTAGTCAAGATAAAAAATTCAGCCGCACATAAAGAGAGAAAAGACGTTTCGGGGCGTCACACATGGAAAAGTCGAAAATTGTGCAAGTCGGGCGCGCCGCGCAGGCCACGCGAGCGATGCTCAAGCCCGCGCGTCTCGCGGACACCCAGCTCGATCATCTCGAGCACATGATCCGTTCGCTCGCGCTATCGGGAAATTCAAAGGCGGTCGACCAGTTCGATCATGCCTACTGGAAAAGGCGGCTCGCCGCGGTCGGCGACGAAAGCGATCTCGTCTCGACGCAACGCGCCCGCGTGCTGCGGCTCCTCGATCTTCTCGAACAGAACCGGGCAGCAGACTCCGACAAGGCGGCCGCCTAGCGCTCCGCCAGCAGCGCATGCGAAATGCAAAGCAGGACAAGGCATTTCGAATGCAAAACGCAAAATTCCGTTTGCGCCGAACGAATTCCGAGGGCCAGCCTGAGAGAGAGCACTCGACGCGGGGGCCGATTCCGACCACCGCGTCGAAAAGTGCCTCTACGTGTGGCTTCGCGTCCCGGGGTGCGATTCGCACCCGACACATGCGCTAACGCACACCGATCTTCCAGACGGTGACTTCGTGATACTCGTCGCCGGGCTTGAGTTCGGTCGATGGGAACGTGGGGCGGTTCGGCGAGTCCGGGAAATGCTGGGTTTCTAGCGCGAAGCCATCCGTTTGTCGATACGCCACGCCCGACGTGCCGATCGCGCTGCCATCGAGACCGTTGCCCGTGTAGAGCTGCAAGCCGGGCTGCGTCGTATAGACATCGAGCACGCGGCCGCTCGACGGATCGTAGGCGCGCGCGGCAAAGCCGGGTTCTCCAGTGCGCTGGCCGTTCTTGTTGAGCTTCCAGTTGTGGTCGTAGCCGCGCGCATAACGCATCTGCTGATTCGACGAACGCAAACGCGCGCCGATCGGCGTCAGCGCTCGCAGATCCAGCGGTGTGTTCTCGACGCTCGCCATCTCGCCGGTCGGAATCGAATCGGCGCGCGTCGGCGTATAGCTCGATCCCGCGATCATGATGAGCTGCCCTTCGACATTGCCGCTGCCCTCGCCCGCGAGGTTGAAGTAGCTATGGTTCGTGAGGTTCAGGACGGTCGGCTTGTCCGTCTTCGCACGATAGTCGATACGCACTTCGTTATCGTCGGTGAGCGTGTAGGTTACGTCGACAGTAAGCGTGCCGGGAAAGCCGTTCTCGCCATCGGGACTCACATAGCGAAGCTGCACGCCCGCGCCTTGCGCGCCCTGAAACGTCTTCACCACGGTCCAGACTTTCTCGTCGAATCCATGCGGACCGCCATGCAGTGTATTCGGTGGCTCGTTGACGGGCAGCTTGTAGTCGCGGCCATCAAGTTCGAACTTTCCATCGGCGATGCGATTCGCATAACGCCCGATCAGACCGCCGAAATGGATCTTGCCGTTGTACTTCTCATAGTCGTTGAGCGAGCCAAAGCCGAGCACGATATCCGCGCGACGCCCGCGCCGGTCCGGCACATCGAGACGCGTGACGATGCCGCCATACGTGATGCACTTCATCGACACGCCGCGCGCATTGGACAACGTGAATTGCGTGACCGCCTGGCCTTGTTGGGTCGCGCCATAGGGCGCGGAGGCAATCGAAGCAGCGAAGCCGCGCGGCGATAACAAAATCATGCATGCGATAGCGGCAAAACGAATGAGCGTGTTTTTCGCGAACTGCATAAGAGCAATGAGAGAAGAACGTTCGATCGATACATCGGAGTGTGAATTGAGCATCGGCTGTACCCGGTACGGCGGGCACGTCGGATGCGAGATCTTCATGTCATCCGACGAACACGACAAGGAGCCGCTCATGAATCAGCAAACCGATCGACCGACGCCGCCCATCCAAACGCCAGAAGACCCGAACATGGCCGACCGCCGCTTGTCCGACGAGCAAAAGCGCACGATGAGAAATGAGCCCGAGCCGCCGAAGCGCACCGATGAAAGCAAGGAAGAAAAGCTGCCGAATCCGAAAGACGTAGGTGAAGCCGGCTGATCTTGCGTGCTTGTTATCGTCCAATGAATCAATAAGGCGACGCGCTGATTCATAAGACGAAACATTCTTTGATACGTATAAATTACATATAACCTTTCGGAGCGATGATGGCTGCATCGCCGTATCGCGATGAAGCCCATCGCTTTTGTTGTATGGTATCCCTAAGCTATCAAAGCCTTGGATGGCGTGCGCGGCGACGCTTTTCGCCGGAGTAAGGAAGCAAGGACGCCATGCACGATCCTGCTCATTTCCTGCCGTCGTTTGTGTGGCGCGCGGCACGAGACGGGGTAATCCAGTACGCCAATCCGTGGGCTTGCCGGTATCTCGGCATTCCGTTTCCCGAACTCGTCGGGCAGCATTGGAAAGCTTTTGTTCACCCCGACGACATCCCGCCGGTTCTCGAAGCACTGCGTCAGATGCGCGACGGCACGCTGCTTCGCAACGTCGATGTGCGCCTGTTACGCAACGATGCCGCGTTCCGCTGGCATACGCTCCATCTTCAGGCGCGGCGCGATGAGGAAGGGCAGATCGGCGAGACGGTCGGTGTGGCCATCGACATTCATGAGTGTCGTCACGCATGGGCAATGTATGAAGCCAGCGAGCGGCGCTTGCAGGCCGCTTTCGCGGGCGCACGCATGGGCGCGTGGGAATGGGACATGAAGACGCGCGTCGTACGCATGACCGCACAGCTCGCCGCGCTCTATTCTTTTCCGCCCGGAACCGAAGCGGTTCTTCTTTCGGAAGTGTGGGACCGCGTCGCGCCCGAACATCGCGAGCCGTTTCAGCGCAAGTTGACCGAAGCATTGCGCGATGGCGGACCATTCGAATTCGACTTCGTTCTCGAAAGCGAACAAGGACAACGTCGATGGCTGCGCATGCGCGGGCATCCCGAGTTCGACCGTCATGGCGTGCTCACGCGCGTCTATGGCGTGAGCTTCGATATCAGCACGCAACGCGCCGATGAAGATCGCCTGAGCCTTTCCGAACGACGCTATCGGGCGCTCGTCGAAACGACGGGCGCGCTCGTCTGGTCCGCCGATGCAAACGGCGAAATCCGTCCTTCTGGCGGCGAATGGGAACAGTTCACGGGCACATCACCGGACGTGTTGTCCGGGTGGGGCTGGCTCGATTACATCCATCCCGACGATCGCGAGCGCACGCATCAGGCGTGGCTCGATGCATTGCGCGACGGCGTCGCTTGCACGCTCACCTTTCGCATGTACCGTCGCGACGGCGTTTATCGCATGGTGCAGGCGCACGCCGCGCCACTCTACGACGACAAGGGCAGCTTGCAGGAATGGTTCGGCACGACGACCGACGTCACGCCGCGCTTCGAAGCGCAAGCCGCAATCGAGGCGCGCAGCTTGCGCCTCACGGTGGCGATGCAGGCCGCGAACATTCATATCGCGTCGCTGGAACTCGCGACGTGGACGTTGTCGCTCGAAACCGGCGGCGAGCGTCAGACCACCGAAACGCTCAGCTATGAGGCAGCGCTCGCACGCGTGCATCCCGATGACAGCGCCATGCTCGATCGCTATGTGCGCAGCATCGCGGCCGGTGAAGACGCCGAGGGACATTTCGAGTTTCGCGTGCGCAACATGCACGGAGAACAGTGGATGCAAGGCAGCGCCCTGCTCCAGCGCAGCAAGGACGGCGAGCCGCTGCGCATCATCGGCAGCGTGATAGACATCACCGAACGCAAGCATATGGAGCTGATGTTGCGCGAAGCGGGACGACGCAAGGATGAGTTCCTCGCGATGCTCGCGCATGAACTGCGCAATCCGCTTGCGCCGCTGCGAACGGCCATCGCGCTCCTGCAAAAGGATCAGGATGGCGACACGCATCCGCGCGATCTTATCGATCTCATGCGCCGGCAAGTGGAGCACATGACGCGCATCGTCGACGACTTGCTGGAGGTTTCGCGCATTACGCAGGGACGCATCGCCTTGCAACTCGAACCGATTCTCGTCGGCACGGCGGTATATCACGCAGTCGAAGCCATTGCGGGCATGGTCGAGTCGCGTTCGCAAAACATTCAAGTCGATGTTTCCGATGCGACGACATGGGTCTGCGGCGATCCCACGCGTCTCTCGCAGATCCTTGTCAACGTGCTGAACAATGCGAGCAAGTACACACCGGAGCAAGGCCGTATCAGCGTGAGTGTGCAGGCTGCCGACGATTCGGTGTCTATCGTCATCGCCGATACGGGCACGGGCATTTCCGCCGACCTTCTGCCGAAAGTATTCGAGCTATTCTCGCAAGGCGAGCGCACGCTCGACCGCTCGAACGGCGGCCTCGGCATCGGGCTTTCTCTCGTGAAGAAGCTCGTGGAAATGCATAAAGGCACGATCACCGTGCAAAGCCCGGGACCGGGCCTCGGCACGACGGTGACCGTGCGGCTGCCGCGTTTGCATCATCACGAAAGGCATTCCGCGCTCGCACTTTCGGAGACGAGCATGCGCGAGACGCGCACGGCGCTGCGCATTCTCGTCGTGGACGATAACCGCGATGCCGCCGATTCGCTCGCGATGCTGTGCGAGTCGGAGGAACATGTCGCGCGCGTCGCGTATTCATCGGCGGAAGCGCTGGAAGCCGCGCCGCTCTTGCAGCCCGATGTGGCGCTGCTCGATATCGGCCTGCCAGATATCGACGGCTACGAACTCGCGCGTCGTTTGCGTCGCAAGGGAGACACGACGCCTTTGCTGATCGCGATCACGGGTTATGGCCAGGCCGAAGACCGATTGCGCGCGCAATCGGCAGGCTTCGACTATCACTTCGTGAAGCCCGTGAATGTCGAGAGCCTCTTGAAGCTATTGTCGTCGCTCACAGTCACGCGTTGACGAACTCTCGCTCTACAATGGGCGTTCGATCAAGCCTTCGAGGACGTCATGACGCCAAAGCCCATCAGCCGCTATCCCGTTCCCGATCCGAAAGAATGGCCCGACGATATCCGCGCACGCATTCTCGAAGTGCAGGACAAGGCGGGGTTCGTGCCGAACGTGTTTCTCACGCTTGCGCACCGGCCCGATGAATTCCGCGCGTTCTTCGCTTATCACGATGCGCTGATGCTCAAGGAAGGCGGCCTGAGCAAGGGCGAGCGCGAGATGATCGTCGTCGCGACGAGCGCGGTGAACGATTGCCTTTATTGCGTCGTCGCGCACGGAGCGATTCTGCGCATCTATGAAAAGAACGCGCTCGTGGCGGATCAGGTGGCGGTGAATCATCGCAAGGCGGATATCACGCCGCGTCAGAAGGCGATGCTCGATTTTGCGCTTAAGGTATGCCGCGCATCGGGCACGGTGGATGATGCCGATTTCGCGGCATTGCACGCGCATGACTTCAGCGATGAAGATATCTGGGATATCGCCGCGATCACCGCATTTTTCGGGTTATCGAATCGCATGGCGAATGTCATTTCAATGCGGCCCAACGACGAGTTCTTTTTGATGGGGCGCGTGCCGAAGGAGCCGAAGTAAGCTTCCATGCGCCTTCCTCCGCTCAAATCCATCATCGCGTTCGAGAGCGTCGCGCGCACGAAGAGCGTCAACCGCGCCGCCGACGAACTCGGCCTCACGCCTTCGGCCGTCAGTCATCAACTGGCGAATCTGGAGAGCATCGTCGGGCGGCCGTTGTTCACGCGGTTCGGCCGCGGTCTCGTCCTCACGCCGACCGGCACGCAATATCTTGCCGACGTCACCGGCGCGCTCGCCGAATTGAATCGCGCGACGGAACGCGCATCGAGCGAAACATCCGTCGAGATACTGCGCATTCATTCGAGTCCGAGCTTCGGCCTGATGTGGCTATTGCCGCGTCTCGCCGCGTTTCAGGAAGCCAATGGCGATATTCAAATGAACCTCGCGTGTTCGTATGAAGACGTGTCGTTCACATCGGGTTACTACGATATCGCCGTGCGTCATGGCTATGCTCATTGGACCGATGTCGAAGTGAAGACGCTGCGGCATGAAAGCATTGCGCCGCTCGCTTCGCGCGCCTATCTCGAACGCTTTCCAGTCGCTACGCCCGATGATCTGCTCGACCGTCGTCTGATTCTCTCCGAATCGCCGCTCGTTCAATGGCAGCAGTGGTTCGGCAAGTTCGGCGTCGCGGTGAAGCGCAAGGCATTCGACTTTTCATTCGACCGCTCGTACATGTCGCTCGAAGCGGCCGCGCTCGGTCACGGCATCGCGCTCGAAAGCACGATGCTCGCGTCCGGGCATCTGGAACGCGGTTCGCTCGTGCCTGTATTCGGCAAGGAATACGCGGTCGAAGTCGGCGCGCATCATCTCGTTTACCCGAGTCAAAACGCCGGATTGCCGCGCGTCGCAAAGTTTCTGGCGTGGATGGATCAGCAAATCGAGCGTCGCGGCGATACCTGAAAATTTCTCAGCAATAGTTGAGCCAAACTGCGTTGATCGTCAGGTCGAAGGCGGAGAAACTGCGCCTACACCAGACAACCAACGGAGACAACGATGTTGCTCGAGAACCAGGTAGTGATCGTCACGGGCGCGGCTTCGGCGCGCGGTATCGGCAAGGCAACGGCGAAGGCGCTTGCGGCGCAAGGCGCGCGCATCGTCGTGCTGGATCTGAAGGAAGCAGACGCGCAAAGCGCCGCGAACGATCTGGGCGATGGCCATCTCGGTCTCGCTTGCGACGTCACCGATAAGAACGCGTGCATCGCGGCCGCCAATGCCACCATCGATAAGTACGGACGCATCGACGCGCTCATCAACAACGCGGGCATCACGCAGCCGATCAAGACGCTGGAGATAGGCGCGGATAACTTCGATGCCGTCATCGACGTCAATCTGCGCGGCACGCTGTATATGTCGCAAGCCGTTATTCCGCAGATGAAAAAGCAGAAGAGCGGCAGCATCGTATGCATGTCGTCAGTGTCGGCGCAACGTGGCGGCGGCATCTTCGGCGGGCCGCATTACAGCGCGGCGAAGGCCGGCGTGCTGGGCCTCGCGAAGGCAATGGCGCGTGAATTCGGCGCCGACGGCATTCGCGTGAATTCGATCACGCCGGGCCTCATTCAAACCGACATCACCGGTGACAAGCTCACGCCCGAAATGCGCGCGGACATCATCAAGAGCATTCCGCTCGCGCGTCTCGGCGATGCAGCGGATATCGCCAACGCGTGCCTGTATCTCGCGAGCGATCTTTCTTCCTATCTCACCGGTGTCACACTCGATGTCAACGGCGGCATGCTGATTCATTGATTGCACGTACGGGCGCACCTGGAAACCAGGGCGCCGAACATGGATGGAGACACACATGAAACCAAAGTTATCCGCGGCGGCGGTAAGCGCTGAGTTCACATCGTCCGACGATGCCGCCAGCTTCGAAGCAAAGACCTATGCCAAGGTCGGACGCCGCCTGATTCCCTTTCTGATGCTGTGCTATCTCGGCGCGTATCTGGATCGCGTGAACGTCGGCTTCGCCAAGCTGCAGATGCTCAACGATTTGCGCTTCTCCGAAACCATCTACGGCATCGGCGCGGGCATCTTCTTTCTCGGCTACTTCCTGTTCGAAGTGCCCAGTAACGTCATCCTGCATAAAGTGGGCGCGCGCAACTGGCTCGCACGCATCATGCTGACGTGGGCCGTGATATCCGCGAGCTTCGTGTTCGTGAAGTCACCGACAGTCTTCTATGTCCTGCGATTTTTGCTGGGCGTCGCAGAAGCGGGTTTCGCGCCGGGCGTCATTCTCTATCTGACGTACTGGTTTCCCGCCGCGCGCCGCGCCAAAGCGCTCTCGCTGTTCTTCATGGCGATTCCGCTCGCGGGCATCGTCGGCGGACCGCTCTCGGGCTACATCATGCATGCGTTCCAGGGCGTGCAGGGGCTCGCCGGATGGAAGTGGCTCTTCATGCTCGAAGCGCTGCCTTCGCTCTTCCTGGGTGTCGCGATCCTGTTCTACCTCGACAACGGCATCGCCGGCGCGAAGTGGCTCAGCGACGAAGAGAAAGCATTGCTTCGGCGCAATGTCGAGAAGGACAACGCGCAGACGGTGAAGCACGTATCGATCCGCGCATTCATCGGCGATCGTCGTCTTTGGCTGATGGCCGCGATCTACTTCTGCGTCGTGATGGGTCAATACGGACTCACGTTCTGGCTGCCGACCATCGTGCGCCGCACCGGCGTAGCGGACCCGCTGTGGGTCGGCATTCTCACCGCGATTCCGTATCTTTGCGCCATCGTCGCGCTGCCGCTGATCGGTGCAAGTGCCGACAAGCGTCGCGAACGCCGCCTGCATCTCGCGATTCCGATGCTTGTGTCCGCAGCCGGCTTCGCCACCTTGCCGATGCTCGGCAGCGTGGGCGCATCGATCGTCTGCGTGAGCATCGCGGCAGCAGGCATCCTCGCGTCATCGTCGCAATTCTGGTCCTTGCCTACGGCTGTGCTGGGCGGCATGTCGGCGGCGGCGGGCATTGCCGCGGTCAACTGCTTCGCCAATCTCGCGGGCTTCTTCTCGCCTGCCATCGTCGGATGGCTCAACGACTTCACCGGCAAATCGACCGCGGGCCTGATCTTCATTTCCATAGCCATCGTGATCGGCGCGGCGCTCGTGTTCTTCGTGCCCGCGAAAACGGTCAATCGCTAATTTTATTAATCAAGGAGACAACGCATGAATGCTCCCGTTATCGAAGAGGTGACGCTCGCCGAGCGCGCCTATCGTATCCGCCGCAATGCCCTTCTGATGGGCGAAGTGCAAGGTCAAGGTTATATCGGCCAGGCGCTCGATATCGCCGATGTGCTGGCCGTCGCCTACTTCGGCGCGATGAACTACCGCCCCGACGATCCCGAATGGGAAGGCCGCGACCGCTTCCTGCTGTCGAACGGTCACTATGCAATTGCGCTGTATGCCGCGCTCTTCGAAGCAGGCATCCTGCCGCAAGAGGAACTCGAAACGTATGGCAGCGACGATAGCCGTCTGCCGATGTCCGGCATGGCAAGCTACACGCCCGGCATGGAAATGTCCGGCGGGTCGCTCGGGCAAGGTCTCACGATCGCTGTGGGCCGTTGCCTCGGTCTGAAGCGCAAGGGCTCGAAGTCTTTCGTGTACACGCTCTTCTCCGATGGCGAGCTCGATGAAGGCTCGATCTGGGAAGGTTTGATGTCGGCGGCGCACTGGAAGCTCGACAATCTCATCGCAATGGTCGATGTGAACAATCAGCAGGCGGATGGCCCGTCGACGCAGATCATGTCGTTCGAGCCGCTCGTCGACAAGCTCGAAGCATTCGGCTGGTACGTGCAGCGCGTGAACGGCAACGACATCGATGCGGTGAAGAACGCTTTCGACAACGCGCGCAATCTTGAGGACGCGAAGCCGCGCATCATCGTATGCGATACGCAGATGGGCCGTGGCGTGCCCTTTCTCGAACAACGCGAGAAAAACCACTTCATCCGCGTCGATGCCCATGAATGGCAACTGGCGCTGCAAGCACTCGAAGCAGGGAGACAAGCATGAGCACTCGTTTGAAGACATCCGCGATGATCGCGTCGATCGCAAGCGAAGGACAGGTCACGCGTTCGGCGCCCTTCGGCCATGCGCTCGTGGAAGAAGCGCGCACGAAGACGAATATCATCGGCATGACGGCCGATCTCGGCAAGTACACGGACCTGCATATCTTCGCGAAGGCATTCCCCGAGCGTTACTACCAGATGGGTATGGCCGAGCAATTGCTGATGGGCGCGGCTGCGGGCTTCGCACACGAAGGCGCGCAGCCGTTCGTGACGACGTACGCGGTATTCGCGACGCGCCGTGCGTATGACTTCATCCATCAAACGATCGCGGAAGACAATCTCGATGTAAAGATCGTCGCCGCGCTGCCGGGACTCACGACGGGTTACGGCCCGAGCCATCAAGCCGCGGAGGACCTCGCACTGATGCGCGCGATGCCGAACATGACCGTGATCGATCCGTGCGATGCGCTCGATATCGAACAGATGGTGCCCGCGATCGCCGCGCACAAAGGTCCGGTGTATGCGCGTCTCTTGCGCGGCAACGTGCCCGCCGTGCTCGACGAATACGACTATCGCTTTGAACTCGGCAAGGCGAAGCTGCTGCGCGATGGCCGGGACGTGCTCATCATTTCGTCGGGCATTCTGACGATGCGCGCGCTCGAAACCGCGAAGGCATTGCAAGCCGATAACGTCGATGTCGCCGTGCTGCATGTGCCGACGATCAAGCCGCTCGACACGGAGACGATCGTCCGCGAAGCGAAGCGCTCGGGACGTCTCGTCGTGGTGGCGGAAAACCATACGGTGATCGGCGGGCTCGGCGAAGCGGTGGCAACCGCACTGCTGACGGCGGGGGGCGCGCCGGCTTATCGTCAGATCGCATTGCCCGATGCGTTCCTCGATGCAGGCGCGTTGCCTACGCTGCACGATCGCTACGGCATTTCGACGAACGTGATGTCGAGCACGATCAAAGGCTGGCTCGCGTAACAGGCTGCATGCCGCGCGATCGATGAATCGCGCGGCGCTTCATCACTTCTTCTTGCGTCCGCCCTTCTTCGCACCCGACGCTTCTTTCGCGACGGTCACAGTCGGCCCGTTCAACTCTTCCATCCACGAAAGCGCATCGACGTAGGCAAGAAATTGCTGGAGATAACCCGGCGATACTTCGCGCATCAGCGACAACGAACGATGCACGAGACTGCTCGAATTGAGCGGTCCTGCGTTTCGGGGCACCTGTGCGAGCGAATCGCGCAACTGCTTTTCCGCACTGACTTTCGACCATACCGCGCGAAAGTAATCGAGCAACTCCGCATGAGATGTTCCATGCATCGAAGATGCTTTGGCGATGTCAGCGATCAGCGTTGCCAGCGGACCGCGCACATCGGCATCGCTTATCGGTGCATCCGAAGATGCAGCACGTTCCATATCGCTTCGATACGCATCGAGCAATTGCGCGATACGTTCATCGAGCAGGCGACGCGCCTCGCCTTCATACGCGGCCGCGCGCTTGTCCAGCGCATCGATCAGATGGAAGCGCACGGGATTCGCGCGATCGTCGCCATTCGCGCGCCATGCTTCGAGTATCGCGCGTGCAGAGGCCACGTTACTCATGCGCCTTCACCGCGCCATCCGACGAACGCGGCACAGCTGAAATCTCCACGCGACGATTCTTCGCGCGCCCGCTTTCATCGGCATTGGAACTCACCGGCTGTTCCGAGCCGAACGCCGCCGCGAACACCGACGACGAAGGCACGCCCGCATCGATCAACGCGCGCATGACCGTCAGTGCGCGTTTCGCTGAAAGCTCCCAGTTGTCCGCGAATCGGCGGTTGCCTTCGTGGACTTGCTGATCGTCGGCGAAACCGCTCACCATGAGAATCTCTTCATGCGCACGCAGATACGTCGAAAGCGGCGCTGCGAGACTCTTCAGCACATCGCGGCCCTGCGGCTGCAATTGATCGGAATTGAGCGCGAAAAGCACGCTGCCGCTGATGCCGATGCGACCGTTCACGAGCGTCACGCGTCCCGATGCGAGCGGTCCCGCGAGCGCCTGTTCCAGCGTCTTGCGGCGCTGCGTCTCTTCCTGACGATGCTTCACCTCTTCGTCGAGCTTGTTCTCCAGCTGCAACTGCACGCCGATCACGCCGACGAGTATCAGCACGAACGCGCCCAGCAGCACCGACATCAGATCGGCGAACGCGGCCCAGATCGGCGCGGCGTGTTCCGCGCCGCCGTCGATTTCCTCGTTCATGCGGCGCGCGCTCCGGCCACGCGTTGCCCGGCGATATGCTGCAAGTCCTCGACGATCTGCTTCTGCGACATCATGCTCAGATCGATCACTTCCTTCGCCTGCGCAACGTAATACGCGAGCTGTTCATCGCTGCGCGCAAGCGATTTGTCGAGCGCGCTTTCGATGCGTTCGAGATGCGCGACGAGCTTGTCGTTCGATTCGCCGAAAGACTGCACGGCCGCGCCGAACGCATCCGAGAGGCTCGCCATTTCGACGGCGCTCGTCGTCACTTGCGCGGCCATCGAAACGAGTTTGCCGGCCTCGGCTTCGACCGTGCCGGTGAACTGCGCGCCGACGCGTTCGAGCAGCGTCGCCGATGTGTCGACGAGCGCATCGATCGCGGCGCGTTGCTCGTTCGATGCGAGGTTCACCGCGCCGAGCAATGTCTCGACGGTGGCGAGCAAGCGGCTGCGTTCATCGAGCATCGCGGTATCGCGGACCATCGAATCGGACAGCTTCTGACGCATTTCGGCGACGACTTCGGCGGCTGCCTTCGGTGCTTCCGATGCAGCCTGCACGAGCCGCTCGATCTCCGCGATGGTCGCGCTCGCGTGTGTCTGCGATTGCGCGGACATGTCGCGCGCGGTTTGCGCGAGGGCATCGCAGATGTCCTTCTGACGATTCGCCGCGACGTCGCTCGTTTGCTGCCATTGCTCGCGCAACGAGCCGGTCATCGAGTCGAGCGCGCTGCTCCATGTGGCGAGGCGCTCTTCCCCGCTTTGCGCGAGTTCGGCGCGTAAATCCGCATGCGAACGATCGACCGATTGCACGAGCGCCGCTGCATGTTGCTCGAAGCTGGCCGCCGCGGTCGTCAACGCGTTCTGGTTCTGCGCGGCTGCCTGCTCGCTCGCGCGCGCGTGCTGTGCGAGCGCATCGGTCCACGCTTGCGACATGTTGCCCGTCGCGGTTTCGAGGCGCGCGGACACATCGTCGATCAAGCCGGACGAACGCGTATCGAAAGTCTGTGCGAAGCGTTCCAGCGATGCATCCATGCGTGCGACGAGCGCATCGCGCGATTGGTCGTGCTTCGCAACCGACGACGCCAGCGCGCCCGACACGCGATCCATTTGCGCGGACACGCCATCGACGAGATGCGTCGAACGTTGCTCGAATGCTTGCGCGAAGCGATCGAGCGACGCGCTCATCTCGCCGACGAGCGTTGCGTTCGACTGCGCGTGCTTCGCGAGCGATGCGTTCCAGATGTCCGCGACCTTCGCCGACGATGCCTCGAAGCCGCTCGACAAGCCTTCCAGTTGACGCGCCACCGCCTGCTCGACATTGCCGTGCAACGCGGTGACTTCGCGCGCGATGCCGTCCATCGCCGCCTGCATGACGGGCTGCAACGCGGCGCTCGCGGCGCGCGCGCTATCGGCAACGCTTTGCTTCAACGACAGTTCGACCGATGTTGCGAGCCGCCGATACGACGTCTCCGCTTTCGCATGAAACGCATCCTGACTCGCGATCTGACGCTCGCTCGCGGCGAGGCTTTGCTGTTCGATTGCGATCGTCATCGACTGAAGACGATCGACGAGCTTCGGCATCAGTTCGGTCTGAAGCTGCAGCAGCTTGAACGTTTCGTCGCGTTGATGCGCCTGCGTGAAGACGCGAAGTGTCGTCGCGATCTTCACGTCGAGTTGCTGCGTGACATGAAGACGCTCGCGACGGCACAGCGCCGACAGCAGGCCGAGCATCGCGGATGTCGCGACACCCGCGATCGACGTGCCGAACGCGAAGCCCAGCCCCGTCACGGGCGCGGAAAGCGATGCGCGGATCGCCGTCAGATCGGATGCGCTTTGCAGCGCCGTGCCGGTGCCGCGCAAGGTCGCGACCATGCCGAGCAGCGTACCGAGCATGCCGAGCAACACGAGCAGACCGACGAGATACGGCGCGAGCACCGGACCGGGCAACGGCGCGCGCTCGCCTTCGACACGCAGACGCACCGCATTGCGCAGGCTCGGATCGAGGCTGTCGAGCCACACGGCGAGGCTGCGCGGCGCGGTCGAGAGTTGTGCGACGGCCTGTTCGAGCGAGCCGGTGATCTGTTGATAGCGGCGCAATTCCGCCGCGCCCGCGAGATAGCATGCGGCGATCACGAGCGTGACGGCGAACGCGATCGCATTCGACGTGACGTATGCAATGCCGATGCCGAGCACCGCGGCGAGGCCAATCGAAAATACAGCGATGTTCAAAAGATTTCGGGGCATAGCGAGCCAGTTAGCGGGGCCGAAGAGCCGCGAGCAAGCCTTCGATCGGTTGAAAACGAACATCCAGTTCGGCGAGCAGCACGCTCTGCAGATCCTTGCGAAACACGTCGAGCCATGCATTCGGCGCCGATGTCTCGACAGCGGCTTGAGCGCGCTTCAGACGCTCGAAATGCTTGCCGAGCAGCGCGGGCACGTTGCCGAGCAGACTGCGTTCGCGCGCGCTCAACGCCTGTTCCATCACGGCATCGACGACGGCGAGACGCGCCATGTCCGGCGATTTCGTCGCGAGCGTCGATCGCAGACGCGTGCGCAGCGCACCGATGTCGGATTCCATCGCTTGCTGCAAGGACACATAGCGCTGACGAAAGTCCGCGTAGTCGATGGGCGCATCGTCGGACGACGGCTTCACCGGCGTACGATTCCTGCGGCGCGCGGCCGCTTCCTCGCGTGCGAATGCGCCTGCGAGCGAATTGCGCACGCGCGCGCACTCTTCTTCCACCTCGCGCGCAACGGATCGCGCGCCCGACGCGGCGGGCGGATCGGATGCGAGCGCAGTGGACAGCGCAATCGCATCGGTCCAGCCGAGCCATTGGCTCAGGCGGTCCGCGAGCGATTGAGCGGGTTCGTGAACGTCGAGATCGGCAAAATGTGCCAGCAGGCGAACGAGCGCCGGGCCGCTGAATGCCGTGCGCTTCATGCCTTGCACAGGATCACCGGGGGCAAAAGGACACTATTTTACCTGCGCGGGCGAAATCGATGCCCCGTTTCGTGCGGAGCCGCGACAACGTCGAGGCAAATGCTGGCTCATGGCGCCTTCGCGGGCATGAACGCGAAAGGCTGCGTCGCGACGAAGCTGCCCGCCGTCTCGCCGGAGAAGACCTGTCCCGAATCGATCGTCAGCTTCATCACCGGCGCGCCTGGATTCAGGTTGAGCTTCTTGAGCGACACCCAGAACGTATCGGGCCGCGTCGCTGAATCGAAGTAATAGATCAGGTTCTGCTGATCCGAGACCGTGCGCCATATCGTCGACGACAGATTCGGCTGCTCCGGCGTGCTGATGCCGAGCGGCACGCTCACCGAACGCATGAGACTCATCACACTCGCGACGGCCTGGAACGCGTACGACTGCTGCGGCACGCCCGCCATGTAATTCGCATCGGCCTGCTTCGGAATCGCATCGAGCAGAAACGACGCGCGCACGAAGCGGTCCGCCGCGCGATTCGTGCCCGGCAAGAAGCCCATGCCGCCGACGCTTCTCCAGTAAGTATCGATAGCAAGCTGTTCATCGTAGATCGGCGAGTTGGTCATCACCTTGTACTTCTTGCCTTGATGAATGATGAGCTTGCCGTTGATGTACTCGAAGATCGCAGAGTCGCCGCGCGCATCGGAAAGAGAAAGATGGATCGTCAGCGGCTTGCCGTTGGGCAGGGGCGGCGCGATGATCTGGAACGGTTCGCGCGACATCACATACACGGCTTGCCCGACGGTCGCGAAGTTATCGAGCGCATATTGCGCCCACAGACTGATAGACATCGGATCGCGCTTCGGGTCGGGCTTGCCGTAATCGGTCTCCGCGAGATAGAGCGCATTGGCGACGAGCCCGCGCTCGTTCATGCCGTCCACCGTGCCAATTTCATAACCCGACACCACCACGCTGCCGTACTTCGATTTCCATTTGATCGAGCGCGGCCCCGCGTTGCCATCGCGTTCGATGCCCGCGGGCATCACCCAGAGATTGGAACGCATGTCCTCGGACCAGTCCATCGAACGGCCGGTGATAACGAGGCCCTTGTCGCCGACATAGAGCGTGCGCGTGCAGGCAAGCGCGAGCGACGTGGAGAGCAATGCCAGCGCGAAGAGGAAAGCGAACGTTCGAATCAGACGGGTCATGGCCGTGTTCCCTTTTCGTTGGTTCGTGAAGCCGCCTTCAGAAATATTGGATTCGCCCTGCTTTGTAAAGCGCACCGGTGGCAACAAGGGCGTCGTCTTTATGATTACCCGATGGTGACAATTACCTGAAGACATTCGATCGGCGCATGGGCTAAGGATTTATTTCCGATTCGTCCGTCTGCGAAGAGGAGATGTGAGGCGCCCGGCTATCATGGATGTCCGCCCATTTGTTCATTGCATGCGTTATGCAGAATGCCATCATCCCGCCGATCAGACGCCTGACGTCCGCCGACGCACAAGCGTTCCGCGATATTCGTCTCGAAGGCCTGCAGCGTTATCCAACGTCGTTCGGCGCTTCGTATGACGACGAGCGCATGCAGACGCCCGACTGGTTCGGCGCGCGCATCGCGGATCACGCGGTGTTCGGTGGCGACGGCCGCGATGGCATGTTAGCCGGGGTAGCCGGGCTGCTCGTGCCGACGGGCGCAAAGCTCCGGCACAAAGGCGTTCTCTGGGGCATGTACGTGCGCGAGAGTGCGCGCGGCACGGGACTTGCCGCTGCGCTCGTCGATGCCGTGCTTGCGTACGCGCGGGGCATCGTCGACGAAATCAAGCTCGAAGTCGCGCCGGAGAATCTCGCTGCAATGAGGCTGTATCGCGCGGCGGGATTCGTCGAATACGCGCGCGAGCCGCGTGCGCTGAAGATCGACGGCACGTATCACGATTCGGTCCTCATGACGCTCGACTTCGCGCGCGGTGCATAGCGCGTCGATCAGGAAATCACGAAGAAGGGAATCCCAGCGCAGTTGCCTTGGCGCGCAAGTCGGCGAAGCGCCCGCCGGGCGTCGGCGTCTGCGATGCGCCCTCCGCTGCTTTCGCCGTCCGCGACTTGTCGATGGTCTCGAGACCCGATCCTGTCGACGCCGTGTTCGAGCATTCGAGTCCGAACGGCCCTTGCGCCACCGTAATCGCGGGCGCATCGGTGCGTGGCGCATCGCTCAGATCGAGCGCGTAAGCCATGTTGAACGTGGTCGGATCGCTCGCGCGCACGCCCAGCGGATCGAGCCCGAAGCGCCAGGCAAGCAGTTGATGGATCGAACTCGGATCGAACGGATAGCGCGCCACGTTGTTCGCGCGCACGCGCGGTCCGAGCAATACGCATGGCACACGAAAACCCAAGCGGCCGTCGTTGCCGAGCTTCTGTTCCGCCTCCGACAGCGACTTGACCGGCGGCGCGACATGCTCGAAGAATCCGCCCCACTCGTCGTAGACGACGATCATGAGCGTCTTGCTCCAGTTCGGGCTCGTGCGCAGCGCTTCGTAGATTTGCGCGAGCAGGACCTGGCCGTTGCGGACATCGGCATGAGGATGATCGTCGTTGGACGTGCCGTTCGCCTCGCCGGCAAAGCTCGGATCGACCATGCAGAACGACGGCAGATTGCCGCCCGCCGCATCGGACAGGAAATCGGAAAAGAGCTTCGAGCGGCCGACGTAACGCGTGCCGTAAAGTGCCGTGAACGGCACGTCATGAAAGTAATACTTCGACGACACGTTCTTCGCATCGAGCCGGTCCCAGATCGTCGATAGCGACGATGTATCGAGCGTATCGCTCAAGCGATCAGTTTCGCCGCTATGCAGATAGACGCGGTTCGGAAACGTGTCGGCGAGAATGCCGCTCATGTAGTAATCGCAGACGGTGTATTGCGTCGCCGCCTGTCGATAGAACTCGAGATCGCTGCCGGTGAAGTAACCGATCGGCAGCAGATCGCCGCGCGTCTTGTTCGTATCCGGCGTGAGCAGGAAGCCGTTCATCGCGCCGTTCGCGAGATGCGTGCGGCCTGCGTCGTAGGCGTGATCGGGATCGGCAAACTGGCAGCCTTGATAACCAAACGCAGCGTTGGCGGACAGCGCGAATGTCGATTGCACCGTGCCGAACGCATCGGTGAACTGCTTGCCCGCCTGCACGCCCTCCGCGCCCGGCACCCAGCCGAGCATGTGATCGAAGGAGCGGTTTTCCATCGTCACGAGCACGATATGATCGATGCCCGAAGTCTCCGGCGCGGGCAACGCCGGACGCGGCAGATTCGCGCGATCGGACGGAATCGTGCCGATAGGACTCGTCGGCGTGACGGTGCCCGAGTCATCGTCGCTGCCGCCGCCACCGCAGGCCGACAGCATCGCCGTGCTGGCGAACGCGGCAAGCAGACGCCGGCGTACCGCGTCGGGTTCGTTGGAAGGCTTGTGTGCCATGACGGCGCTCCATGTGAGTGTTGTTATCGAACGCCGTTCTCGGAAACGCGGTTGCGCCTTGAACATCGAACGCGAACGGCTTGTGGGTGCCGGGTTGTAGCACGCCGCGTTCCCGGCACCCTTCACTCACATGGCGACGCTGCTATGCGCGCCCCACTACCGAACTGCTCGCGCCGTCCTTGACGGGTGCATCGAGCGAATACGCATCCACGCCATCGACACAGCCGAGGTTCACGCGCCATTCAGCAGGATTCGAACGCGTTTGATGGAACGTGTAAATTCCACAGCGCTTGCAAAAGTAATGCTTCGCGACCTGCGTGTTGAATTGATAAAGCGTGAGTTCGTCCTCGCCCGACAGGATGCGCAACTTCTCTTTGACAAAGGGCGGCGACATGACCGCGCCGCGCCTTCGGCAGAAACTGCAATTGCAGCGCGCGGCGGGTTCCGGCGAAGTTTCGACTTCGAAGGTGATCGCGCCGCAGTGACACGCGCCTTTCAGGGTCGTCGGGTTCATCGTGGATACGGCTCCTTTGCGGTTTTCGGTCAGGCCGCGTCCTCCACGTACTGCGCGAGTCCGCGTCCGAACGACCAGTCTTCGCGGCGATTCGGCGCGAGCGCGATCATCACGTCGTCGGGCCGCAGTCCGGGCGATGCCGCGAGCTTCGCCACCAGTGTCTTGTAGAACGCTTTCTTCGTCGCCGTGTCGCGCCAGTCGCTCGCGGTGATGTGGATGAACACGACGTCGTCGCTGCGTTCGACACCGAGATAACCGGGATCGTAAATGAAGTGGTCGCGCTCGTGTTCGTCGATCAATTGAAAGCGGTCGTCGGCGGGGACCTTGAACGCTTCGACGAGCGCTTCGTGCACGCCGTTCGAGATCGCGCGGATATGCTCGCGCGGCTTGCCTTTCATGAGCGATATTCTGACGAGCGGCATGATGAAACTCCTTCGAGATCGAGTTCGGGTGATCTCGACTCTACGCCGCACAACGCATGTTGAATATTGAATACTTTCGGAGCGACCGTTCGACTAAACGGGATCATCGCGCGCGCAGCGCGTCCACGATATTCATCCGCGACGCCCGCATCGCCGGCAGGAATCCGCCGACGAGTCCCATCGCGAGCGAGAACCCGAGTGTCTTTGCGATCACCGAAGGCGTCAGGATGAAGCGGAACGACAAGTCCGCGAAGGTCTGAAAATTGGTCGTGGAAAACGAAGCGAATTGCATCAGCGCGGCGCACGAAAGTCCGGCCACGCCGCCGACCAGCCCGAGCAACAACGCTTCGAGCAGGAACGCCCCGAGCACGTCGAAGCGCTTGAAGCCGAGCGCGCGCAACGTTCCGATCTCCGCGACACGATTGGCCACCGACGCGTACATCGTGATCATCGCCCCGATCATCGCCGCGATCGAAAAGATGATCGACAGCGTGAAGCCGAGGATATTGATGAACGTCGACAGCGCCTTCGACTGATCGCCGTAGAACACCTGTTCGCGCTTCGCTTCGTCGGCGAGGCGCGGGTCCACGTCGATATCGCCGCGAAAGCGCTCGAATGCATCGCTGCGGGCGAGCCGCACGACCATCGACGAATAACTCGTGCGCCGGAACGATTGCATCAACTGATCGACGTCGCCCCATATTTCCGAATCGAAGCCGCTGCCGCCCGCATCGAAATGGCCGACGACGGTCCAGTCGCGCTGCGCGAAACGCAGCGAGTCGCCGATGCGCGTGCCGCCGAACCCCTTCGCGATGCTGCTGCCCACGATGATCTCCGACGAGCCGCGCCTGAACATGCGCCCCGCCGTGAGCTTCACTTGCGGACGCAATTGCACGCCCATCGGCGAGACGCCGCGAATCACGACGTTGGCGGGCGTGTTGGTGCCGAGCTTGGTGAGCGAGATCAGCACGACGGTTTCCTTCGATGCGAGCGGCTCGCCGTCGCCGTTCATCGCGACCGACGGATGCATCTCCATCGCGTTCGCCTGATTGCGGTCGATCGCGCTTTGTATCTCCGTCTCCGCGCCCTTTCGGATCACGACGACGTTGTCCGCTTCGCCCGTCGATACGAGCGTTTTCTTCAGTCCCGCGTCGAGCATCAGCACGGTCGCGAACACGAACACCACGAGCGCGAGACCGCCTGCCGTCAGCATCGTCGTGAGACGGCGCGCCCAGAGATTGCGTGCGACGTAGGAAACGGGAATGGCCATCGCGCGTCCTCAGCCGATCGCCCGCAGGCCTTCGACGATGCGCACGCGGCTCGCCTGCACCGCCGGCACGATCGCCGCTGCCATCGCGACGGCGAACGCGCATGCCGCCTGCAGAAGCATCGTCTCGTGCGACACCATGAAGACCGGGAACACGCCGCCTGTGGCGTGCTTGAAGACTTCGGCCATCGGCGGCGTCGCCAGGATGCCGATGCCACCGCCGATCGCGCAGATTGCCATCGATTCGCCGAACACGAGCACCGATAGAAATGCGGAGCCGAAGCCGAGCGCCTTCAATGTCGCGTATTCGGTGATGCGCTCGCGCGCGCTCATTGCCATCGCGTTCGCCATCACCGCCATGATGATCAGGATCACTACATATGACACGACGCGTATCGCCGCGATGATCTGATTCGACATTGCGACGAAGCCGAGCTGAAACGCCTGCTCCGTTTCCGTCAGCGTTTCGGCGAGCGAGTTCTTGAAGACATTGTCGATCTTGCGCGACACGACAGCCGCTTCGTCCGGATCCTTGATGCCGACCACGTACACGCCGACCTGATCGACATTGCGCTTGGTCGTCTTGCGGATCGTCTCGTTCAGATAGTCGTAGTGAAAAATCAGTTGCCGCGTAATGGTCGATTCGTCGCGCCCTTCCATGATGCCGCGCACGACGAAGTCCCATGTTCCCGGATAGATCGTGCCCTTGAGCGGAATGACGTCGCCGACCTTGAAGCCGTATTGATCCGCGAGCTGTCGGCCGATGAGCGCGCCTTTGCGATCGCGTCGATAATCGGCGCGTTGCTGCTCGGGCACGATGAACTCGGGATAGAGATCGAGATAGTTGTCGGACACGGCGAACTGCGCGAAGAAGTTCTTCGGATCGCGATACACGCCGCCGAACCAGTTCGAGCGCGCAACGAGCGTCACGCCCTCGACGCCGCGTATGCGGTTCTCATAGGCGAGCGGCAACGGAAACACGAGCGAGATTGCATTGCGCGTGACGAGCCGCGCGTTCGATGCAGCCGCGGCGCCTGCATACCACGCATCGACGACGGTATGCAAAAGACCATATGCGAGCACCGCGATGGTCAGCCCGAGCACCGTCAGCGTGGTGCGCAGCTTGTGCCGCAGCGCGTTGCGCAGGATCAGCTTGAACACGAACATGATGGCTTAGCCCACGGTTCCATCGATCAGCTCGCCTTTCTCCAGATGCACGAGCGCCTTCGCCGCGCCGGCCGCGTGCGCGTCATGCGTCACCATGATGATGGTCTTGCCGAGCTTGTCGTTGAGACGTTGCAGCATCGCGAGGACATCGGCGGCGGAGCTGCGGTCGAGATCGCCGGTCGGTTCGTCGGCGACGATCAGCTTCGGGTCCGTGATCAGCGCACGCGCGATCGCGACGCGCTGCTGCTGCCCGCCCGACAGCTCCGACGGATAGTGACTCATGCGATCGGCCATGTTGACCATGTCGAGCACCATCGCGACGCGTTCCTTGCGCTCGTGGCGCGTGAGGCGCGTGAGCATCAGCGGCAACTCGACGTTCTCAAACGCGGACAGCACCGGCATCAGGTTATAGAACTGGAAGATGAAGCCGACGTTCGCCGCGCGCCAGTCGGCAAGCGCGGCTTCGGGCAGGCGCGTGATATCGAGTCCGCCGACGAGCAACTCGCCGCTATCGGGCCGGTCGATGCCCGCGATCAGGTTGAGCAGCGTGCTCTTGCCCGAACCCGACGGCCCCATCAACGCGACGAAATTGCCTTCCGCGATGGACAACGTGATGTCGGTGAGCACCGGCACGGTCTGCACACCGCGCCGATACGACTTCGCGACGTGGCTGATCTGAACGAGAGGCGTCGTGCTCACGTTATTTCTTCGCCAGCGTGACTTTGGCGCCGTCCTTGATCTTGTCGCCGGGCGCGAGCACGAGCACGTCGCCGGGCTTCACGCCCTGCACGGCTAGCAGATCGCCGATGCGCTCGCCCGTCGTCACCGGCACTTCGCGCGCGGCGTCGTGATCGACCACGTAGACCACTTTCCTGCCATCGCGCGTGACGACCGCCGATGGCTGCACGGCGACAACCGCCTTCTTCTCCTCGGGCGGCACCGGCTTCGACAGGAACGCGACTTTCGCGGACATATCGGGCAGCACGCGCGAATCGCGTTCGACGAAACGCACTTTCACGAGCACGGTGGCTTTGGATCGATCGACCGTCGGCACGATGCGCGACACGCGGCCCGCAAAGCGCGCGTCGGGCAGCGCATCGAGTTGAATCTCGCACGGCTGATCGACAGCGATGCGCGCGATGTTCGACTCGGCGACATCGGCTTCGACTTCGAGCGTCTTCATGTCAGCGATGGTGACAACCGCGCCCTTGCTGTCCGACGCCGATGAGAACGGCGTGATGTTGTCGCCGACATTCGCGTGCTTCTCGATCACGACGCCGTCGAAGGGCGCGCGAATCACGGTTTGATCGACGGCTACTTGCGCTGCCTGCGCGTTGGCTTGCGCGGAGACGATCGCGGCTTCGTCGCTGTTGATCGACGCCTTGGCCTTGTCGAAGCGGGCGAGCGCGGCATCGTACTGTGTCGCCGGAATCGCGCCTTGCGGTGCGAGGATCTTGTAGCGCTTGAGATCGACTTCCGCGTTCTTCAGTTCGGCGCGCTGCAGCTCGAGATTCGCCCGCGCGACCTTGACCTGCGCCTGGGCCTGCGCGAGCGACGCAGCCACGTCATTGCTCTCCAGCCGCGCGATGATCTGCCCTTCCTTCACCGGCGTGCCTTCGAGCACGCCGAGCCATTCGACGCGCCCTTGTCCTTTCGATGCGACTGCGGCCTTGCGTTGCGGCACGACATAGCCCGTGGCGTTCAGAAGCGTATAGCTCTGCGACGGATACACCGACGTGACCGTGGCGGTTTCGACGGCCTGCGGGCCGGTGAGACGAAACGCCACGCCGATGAGCGCGAGCAGAATCGCAACGATGATGGCGTAACGAAGCCAGTTGCGCCGGCGCCGCGGCATCGCGGCAGACGGACCCCGGTCGATCTTGAGTTTTTCTAAGTTGTGTTCAGCCAATTTTGGACGTGCGCCGCGGAATGGGCCCGCGGATCGGCATGCGGTGAAAGGATGGTCAGTATAGCGCTGTCCTTTCAATCAGCTTCCCAAGGCCACCCGCTCCGGCTCGTCGGGCTCGAACCAATCGGGATTGCGTTCCGCGATCGGATGCAACGACACCAGAATCTCGCGCAGATGCGCGCGCATCGCTTCCTCGGCGCCATCGGGATCATGCGCCTTCAACGCGCTAACGATGCGCGCATGCTGCTTGATGAGCAGATCGAGCGGCGATACATCCGGCAAGCTCAGATAACGCACGCGATCCATCTGCGCCTTGATGTCCTGGATCGTGTCCCATGCAGCGACGCAGTCGATCGATTGCGCGATCTGCATGTGGAACTGTTCATCGAGTGCGAGAAAGGCAGTGGTGTCGTTCACTTTCGATGCGCTCTTCTGCTCGCGAAGATTCGCGGCGAGATCGTCGAGTTGCGAATCGGTGATGGCGACCGCGGCCTTGCGCGCGACCGCCGTTTCGATCGCCTCGCGAATGAAACGCCCTTCGCGCACCTGACGCGGCGAGATCTTTTTCACGAAGGTGCCGCGCTGAGGCAGCACTTGCAGCACGCCCGCCTCGACGAGCTTGATGAAGGTCTCGCGCACCGGCTGCCGCGAAACCTGGAACATCTCCGCGACTTCCTTTTCGGAAAGCGGCGTGCCGGGCACGAGTTGTCCCGCGAAGATAGCCTGACGCAGCGCCCGAAAAATCTGCTTGCCGATGGGCTCATGCGAGTCGTGCGATATCGCCGAAGTCAGATCGGGCAATTCGAACTTCTGCGATGCGAGCGGCCTGCGTACGCGCGCACGCCGCACTGCAGCCGAGCCATTCGACACGATACCGTCTTGCATGATTGAACCTGAACGCTAATGAGGAGAAAGCGAGCCACGTTCGCGCGCCTCGCTTCCCGATACTATCACGCAGCACTCGCCGCGCTTTCACGCTTCGCGCGCGCTTTCGGCTCGCGAATCCATACGAGCGAACACAGCGCGCCGAGCACGGCGATCGCGCCCGCCAGAACGAAGGCGCTGCCATACGCCCCGTGCGTCGCCTCGACGATGAAGCCCGTCACCGCCGGTCCGATCACGCCCGCGAGATTCGCGAGCAGATGCACGAAACCGCCCACGCCGCCGACGTTCTCGCGCCGCACCGTGTCCTGAATCACGGCCCAGTACACGGACCCGGTTACATAGAGGAAGAAGATCGTCACGGACATCAACGCCACCGCGCCCTGCGTGCTCTCCACACGCCCCGCGAACGCGACGCACAGCGCCGCCATGCCGAGGCACACGGTCAGCACGACGCGGCGCGACATGAGCGGCTTGCCTGTGATACGCAGAATCGCATCGGTGATGAAGCCGCCCGCCGCGAGCCCGATGCTGCCGAGCAGCCACGGAATCACCGTCGCAAAGCTCATGTCGCGCAGCGACATGTGATGCGCTTCGGTCAGATACGTCGGGAACCACGAGAGAAAGAAGAACAGCACGTAGTTGTATGCAAAAAACGCGAATGCCGTGGCGAGGATGATCGGCTGACGCAGATAAAAGCCGAGATTCGCCTGCTTGCCGTGCGTGCCGTGCTCCATCGACGCGGCGTCCTGCTGGCCCGCGACGATCAGATCGAGTTCGGCCTGCGTGACGCGCTTGTTCTGTTGCGGATGCTCGGTCGTCGAAAGCGCCCAAAGCACGAGCCACGCGAAGCCGATCATCATGATGATGACGAACGCCCAGCGCCAGCCGAACTGGATCGCCATGTAACCGACGACCGGGCCGGCGAGCGCGCCGCCCAGCGGCGTCCCCGAACTGATGACCCCGATCGCGCTCGCCACTTCACGACGCGGAAACCAGTTGTTCACCATCTTGCTGTTCGACGAGCTGAACGGTCCCTCTCCCATGCCGAAGAGCACGCGAAGCACGATCAGCGACACGAGACTGCTCGCCAGCGCAGTCGCACCGCAAAACAGCGACCAGATGCCCATTGCGCCGCCGAAGACTTTCTTCGCGCCGATCCTGTCCGACAGCACGCCGCCGACAAAATTGAATAATGCATACCCGATGAAAAAGCTGCTGAACACGATGCCCATCTGCGCATGCGTGAAATGCAGGTCTTTCTGGATGAGCGGAGCGGCGATGGAAAGCGCCGCGCGGTCGAGATAGTTGACGACGCCCGCGAGGAACAGCAGGCCGACGACGAACCACCGCTGACTTTTGATCATGTCGAGTCTCCGATGCACCGCTTCTTGTGGCCTTCCGGTCCGGCGGTTTCATGAATGATGAATTTTGAATGCCAATGCCAAGTGGCGCCCGTCAGTCGAACTGGAGATGCACCTTCATCGATTGAGAGCGATCCAGCGCGACTTCGAATGCACGATTCGCTTCGGCGAGCGGAAATGCGTGCGTCATCAGCAGACGAAGGTCGATGCGCTGCGAGGCGATTTCATCCGCGGCGATCGCGTATTCATCGGTGAAGCGGAACGAGCCCTGATAACGCAGCTCTTTCGCCATCACGAGGTTCGCCGCGACCGGCGACTGACCGGCCGGCAGATTTCCGAGCTGGATCACCGTGCCGCCCGCACGCACCGAGCGCAACGCGGTGTCGAGACCGGCGGGGCTGCCCGATGCCTCGATCACGACGTCGAAGGTGCCGCGTTCGCGCGACCAGGCATCGATGCGCGCCTGATCGTTCGCGAGCACGGTCTCGTCGGCGCCGAGCGACGCCGCCATCGCGAGCGCCTTGTCAGCAAGATCGAGCGCGACGATGCGATGCGCGCCCGCGCGCCGCGCGGCGGCCAACACGATGCAGCCGATCGGCCCGCAACCCACGAGCAGCATCTTCGCGCCGACGAGCGGGCCGGCGAGCTTCAACGCGTGCAGCGCGACAGCAAGCGGCTCGGCCATCGACGCCTGCGCGAAATCGAGGGTATCCGGCACCGGAACGCATTGCCGCGCGGCTGCCGTGATGTATTGCCGGAACATGCCCTGCATATGCGGGAACGTCGACGCGCTGCCCATGAAGCGCATCTTCAGGCAATGGTTCGGCATGCCTTTCACGCAAAAGCGGCACGTTCCGCAATTCAGGCCCGGATTCACCGCGACCCGCTGGCCGACTGCAAGGCCCGTCACGCCCTCGCCCAGCGCGGCAATCTCGCCCGCGACTTCGTGACCGAGCACGAACGGCTCGCGCACGGCGAAGTCGCCGCTTTTGCCCTTGAAGTAATACGAAAGATCCGACCCGCAGATGCCGCCCGCGCGCACGCGAATCTGCACCTGTCCGGGTTCTGGTTCGGGCGTGTCGATCTCGTCGATGACGAGCTTCTTCGGTTCGTGTAGAACGGCTGCGAGCATGATCTATGTCCTGGAATCTGCAGTTTGCACTTTGTATAAAGCGTTTCGCATGCAATCAACGGCGGGCGGCGAGCGCCGGTTCTGCGTTCGATCCGGCGATCGCGGCATCGTGTTGCGGCGCGCCCCAGTCGTGCAGATCACGGCCGACGCGCGCCGGCGCGGTCTCGGGCAGAAGCAGAAGCGAGATCGTCGAGACGATGCCGAGCGCGGCAACGTACACGATGAGACCGATCGAGCTTCCGCCCGTCGCCTGAATCAGCTTCACCGCGACGAGACCTAGCGCGCCGCTGCCGATCAGCGAACCGATCTGCCAGATGAGCGCAATGCCGCTGCATCGCACGCGTGCCGGAAAGAGCTCGGGAAAGAGCGATGCTTGCGGCGCATAACAAAGGCTGTGGCCGACGGTGATCGCGAGAATCATCACGGTCTGGATCGCGAGGCGGCTGCCGCTATCGATAGCGTGAAAGAGCGGCATGACGAGCAGCACATGCAGCACTGCGCCCGCGATGAATGTCGCGCGCCGACCGATGCGATCCGACAGTGCGCCAGCGAGCGGGATCGCAATCAGTTCGAGCACGACCGCGACGATGATCGTCTGCAGAAGCAGCGAGTCGGCGATGCCGTGCGCGCGGCCGTAGGCGAGCACGATCATCGTGTACATCGCGAACGTGCAAGCCTCGATCAGCTTCGCGCCGACACCCTTCACGATCGTCGCGCCGTGCTGCTTCACCACTTCCACGACGGGCCGCGATTCGACCGCCTTGGTCTCGCGGATCGCCGCGAACACCGGCGATTCCTCGGTGCGCAGTCGAATATAAAGCCCGACGACGACAAGCACGATGCTGCCGAGAAATGGCAGACGCCAGCCCCAGTCCATCAGTTGTTCGTGCGTGAGCATCGCGGTCAGAACGGCGAAGATGCCCGATGGGATCAGAAAGCCCGCGGGCGCGCCGAGCTGCACGAGGCTCGCGAAGAAGCCGCGTTCGCGCGGCGGCGCATATTCGGCGGTGAGCAAGACCGCGCCGGCCTGCTCGCCGCCGACGCCGAAGCCTTGCAGCACGCGGATCAGCACAAGCGCCGCCGGCGCCCAGATGCCGATCTGCGAGTAATCCGGCAACAAGCCGATGGCGAACGTGCCCAGACCCACGATCAGAATGGTGACAATCAGCGCTTTCTTGCGGCCGATCTTGTCGCCGAAATGCCCGAACACGATACCGCCCACAGGCCGCGCGACGAACCCGACCGCATACGTGGCGAACGCGGCCAGCGTGCCGATCAGCGGATCGTGGCTCGGAAAGAATTTTGCGCCGAACACGAGCACCGCTGCCGTGCCGTACACGAAGAAGTCGTAATACTCCGCCGCCGTGCCGATGGTCGATGCCGCTGCCACCCGGCGCAGCATCGCGCTGGTTTCCCTGTGTGCCATGTCTGTCTCCGGTATCTTGTGTTTTGAATGCCTTAAACCAAACGCGATTACCAGTTCCAGAGCGTGCCGTCTTCGAGGCGCGCCACCGGCAAGTACGCCGGATCGTACGGATACCTTGCGGCGAGCTTTTCGTCGATGTCTACACCGTGCCCCGGCGCTTCGCCCGGGTGCATCATCCCGCGATCGAACGACCATGCATGCGGGAACACATCGAGCGCTTCCTTCGGAAAGCCCATGTACTCTTGCACGCCGAAGTTGGGCACCCACAAGTCGAAGTGCAGCGCTGCGCCCATGCAGACCGGCGACAGATCCGAAGGACCGTGGCAGCCCGTGCGGACCTGATACAGCGATGCGAAATCGGCGATGCGCTTCAGATGCGTGATGCCGCCCGCATGCGTGAGCGTCGCGCGGATGTAGTCGATCAGTTGCTCTTCGATCAGCTGCTTGCAGTCCCAGATGCTGTTGAACACCTCGCCCACCGCAATCGGGGTCACGGTGTGCTCGCGGATCAGACGGAAGCCGGCCTGATTCTCGGCGGGCGTCGGATCCTCCATCCAGAACAGGCGATACGGCTCGACCGATTTGCCGAACCGCGCCGCTTCGATCGGCGTAAGCCGGTGATGCACATCGTGCAGCAGATGCGTGTCGAAACCGAACTTGTCGCGCACGGCTTCGAAGAGTTTCGGCACGAAATCCAGGTACTTTTCGGAGGACCAGCTCTGCTCCTCGACCGCACCCTTCGTCGCCGGCTCATACATGCCGTCGCCCTTCGCGACGCCATAAACCGAACGCATGTTCGGCACGCCGCACTGGATGCGAATCGCCCTGTAGCCCTCTTCGATATGCTCCGCGTAGCGGTCGAGCGCTTCGGGGATGTCGCGGCCGGTTGCGTGTCCGTAGACCATCACGCCGTCGCGCGACGCACCGCCGAGCAGCTTGTAGAGCGGCATGTTCGCGGCCTTGCCGAGGATGTCCCAGAGCGCCATGTCGACGGCGGCGATTGCGGTCATCGTGACGGGGCCGCGTCGCCAGTACGCGCCCTTGTAGAGAAACTGCCAGGTGTCTTCGATGCGGCCCGCTTCGCGCCCGATCAACAGCGGACATACGTGATCCTTCAGATACGACGCGACAGCGAGTTCGCGGCCATTGAGCGTCGCATCGCCGATACCGTAGATGCCCTCGTCCGTTTCCACCTTCAGCGTGACGAAGTTGCGGCCGGGGCAAGTCACGATCACGTCGGCGCGGATGATCTTCATAGGTATTTCCTTGAATGGGCATTCGATGTGGCGGATACTACCATACCAGTATGTTACGACGTCAATAACGGGTTTTCCCGATTCCTAATTCAAAATGCCATCGAAAATGCCTGAGAAATCAATGCTCTCCCGTACATCGCTCACTGCACTCGAAGGCCATTGCCTGTCGCGCGAGTGGCACGAGCCAGCTATCGGCATCGTGCATCTGGGCATCGGCAACTTTCATCGCGCGCATGAAGCGCTCTATACCGAAGAGGCGATGCTCGCCGAGCCGGGCGATTGGGGCATTTGCGGCGTCACGCTGCAGGGCGACGTCACCAAGCGCGATGCGTTGATGGCACAGGACGGCCTCTACAGCGTCGTGGAACGCGGGCCGGACGGCGTGCGCGTGACGGTCGTGCGTGCATTGCGCGAAGTGCTGGCGATGCCCTTCGATCGCGCACGTCTCGTCGAGCTTTTCGCCGACGAACGCGTCCGCATCGTGTCGCTGACGGTTACGGAAAAAGGCTACTGTCGCGATCCGCGAACCGGCGATGCCGACTTTGCGCACGCGGGCGTCGCGCACGATCTCGCGCATCCGGACGAGCCGTCCACCGTGCCGGGCATACTCTGCGCCGCGTTGCGAGCGCGACGCGACGCGGACGCCACGCCCTTCACCGTGCTTTCCTGCGACAACCTCTCGCACAACGGCGATGCATTGCGTCAGGCGGTGTGTTCGTTCGCACGCAGGCTGGACCCGGCGCTCGCGACGTGGATCGAGACGCGCGTCGCGTTTCCGTCGACGATGGTCGATCGCATCGTCCCCGCCACGACCGACGCGGATCGCGAAGCCGCCCAAGCGGCGCTGGGCGTGGGCGATGAAGTGCCCGTGCCGTGCGAGCCGTTCAGGCAATGGGTCATCGAAGATCGCTTCCCCGCCGGGCGTCCTGCGTGGGAAACGGCAGGCGCCCAACTTGTCGACGACGTCGCGCCCTTCGAGATCGCGAAACTGCGCATGCTCAACGCGACACACTCGACGCTCGCGTATCTGTCCATGCTCGCCGGTTTCGACACGATCAGCGACGCCGTCGGCCACCCGCCGCTGAAGTCACTGATCCACGCGATGATGACGCGCGAGATAGCGCCGACTCTCGCGGTACCGGCATCGTTCGATCTCGCCGCATACCGCGACGCGCTCCTCGACCGCTACGCGAATCCCGCGCTGAAACACCGTTGCAGCCAGATTGCGATGGACGGTAGCCAGAAGATGCCGCCGCGAATTTTGTCGACCATTCAGGCAAGGCTCGACGCGGGTCAGCCGTTCGAACGGCTCGCGCTTGCGGTGGCGGCATGGTTCACGTTTCTGCGCGGACGAGCGGACGACGGCACCCGTTACGCGATCAGCGATCCGCTGGCCGAACGTCTCACGAAAGCGGCGGAGGATGCGACCACGCCGGCAGGCCTCGTCGATGCGCTCGTCGGCGCAAGCGATGTTTTCCCCGCATCGCTGGCACGCAATCCGGTTCTCCGGGAAGCGCTTCTGCGCGCCGCGACAAGGCTCGGGAACGGCGCGCTCACGGCGATCGACGAATATGTGCGGTTGGATTGAATTCATTATCACGCATGCAAAATGCCGAACGGTCCGCTTCGTTTTAAGATAGCCACTTCCATCATGAGCGGCCCTGACGCGCCAGGAGTGGCAGGTGTATTTATCGAAACGTGGATGTAGCTCTGCTCTGTGCATCGCATGCGCGCTGTCGTGGGTATCGGTATCCGCTCTGGCGGCCGCGCCGCAGCCTGGCCGTGCAGCGAGCGCTGCCGACATCGCGAGCGGCGCCAAGGCGCAAGGCATCATGTCGGCCGACGCGCTTGCACCGAACTTTACCGGCGACGATCCGGAACACGTCCGCGATGCGCTGGCAGGTCATTCCGCACCGGGACAGCCTGCATCGATAACCGGCCGCGTACGGGCGTTTCTTTCGCGGCCCTTCACCAAGGCGCAGCATGCCGCGAGCCAACCCGGCGCGCAGACAGATCGCACGTTCACGTTCGTCATTCCGGTTTCATACGGCGTGCGCTATCTGTCGAAGAAGAAAGTGCTGACGGTGAACGTCTCCCTGGCGGCGTCTCACGATCCGGATGCCATCCTGCTGAAGGAAACGGTAAAGGGGCAAAGCGGCCGCAAGCTCGTTGTTGCGCCTGAAGCCAAGGAAAAGGGTTTCGTTCAGACCTTCGACAGCATTGAACTGAAGCAGGAAGGCAGCGCGAGAACCACGGTCAGAGGCAGCATCGTGCTTCCGAACTTCGACCGCGCGCATGGCAGCGATGACTTCGCGATCGTGCTCATCTGCACGCTCGCGCCACCCTACCTGACGGACGACATCGAGCATAACGCGCCCACCGATGAAGAACCCACGGATATCACGCGCAGAACATCGATATTGATGGGCCATGTCGATGCAGCGTGGCTCATCGATCGCAAGGAAGGCACGATCATTACGAAGCGGCTGCGCCTCGTGAAGTGAAAGGCGCGCCGCTTTCCTGCTCGATCAATATTCGACGTTCGGATCCAGCGGATAGACGGGCCGCTTCAGGTTCTCGAATGCGAAGAGTCCATAGTCCGAACTCGTGACGCCGCGGCTATCGCATTCGACGAGGCCACCCGATATCGGCACGAAGACGGGGCGGCAGTACATGCGGGACTTGAGAATCAGAAAGCGCGCGCCGCGTGGGTCGATGCCGACACTCTCGAACACGCCCAGGTCCCACGGCTCGTGCGTGCGTTCCGTCACAAGGATGCGCGCCGCGGCGGTCTCGATCACGGCCGCGCGGCCCATGAACGCACGCTGTCCCGTATACGTCGGTCCGCTGATGATGTATTCGCCATCGGTCAACGCCCGCACTATGCCGGTAACCTCGAGCGGCGGCTTTGCTCGCGACGCCACGCTCGCTAGCTTGTTGCCGACGCCGATCGTGACCGTTGCGCCCTCGCCGGCTGCGAAGAGTTGCGCGACAGCTTCGGGATCGCATAAAGGTCCCACGACGATGCCATCGAGTCCTTGCTTCAACGCTTCTTCGAATGCGTCGGTCGTGTCGCACGTTCCGCCCGACATGCAGTTGTCGCCGTGGTCGAGCAGCAGTACGGGCTTGTCCGTTTCGCGTGCGAGCGCAGCGCCCTCGCTGATCGATTGCGCGAGCGGCACGCTGCGATAAACGAACGCGTCACGCTCGTTCCAGATTTGCCGCGCGATGCGGTCCGCCACGCACTGCGCCTTCGCGCGCTCGCCATCCGCCACCACGACCACGCTGATGCAAGGCGCGGCGATATCCGCCAGCGAGAAACCGGATAGCACCGACACGGCCAGCACGCCATCTTCAGCTTCGGCTGCGCGCGCGGCATCGACTGCACGTTTCATTGCACCGTCCGCTGTCGAACTCCTCAGCGTATGCGTGAGCAGCGGCGGCTGCGCCCAAGCGATCACGGGCTTCGCCTTGTCATGAATCAGATCGAGCAGCAGTCGCGCCGCATGCTCACCGCTCTCGTACATATCGACGTGAGGATAGGTCTTGAAGCTCGTGATCACGTCCGCGTTGTCGATCATCTTCTGCGTGACGTTCGCATGCAGATCGAGCGATACGGCAATAGGCGCATGTGGCAGCGCGCGTCGCACGCGTTCCAGCAAATCGCCTTCGCCATCGGGCGAATTCTCCGCGACCATCGCGCCGTGGAGGTCGAGCATCACGGCATCGCAGCCTTCTGTTGCATCGACGATCGACTGGCAGATCGCGTCATAAGCGGCGGCAGCGACGCGACCGCTCGGATTTGCCGAAGCGGATATCGGCGTCACGATGTCCGCATGTTCGCGCTTCGCAGCATCGATGAATGCGGACATCGCCGTACGCATGCCGGCATTCTCGTTATACGCTTCGGCGCCATGACACGGACCGTCGCGCCCGAATGCTTCGAGCGGCGTCGCAACGGGCGAGAACGTGTTGGTCTCGTGGTTCATGCGGGCGATGAGTATCTTCATGCTGCGTCTCCTTCGGACGCGTTGGCTGCGCGCAGCATCGCTTGCAGAAGCACATTGCAGCCTGCTTCGAGATGATCGGCGCGCGCATCCTCGATCTCGTTGTGGCTGATGCCGTCCTTGCACGGCACGAAGATCATCGCTGCCGGCGCCACGCGTGCGAGATAGACGGCGTCATGACCCGCGCCGCTCACGACATCCATCGACGTGAAGCCGAGCGCATCGGCGCTCTCGCGCACCGACGCAACCAGCGATGCGTCGAACGGTTGCGGCGCGAAGTAGACAACTTCGTCTACCTTGACCGGCAGATCCGCTTGCTCGCATGCGTCGCGCATTGCACGGTCCATTGCGAGAAGCGTCGCGTCGTCTGGCGCGCGCAGATCAACGGTCAGCTTGACGCGCCCCGGAATGACATTGCGCGAGTTCGGATGCACGTCGACCCAGCCGACCGTTCCGCGTCCATGCGGCGCATGATCGATCGCGATGCGATTGACGGCGCGAATGAGATCTGCCGCGACGAGCAAGGCGTCGCGGCGCAGTTCCATCGGCGTCGGACCCGCGTGCGCTTCCATGCCTTCGATCGTCACGTCGTACCAGCGTTGACCGAGCGCGCCTTGCACGACGCCGATCACCTTGTCCTTCGCCTCCAGCACCGGACCCTGCTCGATGTGCGCTTCGAAATACGCACCCACGTCATGCGCCTCGACGCGATCTCCCGCATAACCTATCGATGCCAGCGCGTCCCGCACGGACACGCCGTCGCGATCCTTCTGCGCGAGTGCATGATCCAGCGTGAACGCGCCCGCGAATACACCGGAACCCATCATCACCGGCACGAAGCGCGAGCCTTCCTCGTTAGTCCAGACGGCAACTTCGAGCGGCGCAACCGTACGCACGTTATTGTCATTCAGCGTGCGCAACACTTCGAGGCCCGCCAGCACGCCATAGTTGCCATCGAACTTGCCGCCCGTCGGTTGCGTATCGATATGGCTGCCCGTCATCACAGGCGGAAGATCGTCACGCGTGCCCGCACGGCGCGCGAAAATGTTGCCGATCGCATCCACGCGCACGGTGCAGCCGATTTCCTTTGCCCACGCGATAAAAAGATCGCGGCCTTGCTTGTCGAGTTGCGTCAATGCGAGACGGCACACGCCGCCCTTCTCCGTCGCGCCGATGCGCGCGAGTTCCATCAGACTATTCCAGAGACGCGCACCGTCGATGCGCAGAGCGGCCTGCGCTGGCATATCATGAGCTTGCATTCGAGGTTCCTGAGCTGAGTGATGCAGATATGAGGTTCAGACGACGCCCACGCCGAGATAGCGATCCTTGATCGATTCATCGGCGATGAACGCATCGTTCGTTCCTTCGTACACGATGCGCCCTTGCTCAATGATGTAATGGCGGTCGGCGAGTTGCGTGCAGACTTCCAGATTCTGTTCGACGAGCAGAATCGTCACGCCCGCTTGGCGAATCAGCTTCAGTTGCGCGACGATTTCCTCGACGATCACAGGCGCGAGTCCTTCCACCGGTTCATCGAGCATCAGCAAGCGCGGATGATTCATCAATGCGCGGCCGATCGCGAGCATCTGCTGCTCGCCGCCCGAGAGTTGGCCACCGCCGTTCGTCCGGCGCTCCTTGAGACGCGGAAAGATGCGATAGATATCCGCGAGTTGCCATGGAGAATCTTTGCGCGCGCCGAGCCGCAGATTCTCTTCGACGGACAAGAGCTTGAAGATACCGCGATGTTCCGGCACGAAGCACACGCCGCGCGCAGCGATCTTGTGCGGCGGCATCTTCGCGAGCTCGACGCCCTTGAACTTCACGCTGCCGCGCTGCGGCGCCACGACGCCGGCGATGCTTTTCAGCGTGGTCGATTTTCCCGCGCCGTTACGGCCGAGCAGCGTGACGGTTTCGCCTTCGCCCATCGTGAGCGAGACGCCTTGAAGAATATGGCTCTTGCCGTAATAGCCGTGAATGTTATCGACATCGAGCATCATGCGCGTCCTCCGGTGATCATGTTGCCGAGATAGGCGCTGCGCACACGTTCGTCCCCGCGGATATCGGCGGGCTTGCCTTCGACAAGCACGCGGCCTTGCTGCATCACCGTGATGATGTCGGAGATGTCCATCACGATATCCATGTTGTGCTCGATCAGCACGACCGTGTAGTCATCGCGCAGACTGCGGATCAGATGTTTCATGTCGTCGAGATCGTCGATGCCCATACCCGAGGTCGGCTCGTCGAGAAAGATCGCCTTGGGCCGGGCGGCGAGCGCCATGCCCACTTCGAGACGCCGCTGCTGGCCATGCGATAACGCGCTCGCCTGCGTCGACGCCAGGCGTTGCAGCGCGAGACGCTCGAGAATGCCATCGACCGTATCGCGATGTTCCAGCGCGCCGCGCGGCGGCGTCCATGCGTTGAGTGCGCGCTTCGAGTCCACGCCTTGCGCGGCGAGCCGCAGATTCTCACGCACCGACAGATTCGTGAAGAGGCTCGTCACCTGAAACGATCGTGCGATGCCACGCTTCACACGACGATGATCGGGTTCCTGTGTCACGTCGTGACCATCGAACACGATATTGCCCGCGGTGATCGGCACGGTCCCGGTCAACACATGAAACAGTGTGGTCTTGCCCGCACCGTTCGGTCCGATCACGGAATGCACCGTGTTCCTTGCGATGCGCAGATTCACATCGGTTAGCGCGGCGAACTTGCCATAGCGCTTCACGACGCCCTTTGCTTCCAGTATCGACGCGCTCATGCCGGCTCTCCTCGATCGCGCTTCATCGCGCGCCAGATGCGTTCACCCAGACCCCACAAACCGCGCTGCATGAAGAGACTTACCGCGATCAGCACGAGCCCGAGCAACAGCAGCCAGCGCGGCCATAGCGTTGAAAGCCAGTCGGCGAATAGCACATAGAACGCTGCGCCCAGTACGGAAGAAAAGAGATTGCCCGTACCGCCGATAACGGTCATCACGAGAATCATCTCGCTCGTGTGGTAGTCGATGTTCGACAACGGCGCGATGCCCGTCATCATCGCGTGCAATGCCCCGGCCAGGCCAGTGACCGCACCCGATACGACGAACGCGGCCAGCTTGAAACGCTTTACGTCATAACCTACGGCAGCGGCGCGCGCCTCGTTATCGCGGATTGCGAGCAGCGTGCGGCCGAAGACCGAATGCGACACGCGCAACATGAACCAGAATGCGATCAAGAACAATACGGCGACGAACGCGTAGTACTGCCACGGCGACACGAGCGAAACGAGTGGCTGCCCGAAGAATGACAACGCGGGCCGCGGAATATCGAGCAAGCCGTTGTCGCCGCCGGTGAGATCGGGTGTCGTATAGGCAAGGAAGTAGAACATCTGCCCGAATGCGAGCGTGAGCATCACGAAGTACGCGCCGCGCTGACGAATGGAGAACCATCCGACGAGAGCCGCGGCGAGCGCACCCGCGATGATGGCGCCGAGCAATGCCGCAGGAATCTGAAGCCCTGACTTCGTGAGGATCAGACCCGCGGCATAGCTTCCTAGACCGAAGAATATGCCTTGTCCGAACGACAGCAGGCCCGTATGCCCGAGCAGCAGATTACAGCCGAGCGCGGCGAGCGCATAGACGAGCACTTCGGTTGCGAGCGATCCGGAGCGAATCGTCAGCGGAAGAACGCAGACGACGATGGCCGCGAGCAACAGAAAGCGATAGCGATGAAGCGACTGCCTGAGGGATCGCGGTGGCGCGCTCATGTCCAGTGTCTTCGAATCCAGTTTGGAATTCACGCGGTCCTCCCGAGTAATCCGTTCGGACGCAGCAGCAGCACCGCGGCCATCGCCACATAGATCATGAGACGCGCGCCTTCCGGCCACAGCGTACTCATCACGCTCTGCACGATGCCGACGAGCAGTCCGCCGACGAGCGCACCCAGAAAATTGCCCATGCCGCCCACGACCACGACGACGAATGCGACGCCGAGTGCTTCGATCCCCATGAACGGATCGACGCCGCGTATCGGCGCGGCAAGCACGCCCGCGAGTGCCGCTGTTCCCGCACCGAGCGCGAATACAAGACTGAAGATGCGCGTCACGTTGATGCCGAGCAGCGATACCATCTCGCTCGATTCGCTGCCCGCTCGCACAGCGCTGCCGAGCCGCGTGCCTTCGAGCACCCACCATAGAATGCCCGCCAGCACCGCCGTGAACGCGATGACGAAGAGACGGTACTTCGGGTAGATGAAGCTGCCCCACATCACAACGCCGTTGAGAACGTCCGGCACCGGGACGTTATCGCCGAGCGGTCCCCACGCGATGATCGCGCACTCCTGAATCACGAGCGCAAGGCCGACTGTCGCGAGAATATGAAACTCGTGTTGCTGTGCATAGACGTGGCGCAGCACGACTTTCTCGACGATCCATGCGATCACGCCGACGACGATGGGCACGACGGCGAGCGCACTCCAGAAGTTCATCGACCACTGCATCGCCTGATAACAGAAGTACGCGCCCAGCAGATAGAAAGCGCCGTGCGCGAAGTTCACGAAGCGCAGCAACCCGAACACGATCGACAACCCGACCGCGAGCAGAAAATACAGCATGCCCACGCCGATGCCGTTCACGACCTGCAACAGATAAACGTTCATGGCCTTGCATCAGAAGAGTGGCAACGCGAATGCAGAACTCGCCCGCATTCGCATGAAAACAACGCGCGTCACAAGATCAGGCGATCACGCAAGCTTGCATTGCGTCTTGTCGAGCGGCAGGAACGACTGGCCCGAACTCACGATGTCGGCGTAATCGTCTTTATCCTTCATCTTGCTCTTGGGCTTGCCTTTGAGAAGATAGTAGTTCTTCAACACCTGATGATCGCCCGCGCGAATTTCCTCCGGCCCGGTCAGGCCCGCGTACTTCATGCCTTGCAGCGCAGCGACGACTTTTTTCGGGTCGGCGGTGCCCGCTTTTACGATGCCGTCGAGCAAAATCTTCGTGCAGATGTACGAACCCGCGAGGCTATAGTTAGGGTTCGACTTATAAGCCGCATTCACGCGCTTGACGAGGTCCTGATTGAGCGGCGTATCGACCGCATGCCAGTATTGCGCGCCGAAATAGACGCCCTCGCAGATTTCCGGTCCGAGTGCTTCGAATTGCTCCAGCCCCGACGCCCATGCCATCAGGATCGTGCAGTTGTTCTTCATGCCAAAGCTCACGGCCTGACGCAACGTGTCCGATGATTGCGAGCCGAAGTTGAGGATAAGAAGAACATCGGGCTTCGCCGCGACAGCATTCGTCAAATAACCGCTGAACTCTTTTTCATTGAGCGAGTGATAGCTGTTGCCCACATGCTCGATACCCTTCTCTTTGAAGATGTTCTTCGCCGCCGATAAAAGCCCGTCTCCGAACACGTATTGCGGCGTGATCGTGTACCAGCGCTTTGCATTGGGCATCGACTGAATGAGCGGCCGCACCGTTTGCTCGATCGCGCCGAAAGTGGGCACTGACCAGCGAAACGTCGCGCTGTTGCAATCCTTGCCGGTGAGTTCGTCGGCGCCCGCAGTCGTGATGAAGATGCCGCCGGCCTTCTCCGCTTCCTTGCCCATCGCGAGTGCTTCCGACGAAAGAATGCCGCCCGCGAAATAACGTGCGTTCTTCTGCTGCGCGATTTCCTGCACGCGGCGCACGGCCGTTGCGGGTTTTCCCTCGGTGTCGAGCGTCGCATAGGCGAGCGGTTGACCCAGCACCTTGCCGTATTGTTCGATAGCCAGCTTCATGCCGAGATCGGCGTACTTGCCATTGGCCGCGAACGGACCGGACATCGGCACAGGGCATGCGAACTGGATCGGCGAGCCCTGCGCAAAGGCGCTTCTTGCGACGAGCGCTTCGAACGATCCTGGAATGGCCGACAGCGCGGCCAGCTTCAACATGTTTCGGCGATTCAAAATTGACGCTCCTTGAGAAGATGACCCGCGCAGCCGCCCCGCTTTTTTTTCGTGGTAGGTTCAAACCTCGGCTCGCTTCATTCTATTTATCATGATAAATAGAATGAACCCGATGCTAGGAACAATAAATTCGGGTGTCAATAAGGCAATATTCCAGTCTGCGAATTCGCGACACGCACGCGTATAAAGCAGACAAAGACAGGGAGCATCGACATGGTGATGGAGCGTGCAAAACGCACCGGGGCGGCAATCGAAATCGCGCAGCAGCCGATCAAACAGCCCAAGCGCGCGGATCTCGTCGCCGAAGAGATCAAGCGGCTGATCACGGAAAAGAACCTGAAGCCCGGCGACAAGCTGCCGCGTGAAGTGGAATTGCAGCAGCTCTTTTCCGTCAGCAAGAGCACGACGCGCGAGGCGCTCAAATCGCTGGAAGTGCAAGGGCTGATCAAAGTGACGACGGGACCTTCGGGTGGCGGCACGATCGTCGAGGTGCCGCTCGATCGCACCTTGCAACTTTTGCAGAACTATCTGTTCTTCAAGGACGTGACCATCGACGATATCTATACGGTGCGTCAGTTGCTCGAACCGGAGCTCGCGGCGGGCGCAGTGCCGCATCTCACCGACGATGACTTCAACGCGCTGGAAGCGAACATCGCTTGTTGCGACGAGCCGGCCTCGGCGCACGCGAATCGCGACATCGTCCGGCAACGACAGGAAGACGTGAACTTCCACGATATTCTGGCCGCTGCGAATCCCAATCCGTTTTTGCGCTTCACCTGCGAGTTGATCAACGAAATGATCCGGCAACTCATCGAGTTCAGGAACGACACGCCGCAAGCCGAACATGAACGCTTCGGCCGCGCGAACGTGAAGATTCACAAGGCGATCACCGAAGCGGCGCGCGCGCGGGACGCGGACAAGGTTCGAGAACTGATGGTGATTCACATGACCGAGGCGCCGCGCTATGTGAAGCGCATGAAGGGCAAGTTGCGCGGGCGGCTCATTCTCGACTCGGAGATTCGCAAGCGCATGGGCGGGCGCGGCGGGTGATTAGAGCATGGCCGTGCAGAAAGGATTGAGCCTGAGCGACTACAATCGGGGTGCAAATACGCGCGGCGCTGTTCACCACATAGCGCATAAGATGCAAACCAATCCATAAGATACGGAGTTTTTCGACGCATAGCGCAGTCGCGCCGCACATCATGTCGTGCCCGGATGTGCGGAAATCGCGCCGCGCGGAGAACCTGAATGCCCGCCAGATTAAAAGCCGTTCGTAAGACCGGACGCATGGTCAGTCGCCGGTTGATGCGACGCAACAGCACCGCCGCAATCCGTTTCGCCGAAGTGTTTTCGCACTTTCCGGCGCTCGCTGGTCTTATCGGCACCGCCATCGCCATTTGTATGGCCGTGTTGTCGTTTGCCGCGCTGTGGCAGGGACGCGCGCAAGCGCTGCAAAACGCGCATCAGGCTGCGGCCAATCTCGTCGCCACCTTGAGCGCCGATATCGCGCGCAATATCGAATCGAGCGACCTGTCGCTGCGCACCATCGCCAATGGCGTTAGAAACCCTGCCGTAATGGGGCTTCCGCCTGATCTGCGCAAGCTTGTTCTATTCGATGGCGCCACCGGCATGAACTCCGTCGGCGGCGCATTCGTGATGAATCGCGAGGGACGCATCGTCATCGAACGCGATCCTTCCGATCATGCCGACTTGCTCTTCAACGATCGCGACTACTTCAAGGTCCACGCCGAGCACCCCGACGCCGGTCTCTACATTTCCGGACCCTATGCGTCGCGATTGCGCAAGGGCGCGGCTTCGCTCGCATTGAGCCGGCGCATCGATGCATCGGATGGCTCGTTTGCGGGCGTCGCCGTGATCGCCTTGAACGTCTCCTACTTCAAGGACCTGCTGTCGCGCGTGAAGCTCGGCACTTCGGGCGCGGTGTTCATCGTGCAGCAGGATGGCGTGATGATCGCGCGCAAGCCTGCGCTGCCAGGCGATAGCGACGGCTACGTCGCGAAGTCACCGACCTTCTCCGCGATGCGCGACGCGGCTTCAGGCTCATATATCTCACGGTCTCCGCTCGATGGCGTCAGGCGGCTCTATACATTCCAGCATGTACCCGGCACCCGATTGATCGCGGCGGTCGCGCCGGCCGAGGATGACGTCCTCGCGGCGTGGCGCGAACGCAGCCTCGTCATCGGCGGATTGACGATGGCGTTCGGAGGCGGCTTCATCGTCATCTCATGGCTGCTCGCAATTTCACTGCGCTCGCGAGCAATCGCGCAAGAGAAGCTGCAACGGCTCGCGGGTACCGATGCGCTCACCGGACTATGCAACCGCCGCGCGCTGGACCGGCAGCTCGACGAAGAATGGCGGCGAGCGCGCCGCGTCGATCAGCCCCTGTCCGCGCTATTCATCGACGTGGACCACTTCAAGCTCTATAACGACACCTACGGTCACGCGATGGGCGACGACGCGCTCATCGCCGTGGCCGACTGTATACAAAATGCCGCGAAGCGCCCCGGCGACATCGTCGCGCGCTATGGCGGCGAAGAATTCGTCGTGGTTTTGCCGGGCGCCGCGGCGAGCGGCGCGCTCACATTTGCCGAGCGTCTGCGCGAGAACGTGGAACAACTCGCCATTCCTCACAGCGCGGCGCCAAGGAGCGTGCTGACGATCAGCATCGGCATTGCCACGGCCTCGCCACGCCATAACGACGACGCGCTCAAGTTGCTGAACAATGCCGACGCCGCGCTCTATCTCGCCAAACGCAGCGGGCGCAATCGCGCCATTCACGAAGACAGCGTCGCCGGCAGCGGCGCCTGACGCGATGCACGTGAAGTCGGACGTATCATGCGTCGTGAATGCAATCCGGCGTTTTGCATGCCGCATTCAAACTGCACATCCGAAGGAGTTATTCCGATGACCGCTTCGACCGCCGTACTCGCGATTCTCTTTTCACTGTTGCTGGGCGCGATGATTCCGGGCCCGAGCTTCGTAATCGTGGCGCGCAATGCCATCGGCATATCACGCGCCGATGGCCTCGCGACCGCGCTCGGCATGGGCGTGGGCGGCATCTTCTTCGGCGGCGTCGCCCTCGCGGGACTGTACACGCTGCTCGTTGCCGTCGAGTGGCTCTATCTCGCGCTGAAGGTCGCCGGTGGCCTGTATCTGATTTATGTGGCGTCGAAGATTTGGCGGGGCGCCGCGCAGCCGATGGAGATGCCGGCAACGGACGGCGCGTCCCGGCTCACCGGGCGCGCTCGAAAGTCCTTTTGGCTTGGCCTCTCGACGCAACTGAGCAATCCCAAGACAGCCATCTGGTACGGCAGCATTTTCGCGGCGCTCTTGCCGCAGCATCCTCCGCTGTGGTGCTACTTCGTATTGCCGCCTATGGTCTTCGTGATCGAGACGGGCTGGTACACCATCGTCGCGCTTGGCTTCTCAAGCAAGCGTCCGCGCGAGATGTATCTGCGGGCGAGGAAGTGGATCGACCGTTTCGCAGCGAGCGTCATCGCGATGCTCGGCCTGCGCCTCGTGCTGACGGCGGGTCGAACCGGCCTTTGATTTCGCATGCAAAACGCGTAACTCAAAAAGCCTTCGGAAACTCTGAATGCAAAAGGCAAAAGACAAAAGGCAAAAGATAAAAGGCCGGCCGCGCCGCGAGGCCCGTCCGGCCTTCCTGCAAGCAGCATCGATGTGCGCGAATCACAGCGGATGCAGCTTGCCGTCAAGATCCATCGTCCACTTCGAGCCGTCCTTGAACGTCAGCACGCCGCTCTGAGCGTCGATATGGATGGGTCTGCCGGCTGGCTCCTTTTTGTCTCCGCCGATGATGCGCTTCATCTCGGAAGCGGAAAGCTCCTGACTATGTTGCAGATCGTCGAGCTTCAGGTTCGTCATGGTGTTTCTCCTTACGGTGCATGAGCAAGCGTTCGTTTGAGTCGAATCGAGCGTGTGTCGGCGCTCGCCTGGTCTTTTGCATTGGATATGCCAACGCGCGGGCGCAACGCTCGAATGCCCGCAGCGCCTTGCGCGGCGCGCTCGCAGGGTGCAGACACACGTGCTCCGTCAGCGCGTCGAGTCATACGCAGCCCAACACAACGTCCGCGGAGCTGTCGGCGTCACGATGACATCCCGCATCCTTTCGATTAGCCAACAACAGCCGTCGACGGCGCTCATTGGCGCATGACTTGCTTTTCTCCCCGCTCAAATATCCGGCGACATGACCGGCACTTGCACAACGGAGGAGACGATGCAAGACGACATCCACGAGATCGCGGCTACCCACGATGAACGACAGAGCGCCTGGCTGATTCCCGCGATACGCAAGGCGCACGAACGCTCCGAGACATTCGGTCTGAACGCCTCGACACGACCCGACTACGACGTGCTTACCGAAGGCGAGTTGCTCCTCAAGCTCGAGCAGAACCGCGTGCTATGCGCGCACGCGACGCCGGTGATGGAAACGCTGCGTGAACAGATCGTCAACACGCAAAGCATGATCGTACTGACCGACGCACACGGGCTCATCCTCCACTCCACAGGCGATGACGACTTCCTCGCACGCGCAGAAAAGGTCGCGCTCAGGGCGGGGGCGAACTGGGCCGAGGAACGGCAAGGGACCAACGCCATCGGCACGGCCATCGCAGAGCGCTCGCCGACGGTCGTGCACGGCGATCAACACTATCTTGCGGCCAATCGTTTTCTGACCTGCTCCAGCGTGCCGATTCTCGATCCGTACGGCGATCTGATCGGCGTGCTCGACGTCACCGGCGATCATCGCAGCTACCATCGACACACGATGGCCCTCGCGCGCATGTCCGTCCAGATGATCGAAAACCACCTGTTTTCCAGCACTTTTCAGGGGATGTTGCAGATCGCATTTCACAGCCGCCCCGAGTTTCTCGGCACGCTGATGGAAGGGATCATGGCCTTCACCTGCGATGGACGTTTTCTCTCTGCCAATCGCAGCGCGCAGTTTCAGTTCGGCTTGCCGCTCTCGGCGCTGCGCGCGCATACGCTGTCGTCGCTCTTCGGACTGACGAGCGCGCAACTGATCGATCGTTCGCAAGCGAGCCGCGCGCCGCACATGTCGCTCGATCTCAACAATGGCGCAGTCGTATGCGCCCGCGTGCGCCTCAACCGCGCGCCTTTCGTCGAAACGGCGTCCACGTCCTTGCCGATGACATCCGCGCCGCGCGCATCGGCTGCGATCGATTCATCGTCGAAGCTCGCATCGCTCGACACGGGCGACCCGAAAGTGGCCGCGGTCATCGGAAAGGTACGCAAGGTCATCGGCAAGGACATACCGATACTCATCACCGGCGAGACCGGCACCGGCAAGGAACTGCTCGCACAAGCCATTCACAGCGATTCGCCGCGTCGCGCGGGGCCGTTCGTCGCGGTGAACTGCGCATCGATCCCGGAGAACCTGATCGAATCGGAACTCTTCGGTTATGAGGAAGGCGCGTTCACGGGCGCACGGCGCAAGGGCGCGGCGGGCAAGCTGCTACAGGCCAATGGCGGCACGCTCTTTCTCGATGAAATCGGCGACATGCCCTACCCGCTGCAAGTGCGCCTCTTGCGCGTGCTGCAAGAGCGCGTCGTCGATCCGCTCGGCTCCAGCAAGTCGATTCCTGTCGATGTCGCCATCATCTGCGCGACGCACCGTAACCTGCGCGAGATGATCGAGCAGAGTCGCTTCCGTGAGGACTTGTACTACCGTCTGAACGGGCTCGTCGTCAAACTACCGCCATTGCGCGAACGCACCGATCTCGCAGCCGTGATCACGAAGATGCTCCACGCCGTAAGCGCCGATGATGGGAGCGGCATGCGCCTGTCCATCGACGATGACGTAATGGCGCTCTTCGAGCGCTATGCGTGGCCCGGCAACTTCAGGCAACTGTGCAACCTGCTACGCACTGCTGCAGCGATGGTCGACGACGACGGCTGCATTCGCCGGCAACATCTACCGGAAGACTTCTTCGATGAACCTCGCGCCAACGTGCATCGCGTGTCCGAAGCATGCGCTCCATCGGCGCTCGCTTCGGGACGCCTGCAGGAAGTCACGGCATCCGTGATCGCGGCGGCGCTCGCGCAACATCGTGGCAATGTCTCCGCCGCCGCGCGCGCCTTGGGCATATCGCGCAACACCATCTATCGAAAGATGCCCGCATGTTCATCGATGGAGCAATGAGTTGTTCAGTGCAGTGTTTCACTTCGGTACACCCTTGTTGCGAAGCGGAACAACATCGTCACATCCATTGCGCGTCATCGAAATCGAATTGAAAGGCAAAGAGCGTGCATATGCACTGTCGATGATCGAAGGCATGGACCTTGCATTTCGAGGACCGGTCGCGAAACGGCTCGCGATCCAACTCGAACATCATCAAGGAGATGAACATGCAATGGACGACACCCGCCTTCACCGACCTGCGCTTCGGCTTCGAGATCACGATGTACATCGCTACACGTTGATCCTTCGATGACGGCAAGCCTGGGGCGAATCTGCCCCGGGCCTGCACCCTTCCCTTTCCGTCCCACATGAACTCTACGACCGCGCATGCGGACGCATGCACGCGCCCGCGCCTGCGTGCGTCATTCAAGCTGCATTGGCATGCGGACATGCAAACGTGCGAGATCGTTCATCGGCACGGCAGCGTCGAACTGAACCGCAGCGCGGGCGAGATACTCGCACGCTGCGATGGCACGCGCGCGCTCGACGAGATCATCGGCGAACTGGAGACGCGCTTCGGCATCGCAGGTCTCGCCGCGGATGTCTATCGCTTCGTCGATGCAGCACGTCGACTAGGTTGGCTCGACTGAGCTCGCGTTGTCACATCGGGCAACACGTCAAACGTCCCACTGCTCCACGATGCAACACCTCTTCAATAACGCCTCAATGCGCCCGCATTGAGCGCTTTGGACGCGACAACCGCGTACAGCAAGGCGATTGCGCGTATCGGTCGTCGATGGCACATGACTTGCCTTGATGACGTCGCAACTGCTTCGCATCGCTATCGAGTTTCAATAAGACGTTGCATCGACAATATCCAGGAGACAACGATGAACATTCGCTTCAGTCCGGCCCTGCGCGTCGCGGCCCTTGCAGCAGGTGCCGTCGCTGCGTTCGGCGTGGCGCAGCATCTTGCCATCGCGGCGGAAGGCACACCGGCGCAGTACCCGGACGTCAGCTATGAACGCCTCGCGAACGCGCAAGACGACCCCGGCTGGCTCACGTATTACCGCACGTATAACGGTCATGGGCATTCGCCGCTCAAGCAGATCGATACGAGCAACGTGAAGAACCTGAAGCAGGTGTGGAGCTACAAGTTTCCAAAGGACTTGCAGCAAGGCTTCGAGGCCACGCCCATCGTCAACGGTCGCTTTCTCTTCGTGACGACGCCCAAGGACAACGTCTATGCATTCGATGCCGCAACGGGCAAACAACTCTGGAAATACGAGCCGAATCTCGATGCGAAATCGTTCAAGACCGCATGTTGCGATGTGGTCAATCGCGGAGTCGCGTTATACGGCAAGAACGTTTATGTCGCGATGTTGAACGGCGAAGTGGCCGCGCTCGATGCGCAAACGGGCTCGCTCGTGTGGAAGAAGGCGATGTTCGATCCGGGCGTCGGATATGCGTTCTCGCTCGCACCGCTCGCACTCGATGGCGCGCTCGTCGTCGGCAGCTCGGGCGGCGAGTATGGCGCGCGCGGCTTCATCGCAGCACTCGATCCCAACGACGGCAAGGTGCTGTGGAAACGCTATACGGTGCCCGGCGCGAAGGAGCCCGGCGGCAACACATGGCCCGATGGCATGCAGGAGCATGGCGGCGCCCCCGCGTGGCTCACCGGCACCTATGATGCGGCGAGCAAGACGCTTTATTGGGGCGTCGGAAATCCGGGACCGTGGCTCGCCGATCTTCGTCCTGGCGACAACCTCTATTCCGACTCGTTGCTCGCGCTCGATCCGAAGACGGGCGACCTCAAGTGGCACTATCAATACACGACGAATGACACGTGGGACTATGACGGCGTCAATACGCCGGTACTCGCGAACATCAAGTATCAGGGCAAGGACTACGACGCGATCATTCACGCAGACCGCAATGGCTTTTTCCATGCGATCGATCGCAGCAACGGCAAGCTAATCTATGCGCGGCCCTTCGTCACCGCGACATCGGTCACGGGCTATACGGACGATGGCAAGCCGATTCAGGATCCCGCCAAGTATCCGAAGACCGGCACGACCATCGAAACGTGTCCGAGCTTCCTCGGAGGCAAGAACTGGTGGTCCGTTTCATACGATCCGCAGAAACATATAGCCTTCGTGCCGGCGCTGCATGCGTGCATGTCCCTGTCCGGCAAATCGGTGAACTACATGGAAGGCCTGCCCTATCTCGGCGAAGGCTTCGAGATCAAGCCGGAACCGAACAGCAAGGGCTACGGCGAACTGCAGGCGATCGATGTCGACACCGGCAAGAAGATCTGGAGCCACTGGACCAAGCTGCCTTGGAACGGCGGCGTCGCGACGACGGCGGGCGGCCTCGCATTCAGCGGCTCGCTCGACGGCCATCTCTACGCGTTCGATGAAAAGACCGGCAAGGTCTTGTGGCAAAGCCCCAAACTCGCGAGCGGCATCATCGCCCAGCCTTCGGTGTACGAGATCGACGGCAAGGAATACGTTGCCATTCTCGCGGGATACGGTGGCGCCAATCCGATCTGGGGCGGACCGATGGCGAAGGCCGCGGACAAGGTGCCGCGCGGCGGCACGCTCTATGTGTTCGCGCTCAATCGCGCCTGACCCATGCTGATCGAACCGCGAGCGCGCATCGCCGCGCGCTTGCGGTGCTCACCGACATCACCGGACGCTTCGACATGAATCATTCGCTCAACTCCATTCGCGCAGCAGGCATGCTGGCCGCATGCATCGCGCTCGCACCATCGGCTTCCGACGCGGCCGTGAAGATCTGCACGTTTCCCGGCAGTCCTTCGGCCGCGCTGGACCGCAGCGTCGCGCAAGCGGTCTTCGCCCGCGCCAACATCGCAGCAACGTTCGTATCGCACGGTATCGGCGAAGGCGACGACGACGGCGTGTCGCTTCACGAACTCGACAAGACGCTCGCGCGCGATTGCGATGTGATCGCTGGCTTTCCCCGTTCCACCGTCGCCGATGCATCGGGTGGCAAGATGCAATTCTCGCGCGGCTATCTGCGTGCGGGCTATGTCAGCATCGAAGCGCCTGACGTGGTCCTGAACGATGCCGCAAAGCGCACGGTCGCCGCGACCTATGCAAGCCCCGCACAACTGATCGCCGTGCAGCAGCGCGACGTGACGCTCGATCTGGAGAACACGTCGGCATCGACGGTCGATGCAGTCGCGAACGGACGCGCTTATCGTGCGATCGTGTGGTATCCCGCTGTCGTGGCTTATCGCATTGCGCATCCGCAACAGAGCTTCACCGTCGCAGCCGCGAATTCGCCCTACGCGGACTGGCATCTGGCATTCGCATTCGGCGACAGGAGCGCTGCGTTGCGTCCGCGCATCGACGATGCGCTCAAATCGATGATCGACGAAGGCCGCCTTCAGGCGCTCACGAAACAGTGGACGTTTCCCGTGCAAACTGCATCGTCTTCTGCAGCACCGTCGAAGCACTCGGGCATCATGCTCGCCGACATGAATGGCGCGCGCGCCGGCCGCTTCATCAAGGTCGCGAATGAGGGAACCGTCGAGCCGCCGACGTTCGAACAAGCGCAAACGACGCACGGCAAGGCGCTTTATTCGAGCTCGTGCGCGAAGTGCCATGGGGCACAGTTGCAAGGCATCACAGCGCCCGCGTTGCAAGGTCCGTCGTTCGCACCGCCGTCGAATTCGCATCTCACCGTGGGCGGCATCTTCACCTACATGGCCACCAACATGCCCGCGGACCGTCCAGGCAAGATGAAGGACCAGGACTATGCCGACATCATGGCCTACCTGCTGATGTCGAACGGCTACAAGCCCGGCGGTGCAAAGATGACAGCCGACAGTGCCCGCGCGTCGAAACTCCCGCTCAACGCCGGGCCGGCCCGATAAGGTCGCCATGCCAGCACCGGCCACTCAGGCTCATATAGCGACGCTGGTGGAAGCCGTGCCGATGCTTACGTCGCGACACGAAGGCGGCACATGTGCCCCGGAAACATCGGGCATATGTGCCGCCTTGTCTTTCCCTTCCTGAACAGCTTCATTTTTTCGCACCGTGCACATTGGCATAATGCAGCACGGGCGCGCATGCTTCGCGTCTCCTTCGCTTGTCCCGTTTCGTCAACGACCGAGACCGCATGACTTCGATCACTCGTACTCGAGTTCAGGTGCGCGCCTTCTTCGGCGCACCCGAAGCAAGACGCCTTCTTCGCACACTGATGAGTTGCGCGATCAGCTATGCCGCCGCACGACTGGCCGCACTGCCCGAAGGTTACTGGGCACTTATCACGACGCTCGTCATCGTGACGCAACCGAGCCTCTCGCAGGCGGTCGATATTGCTCGCGACCAGATCATCGGCGCATTCATCGGCGCGATCGCGGGCGTGCTCGGCATTGTCGCGATGAACCGCGGCGCGCCGCCGCTCGCGGTGTTTTCGGTCGCGCTCGTGCCGCTTGCCGCGTTGAGCGCGAAGCGGCCTGCGTTCAGGCTTGCGTGCGTGACGCTCGTGATCGTCGTGCTGATTCCGGCGGGACCGGGATCGCCTTTCGAGCGGCCGATGCATCGCGTGCTCGAGATTCTGATCGGCGCGGCTTCGTCGTTCGTCGTGTCGGCGCTCTGGCCCAATCGTGCGCTTACGGCCGCGCATCGCAGCGTCGCCGATACGTTGAAGAGCCTCGGCCAGTTGATCGCGCTCCATCTTTCGGGCGAGCGGGATGATGCTCGCGCGACGCGCCTCGAAACGCAAAGCACCGAGGCGCAAAAAGCCTTCGACGATGCGTTGAAGGAAGCCGAACGCGAACACATCATCGTGCTCGTGCAGAACCGCCGCTCGGATGCCATCGACAAGGCCGCACCGTTTCTGCGGCGTCTCCATAGCGATGCGCTCTTTCTCGCGAAAGCTGTATCGCGCCTCGATCGCGATACTTGCGCGGCTCGGCTCGGCGCGGCCGGCCGCGAATTGCAGGCTTTGTTCGAGACGCTCGCGAGCGTGCTTGCAGCGAATCGTCAGGACGATGAGAAGCTCGCGCGCGCACGTTCCGCCGTGAACGAACTCAAGGCCATGCTCGAGCAACAGGAAGCGACGCACGGCGCGCAGGAAGTGGCGCAGTTCGTGATCGGACTGATCGTTGCCGACGTCGATGCGCTGATCGCCACGATCTATCCGCCGAAGGAGTCACGGGCTTAGCGCGAAAGACCGCGCGCGTCGATCGGCCATATGTCGGTCACGCGTTCGTCCCGATAGCAGACGTATTCATCGTAGAGATTCACGGTCGGATCGCAATGACCCGGCGGCAACAGCACACGCTTGCCGACGAGATCTGCGAAATCGCCTTCAGCATCGTGCTGGGCTTGCAGCATGCCGTGCTCATCGTTCGCGGAGATATAACTGAACGTGGGCTTGGCGCCCGCACCGAGCCAGTTCACGCTGCGCGGCAAGCCCGAATCGACCGCGAGCCCTTTCAGGCCGACATCGCATACGGCCATGCCGGGGCGCGTGGCGCTCATGACCGTCGACAGCACGAAGAGACTGTGACGCCAGCGCAATTCGCCGCCCCAACCGATGCCGCCATAGTCGCCGTCCATGAACAGATACGAGCCCGGCTGCAATTCGGTGAAGACGCCACTCGCAGCATCGAACTCGACAGTGCCTGTGCCGCCGCCCGTCACGATGCCGCAACGCACGCCGCGAACATCGAGCGCGCGGACGTAGCGCGCGGCGATATCGGCGGCGCGGCTTGCTTCGGCCTTGCGTGCAATCCAATCCGCGACGTGCTGGATGCCGCCGTGATACGCCTGCAATCCTGCGAAGCGCAGCGCGCTCTGCGCTGCGATGCCGTCGACGAGCGCGAGCAGCGCATCTTCGCTCGTCACGCCGCAGCGATGCCGACCTGCATCGACTTCCGGCAGCACGTCGATCGTGACGCCCGCGCGTGCCGCTGCGTCGCCGAGGGCCTGAACTTGCGGCAACGCATCCACGCATACCGAAAGATGCACATGCGATGCGAGTTCGACGGCCATCGCGAGTTTGTCCGCGCCGACGAACTCATTGCTGACATGAACGCTCGCGATGCCCGTCGCCGCGAACGGATACGCCTCCGACAGCTTCTGACAACACACGCCGACCGCACCCGCGCCGACCTGACGCTTCGCGATCTCGCTGCACTTGTGCGCCTTCGCATGCGGACGCAACGCGACGCCATGACGCGCGGCGAACGCCGACATCGCCGCGAGATTGGCGTCGAAGGCATCGAGATCGATCATCAGGGAAGGCGTGGCGACCGAAGCGAGCGAATCGCCCGCGCGAGCGGCGGGAGGAGGTGCGAGCGTCATGGCAGAGGGTGTCGATGAAGTTGGATCAGACATCGATCATAGCGCTGCATACTGCATGATGAATGCATAAAACCATTTGCTCGCCCGTCGCTTTCACGCGGGAACCTCCGTTTCCAGAATCGCGCCTTCGTCCTTGAGCGCCTGAATGCGCGCCTCGTCGAAACCGTATTCGTCGAGCACTTCGCCGGTGTGCTGACCGAGCAGCGGCGCGGGACGCGAAGCCTTCGTGCAGCCTTCGGAGAAGTGAATCGGCAAGCCGATGCCGCGCATCGGGCCGGCAAGCGGATGCTCCGTTTCGATGATCATCCCGCGCGCCATGGCCTGCTCGTGCGACGACGCTTCCGGCACGCCCAACACCGCGCCGCTCGGCAATCCGATGGCATCGAAGGAAACGAGCCACTCGTCGGTCGTGCGTTCGATGAGACGCGCCGTCAGGATATCGACGAGCGCCTCGCGATGCTTCAGACGTCCCGCGTTGGTCTGGAAGCGCTCGTCCTCAGCGAGTCCCGGAATATTCAACACGCCGACGAGACGCTCGTAGTTGCTCTGATTCGCCGCGCCGATGTTCACCCAGCCGTCGCGCGTGCGAAACGCCTGATACGGCGCGCTCGTGGGGTTGGCCGAGCCGGCTTTAGGCAGGACGGTGCCATCGGCGAAGTAGTTGGCGAAGGCCCAGTACATCTGCTGCAGGCCGGCTTCGAAGAGCGACGTATCGACCATCTGCCCGAGACCGGTCGCCTGCTTGCGCGCATAAGCCGCACTGATGCCGAGCGCCGCAAGGATGCCCGCGTTGATGTCGGTGACGGGCGAGCCCGCCTTGATCGGCGCCTGCCCCGGCTCGCCCGTCATGCTCATCAAACCGCTCAGCCCTTGCGCGATGAGATCGAAGCCGCCCTTGTCGGCCATCGGCCCGCTGCGGCCATAGCCCGATATCGCGCAGTAGATGAGTCCCGGATTCACGGCCTTCAGCGTTTCGTAGCCCATGCCGAGCTTTTCCATCGTGCCGCGCCGATAGTTCTCCGTCACGACGTCCGCGCTCGCGAGCATCTTCCTCAGCACTTCCTTGCCGCCCTCGGTCTTGAGATTGAGGGCGATGCCGCGCTTGTTGCGGTTCACGATCATGAACGACGCGGATTCGCCGCTCGCAAGAATGGGTGCGAAACGACGGCAATCGTCGCCGCCGGGGATCTTCTCCACTTTGATGACATCGGCGCCCATGTCCGCGAGCATCATCCCGCAGATGGGCCCCGACATGATGTGCGCGAGTTCGATCACGCGCATCCCCGCAAGCGGTCCCGAGCCGGGCGCTGCTGTCGATTTCGTGTCTGCCATGTCAACGTCCCTTGAATTGCGGTTTGATCTTGTCGAGGAAGGCCTGATAGCCGATGCGAAAATCCTCAGTGCCGAAGCATGCGAAGCCTTCATCGCGCTCTTCGTCGGTAAGCGGCTGAGGCTCCATCACGCGGCGCACGAACTGCTTGTGCCAGCGCGCGACGAGCGGTGCGCCGGCCGCGATGCGCCGCGCGGTTTCATACGCGTTCGCCGTCACCTCCCCATCCGCGACGACACGCGTGACGAGTCCTTTTGCAAGCGCTTCCTTTGCATCGAAGATGCGTCCTTCGAGAAGAATCTCGAGCGCGACGGCAGGCCCCGCAAGACGCACGAGCCCTTCCATTTCCGCATGCGCCATCACGAGGCCGAGATTCTTGATGGGGACGCCGAAGCGGCTCGATTCGCCGCAAATGCGCAGATCGGACATCGCCGCGATCTCGAGACCGCCGCCGACGCAGATGCCATGAATCATCGCGACGATAGGATGCCGGCACTCGCGTAATGCATGCAAAGTGCGATGCATGATCGCGCCGTACGTACGCGCCTGTTCGACGTTCGAGCGATCCGTGCGGAACTCCGCGATGTCGTTGCCCGGCGAGAACGCTTTCTCGCCCGCGCCGCGCAGCACGATGCAGCGCAGCGTGTCGTCGCCGGAAAGCGTCTCGATGGTCTCTCCGAGCGAGCGCCACAAGTGCTTGGTCATTGCGTTGAGCTTCTCGGGCCGGTCGATCACGACTGTCGCGATATCGCCGTCACGCTCGATCAGGATGGATGGTTCCGCCACGTCGCCTCCAAGAATTGAATGCTGCATGCTGAATGCTTTATTCGATGCGGTTCAATGCATGCAAAATGCACCGAACCGCCGCGTGCGCAGAGTCAGACGAACTTGCGGGTGTCTGCCGCGTCGCTCTTTTCCTCCTCGACTTCCAGAGCACGGTCCGGGCGCATCATGAACGAAAGGACGATGCCGGCCGCCATCAGGATCATCGACACGGTGAACGGCAGGTTCCAGTTGCCTGTGCGGTCGATCAGCCAGCCGCCCACGACCGGGCTGATGATCGCCGCAAGCGCCGAACCGGAATTCATGATGCCGGCCGCGGTGCCCGAATGCTTGGGCGCGATATCCATGGGCACGGACCACATCGGGCCGATCGTCATTTCGTTGAAGAAGAAGCCGGCCGAGAGGCACACCGCCGCGAGCGTGATGGAGATATTGGAGATCAGCATGATCGGCGCGAGCGAGAGCAGCGTCAGCAGCATGCACACGCCGACCATCACGTTGCGCGCAAGCCGCACGTTGCCGCTCTTTCTCAGGATGCGATCGGTGAGCGAGCCGCCGAGCCAGTCGCCGAGTACGCCAGCGAAGAACACGCCCGAGGCGAACAGCGCCGATTTGCCGAGCTGCATGTGATAGCTGTGCAGAAAGTATTGCGGAATCCAGCCGAGAAAGAGCCACAGGACCCAGCCATAGCAGAAATACACGGCCGTGACGGGCGCCATGCGGCCGAGCAGCGTGCGCCACGGCACAGGCGTGCGTTGCTTCACACCCGAATACGTCGCGAGCGTCGCGCATTCTGTTTCCGTGATGCGCGGATGATCGCGTGGGTTATCGCGGAAATAGAAGACCCATGCGAGCGCCCAAAGGAAACTGATGACGCCGGTGATGATGAACGCGCCGCGCCAGCTCGTCGCGACCATCAGCCAGACGATGAGCGGCGGCGCCACTGCATTGCCGATGCGTGATGCTGCATGCGTAATGCCTTGTGCAAAACCACGCTGATCGGCGGGCATCCAGTTCGACATTGCGCGCGTCGCGGTCGGAAAGGTCGCGCCCTCACCGAGGCCGAGCAGCACGCGAGCCACGATCAGCGACACGAAGCCGCCCGCGAGACCGGAGAGGACGGTGGCTCCCGCCCAGATGATCGCGCATAGCGTGAGCGTTCGCCGCGGTCCGAACCGGTCGCCGACCCATCCGCCGATGATCTGAAACACGAGATACGGATACGCAAAGGCGGAAAACACGAAACCGACTTGCGTGTGCGAGAGGCCAAGCTCCGCGCCGAACTGGGCCGCCGCCGTGCTGACATTGACCCGGTCGATATAGGTGATGAAATACATCGCGCATAGCAATAGTAGAACGCGCGTCGTGGCTCGACGGAACATCATCGTCTCCTTGTTGGCCGCGTGCGTGCGCGAGCCACCTTCGAATGTCGAAAGGCGCCCGATGTCACGGCATGCGGAACTTCACGTGAATACGTCGGATGAGGACTGCAGCTCGGTATGAGCCTGCCTATTGCGTTCTGCGGCGCAGTTTGCGAATGCGTGGTTTGCGCGGTGATGTCATGGTTCGTCTCCTGATCGCGGCTCGTCGATGTCCGCTTTCTTTGCTTCGGTGAATGAAACGCTTGTCCTGCTCTTTTCAATCCATCGCATCGAGCGCCATGGCGAGAACTCGCGCGACATGAAGCGCCTCACGTTGTGCACCATCCGCGATCTGGTGACGGCAACTCGTGCCGTCCGCCACGATCAGCGCATCGTGTGCGGCGCGAACAGCCGGCAGCAGCGACAACTCCGCCATCGCCTGCGATGCGTCGTAATGTTCCGCTTCATATCCGAAGCTGCCCGCCATGCCGCAGCATGATGATTCGATCGTTCTCACATCGAGCCCCGGAATCCAGCCGAGCACTTTCTCGATGGGACGCACGGCATCGAATGCCTTCTGGTGACAATGTCCGTGCAACAGAGCCTTGGATCGACCGAGCGGTTTGAGCTTCAGTTGCAATCGCCCTTCCGCTTCTTCGCGCACGAGAAATTCCTCGAACAGAAACGACGCTTGCGACAGCTTGCGCGCGGCATCGCCATAGCCGTACCCGAGAAACTCGTCACGCAGCGAGAGCAGACATGAAGGCTCCAGGCCGACGATCATCACGCCGCGCTCGACATAAGGCATGAGTGCGTCGAGCGTGCGGCGTGCTTCGACCTTCGCTTCATCGACGAGACCGGCGGAAAGAAACGTGCGCCCGCAACAGAGCGGCCGCTCGGCCGCCTTCACGTTCAGATGAACCGCATAGCCTGCCGCTTCGAGCACGCGCTTGGCTGCGCGCGCGTTCTCGGGTTCGATGTAGTTGTTGAACGTGTCGACGAAGAGCAGGACTTCGTTAGTTACAGACGCAACCGGTTTGTCCGTGGCATTCGCGAGAAACGGTTTTTCGAAACGTGGAAACGCACGTTGCCGCGCGAGACCGAGTTTCGACTTCAGCCAGCGCGCCACGCCCGGCATGTTCGATTCGAAAACATGCGACAGCGCAGGCATGCGGCTCGCATACGGCGCATAGCGCGGCAGGAACGCAATCAGGCGCTCACGCAATCGAACGCCATGACGCTGCGTCCATGCGGCGCGTGCCTCGATCTTGATGCGCGCCATGTCGACACCGGTCGGGCAATCGCGCTTGCAACCCTTGCACGAGACGCATAGATCGAGCACGTCCTTCACATCCTGACTCGCGAGGCCGTCATCGCCCAATTGTCCCGACAATGCGAGCCGCAACGTGTTCGCACGGCCGCGCGTGAGATGCTGCTCGTCCTTCGTGATGCGATAGCTCGGGCACATCGTGCCTGCATCGAATTTGCGGCAATGGCCGTTGTTGTTGCACATCTCGACCGCTTTCGCGAGCCCGCCGGACAGATCGCCGCCCGATCCCGGCACGCCGTGCTCGCCCGTCAATGGATCGCGGGTGACGTTCCATGCCGACCAGTCGAGACGAGGGGTCAATCCACGCTCGCGATAAGAAGGCGGAAAGCGGAAGTTGCGCGCATCATCCATCTTCGGCGGCGCCACGATGCGATCAGGGCTCAGCCGGTTCTCCGGATCGAAGAGCCGCTTGATCTCGCGAAATGCCTCGTTGATGCGCGGGCCGTATTGCCACGCCACCCATTCGCCGCGGCACAGACCATCGCCGTGCTCACCCGAGAACGCGCCCTTGTATTCGCGCACCATCGCCGCGGCTTCTTCGGCGATCGCGCGCATCTTGATGGCCCCGTCGCGGCGCATGTCGAGAATCGGCCTTACATGCAGCGTGCCGACGCTCGCATGCGCGTACCACGTTCCTTCGGTTCCGTGCTTCCTGAATACATCGGTCAATCGACTGGTGTATTCGGCGAGATGTCCGAGCGGCACCGCGCAGTCTTCGATGAAGGACACCGGCTTGCCATCGCCCTTCATGCTCATCATGATGTTGAGACCGGCCTTGCGCACTTCCCACAGGGCCTTCTGCGGCCCCGCATCGGGCATTTGCACGACCGATCCCGGCAGGCCGAGATCGCTCATCAACGCGACGAGCTGCGCAAGCTTTGCTACTTGCGTATCGCGATCCGCGCCCGCGAACTCGACGAGCAGAATGGCTTCCGGCTCGCCGACCAGAGCCTTCGCGATGACGGGACGAAACGCCGGATTCGACATCGCGAGGTTGATCATCGTGCGATCGACCAACTCGACCGCCACCGGCCCCAGCTTCACGATGTGCTGCGTCATGTCCATCGCATCGTAGAAGCTCGGGAAGTTCACGACGCCGAGCGTTTTGTGCGCGGGCAACGGCGCGAGCGTCAATGTCAGTTGACGGCTGAACGCGAGCGTGCCTTCGGAGCCGACCAGAAGGTTTGCAAGATTCGGCTCGCCGTCGTTGGTGAATGCAAGCGGGCTCTGACAATCGAAGAGATCGAGGTTGTAACCCGCGACGCGTCGCAGCACCTTCGGGATGCGTTCGCGCATCTCCTGTTGCTCGCGCATGGCGATGCCCCGCACGCCATCGACGAGATCGCGCGTGCGTGCATCGGTCGTCATCGACGACAGCTTGCCGAAGCGCGCTTCGTGACCGTCGGCGAGGATCGCGTCGATCGCGTCGACGTTATGCACCATGATCCCGTATTCCATCGATCGCGAGCCGCACGAGTTGTTGCCCGCCATGCCGCCGATCGTGCATTGCGCGCTCGTCGATACGTCCACCGGAAACCAGAGGCCATGCGGCCTGAGCCACGCATTCAGGTGATCGAGCACGACGCCCGGTTCGACCGTGACCGTGCGCGCGTCCTTGTCGAAGTGAATGATGTTGTTGAGCCACTTCGTCGTGTCGATGACGAGCGCTTCGCCCACTGTCTGCCCGCATTGGCTCGTGCCTGCGCCGCGCGCCAGCACGCTCGCGCGGCTGTCGCGGGCAATCTGCAGCGCAACGCGCAAGTCGTCCTGATCCTTCGGCACGACGACGCCGAGCGGCACGATCTGATAGATCGACGCATCGGTCGCATAGCGTCCGCGCGATGCGCGATCGAACAACACATCGCCTTTCAGCTCGCGCTGCAATCGCGCCTGCAGCGGTGTCGCCGTTGACGCGACCCGCGCACGCGCGGAAGCGGGCATCAGATGAATCGGCTTGACGAGCCGGTCTGTGGGGGAATTGAGCATCGTCGCTGTCGGTGAGTGCCGGAGTGCCTTGCGGTTCCTGGCCTTATGAATGCGTTATGCGAAATGCAATTCGACGGCGGGCAAGCCTTCGATCGCGCCGATGGCCGTGCCGGGCACATCCGGAAACGCCATGCCGGTGTAAGAACCCGCCGTGAGCACGGTCCCGCGTTCGACCGCGAGCCCGCGCGCCACGCTGTGATTGACCGTCCACGCGAGCAGGCGCCGCGGGTCGCCCGCAGGATTCGCCGGAACGCCGTCGAAAAGCGACGCGCCGTCGAACGTGAACGCCATCGCGGGCGATACGAACGGGAACGCCGCGTCGTAAGGCACGCCCTCGCCCACGATCAACGCGCCGTGATTCTGCAAATCGGCGAGTTGCCACGGCTTTTCGACATCGGGCCACGCGGCGAAACGGCTCGCGACCACTTCGATGGCCGCATGCACGGACTCGATCGCAGCGACCACGTCTTCATCGCTATACGGTCCGCTGTTCGGTTCGAAGCGCCGGCCGATCCTGAATGCCACTTCGAGTTCGAGACCGGCCTTGCCGAACGCGAGCATCGAGAGACGCGCACCGGTTTTATGCATGCCATCGGCGGGAAGCGGTGCACCCTGGATCGGCCCGTCGTGCGTCTTCGCGCCGACCTTCCATCCGCCGATGTCTGCGTTCAGCGCACGCAGCGTCGCGTCCTGCGCCGCGTAGGCATCGTCGGCGTCGGACGGACGTGCGCCCAAGGGCAGCGCGTCGACCTTCGCCCGATGCGCGCGCGCGTCGACGAGAAGCCGCGCGAGCGCATCGGCGTCGAACGCGGCGCTCATGCGGCCGCCTTCAACGCGGGCTTCGCGACGTGGCTCGTCAGATAGTCCATCGCCGCCGCCACGCCGCTGTCCTTCAACGCGATACCCGAGAGCTTCAGTCCCATCTCGCAACCGGTGAGCGCGGCCATCAGCGTGAGGTCGTTGCAATCGCCGAGATGACCGATGCGGAACATGCGGCCCTTCGCCTTGCCGAGCCCCGTACCGAGCGACAGATCGAAATGCTCGTAGATGAGCTTGCGCACCGCATCGGCATCGACGCCTTCGGGTGTCATCACGCCCGTCAGCACCGGCGAGTACACGGCGGGATCGGCGCATTGAATCTCCAGTCCCCACGCGTTCACCGCCGCGCGGCACGCGGCCGCGAGCCGTTGATGGCGCGCGAACACGTTGTCGAGCCCTTCGCCAAGGATCATGTCGAGCGCTTCCGAGAGGCCGTAGAGCAGGTTCGTGTTCGGCGTGTAAGGCCAGTAGCCTTGCTTGTTCATCTCGATGATGTCGGTCCAATCCCAGAATGCGCGCGGCAACGTGGCGCGCTTCGACGCCTCGCGCGCCTTCTCCGATACCGCATTGAAGCTGATCCCCGGCGGCAGCATCAAACCTTTCTGCGAACCGGAAACGGTCACGTCGACGCCCCATTCATCGTGACGATAGTCAGCCGATGCCAAACCCGAGATCGTGTCCACCATCAACAGCGCGGGATGCTTCGCGGCGTCGATCGCGCGCCGCACGGCGGCGATATCCGATGTCACGCCCGTCGACGTTTCGTTATGGACGACACACACGGCCTTGATAGCGTGATTCGTGTCGTCACGCAGACGCTTCTCGATCATGTCGGCCTGTACGCCGCGCCGCCAGCCTTCGATGCCGGGCAGACCGAGAAACTCCGGCTTCAGCCCGAGGCTCTCGGCCATCTTCTTCCATAGCGTTGCGAAGTGGCCCGTCTCATACATCAGCACCGTGTCGCCGGAACTAAGCGTGTTGCAAAGCGCCGCTTCCCATGCGCCCGTGCCCGATGCCGGATAGATCACCACCGGTTGGCTCGTCTTGAAGATCTTCTTGATGCCATCGAGCACTTTGAGACCCAGCGCGCCGAACTCCGGCCCACGGTGATCGATTGTCGGATAGCTCATCGCGCGCAGGATGCGATCGGGCACAGGGCTCGGCCCCGGGATCTGCAGGAAGTGACGGCCAGCAGGATGGAAATCGAGCTTCAACATGGGTCCGCGTCCTTATAAATGTAATTTTGCATGCAAAATACAATAACGCAGCGACAACCGCAGGTAAAGGAATACATAGACCGAACGGCCTAGGGATAACCCGCTGGCGGTTTTTTCCGCTGGCACTGCGTTAAAATTGCCGCAAATAGATTGCGAGGTATTGAATGCAAAATCCCGATTTACCAGACGTGCACGTTTCGTCCTCGCTTCCGAAGCTAGAGCGCCTGCGTCTGCACGACACCGTCGTCGATCACTTGCGCGGCTTCATCGTCGAAGGCTTGCTTGCTCCCGGCGTCAAGCTCAACGAGCGCAAGCTGTGTGAGACGCTCGGCATTTCGCGCACGCCGCTGCGCGAGGCGTTGAAGGTGCTCGCGGCCGAAGGACTGATCGAGATTTCGCCGAACCGGGGCGCGTCGGTATCGCAGATGAGCGAGTTCGAAATTCGCGAGATGTTCGAATTGATGAGCGGGCTGGAGGCGTTCTCAGGCGAACTCGCGTGCGAGCGCATCACGCCGCTGGAGATCGCCGAGATCAAGGCGCTGCATTACGCGATGCTCTCGTGCCGCGCGCAGAACGATCTCTCCGGCTACTACAGCCGCAACCAGGCCATCCACGACAAGATCAACGAAGCGGCGCGCAATACGGCCTTGCGTCAGACCTACGTATCGATCAACCGGCGTCTCATGGCATTGCGCTTTCGTTCGAATTTCCAGACACCGAAGTGGGACAGCGCGATTCGCGATCACGAAGAAATGATCGAAGCGCTCGAAACGCGCGATAGCCGACGCATGGGCGAGATCCTGCGCAAGCATTTGCTCTCCAAGCGCGATGCGGTGCTCGCGGAGCGCACGTTGACGACGGTGAAGCCGGCGCCATCGAGAAAGCGCTCAACGGCCAAGCCGACGCCGGACGGGCGGTAGCGAATAGAACGGTCGCGTGATTTCGCGGAAGGTAAGGTATGGCGCGAAGGGCGTCAGAGCCTACCATCGGGGAAAACGATGACCAAGATTCGAGGGGCATGCATCGCACTCGGCGCGGCGTTCGTCATCACGGGCATTACTTTCTATCACTCGACGGACTTCGACACTGCCCAAGCGGGAATGGACCGCGAGACCGTCGACTGTCTAACACGCGGACTCACGCGTGACGAGAAAGTCCGCATCGCCCGACTCACCACGGCGCACGACCGCGAAGGGCTTGATGCGATCTACGGCGATGTGCTCGCGCGCTGCGTCGTGCGCTCCGATCAGTGGGAGCGTCGCCCGCAACTGCTCACGAGCGCGCGCCAGATTCTTTCCCACGATCCCGAATTCAGACAGATGCTCAACGCGAGCACGATGGAACTGGCGACGCGCCGCTGATCGGCGCATCGATCACGCCGTCAGTCCGCTACCCGAGCCGATTTGGACTTCGGCGCGCGTGTTCGCGGCATGGGCGCTCAGCACGGCGATCTCACGCTGCGTGAAGTGCGTGACCGGCGCGATGGCCGCGAGCGCAGCGGTGATGACGATGGCGACGATGCTGATCGAGATGGCGTTCATGTTCGGCTCCTTCGGTTGGCTGAGATGGACTAGCTGCTGTCGATGTGAGGCATTGTCGTCGCCGAGGGTTAGCGAAGAATGAGCTTGGCGCCGCGACGGGCATCCGGTTCGCCGGAGTAACATTCGCATTCATTCGACCATCGCGCATTCGGCATTCAAAATGCATTCGACCATCAGCACATCGACCGCCACGCTCGAGCTGCCCTTCAAGCGGCCTTTCGACTGGACGCGGATGCTGGAATTTATCGGCGGTCGCGCGTCGGCGGGCGTCGAGTCGGTCGAGGACGGCGTGTATCGGCGCGCGATCGAATGGCAAGGCGCCGAGGGCACCGTCGAAGTCCGGCCGCATGAACGCAGGCATCGGCTCGTCGTGAATGTCGAGGGTGCGGTGGCGCAGCACGCCGGCGACCTCGCCGCGCCGCTCGCGCGCATGTTCGATCTGCACGCCGATCCGCACGAAATCGCTCGCTGTCTCGCCGGCGATCCGGTGCTCGCGCCGCTCGTCGAAGCCGCGCCCGGCCTGCGCGTGCCGGGTGCGTGGTCCGGCTTCGAACTTGTGGTGCGGACCATCGTCGGGCAGCAGGTGAGCGTCAAAGGCGCGTCGACGATCATGAACCGCATCGTGCAGCGCGCGGGCAAAAAGATCGAAGGCCATCCGCATGAGGGCACCGCGTGGCGCTTTCCGACGCCCGCCGAACTCGCCGCAGCGGATCTGGAGAAGATCGGCATGCCGACCAAGCGCATCGAGACCGTGCAGCGTTTCGCGCACGCGGTCGCAACCGGCGCGCTTCCTCTCGATGAACCCGGCGCCGATCCCGAACGCGTGAAGCGCGACATGCTCGCCATGCCAGGCATCGGGCCGTGGACCGTCGGCTATGTCGCGATGCGTGCGCTGCGCGATCCCGACGCCTGGCCCGAAGCCGATCTCGTCCTGATGCAGGCGATCGCGCGCCGCGACCCATCGCTTGTGAAGCCCGCCCAGCAGCGCGCGCGTACCGAACGCTGGCGGCCCTGGAGAGCGTATGCGGCGATGCATCTGTGGAACGGCGTGGCAATGGAAACAGGACTTGCACACGGCGGCTGAACTCTCGGGCATGCAATCGACCGCTGTTGCATCCTGCATTCGGCATCACGCATGCAAAGTGCAAACACGGCGCCGATCATTTCGCACTATTGTCTAAAAAATGAACTAATCTGCTTCGAGCGGCCGGGCCGCTGCCGAAGCCGCAAAGCCGTGTACGTGAAAAGCGCTGACGAACCGCCATCGGGAGACGCTCATGGACGCATCATCGCAAACGACGCCCGCGCCCGAACTGCCGACAGCGCCGCGCGTGCAGAAGATCGTCGTCGCGATACACGGCATCGGCAATCAGTTGCACAGTGACACGGTGCGCTCGGTCGCGAGCCAGTTCGGCGCGCGTTATGACCCGCCGCTTCCCGTGATGCCGCTCGGCTACTTCGATATCGCGGGCGTCGGCGAAGTCGACGTGCGCCAGCTCGATCTGCCGCCGGGCGGTCCCTATACCGCGGAACAACGCGACTTCTATTCGGCGCTCGGTTTCGCGGAAGTGTATTGGGCCGACATTCCGCGCGAAGTCGTGAAGCAGGACGACACGCTCGAAGAGAGCAAGGCGTGGGGACTGTCGATCGTGAGTCGCGCGCAAGCGACCTACATGCTCAACGTCGATGAACGCAAGCTCGAACCCGCGGACTTTTCGCTCGCGTCGGGCGTCGTCGAAGAGATCGTCGAAACGGTGGCCGTCATGCAAAGCCTGCTCGCGGTGACGGAGAAAGCCGGCATTTTCAAGTTCGATCTCGCGCCGATGCTGCGCGATTATGTCGGCGACGTGCAGCTCGTCGCGGATTTCAGGCAGCATCGAGAGACCATCGTCTTTCGCTTTCATCGTGTGATGGAGCGGCTTGTCGCGCTCGCCACCGCGCGTTGTCAGTGTGCGCCCGAGGTGTATATCGTCGCGCATAGCGAAGGGACCGTGATCAGTTTTCTCGGCATTCTGCAGGCGCTATCGAGACCGACCGTCACCGACCCGAAGGACGGCAAGCAGATCATCGGTACTGACTGGGTGCAGAGTCTGCGTGGCTTCATGACCATCGGCTCGCCGATCGACAAGCACATCCTTTTATGGCCGAAGCTATGGGAAGGCATGGCGCTAAAGAGCGAACGCAAGGGCGATGCCGTCACGCAGATCGAGCGTCCCGGCGGCCCGATCACGCTGCCTTCACGCATCAGGTGGCGCAACTATTATGACTTCGGCGATCCCGTCGGCTTCGCACTCGATACGGCGCGCGCCTATCTCGGTCGTCATGGTTGTCTCGCATTCGAATTCGAGCCGGTGCATGACATTGGCTTTTCGCGCTACTGGCTGCCGGGGAAAGCGCACACCGATTACTGGACCGACGGCGATGTCTTCGGCCACTTCATCGAGAACGTCGTGCTCGACCGAAGCACCGCGAAAACCCCTCAAAACAGGCATTTTCGCGGCATCGTGAGCACGGCAATTCCTTATCTTCTGAGCTTCGCGCTGCATCTGCTCGCGGTGTTCTTCATCTATAAAGCTGTCACCGCAACTTCCGATTCGGGCGCGGGCGGCACGAGCACCGCGCCCGAATTCATCTATCTCACGCGCTCGGTGTTCGCGCTCGCCTGCCTTTTGATGGGAACGACGGTTGCCGCACGCCTTCCGCGTCTCGTCAAGGCGCGAGGCACAAATCGCACGGCCGCATGGCTGCGTTGGCGCATCGTCGCGCTACTGTCGTTCGTCGCGGGTGCGCTGATCTTCTGGTTCGTGCTGTTGAGCGGCGTGGCGGCTTTTCTCGCGAGCCCGTTCGCCGATATCCTGCATCGCGATAGCGCCGATCCTGTCGTCGGCAAGGCGGTCTTCGTACTTGCGGGCCTCGTCTGCGCAATAAGCGGCTGGCTCGCGCCGCGCAAACCGCACTGGGGACGGCGTATTCTCGTCGCGCTCGGCACGCTGATGATGGTGCTGATCGTGGGCGTCAGACTATGGGGCGATCTCGCGGGCAAACCCTTGTGGCCCGTCGTGCTTGGTGGCGCTTTCTTTCTCTATGCGTGGTGGCTCGCGATCCTGATCTTCGATCTCGCATTCGTGTGGCATCGCTATGTGCGCAATTCCGTCGCGCTCGATACGTTGCGCGCGTGGCGCGAAGATCGATGCGACGCGCAGCCCAAGCCCATTATGTCGATGCGATCGAAGCCCTCGAAGCAGTGATGCGATCACCCATGCAGTAGGAGCTTCTGCACGCGCCAATTGAGCAACTCCGCGACGAACAAAGTGCCTTCTGAAGGACACGCCATTTCATGAATCCATCCGAACTGCTTCAATTGCTTGCCGGATCGTCCGAGTACGCCGAGCAATTCTCCGTCGAGCGATAACTTGTAAATCCGGCCGGGAAACGCATCGGCGGAATACAGCACTTGATTCGGCCCCGGCGAAATGCAAATGGCCCAAGGTGAACCCGGCGCAAATGTTCCCGCTGCTATCGCCGCTTCGTCGGGCATGTTGCCGATAGCCGGACGCGCATCGGGCGGCACGGGTACATCGATCGTGATTTGCCGCTGAAAATTGCCTTCGCGGTCGAATACCTGAATGCGCCGGTTGCTTCGATCGGCGACATAGACGAGCCCGTTTCTATCGACAGCAATGCTATGCGGCGTATGGAATTGCCCCGGCTCCTTCCCGCGCTCGCCCCACGACTTGAGCCAGTTGCCGTCCTTGTCGACCTTCGCGACGCGCGAGTTGATGTATCCGTCGCTGATATAGGTATTTCCCGATGCGTCCCACGCGACGTCGGTGACTTGCCGGAAACGCCCCGGCTCCGAAGGCAGCGGCGGATTCGGATGCTTGAGCGGCGCAGTCTCTTCGTCCGACGCTTCCTGCTTGCGACCGAACACCATCGCGACGCGGCCTTCAGGCGTGAACTTGATGATCATGTCCGAGCCCTTGTCCGTTACCCAGACATTGTCTTGCCGATCTACTTTCACAGTATGGGCGAACGACCAGGCATAAAGGTTATGGCCGATTTCGCGCACGAAGCGTCCATTGCGATCGAATTCGAGCAGTTGCGCGGCGGCGGCGCCATAAGCGGGACCCGTGCTATTGCCGCGGGATAACACGAAGATATGCCCGGCCGAATTCAACGCCACGCCCGAGCATTCGCCGAAGTACATATCGCGAGGCAGGCGTACAGGGTCGGGGACGGAATCGTAGGCGATGGACGGTACGTCGTTATCGGCGTATGCGAGATGCGGAAAGAGCGCGAGCGCGGCGGCGCTTTGACCCGCGAGCGCAAGAAAGCGGCGGCGGCTTGCGGCGTTCGGCGCCATGTCGCAACATGGGCAATAGATCGAATGTCGAAGACTCACTGTTACTCTCCTCTTGTTCGATTCGCGATGCGAGAGGAAGTGTAGTGCATGAACTGCATTATTCACACGCGAAGTTATCAATAGCTTTCAACATGAAAAGGGCGTTATGACTGAATCCTTGCAATATCAAGTTCGAATCCGTCTCGCGCCCGAGTATGCGATGCTGGCGCGTCGAGATCCGGCAAACGAAAAGCTCGCGGCGATCAATGCGCTGCTGATCGAACACGACGCTCAATTGAAATGCCAGTACGACGCCTTCGTGGATTACGTCGCGCAGGCCGAAAGGGATGGCATCGAGCACTATCCGCTTTATCGGTGGACACGCGAAACCATCGAAAACCCGGCTAAAAAAGCGAAATATCTCGAAGCGTTCACGCTCTACGTGAATGGCGACGAAGTCTATGACAAGGCACTCGCCGATGCGCTCGAAGCCGTTCTTCGATCGCTCGCGAGCGCTGCGATCACCGATATCCGCAAGTTCGACACGAACCCCGCGCATAATCCGCAACCACCGTCGTATGACAATTCATAAGGTTGACGCCGTGCATCGCCCGCGCTAAGGTTTGGTAATTCAACCAAACGTGGATCGCGCCCTGTGCAGGATCGTCGACAGACCATACTCGAAGCCGCCCTTGCCACTCTGCGCGAAGAAGGTTATTCGGGCTTCACGCAACCGCGCGTCGCTGCACGCGCGGGTCTGCGCCAGAGTCATCTGACTTATTATTTCCCCACGCGCCTCGCGTTGATCGAAGCTGTCGCGCGTACGGCCATCGATGGCCAGCTCGCCGCCGTCGATGCCTTCGCGGGCGAAGCATCGCCCAAGATCACAGCTGCATCGATCGCCAATGTCGCGATGCGCCACGAAAACACGCGCGTATTGATGGCGCTCGCGCAAGCCGCCGACGAAGAGCCAACCATTCGCAGCCTCTTTCGCGAGCTCGCGGAAGGCGTCGCGGTACGCATCACGCGCATGCTCGAAGCAATGGGTCTCGCCGTCACGAAAGAACATGTGTCGATGGTGCATGCGCTTGTCGTCGGGCTTGCGGTCATCGATCTCGCGATGGGCCGCGCGGATGGCAAGCGCCGCGCGAGCGCCGCGATCGAAACGTTGTTCTCGCTTCTGCCATCCGACAAATGGGGCGCGTCGTGATTCAACCCTGACGCGCATCGAGCCATTCGACGATATTGCGCACCGTATCGCCATAAAACGTGCGATACAACTCTTCCGCCACATAGCCGATATGCGGCGTCGCGAGCACGTTCGGCAGTGAACGCAGCACGTCGTTCGCAGCGAGCGGCTCTTCATCGTAGACGTCGATTGCCGCGCCCGCGAGCTTGCCCGACTTCAACGCATCGACGAGCGCGGCGCTATCGACGATCGGTCCGCGCGACGTGTTGACGATGCGGCTCGTCGGCTTCATCTGCGCAAATTCCCGCGCACCGACGAGATGATGCGTGCGCTCGCTGAGGCGAACATGAATCGAGAGCACGTCGGAGGTCTTGAAGAGCGTGTCCTTGTCCACTAGTTGCACGCCCTTTTCTTCCGCGCGCTCACGTGTGAGGTTCTGGCTCCACGCGACCACGTTCATGCGAAACGCGCGGCCGATCACGCCGACGGCCGACCCCACGCGACCGAGACCCAGCAAGCCGAGTGTCTTGCCCGCGAGTTCGGTGCCGAGCGCAATCTGCCAGCCGCCCTCCTTGAGCGAGCGATTCTCGGCGGGAATGTTGCGCATCATCGAGAGAATGAGCGCCCACGTGAATTCGATCGTCGGTGTGGACGTATAGCCCGTATGCCGCACTTCGACGCCGCGTTCGGATGCGGCATCGAGATCGATCGATGCATTCGCCGCGCCCGTCGATGCAATCAGCTTAAGGTTAGGCAGGCTCTCGATGATGTCGCGCGAGAACGGCGTGCGTTCGCGCATCGCGCAGACAACATCGAAGGGGCGCAGACGTTCGAGCAACGCGCCGCGCTCCGCGATGTGATCGTTGAACACGGTAATTTCAGCGCGAGCCTCGAGCGGCGACCAGTCGGCCATCGAGAGCGCGATGTTCTGATAATCGTCGAGAACGGCGACTTGGATCGGAGTAGATGTGGCCATGATGATTTCGATTGTTATGACGATTAAGCCGGACGGCAGCAGCAAGTGTGACGCAATGCGCGAAATCGTGTTGCGCGCGGACTTCGCAAAGTTATTGGAAATGCTGCAAAAGCCCGTGCCATAAGGCATAGCACGATGCCATCAGCCATGACATGGCGTGAAATAAGTTACCGCGGGACTTCGCAAGACCGTTTCTCTATAGTCACTTCCGTCGCCACTCGAAACGCAACGTGGCCTAAGGAACCGAGAAGGACATCCCGTGAAAAACAGATCGACTTTCGCTTCAAACGCCCACGTTGCGTTCGCCTCCGACGCGCCCTCAAGCAAGCGCCGCGTGCGCAAGTTGCTCGTCGTCGCGGCGGCCGCCGCGCTTACGCTGTGCAGCAGCTCCGCCTTCGCGGGCTGGGCGCGTGGCGGCACGGCCTACACCGGTCGCGGCGAATACCAGGGCGCGCACGTCGGCTCGTGCGGCGGCGGCAGTTGCTCGCATGCGGGCGGCGTCGAGAATCCATGGGGCCGCGTCGGCACCAACTCCGGAACCGTTACGCGTACCGCGCCGGGCCAGTTCTCCAACTCCGGCACCGCATACGGCCCGAACGGCCGCTCGGTGCAACATGCGGGCGACACGAGCTGCGCGGGCGGCAGTTGCTCGCACACCGGCAGCGCGACCGGCCCGAACGGCAAGACCGCCACCGGCAGCGATACCGTGACGCGTACCGCGCCCGGCCAATACTCGTCATCGGGATCGGTGACGGGACCGAACGGCAACACGTCGACGCACTCAGCATCGACGAATTGCGCGGGCTACACCTGCAATCGCTCGGGCACGGTCAACACGGCCAACGGCGGCACCGTCACGCATTCAGGCAGCGCGACGAGCGTCGCGCCGGGCGTGGTCACGACGTCGGGCACCGCGACGGTCTCGAACGGGTCGCATAGCACGACGGTAGTCGGCGGCGGCACGGTGACGTCGAGCACGACGGTGGTCGCGACGGCGCCGGTCGTCACCGGAACAACCGTCGTCGCTGCGCCCGTGATCGTGCCGCCGCCCCCGCCGCCTGCGACGACCGTGGTGGTCGCACCGCCCCCGGCTTCGTCGACGGTCGTCGTCACACCGCCTCCGCCGCCGCCCGCCAAGACGGTGGTCGTCACACCGCCGCCGGCCAAGACCGTGTACGTCGCGCCCGCGCCGGCTCCAGTCAGGACGGTGTATGTCGCGCCGCCCCCGCCGCCCGCGAAGACCGTCTACATGGTCCCGCATCGCGCGGTCCTGATTCCGGGCCACTGGGTCGGCAGGTTCTGGATTCCCGCACACTGGGCTTGATCGAGGATCGATTGAAAGCGAAGGCCGGCCGCATGCGAGCCGGCCTTGTCGTTTTGACCGCGCCGCGCGTTACACTGCGAAGCAACGCCGCTTCCGACATAGGCACGACATGCTCGATGTCTTTCCAGTCACGCACGCAGTCACGAACGCACGCTCATGACGAGGCATCGCATGAAACGCCCGCATCTGCCTCGCGATCATGCGAAAGGCGTCCTGCATGACATCACATGGACGGCCGGTCCTGTCTTGCTGGTCATTGCGATCGTCGTCGCGCTCGTCTACTGGCTCGTCGATCCGGCGCCGCCCAAAACCATCACGATGAGCGCGGGTCAACCCGACAGCTCGTTCTACGTCATCTCGCAGGAATACGCGAAACTGCTCGCGCGTAATGGCATCACGCTGAAGGTGCTGCCTTCGGATGGCTCCGTGCAAAATCTCGAACGCTTGCTCGATCCGAAGCAGCACGTCGACCTCGCGCTCGTGCAAGGCGGGATCGCGACGAAGGAACAGGCATCGCAACTGATGTCGCTCGGCAGCGTGTCGTATGTGCCGCTTGTCGTGTTCTATCGAGGCAAGGGTCTCACCCTCCTCTCGCAACTGGAAGGCAAGCGCATCGCGATAGGCCGCGAAGGCAGCGGCACGCGCACGCTGTCGCTCAAGCTGCTGGAAGCGAACGGCATCTATCCTGGCGGCGACACGCAGCTTCTTCCGAGCGACGGCCTGCAAGCCGCGACGCAACTCGTCAGCAACGAGGCCGACGCAGTGTTTCTCTCCGGCGATTCCGCAACGCGCGGCCTGATGTTGCGCCTCTTGCGCGTGCCCGGCATCTCGGTGATGGACTTCAAGGAATCGGGCGCCTATACGCGTCTTTTTCCCTATCTCGACGATATCGAATTGCCGCCCGGTGTGCTCGATCTCGGCCGCCGCATCCCGCCGGAGACCGTGCATCTGATCAGCCCCACGGTCGAACTCGTCGCGCGGCCAAGCCTGCATCCGGCGCTATCGGACTTGCTCATCGAAGCCGCGCAGGAAGTGCACGGCTCTGCCGGTCTGCTGCAACGCGCGGGGCAATTTCCGAGTCCCGTCGCGCATGAGTATCCGATCAGCGAAGACGCGAGCCGCTATTACCGCTCGGGCAAGAGCTTCCTCTATCGCACGCTGCCGTTCTGGCTCGCGAATATCGCGGACCGCGCCCTTGTGCTGTTGCTTCCGGTCGCCGTGCTCATCTTTCCTGCGCTGCGGCTCGTGCCCGCGCTGTATCGCTGGCGCGTGCGCTCGCGCATCTATCGCTATTACGGGGCGCTGATCGCGGTGGAACGCGGCGCGATGCGCGTCACCAGCGAAGACGAAGGGCGGGCGCTCGTCATCGAACTCGATTACATCGAGGAATCGCTCGATACGCTCAAGCTGCCGCTCGCCTACGCCGATGCACTCTATGTGCTGCGCGAGCATGTCAGCTTCGTGCGCGCGCGTTTGAACGAAAATTCGCGGAAGGAAAAGAACATGGCATAGTACGGACTCCGTAATTGAGGTCACGCAGTGAAACTTCGTACCTGGATCGCCCTTGCTTTGACACTGTTGATGAGCGCATGCGCGAGCCTTCCGCCGCAGACAGGACGCGTGCAAACGCATGCACTGGCCGACACCGGGAACACGCGCCTCGGCACGGCCTTCGCAGCGAGCGAAGCGGCGCATCCCGGCGACAATGCGTTTCATTTGCTAGCGAACGGCATGGACGCGCTCATCGCGCGCGTGATTCTGAGTGAAGCCGCGGAGCGCACGCTCGACCTCCAGTACTACATCTGGCACGACGATCTGACTGGCCGCGAAATGGCCGCATCGATCATGCGCGCCGCCGATCGCGGCGTGCGCGTGCGCCTCCTGCTCGACGACCTCGGCACCAATGCGGACGATCAGTTCCTGCTCGCGCTCGCTTCGCATCCGAACGTGCAGGTGCGGCTTTTCAATCCCGTATCGAATCGCACGTTCAAGAAGCTAGGCTCCGCGATCGAGTTCTTTCGCGTGAATCGGCGGATGCACAACAAGGCGCTCATCGCCGATAACCAGGCCGCGATTCTCGGCGGACGCAATATCGGCGACGAATACTTCGGCGCGTCGAGCACGGTCGCGTTCGGCGATCTCGATGTGCTCGTGCATGGCCCCGTCGTGCGCGACGTATCGAGCGCATTCGACCTGTACTGGAACTCGGATGCAGCCTATCCGATCGATAACCTGATGCGACGTCACGCCGACCCCGGCGCGCTCGCCGGTTACCGCCAGAAGCTCGACACGTATTTGTTGTCGGAACAGAGTTCGCCCTATGTCGCGCAAGTTCGCGAGCGTTACACCAAAGTTATCGAGGCGCACGACACGGCTTTTTCGTGGGGCAAGGCCACGCTTCTGTATGACGATCCCGCAAAGATCACGCGCGCGCCCGGCGACAGCGAAGGCCATCTGATGTCGCAATTCAAGGCGTTGGATTTCGAACCCGCGCAGGAAATGCTGATCGTGTCGCCATACTTCGTCCCGCGCAAGGAAGGCGTGCGATGGCTGCAATCGATGACATCGCGTGGCGTGCGTGTCACCGTGCTCACGAATTCTCTCGCCGCCACCGATGTCGCCGCGGTGCATGCGGGCTATCAGCGCTATCGAAAGGATATGCTCGAAGCCGGCGTGAGGCTATATGAGCTGAAGCCCGTTGCATCGAGCGACGCCGACAAGACCGCGAAGAAAACGACATTCGGATCGTCGAAGGCGTCGCTCCATGCGAAGACATATGTGTTCGATCGCAAGCGCATCTTCATCGGCTCGATGAATCTCGATCCGCGTTCCGTTGAGTTGAACACGGAAATCGGCGTCTATTGCGATAGCGCGGATGCGGCCGAGTATGTGACTGACGGCATCGGCACGAACATCGATCGCATTGCGTGGCGCGTCGAATTGCACGATGACGGCAACGGCGGCAAACGCATGGTGTGGATCGACACCGACGCAAACGGCAACACGACCGAACTCGATAGCGAGCCGGACGTGCCTGCGCTCAAACGCGCAGGGATCTGGATGCTCGGGATCTTGCCGATCGAATCGCAGTTATGATTCGCGTCATTTGAAACCGGACACGGCATGCGGCACATACGGTGCTTCGAGTTGCGCGATCTCGTCCGCCGTGAGATTCAGCGATAAGGCCGCGACCGCATCGCTCACATGTCCCGGTTTCGATGCACCGATGATCGGCGCGGTCACTGGCGCCTTCTGCGTAACCCACGCGAGCGCCACTTGCGCACGCGGCACCCCGCGCGCCTTCGCGACTGCAGCCACGGCTTCGACGACCGCGCGATCGGCATCGTCGGTGCGATACAGCGTGCTGCCGAAGGTATCCGATTCCTGACGCGCGCTCGTCGCGTCCCATTCGCGCGTGAGACGGCCGCGCGCAAGCGGACTCCAGGGCAACACGCCGATGCCCTGATCCCTGCAAAGCGGCATCATCTCGCGTTCTTCCTCGCGATACAGCAGATTCAAATGATTCTGCATCGTTTTGAACTCGGTCCATCCGTTCGCGCGAGAGGTATAGAGCGCTTTGCTGAACTGCCACGCATACATCGACGATGCGCCGATATAACGCGCCTTGCCCGCCTTCACGACATCATGCAGTGCTTCGAGCGTTTCCTCAATCGGCGTCGTGTAATCCCATCGATGAATCTGATAGAGATCGACGTAATCGGTCCCGAGCCGCTTCAGGCTGTTATCGATTTCGTTGAAGATCGCCTTGCGCGAGAGCCCCGCGCCATTCGGACCGGGACGCATGCGATTGAATACCTTCGTCGCGATGACGATGTCGTCGCGCTTCGTGAAATCGCGCAGCGCACGTCCGACGATTTCCTCCGACGTGCCGTCCGAGTAAGTATTGGCCGTGTCGAAGAAATTGATGCCCGCGTCCAATGCTTCCTTGATGAGCGGACGGCTCTTTTCCTCATCGAGCGTCCAGGGATGCGTGCCACGATCGGGCGCGCCGTAGGTCATGCAACCAAGACAGAGCCGCGACACCTCGAGACCGGTCGAGCCCAGTTTCACGTATTCCATCGTGCGAATCTCCTTGCAAAGCGAAAGGCATGCGCTAAAGCCTGCGCATGGCGACGAAAGCCCTAAACATTAACGCAGTATGGAATCGCGTGCTTTCTTTGCATGGACATGCACCTTATAACGCCAGCACATTCACCGCCACATCCACATGGTGCGCGCCTCCGCCGAGAATCATCCCGCGCAGCAACGACACATCGCTGTAATCGCGCCCCGTCGCGAGCGTCACATGGTCGAGGTCCGCGAGCACATCATTGGTCGGATCGAGGTCGATCCATCCGCTTTGCGGACAATGCACCGACACCCACGCATGCGAAGCATCGGCGCCGATCAACCTCGGGTGCCCCGGCGGCGGATCGTTGCGCAGATAGCCGCTCACATAACGAGCAGGCAATCCAAGCGCACGCAGGCAGCCGATCATCACTTGCGAGAAGTCCTGACACACGCCATGACGCAATTCGAACGCACGCGATGCGGGCGTATCGAACGCAGTCGCAGACGGTTTGTAGTCGAAGTCCGCATGAATGCGATGCATCAGATCGATGGCGCCCGCGACGAGCGGCGTGCCCTTATCGAAGCTCGCTTGCGCATACGCGCGCAATGCATGATCGAGCGAGATATTGGGCGACGCATAACAGAATTCGCTTTCCGGATAGAACGAACCACTCGCGCTGTAGCGCAAGCGATCCGCGACATCTTCCCAAGGCGGCGTCGCTTCGGCATCGAGCGCATCCCAGCGCGGCGTAAGCCGGACCGTGGTTTCGCTCGTCATCGAAAGCCGTTCGTGCGGCGCATCGAGCGAGAAGTACAACACGTCATTGCCGAATGCATCGACGCGGCTATGCACATAAGACGGTACCGGATCGATGCGCTCGGTATGCGAGATAACCTGCTGCCAGGGGCAATGCAGCGGACGGATCGTCGCCAGGTGCTGCGCGATTTCGACGGGCGTCGAGTATCGATAGGTGGTCCGATGCGTGACCGCGAGCACGGTATCGTTCAGGCCAAGGCTCATGACGACACCTGTGCGGCAAGCGTATTCGCGTGACTGAAGTAGCGCGCGCTGACTTCGTTCGATGCCGCGCTGACCGACGCAACGAGCCGGTCGCATACCGCGATCAGCGCATCGTGACGGCCATCGGCCCGCGTTTCGCAAAGCGCGGTGAGATCGGGCAACGCATCGGCGTGAACGAGAAGATCAGCGAAACGTGTCGCTTGTGCGCGGCGTGCGCCACCGGCTGCGGCAGCGATCTCATCGAGCTTCGTACGCAAGCGCGAGTACACCCCATAGAGTCCGCGCGGATTGGTTTGATCGACGACGATGAGATCGATCAACGCCGGCACTTCGAGTCTTCCCGGATAAAGCGAGCGATACGTGAGCGTGCTGTCGAAGAGTTGCAAGAGAAGATCGAAGCCCGCGGGCGACGCGAGCGTGCCCCGCTCGGCGACGACATGCAGGATCGTAGCCATCGTCGATACGCGTTCGATATGTCTTCCGATGAAGAGCAGCCGCCATGCTTCATCACGCGTCATGCGATCGCCTTGCGCGCCGCTGATTGCGGACAATTGCGTCGCAAGATGTTCGAGCGCGCCTGCAAGCATCACGCGATCGTAATCGCGGCCGATGCGAACCGTGCCTTCATCTGCCTTATCGCTCGGCGAGAGACGCGCGAGCGCATCACGGAAGTCGTTGCGCGATGCGAGGATCGTGCGCCAGTGGTCCGTCGAAAGCCGGTCGCGAATTTCGCCACATGCGCGCGCCTGATCCGCGAGATTGTCGCCGATGCTCGTCGCTTTGCTCGATTCCGGCAAGCCCGCGACGAGCACACGTTCGAACGCTTGCGGCGTGCTGCGCGCGAGCGTTTCGCCCGATGGGATGAGTCCGCATTGCGATGCGAGTTCAGTGAGCGTCGGAAAGAGTTCTTCAGCATCGTTGCCATCGAGCATGCCGAGCAGAAGGCGGCACAAGCGCACGTTGTTTTCCGCGCGCTCGCCATAACGACCCGCCCAGAAAAGATTCTCCGCGGCTCGGCTCGACACGATGCGATGCTTGCGCAGCTCGCCCGGCTTCATCGGCGTCGGTTGCAACGACACGGCGCTGCCGGGCTGGCTCGACATCACCCATGTATCGACGCTGCTGCCGCCGAACTGCATGGACACGGTCGCGCGCTTGTCGGCCGCGAGCCGCGTGAAGCCGCCTGGCATCACGCTCCAGCTTCCGTCGATGTTGGCGATCGCATAGGCGCGCAGCACGCATGGACGCGAGCCGAGCGCGCCATCATGAAAGCGCGGCGCCGTGGAGAACGGCAGATTCTCCTGCACCGTGAAGACATCCGGCGCGCGTTCGATGCGTTCGCGCCATGCCGAAAGCGCCTGCACGCCCGCATCGATGCCCGGTGCGTGATCGGCCTGCGCGCCAGGCCATGTCGGCGCGATGAGCGCGTGATCGAGGCGCTCGAATACTTCGGACCGCGCGGCTTCTTCGCCGCACCACCATGTCGGCACCGTCGGCAATTCCAGGGTTTCATCCAGCAAGGCTTGCGCAATGCCCGGCAAAAACGCGTTGAGCGCGGGGGATTCCGTGAAGCCCGCGCCCGGCACGTTCGACACCATCACATTGCCCGCACGCATGACCTGCAGCAAGCCGGGCACGCCGATGGTGGAGTCCGCGCGCAATTCGACGGGATCGCAGAACGCATCGTCAAGACGCCGTATCACTGCGTGCACGCGCGACAGGCCGGCAAGCGTCTTCAGATAGAGCTTGTCGTGCCGCACCGTGAGGTCCTTGCCTTCGACGAGCGTCACGCCCAGATATCGCGCGAGAAACACATGCTCGAAGTAAGTCTCGCTGAATGGGCCGGGACTCAGCAACGCGATATGCGGCGCATCGTTCGATGCATCGCTGCGGCCGTCGTCGTCATCGTGCATCGTCGCGCGAGCCGCTTGCGCGATCGTCGCGATGAGTTGCGAATAGGTCGCCGCGAGACGGCTCACATGCATCGCGCGAAAGGGATCGGCGAAGAGGCTCGAGACGATCAATCTGTTTTCGAGCGCATAACCCAAACCGGAAGGCACTTCGGTGCGATGCGCGATGACCGTCCACGAGCCGGATGGCGCGCGCGCGAGATCGACAGCGACGATCTGCAGAAAGCGGCCGCACGGCGGCATGAAACCCTTCACCGCGCGCAAGTAGCCGGGATGCCCGAAGACGAGCGCGCCCGGCAGCAGGCCGCGATGCAGCAATGTCTGCGGACCATAGACATCCGCGACGATCGCTTCCATCAAGCGCGCGCGTTGCGCAACGCCGCGCTCGATCAGCGCCCACTCTTCTTCATCGATGATGAGCGGCAGGAGATCGAGCGACCACGCACGCGGCTTGCCGTTATCGGCATACACGTTGTACGTGATGTCGTTGTCGCGCACCTGCTGCGCGACGGCGGCGACGCCATCGTCGAGCCGCTCGACGCCCTGCTCGCCGAGCAATTCGAAAAACTGACGCCAGGGCTCACGCAACTGGCCTGCCGCGTCGCGCAATTCGTCCCAATGCCCTTCGCGCGCGGGCAGCGTGCGCAGCAGCGCGAGCGCATCGATGCGGGCCGAGGCGATGTCGAAAGGCAAGGTCGATTGATAGGCCAATGTCGTCTCTGTTCTTTATTCGAATGATGAATGCACTTTAACGATAGCGCAGGTCGAGCGTGAACGGGAATTCGAGGCTGCGTTCGCGGGCTTCGACACGCATCGCACCGGGCGTGTGTCCTGTCGCGAAGAAGCGTGCGCGCCTGCGGCTTTCGGCTTCATAGGCGTTGACCGGGAAGGTTTGATAGTTGCGTCCGCCCGGATGCGCGACGTGGTACTGACATCCGCCGATCGCGCGTCCGGTCCATGTATCGACGATATCGAAGGTAAGCGGCGCATGTACGTCGATGGTCGGATGCAGGGATGCGGCTTGCGACCACGCGCGAAAGCGCACGCCGGCCACGTATTCGCTTACGCGCCCTGTAGGTTGCAGCGGCAGCGTCTCGCCATTGACAGTTACGACATGCCGATTGCCATTCAGGCCGAGCACGCGCACTTCGAGACGTTCGACGGATGAATCGACGAAACGCACCGTGCCGCCGATCGCGCCCTCTTCGCCCATGACGTGCCACGGTTCGAGTGCATTGCGGATCGTGAGCGCGATGCCGTTCGTATCGTATGCGCCGACGAGTGGGAAGCGGAACTCGAAATGCGGCGCGAACCAGCTTCGCTCGAATGCGAAGCCCGCTTCGCGCAACTCGCTGAGCACGTCGTCGAAATCCATTTGCACGAAAGTGCCGAGCATGAACCGGTCATGCAGTTCGGTGCCCCAGCGCGTGAGTCGCGCGGTATAGGGCGCGTTCCAAAATCGTGCAACGAGCGCGCGCAACAACAGTTGCTGCACGAGACTCATGCGCGCGTGCGGCGGCATTTCGAAGCCGCGCAGTTCGAGCAGGCCGAGCCGGCCAGTGGGTCCGTCGGGCGAATACAGCTTGTCGATGCAAAACTCCGCGCGGTGCGTGTTGCCGGTTACGTCGATCAGGATGTTGCGCAAAATGCGGTCGATAAGCCACGGCGGCACAGTGGCATTGCCGCGTCCGCCGAGCATGTCGAGTTGTCTTTGCAGTTCGGCGAACGCGATCTCGAGTTCATAGACCTGATCGTTGCGTGCTTCATCGACGCGCGGCGCCTGACTCGTCGGACCGATAAAAAGCCCTGAAAACAGCATCGACAGCGATGGATGGTTATGCCAGTACGCGATCAGGCTCGCAAGCAGATCGGGGCGACGAAGGAATGGACTGTCGGCGGGTGTCGCACCGCCAAGCACGAAGTGATTGCCGCCGCCGGTGCCGGTGTGCCGGCCATCGAGCATGAATTTCTCGGGGCTTAAATACGACTCGTGCGCCGCGTTGTACAAGAACTCCGTGTGTTCGACAAGATCGTTCCAGTTCGCAGCCGGATGAATGTTCACCTCGATCACGCCCGGATCCGGCGTCACCTGGAGCATCTTGAGACGCGCATCGCGCGGCGGCGGATAGCCTTCGACAATGACCGGAATCTTCAGATCGGAAGCCGTGGCTTCGATGGCCGCAAGCAGATCGAGATAGTCGTCGAGTTCGGTGAGCGGCGGCATGAAGACATGCATCAGCTTGTTGCCGTTGCCGAGCTTTTCGAGGGCGTCGGCTTCCGCTTTCGGACCGGCCGCGCGCGCGGGGTCACGCGCTTCCACGCACACAGCGGTCCGCGCGATCCAGCCAGCCGACTCGCCGCGTTGCGGGACGCGCTCCCGCGACGGACCCGTTGCCATTGCATGCCGCGTTCCCACCGCATCGGCATTTTGCATGCGCGATTCATTATCCAAATCCGCATATTGCATGCGTAATTCAGTCGCGGTGCGCAATGGCGTCGACGGCGCGAACGGATCGTGCGCGTGCTGCCACGGATAATCGCCTTCCGAAACCCACGGCAGCGAGTCGAGCGGCAAGCGGTAGCCCATCGGCGAATCGCCCGGAATCAGGTACATGCGTTCGTCGCGGAAGAACCACGGACCGCTGGTCCAGCGGCCCGGCTGCATCGTGGGGGCGTCTTCGCGCGAAATCGGCAGCGCGTAGCCCGTAATCGACGGAAGTCCTGCATCGAACACGCGCCGCAGCCGGGCGCGCTCGAGTTCGTCGTCCAGACGCGAGTCGAAAGGATCGACGTTCACCGGCAAGCGGCGTTCGCGCCACAGGTAGTACCACGTATCCTCGTAGGCGGGTTGAATGTATTTTGAATCCAAAGACAACTTGCCAGAGAGATGACGAATGAAGCGCGCGGCGTCATCCGATGTGTAAGACGCGGGCTGCCGCTCGTCCGCAAAAAGCGACGGATCGTGCCAGCACGGTTCGCCATCCGCGCGCCAGAAAAGCGACAGCGCCCAGCGCGGCAATTGCTCGCCCGGATACCACTTGCCCTGTCCGATGTGCAGGAAGCCGCTTGCGCCGTACTGCGCGCGCAGCTTGTCCATCAGCGAAACGGCGTAGGCGCGCTTCGTCGGGCCCAGCGCATCGGTGTTCCATTCCGGTTCATCGCGATCGCGAACCGAAACATAAGTCGGCTCGCCACCCATGGTGAGACGCACATCGGATGCATTCAATCGCGCATCCACCTGCTCGCCCATACGCAGCACCGCGTTCCAGTCTTCCTCGCTATAAGGCTTCGTCACGCGCGGCGTTTCGAGCACGCGCTCGATCGACATCGCATGAACGAATTCGACTTCGCATTTGTCAATCGCGCCAGAGACCGGTGCCGCACTGTCCGGCTCCGGCGTGCACGCGACCGGAATATGTCCTTCGCCGGCGAGCAGGCCGGAAGTAGGATCGAAGCCTATCCAGCCCGCTCCAGGCAGGAACACTTCGCACCACGCGTGCAGGTCGGTGAAGTCCACTTCGGTGCCGCTCGGGCCATCGAGCGATTTGGTATCCGGTGCGAGCTGCAACAGATAGCCCGACACGAAGCGCGCCGCCAGCCCGAGATGACGCAGCGTTTCCACGAGTAGCCAGCCCGAATCCCGGCACGAACCCGCCGCGCTTTCAAGCGTTTCCTCGGGCGTCTGCACGCCCGGCTCCATGCGGATCAGATAGCGAATCTCGTGGGATAGCCTTTGATTCAATTCGACGAGAAAATCGATCGTCGCGCGCGGGGAGCGATCGATACTTTCGACAAATGCGGCAAAGCGCGGAGTCGGCTCACGCTTGACCATGTAAGGCGCGAGATCATGCAGCAATTCTGGCGCATAGCTGAATGGAAACTTTTCGGCGGCCGGTTCGAGAAAAAAGTCGAACGGGTTATAGACGGCCATTTCCGCAACGAGATCGACCGTTACCTTGAATTCGCGCGTTTTCTCGGGGAAAACCAGTCGCGCCTGATAGTTCGCGAACGCGTCCTGCTGCCAGTTGATGAAATGATCCTCTGGCTCGACACGCATCGAATACGACACGATCGGCGTCCGGCAATGGGGCGCAGGCCGCAAGCGCACGACTTGCGGCGAAAGACCGACGAGCCGGTCATAGCGATAGTGCGTGACATGGTTCAACGCGACACGAATGGACACACCGGACTCCTTTGCTCAATTGACGCCGCGCACACAAGCCGCGCTGCAACGCGTTTTTCTGCTTGTCATGGAAAAAACGTTCTGACTACGGCACGATGTTTGCGACTGCTTCGCCGATAGCGCGCACACCGAACCTCGCGCAATAACACTTCCGCCGACCACACGATGAAGACCTTTCACTGCAATCGCTGCAACCAGCTCGTGTTCTTCGAGAACACGCATTGCGAAAACTGCGGCGCGCGGCTCGGCTATGTGCCCGAGATCAGTCAGATCAGCGCCTTCGAAGAAAACGGGGACGGTCGCTGGCGCAGCCTGCATCCGCTCGCCAAAGATCTCCTCTATCGGCCGTGCCATAACTACGTGGTCGAAAATGTCTGCAACTGGGTCGTTCCTGCGCCCGACGTCGATCCGACCGACCCGCTGTGCTGCTCGTGCCAATTGACGAGCACCATTCCCAACCTCTCGAATCCGGAAAACCGCGTCTACTGGTATCGCATCGAAGCCGCGAAGCGCCGCCTGCTGTACACGTTTTCCGAGTTGGGCCTGCCCGTGAAGTCGCGTCAGGAAGATCCCGAGCGCGGCCTCGAATTCCAGTTTCTCGAAGCCGATGCGCAAGGCCATGGCGTAATGACGGGCCATAACAACGGCATCATCACGCTCAACATCGCTGAAGCTGACGATGCTCATCGCGAGAAAACGCGCTCTGCGCTTCACGAGCCGTATCGCACCTTGCTCGGTCATTTCCGTCATGAATCCGGGCACTACTTCTTTGATCGCCTGATCGCGGACACCGCTCGCATCGCACCGTTTCGCACTGCATTCGGCGACGAACAAGCCGACTACGCCGCCGCACTCGACCGCCATTACCAGGAAGGTCCGCCCGCTCAATGGGAAGACAACTTCATCAGTGCCTACGCCACGATGCATCCGTGGGAAGACTGGGCGGAGACCTGGGCGCATTATCTGCATATCGTCGACACGCTCGATACCGCCGTATCGTGCGGCCTCGTGCTCGTGCCCGATAGTCCGCACGAGCCGACGCTTACCGATCAGACGCCCGTCGACGAAACCACGTTTGATAACCTCATGAAACGCTGGTTTCCACTCACTTATGTCCTGAATAGCCTGAATCGCAGCCTCGGCATGCCCGACGGCTATCCGTTCACGCTCGCGCCGCCTGTCATCGACAAGCTCCGCTTCGTGCATCGTGTCGTCGCGGGGGCGGCCAAGCGCTGAACGCACGCGCTCAGCCTTTGCTTTGCGACTGCGACTGCGTTTGCGATTGCATCGGCGGTTCCGGCGCGATCGGCAACAGAAAGTCGCGGCTCACACGGCCTGCGAGATCGTTCACGCGCGCGAGGAAATCCACGAGATAAGCGTGCAATCCGCCTTTCAGGATGTCGACGATGCGCCCGTTCTTCAGTTCCGAACTCAATTGCGCGGCGAGCCTCGCCGCTTCCGTATCCCGCCCTTTCGTCACGTGGCCGATCAACTGCTCCACTTCTGCGATGCTCGCTGCAAGGGAACGCGGCCAGTCGCCATAAAGAATCAGCAGCCCCGCCACGCGTTCGGGCGTAATGACATCGCGATAAACGCGGCGATACACCTCGAAACCCGATACCGAACCGAGCACCGCCACCCAATGGTGATAATCGAACGGCTGTGCGGAAGTATCCGCGCGCTGTTCCATCATTTCAAACTTGACGTCGAGAATGCGCGCTGTATTGTCCGCCCGTTCGATGAAAGTGCCGAGACGCATGAAATAGAACGCATCGTCCTTTACGAGCGTGCCGAGCTGCACGCCGCGCGAAAGATGCGAGCGGAACTTCACCCATTCGAAGAACGTATAGGGTTCGCGCTCGAGAATGCCGTCGGCAAGCATGCGCTGACAGTCGAGCCACGTCGTGTTGAGCGATTCCCATAACTCGCTGTTGGTCGAACTGCGCACGGCCCGCGCATTTTCGCGTGCAGCACGCAAACAACTGACGATGGACGAAGGATTCGACAGATCGCGCGCCATGAAGTCGATCACGTCGCGGCTTTTCATGCCGTGATGCGCGGCTGAATAAATTCCGCTCAATTCCGATATCGACAACATCGCGCGCCATCCCAGTTCCGCATACTCATCGGACTGCGGCAAAAGCGAGAGCTGATAGTTCGCATCGAGCATCCGGGCGGTGTTTTCGGCGCGTTCGGTATAGCGCGCCATCCAGAAGAGATGATCCGCGGTACGGCTCAGCATGGGTGATCCCGGTTGTTTGTCGTTGTCTTTGGTGACGCAGCGCTTTATTTATGACTGACCTCAGCGCTCGAGTACCCACGTATCTTTTGTGCCACCGCCTTGCGATGAATTCACGACGAGCGAACCTTCCCGCAATGCAACCCGCGTCAGGCCTCCCGGCACCATTCGCACTTCAGTGCCCGATAGCACGAACGGACGCAGATCGATGTGACGCGGCGCGATTCCTGTCTCCACATATGTCGGACAGGTGGAAAGTGCGAGCGTCGGCTGCGCGATGTACTTCTCCGGATGCGCTTCGAGCACAGCACGAAACTCGGCAATCTGCGCCGCGGTCGAAGCCGGGCCGACCAGCATGCCGTAACCGCCCGCGCCATGCGTCTCCTTTACGACGAGTTCGGGAAGATGGTCGAGCACATACTTCAGATCATCCGGCTTGCGGCACATCCACGTCGGCACATTGTTGAGAATCGGCTCTTCGCCGAGATAAAAGCGCACCATGTCCGGCACATACGGATAGATCGATTTATCGTCCGCGATGCCCGTCCCCACCGCGTTGCATAACGAGACGTTACCCGCGCGGTATGCACCGATCAGACCCGGCACGCCGAGCGCGGAATCCGGCCGGAACACGAGCGGGTCGAGAAAGTCATCGTCGATGCGGCGATAGATCACGTCGACGCGCTGCGGCCCTTGTGTCGTACGCATATACAGATAATCGTTCTCGACAAAGAGATCCTGCCCTTCGACGAGTTCGACACCCATCTGCTGCGCCAGAAACGCGTGCTCGAAATAAGCCGAGTTATACATCCCCGGTGTCATCACGACGATGGTCGGATTTTCGACTGCCGCGGGCGCGGCCGCGCGCAAGGTATCGAGCAGCAAGTCCGGATAGTGCGCCACCGGCGCCACGCGATTGCGCGCGAATAGATCGGGAAATAGCCGCATCATCATCTTGCGGTTCTCGAGCATGTACGAAACGCCCGATGGCACGCGCAAGTTATCTTCGAGCACATAAAACTCACCCTGCCCGGCTCGCACGATATCGATGCCCGCGATGTGCGCGTAAATATCGCGCGCAACATCGACGCCACGCATCTCGGGACGATATTGAGCGTTGCCGAGTATCTGCGCCTCGGGAATGATGCCCGCGCGAATGATGTCCTGCTGATGATAGATATCATGGATGAAGCGGTTGAGCGCGTTCACGCGCTGCCGCAGGCCGCGCTCCAACGCGCGCCATTCATCGGCGGGGAAGATGCGCGGAATGACATCGAATGGAATCGTGCGCTCCGGAATGATGCCGGGCAGATCGCTCGTTCCGTAGACCGCGAAGGTTATGCCGACACGCCTGAAGTTGAGATCCGCTTCGGCGCGTTTGAGATCGATCTGCTGCTCGCTTTGAGCGGAAAGCCAGGCCATGAAATCGCGGTAATGCGAGCGTGGATCACCCACGCCGCGAAATGCCACCGCCGGCAACCCGCGCGCCTCCAGATCGCTGCGCTCGAACATCTCGTTGAAGAATGCTTGCGTCATAGCCGGTCTTCCAAATGAAGTGCATGCCGGGGCGTCGATTCCCCTTCGCTCGTATTCCTGGTTGCACTCGCAAACGCTTGAAGAGCCCGAAAGACGCGACGTACCCGACCGCATGGTACGTCGATAGGCGACCTCGAAGCGCGATGCTCACTTATCCGTCACACCATTGCTGTGTGAAGCATCGATTGCGCGGGCAGCCCAGTGCCGATGCAGAAAAAGCAACTTCGATGCCAATGATTAAAGCGGTTCGCCTCCTTATATAAAGCACGCTTCGAATACGCCGTCGTCGCGATCTTTTGCACCAAAACAGCGCATCGCTGCCGGACAATGCACGTGCGTTGGATGAACTTCATGCTGCATCGAGGTGCGCGAATGACAGAGGCTTCCTACGGCGCCGGTATGATAAGCGTCTTACTGCACGTCAATCACGCTTATGAACACGCCCTCTGAAGCAACACCCCGTCCCGCACTGCGCGAACTCACGCCGCTTGAAGCCCGCGTGCTCGGCGTGCTCGTCGAGAAACAGCATACCGTGCCTGACACCTATCCTCTTTCGTTGAATTCCCTAACCGCGGGATGCAATCAGAAGACCGCACGCGCCCCGGTGATGAGCGTAAGCGAGGACGAAGTGCTGACGACGATCGATGGCCTTAAACGCCTGAGTCTCGTCATCGAAGGCAGCAGCAGCCGTGTGCCGCGCTTCGAACATAACGTGAACCGCGTGCTCGGCGTGCCGAGTCAGTCAGTCGCGCTACTTGCCACGCTATTCCTGCGGGGCCCGCAAACCGCGGCGGAGTTGCGCGCGAACAGTGCGCGGCTGCATTCGTTCGCGGATATATCATCGGTCGAGAGCTTTCTGGATGAACTCGCCGCGAATGATCCGCCGCGTGTTGTGAAGCTGCCGCGCACACCGGGCGAGCGCGAAAGCCGCTGGATGCATCTGCTTTGCGGCGAAGTAAGCTTGAGCGATATGCCTTCGCGCGAAACTCAAGGCGGCGAATCTTATTCCCTTTCCGAATTCGAAGCGTTGAAGTCCGAGCAAAAGCGCCTTGCTCATGAAGTCACGCAATTGCGCGCAATGGTTCAGCAAATGGCAAGCGAACTGGGCATCACGCTCGATCAATCGTCGCCCGATGCCTGAACGATGGAAGCGCCGCTGATTCCGGCATCGCTCGTGTTCCGTGACGGAACCCCGTATTCGCCGCGTCACGACGACATCTATCACAGCGCGGCGGGCGCGCTGGCTCAGGCGCGCCATGTCTTTCTCGATGGCAATGACTTGCCCGCGCGCTGGCGCGGCAAGCATGGCTTCACGGTGCTCGAGACCGGCTTCGGCATGGGCATCAATTTCCTTGCGACGTGGGCCGCGTGGCTCGACGATGCACATCGGCCGCCGACGCTCGAATACGTATCGATAGAAAAGCATCCATTCCGCGCAGACGATCTACGCGCGGCGCACGCGGCGATCATCGACGATGCCGCTATCGCGCCACTGGCCGACGCGCTCATTCGCGCATGGCCTCTGCTCGAAGGCGGCGTGCATCGGCGAACGTTCGTTGCCGGCGCGGTCAGGTTGACGCTTGGCTATGGCGACGCCGCCGACTTCTTGCCACGCCTGGCCGATCATGGCGTTGCAGCGGACGCCATCTATCTCGACGGCTTTGCGCCAGCCAAGAATCCGGACATGTGGACGCCCGCCGTATTCGCTTCGCTGGCGCGCATGGCAAAAGACGACGCAACCTTCGCCACGTTCACCAGCGCGGGCATTGTCAAACGCGCACTCATCGAAAGCGGATTCGAATATCGCAAGCTTGCAGGCTTCGGCGGCAAGCGCGCGATGCTCGCCGGCATGCGAGCGAGTTCTCCGCGCGTCATAACTTCGTAAGCATAGATCGCGCTTTTTGAAGGCATGAAATGACCAAAGCTATCGGCGATTCGTCGAATTCGGCAGACGCGGAAAGCCTTGCGTAAGCATCGATTGGCACAAGCCCTTTCCATCTCTTAGGCGTCCGGCAATAAAAGCGAATTAGTTGGATAATGCGCAGCCGTTCGCGGCGCGGCGCTCACTCCCATCGGCAGAACATTCGCGGAGGCCGCGCGCCGGCAAGTTCTTATCAGCGCCGATTCACGAGGAGAATAGCTTTGGAATCCGATAACGATGCGCCCCGTGGCCCATGGCTTTGGGTTGCGCTTTTGATACCCTACGTCGCACTGCTTTGGCTGCCGTTCTATAACGACACACGGCCTTCCTTCGCGGGCTTTCCGTTTTTCTATTGGTATCAGTTCTTGTGGGTGCCGCTCACTTCGCTCCTGCTTTACATCGTGCACAGGGGCCTGAAATGAACGATCTCACGCCAGTCGATCCGGTCGCGATGACCATCTTCATCGCGTTCTTCGTGCTCGTGACCGTCGTCGGCTTCTTCGCCGCGCGCTGGAAGCGAGGCGATCTCACACAGCTTCACGAATGGGGCCTCGGCGGCCGCCAGTTCGGCGTATTGATTTCATGGTTTCTCGTCGGCGGCGATTTCTATACGGCCTATACCGTGATTGCCGTCCCAGCACTTGTGTATTCGGTCGGCGCGTATGGCTTCTTTGCACTGCCCTATACGATCATCGTCTATCCGTTCGTGTTTGCGGTGATGCCCAAGCTGTGGAAGATCGCCCATGCGAAAAATCACATCACGGGCGCAGATTACGTGCAGGGCGAATACGGCGGCAAATGGTTTCCTGCTGCGGTGGCGATCACGGGCATCGTCGCAACGATGCCCTATATCGCGCTTCAGCTCGTCGGCATGCAAGTTGTCATCAAGGGCCTCGGCGTGACGGGCGAACTGCCGCTCATCATCGCATTCGTGATTCTTGCGCTTTATACCTATACGAGCGGGCTGCGCGCCCCCGCGATGATCGCCTTCGTGAAGGACATCATGATCTATATCGTCGTGATCGCGGCGGTATGGCTGATTCCTTTGAAGCTGGGCGGTTACGCGCATGTATTCGATTCGGCCGATCAATACTTCAAGGCGAAAGGTGGCCCGACGGGCATCATTCTCAAGCCGGGACAATTCACGGCTTATGCATCGCTCGCGCTCGGCTCCGCGCTCGCCGCATTCATGTATCCACATACGATGACGGCGGTGCTCTCGTCTTCATCCGCGATGACGGTGCGCAAGAACGCCATCTTCCTCCCAGCCTATACGCTGCTTCTGGGCTTGATCGCGCTGCTGGGCTATATGGCGATCGCGGCGGGCGTGCATGTGAAGTCGGCATCGGATGTCGTGCCGGCGTTGTTCGGCACGCTGTTTCCCTCGTGGTTCGTGGGCTTCGCGGCTGCGGCTATCGCGATCAGCGCACTCGTGCCGGCGGCGATCATGTCGATCGGCGCAGCGAATCTGTTCACCCGTAACTTGTGGCGTCCACTCGTATCGCCTGACATGTCATCCACGGCTGAAGCATCGACGGCGAAGCTCGTATCGCTCGTCGTGAAATTCGGCGCGTTGCTATTCATCGTGTTCCTGCCGACACAGTATGCGATCGACCTGCAGTTGCTCGGCGGCGTATGGATTCTGCAGATATTCCCGGCCATCGTGTTCACGCTCTATACGCGCCGATTGACCACGCCCGGCCTATCTCTGGGTTGGCTGTTCGGTATCGTGCTGGGCACCGGTCTCGCGATCTCGCAAGGCCTCAAGCCGGTTTATGTCGTCCATCTCGGTGATGCTTCGTGGCCGGTCTATATCGGCCTGATTGCACTCGTCGTGAATGTCATCGTCACGTATCTCGTATCGCTCGTCACTCGGCGCAGCCTAGTGCCCGCTGCTTAAAAACTCGCGCTTTAACGATGCCTGGTGCCTTATCGCGCCGGGCATCGTTTATCAAGGCAGTGATACCATCAGCGTCGGACCCTTTCCTCGACGCAACGCGTGTCATGAACGCTAGCGAAAACACTCCAATGTCGTCTTCGATCGCGAACTCGGTTTTCGCGCAAGACAAGCTCTCTATCGGCATCACGCTGCCGATCACGCGCGATAACGATAGCGTCGTCGACTACAGCGAACAGCTATCGCTGGCGCGGCTGGCCGACCGGCTCGGCTTTCGTGCGCTCTGGGTCCGCGACGTGCCGCTCAATAGTATCGAGTATCCCGATCCGGTCGGACATCTCGACCCTTGGGTGCTGCTCGGCGCGCTGGCATCGAACACGGAACGCATTGCGCTCATCAGCGGCGCAATCGTGTTGACGCTCAGACATCCCCTTCATGTCGCCAAAGGCGCAATCTCCGTCGACGCCCTGTCTCGGCAACGCTTCATACTGGGCGTCGGTTCAGGCGATCGTCCACCGGAATACGCCGCGTTCGGCCGCGATCCGGATACACGGCGCGATCTGTACAGGCAACATTGGGAAACGCTCGCCGCTGCCGTCACCGTGCCCTCTCGCGTGATCCCCGATCATGCACCTGGAGGCGCGCCCGACTTCTATCTTTTGCCTCGCCATAACACTTCCATTCCAATGCTCGCCGTCGGTTCGGGCGGTCAGAGCGTCGACTGGATTGCGCGTCATTCGCTTGGCTGGATGACTTATCATCGCGAGCCGCAAGCTCAGCGCGGGCGATATAGCATGTGGCGTGCTGCGGTCGATCGCGCGGCGTCCGGCGCTTTTCGTGCATTCGGCGTCGCAATGCGGCTCGATCTCAGCGAAGATGCGAACGAACCCGCTGTCGACATATCGCTCGGCTATCGCACGGGACGTCGCGCGCTCGTTGCGCTCTTGCGCGAGATGCGCGAGAACGGAACGCATCATGTGACGCTCAACATCACATCGGAACGACGAGCCGCGCGCGATATCATCGAAGAAGTCGCCGCACATGTTCTTCCCGAGTTTCATTGCTGAATCCGTCTGCCATTCACGACATAGCCATGACCGCACTCGACGCAAAGTCCGTCTCAACGCCCGATAAGGATATTGTTTCGCTCGAAGCTATCGCGCTGACTCGAGCAATTCATGCGCGCGACGTCTCGTGCGTCGAAGTGATGAACGCCTATCTAGCGCAAATCGATCGCTTCAATCCTGTCGTGAATGCGATCGTTGCGATGCAAGATCGCGATGCACTACGCTCTCTCGCCGCCGAGCGCGATGCACAGCTATCCCGCGGAGAGAGCCTTGGACCTCTGCATGGCTTTCCACAAGCGCCCAAAGATATCCTTCCCGTCGCGGGAATGGTCACGACGAAAGGCTCTCCTCTCTATGCAGGCGAACTTTCGAAGATGGACGCCGTCATCTTCGAGCGCATGCGCAACGCGGGCGCAATATTCATTGGCCGCACTAATTCGCCGGAATTCGGCTTGGGCGGACATACCTATAACCCGGTGTACGGGACCACGCGCAACGCCTTCGACCAATCGCGTTCGGGGGGCGGAAGCAGCGGCGGCGCGGCGGTTTCCGTCGCGGTGCACATGCTGCCCTTCGCGGACGGCACCGACATGATGGGCTCACTGCGCACGCCCGCTGCATTCAATAACGTCTTCGGCTTTCGCACGACGCCAGGATGCGTGCCGTATGCGCCAAGCGACGACGTCTTCTTCCAGCAATTCAGCGTCGCCGGGCCGATCGCGCGAACCATTCCCGATCTGGGACTATTGTTGTCGGTACAGGCCGGCTTCGACGTCCGCGCGCCTCTTTCACGCAGAAACGACAAGCCCGCCGACTTCGCGAACGCGCTCGAGCGCGATGTGCGCGGCACGCGTATTGGCTGGCTCGGCGACCTGAACGGACATCTGCCGATGGAAGCGGGGTTGATGGAGACGTATTTATCGGCGCTGCGTCACTTCGAAACGGCGGGCTGCATCGTGGAGGCTGCCGATATCGACTTTGATCTCGACTGTCTATGGAAAGCCTGGATCGATTTGCGCAGCCTTACCTTCTCCGGCACCAATGCGCCGCTTTATCGCGACGCCGCCAAGAGAAAGTTGCTCAAACCGGAAGCGGTATGGGAGATTGAACGAGGTCTGAAGTTATCGGGAGAAGATGCGTCCCGTGCAATTCGCGATCGGACGGCCTGGTATCAGGCAATCAATGCGCTATTCGATCGTTTCGACTATCTCGTGTTGCCTTCGGCGCAGGTCTTTCCGTTTGATGCGGACTTGGACTGGCCGCATGTTATCGACGGCCGCGAGATGAATACCTATCATCGCTGGATGGAGACCGTCGTTCCGGCGACGATGGCATCGCTGCCCGCGCTAAGCGCGCCAGCCGGATTGGGTGCCGGCGGCTTGCCGGCCGGATTGCAAATCATTGGACCGACGCAAGGCGATCTTGGCGTATTGCAGATCGGGCTTGCTTATGATCGGGCAAGCGGTTTTTCCCGCGTGCGCAGTCCTTTGCTCGCCTAAGCCTTCCCTTACCTTTAGGCAGCGGCGTTCCGTGCACTCTTTCTTTTGCGCGCGCCGTTCTTGCTGGCAGCACCATTGATCAGATACACGCTGCGGTCAGGTGCATCCTTGATCCAAGCGGGCGGACGAGCATGTCCGCTCCAGGTGGCGCCCGATTCCGGGTCGCGATATTTCGGCGGCAACTTGGACTTGGTCGCTCCTTTTCTGGAAACGGCCGATTGACCAGAACCCGCAGGACGGCCGCGTGTTTTTCGCGTGCCTGAACCGGCCTTGGCGAGATCGGCAATGGTCAAGCCGAACTCGTCCATCATTGCCCGAATTTTGGCGATGACCTCGATCGACTTTCTTTCCCGCAATACATCCGCGCGACGCTGCAATTTCTGAATCTGGCTTTCCAACTGTGCCAATGTGGCCATAACTCCTCCCATAGATTTCTGCAAGCGGCGAATGGAATGAGCAATGTAATGCGTCCGCGCGACGCACGATTGCCATCCTTTGCAGATCTTATATGGATAACGCCCAAGCCAAGCGCTCTTGCAAGAAAAACGCAGATGTCGTTAGCGCGCTCGCAGATACACCTGAACTTGAACGAGCTTGGTCATCGTCCGCTCATCAGACGATACGCGATATCGCATCCCTTTGAATCATCAAGGCAGTTCGCGCATGGCCACAGACGCTTGCTTCGCGCACGCGTCTCGCGGACGAAAGCCGATCACTCGGAAACGAGGCTCGCTTCCTGTTCATCCGGAGTGAGCGCAAGCGCCAGAATCATTGCGCCGCTATTGAGCGGGACCGAACTGCCGACACGCCTCGGCCTATAAACAGGCTGTCCGCGCCTGATCGCCTGACCGCTCAAGGCACACGTTCCGCGCTTGCGGGCAGTGCAAAGGGCCCAGACCTGCTCCGAGTAATTGAACGACGTGGGATCGTGCCAGGATAGCGAGAGCGTCGATTCGCTCAAGCGCTCCAGCACGCGAATATTGACGCAATGCCCGTCGGTGGATCCGATGCATGCGGTCTTGCCTTGGACATTCCGTACGAGCGGTCGTGTCATCAGTGAGAGCTTCTCGTTCGCTTCCGAAGGGCGGTTCGGAAGGCTGTCGAGCATTGCCAGGGTACGGCTCCAGGGATCCATCAACGATGGATGCTTCATGTTCCGCTCCTGCTGGCGACAACGCCCGCCGCAACAGAAGCCGCGTAGACGTTGCCGGTGAAGTTCCGGGAATGCGCCGCACGCCCCGCTTGCTGATGCGGTGTGCCGCGCCGCTTCGGATGATCGTTCCTAGAGTAGTACACCTGAGCATGCTTTTCTTTTCATTTTTCATGGACATTCATGGACAACCGCGCCAGTCTTGCCGGTATGGGATCTCGCGCGGCGTCGAATCCCGCAGGTTGCACCTCAGACTACTCCGCAAATCTTTAACGTCGGTGAACGCCGAATACGAACGTTCGATTCATTCATATGAAGTTTGTCCCCCGCGTTGGAACCGCCTTGAAGCGAAAAACGCCTGCTTCTGGCCGTTTGCGCACGTTTCGCGCTCATTCGAGGATTCGCGAGTTCACCAAATTCTGACACAATAAAATTCAGCGAAACGTATCTCTCCTGCCGAACCATGACGAGCAAGCTCCTGATCCATGCCACTATTTCGGCGGACCGCGCCTCCGTCAGCTTCGTCGCGTTCTCTCGCGAGCAGGCCATTCAATGCAACATCACGCGCAAGGCGTTGGAACAGTGCTTTTGGGCACCGACAGGAGCAAGCGACGAGCGCTTGCTAAAAGCCCTGAGCGATGGTTATGAGCGCATCAGTGCACGTGTGCATCGCAAATTCCTCGCGCATCCATCCAGTTCGATTCACCTGGATGTCATCGATTTTTCTTCCTGACCCATACAGTCACTGCGTCGCCTTGCGCATCTTCGTCACGTCCGATGCCTGCACAGCCGGCGTGCCGTTGTTCCACGCGCCCCGGATGAAAGTAAGTACGTCCGCGATCTGCTGATCGTTCAGCACGGGTGCATAGCGCGGCATCGGGTAAGGCGCGGGCACGCCGCCGATAACCAGATCGCCGGTGCCGTTCAGCGTCACGTTGATCAGCGACGATGCATCCTTTTCCAGAACGTTTGGATTGCCCGCGAGCGGCGCAAGCATGGGTGCGAAGCCACGGCCGTCCGCACCATGACAATGCAAGCAATAGGCGGTATAGACCCGCGCTCCCGAATCCGATGCGGCCGGACGCGACAAGGACACTTTCGTCGCTTTGGGATCATATGAATAGCGCGGTCCACCATTGCCCCCCGACGCGGGCAACGACTTCAAATAGCGCGCCATCGCGGCAAGATCGTCGTCACTCAACATCTGCGTGCTGTTGTTGACGACGCTCGTCATCGAGCCGAATGCAGACGCGTGCGCGTTCGCGCCCGTCTTGAGAAAGCTGGCAATGTCCTGCTCCGACCAGCGCCCGAGGCCGGTATTGTGCTCGCCCGTCAGGTTGGAAGCGAACCAGTTATCGAGCAAGCCGCCCGTCAAATAGGCGCTATTGCTTTCGTCGAGTCCTTTTTCCTGAAATGCGATGCCCCGCGGCGTGTGGCATGAGCCGCAATGTCCGAGTCCCTGAATGAGATAAGCGCCACGATTCCACGCGACATCCTTTCCGGATTTGTTCTGATAAACGCCCTTTTCCAGAAAGACCGCGTTCCATAGCTTAAGCGGCCAGCGCATATTGAGCGGCCATTTCATGTCCGGCTCACGATTGGCCTGCTTGACGGGTGTGACGCCATGCATGAAATACGCGTAAAGCGCATGCATGTCCTCGTCGTTTATCTTTGCATAAGAAGGGTAAGGCATCGCCGGATAAAGGTTATGCCCATCCTTCGCAACGCCTTCGCGCAAGGCGCGCGCGAAGTCCTCTTCCGTGTAGCGGCCGATTCCCGTGTCCGGATCGGGCGTGATATTGGTCGTATAGATCGCGCCCAACGGCGTCATCATCGGCAAACCGCCTGCGAGCGGCTTGCCCTTTTGAGTCGAGTGACAAGCGACGCAATCGCCTGCTCGCGCGAGATAGGCGCCACGCGTGACGAGTGCATCGTCGGCTGCATGAGCCGAGGACGCCAATGCAAACAGCATCGCAAAGAGAGGCTTGAATGCGTTCTTCATGACGGGCTCCTCAGGCGCTACGCAATTGATCGCCTACGGGCAAGCGCCTCAATCGCTTGCCCGTTGCGGCATGGATCGCATTCGTGATAGCCGGCGCAAGCGCCGCTGTGCCTGGTTCGCCGATGCCGCCAGGAGCTTCCGTGCTTTTGACGATATGCACCTCCACCGGCGGCGTTTCGTGAATGCGCAGCATTCGATAGTCGGTGAAATTGCTTTGTTCGACGCGTCCGTCCTTGATCGTGATTTCGCTATAGAGCGCGGCGGTAATGCCGAATATGATGCCGCCCTGCACTTGCGCTTCAACCGTATTGGGATTGACGACCATGCCGCAATCGACGGCGCACACGATGCGATTCACCTTCACCTCGCCGTCTTTGTCGACAGCGACATCCGCGACGATGGCGAAGAAACTGCCGAATGCGTGCATCACCGAAACGCCGCGCCCTTGTCCCTGCGGCACGGATTGCTGTCCCCAGCCCGCCGCCTGCGTCGCGACATCGAGCACGTTGCGTGCGCGCGGCGACTTGCCAAGCAGATCTCGCCGATACTTGACGGGGTCGACTTTCGCCTGCACGGCCAATTCGTCGATAAAGCTTTCCACGACGAACGTGCCACGCGTCGGTCCCACGCCGCGCCAGAATGCGGTGGGCACGTCATGCGGTTCGAGCCGCACATAGTCGACGAGCTGATTGGGCAAGTCGTACGGAAGATCGGATGCCACTTCGACGGCATCGGGATCGACCCCATCCTTTACTGCCGGCGGCGCAAAACGCGCGAGCACAGACGACCCGACGATGCGATGCGTCCATGCAACCGGCTTGCCGTTGGCATCGAGTCCCGCAGATAACTTGTCGTAATAGCACGGCCGATACATGTCGTGCTGAATGTCTTCCTCGCGCGACCACGTTACTTTGACCGGAACGCCGAGCGCCTTGCCGATCTTGAGCGCCTGCGTGGCCATGTCGAATTCGAGCCGCCTGCCGAAGCCGCCGCCGAGCAAATGGTTATGCACATGAATCTTTTCCGCAGGCAATCCAGTCGCTTTCATTCCGGCATCGCGGATACGCGTGGGCACTTGCGTGCCAAGCCAAATATCGCAACCGTCCGGGCGCACGTGCACCGTGCAGTTGATCGGCTCCATCGTCGCATGCGCGAGAAACGGCTGAACGTACACCGCATCGACGCGCGTCTTCGCATTGGAAAACGCATTGTCGGCATTCCCTTCCTTACGCGCCACCGCGCCCGTGCGCTGCGATGCATTGGCCATGTCGTCGACGATCTGCTTCGTCGATACGTTGGCGCTCGCGCCTTCGTTCCATTGAATCTGCAAGGCAGCCGCGCCGCGTTTGGCGGCCCACGTATGATCGCCGATCACCGCGACGCCATTGTCGAACTTTACGATCTGACGCACGCCGGGAATCTTCTTCGCATTGCTGTCGTCGACGGATGCGAGCGTTCCGCCGAACACGGGGCAATTCACGATCGCTGCATACACCATGTCGGGTAAGCGCACATCGAGACCGAACATTGCAGTGCCATCGACCTTCTCTGGCGAATCGAGCCTTTTCGCCGGCGTGCCGACGATCTTGAAGTTATTCGGATCCTTTAATTTGATGTCTTGCGGAACGGGCAATTTCGCGGCCGCTTCGGCGAGCTCGCCATAACTCGCGCTACGTTCTCCCGATGCATGCATAACCTTGCCGCCTTGCGCCTGGCAAGACGATGGATCGCATTTCCATTCCTGCGCCGCCGCCGCGACGAGCATCATGCGTGCGGCCGCGCCCGCTTTGCGTAACGGCTCCCACGCATAGCGCACGGACGTCGAACCGCCTGTCAATTGACCGCCCAACAGCGGGTCCGTGAAAAGTTTTTCGTTCGGCGGCGCATGATCGATCGTGACGCTATCGAGCGGCACTTCGAGCTCCTCGGCTATCAACATGGGCAACGCGGTATAGACGCCTTGTCCCATTTCGACCTTCGGCATGATGAGCACGACCTTGCCGCTCTTGTCGATCTGCACGAACGCATTCGGTGCGAACACGCCTTCTTGCGCGGACTCGACGCCATCGCCTCCGATAACCGACTTGCCTTTGCCCTGATCCTGGCTCGCGGCCGGCAAGCTGAAGCCGATCAGCAATCCGCCGCTTGCAGCGACGCCGGCGGTCACGCCGAACTTCAGAAACGTGCGGCGCGACAATCCCGCGCGAGCCGCATGACGCCCCGCCTCGATCAATCCTTGCGACATGTCACGCCTCCTTTGCGGCCTGCTTGATGGCGGCGCGAATGCGGTGATAAGTGCCGCAGCGGCAGATGTTGCCCGCCATCGCGGCATCGATATCGGAGTCGTTGGGATCGGAGACTGTCGCGAGCAATGCCGCGGCGGACATGACTTGTCCAGACTGACAGTACCCGCATTGCACGACATCGAGCGAACGCCAGGCCGCTTGCACTTTCTTGCCGGCGGGTGTTTCGCCGATGCCTTCGATCGTCGTCACCTTGCGATCGCCAACGGCGGCAATCGGTAAAACGCATGAACGAACCGCGACGCCATCGAGATGAACGGTACACGCACCGCATTGCGCAATGCCGCAGCCGAATTTGGTTCCTGTGAGTCCTACGATGTCGCGCAATACCCAGAGAAGCGGCATGTCGGGTGGCGCATCGACCGAATGGTTCTGGCCGTTAATGGAAAGCGTGGTCATGAGCGCTCCGGCTTTTGAGTGGTTTCAGCGGATATCGCAAATAGCCGACTGTGTGGGGCGCCAGTCGGTTTTAGGCATCGGGATTGTAGCGCCGCTTTAAAAATCGAGCTTGGATCGCGTAGCGCTTGCGGATAGCGTCGCTAATACGCATCGATTTGGTGCGCGGCCTTGAAGTAGTTCTTTGATTGCCTAAAACTCCGACTGCTCGCTTATTTGATTCTTTTGCGCTGGCCTGGGCTCGGATTCGAAGTGGATAAGCGCAAAGGACAGTTAGTTGCATCGCTAATCGATTGATACCGATTAATACCTTCGCCTAGCGTCGGCATCGTTTCGTTCAATAAAGCTCGCAAGCGCGCGACTCGCCTGAGATCGCGGTGATAACCAACCATACGTCTCTTCCGGCTGGCGCTACACCAACATCGAAGCGCTTGAGGCGCGCATCGGCATCGCCTAACGGACACGGCAATACCGCATAGCCGGCACTCGATGCGCACATCGTTGCCTGCGCATCGCGATTGTTGCTGCCGAAAACGATCTTCGCTTTAGGCGAAACACGCTCCTCGCTGCCGCGCCGAACGTACCGCTTCGCGCAGTCGCGAGAAAGATTCGCACGTCGCTCCATTCGAGATTTAATCAAGCCCCATCTAAACAATGACGACGATGAGACGCGATTCAATTCTCACTCAGCGCGCATCGTAGGGCTATTAGCAACGCGACATGTCGTTCGTCTTTACTCTTGAATCAACGAGACGAACGATAAAGGTGACGTCATGGCGTCCCAGACAGAACTCAAGCGCTTTACCTCCAATCTCGCGGACGAACTCGACAGCGCCGCGCTCTACGACACGCTCGCACGAGCGGAAAAGCAGGACGACAAGCGGCGCGTCTATGCCGAGCTGGCCGAAGCGGAGCGCCGTCATGCGGACATATGGGCCGCGAAATTGCGCGCGAATGGCGTGTCCGTTCGAACGCATCGCATCAGCGCAAAAACGCGGATCATGCGTACGCTCGCACGCGCGTTCGGACCGGACTTCGTGTTGCGCTCGGTCGCCGCAAACGAAATGGCCGATCGCGATAAATATGCCGGCCAACCCGATGCCGCGCAGATGTCGGCGGAAGAGCGGCATCACGCGGATATCGTGCAGGAAGTCGCGAGTCGCAGCAAAGGGCTGAGTAAAGGCGGTGCGATCGCAGCGGCCGAGTCGTGGCATCGCGGCGTCGCATCGGGCAACGATTTACGTGCCGCAGTGCTCGGCGCGAACGATGGCCTCGTGTCGAACTTTTGCCTCATCATGGGCGTCGCGGGTGCAGGCAGCGATAGCAAAACGGTCCTGCTCACGGCGTTCGCGGGACTCATCGCGGGCGCGGCATCGATGGCGCTCGGCGAATGGCTCTCTGTCACGAATGCGCGCGAACTCGCGCGCACGCAAATCGCGCGGGAGAAGGACGAGCTCGATCATATGCCCGACGCGGAGCGGCATGAGCTCGCGCTCATCTATCAGGCAAAGGGCATCGATGCAGCCGAAGCGAAACGCGTCGCCGCGCAAATCATGCGCGACAAGGACAAGGCGCTCGACACGCTGACGCGCGAAGAACTCGGCCTCGATCCGCGCGAGTTGGGCGGCAATCCCTGGACGGCCGCGCTCGCATCGTTCACGTTGTTCGCCGTGGGCGCGATCATTCCGGCCATCGCCTTTCTTTGGGCAAGCGGTACGGAAGGCATCGTGCAATGCATCGTTTTGAGCGGACTCGGGCTTGCGGGCATCGGCGTGTTCACGTCGCTGTTCAATGGACGCGGCGCGCTGTTTTCCGCTGTGCGACAAGCGTTGATCGGAATGATCGCGGCCGCTTGCACATATGGAATCGGCAAGTTGCTGGGCGTGTCGCTTTCGTGAACGATGCGCCATGCAATGCAACGCATGGCGCATGGTTTTCACATCATCAGATCCTGAACGACCCGAACGTCTCCGGCGCGAACGCATGCATCGGAATCGCGACGCGCACGCCGGCAGTCGTTACGGCTTGAGCAGCACCTTGATCGAATCGAGCGAATTCGCGATCCTGATGGCTTCGTCCCACTCGTCGAGCGTGAAGCCATGCGTGACGATGCCCTTCGACGTGACGAGTCCGCGCGCGAGCAGATCGATCGCGATCGGATAGCAATACGGTCCGAGATGCGCGCCGCGCACGTCGAGCTCCTTGCGATCCCCGATGATCGACCAGTCGACGGTTGTATCCGCGCCGAACACGGAGAACTCGACGAAGCGGCCGAGCTTGCGAATCAGCTCCAGTCCTTGCGTAACGCCCGCAGGAACGCCGGTCGTTTCGATATATACGTCGCAGCCATAGCGATCGGTGATCGAGCGAATCGTTTCGAGCGCATCGTCGGTCTTCGGGTTGATCGTGATGTCCGCGCCGTACTCGCGCGCCAACGCGAGCCGCTCTTCGACGAGATCGATCACGACGAGCTTCTTCGGCGTCTTCAGATGCGCGACTTGCGTCATCATCAGACCGAGTGGCCCCGCGCCCGCGATCACAACGACATCGCTCAACTGGATATCGCCGCGATTTACCGTATGGATCGCGCACGCAAGCGGCTCGATGATCGCCGCATCTTCCAGTGAAATGCCGTCCGGAATCTTATGCACGATCGCCGTCGGCGGAAAGCGCATGTATTCGGCCATGCCGCCATCGGCGACTTCGCGCTGGAAGCCGAAGATGTTATGCACTTCGCACATCCAGTACTCGCCCGACTTGCAATAGCGGCATTTCGCACAAGGCACGATTTGCTCGGCAATCACGCGATCGCCCTTCTTCACGCCAAAATGTTCTTCCGCGCCCTCGCCCAGTTCTTCGACATAACCGAAGAACTCGTGTCCCGGAATGACCGGCGCCTTGACCCACGGATTCGGGCCGCCCCAGAACATCTTCGCGCCCGACCAGCATTTGCAATCGCTCGCGCAAATGCCGCATGCCGCAATGCGGATCACGAGTTCGTTTCTCGCCGCGCTCGGGCGTTGCACGCGTTCGACGCGATAGTCTTTCGGCGCGCGGCATACGATCGCGGTCATCTGTGAATCGGTCATTACAAGTCTCCGGTGTCGTTGATTGAATCGCGAAGCTAATCTCAGCGCGCCTGAAATCCGCCATCGACCAACAGGCTCACGCCGCTGACCATGCTCGAATCGTCGGAAAGCAGATAGGCAATCGTGCGCGCGACTTCCACCGGCTCCACGAAGCGGTTCATCGGAATGCGCGCAAGCATCGGTTCGGATTTGGCGGGATCGCTCCACGCTCTTTCACCCATCGGGGTCATCGTGACGGTCGGGAGCACCGCGTTCACGCGTATGCCGTGCGGGCCGAGCTCGTTGGCCATGACGCGCGTCATCGCGTCGAGTCCGCCTTTCGATGCGCAATACGACGCGTGCAGCGCGAAGCCCACATTCGCCGACAGGCTCGATACGTTCACGATCGAACCGCCCGCGCCACGCGCGATCATGTTCTTCGCGCACTCTTGCGCGACGATCATCGCTGCGCGCACGTTGACGTTCATCGTCAGATCGAAGGCTTCGACGGTCGTATCGAGAAACGGCTCCAACACCGCGATGCCCGCGTTGTTCACGAGCAGATCGACGGGCTGAACGGCGCGCGCCGCTTCGCGTGCGGCGTCGGCATCGGCGAGATCGGCGGCAATGATCTCGCAACCCGTCTCCTTCTTCAGCAGATCGAGATCGGCTGCGCTGCGGCTCAATGCAATGACACGCGCGCCACGCTCGATCAGCAGATGAACCGTTGCATGGCCGATGCCCTTGCCCGCCCCCGTGACGAGCACGGTCTTGCCCGCGAATTCGCGATTTCTGTCGATGGTCGTCATGGTGTCGTCTTCAGGGCTCGTCGCACAGGCGTCTTGCGGTGTCCTCGTCGGTCACGAGCACGGATGGATAACGCCCGCGCAATGCCGCGCGCGTGACATGAAATTTCTTCTTGCCGCCGCTCACGAGAATCACGCGTTTGATCTTGCGCAGGTCGTCCAGCGTGATCGCAACGGTGCGTCGATTCAACGGATGATCGATCAGCTCCCCGTCTTCATCCATGAAGTGGCCGAGCATGTCGCCGACCGCGCCCGCCTTCTGCAACGTGCGCAATTGCTCCGGATTGTCGATGCCGTATGTCACGACGAGCGATTCCGTCAGATCGCCGCACGTCAGCAAGGCGAGATCGGCACTGCGCGCGAGTTCATAGGTCTCGCGCACGGTTTCTTCCTGCAGGATCACGTCGCGCGCTTTCTGGCTGCTCACGTAGATCGGCGCGGCGAACAGATAACTGTCGGCGCGGCAGATGTTCGCGAAGTCCGACACGATATCGAACGTATTGATACTCGGGCAATGCGACAGCCCGCCCTGCAGCGACACCGCCGACACCGCGCCGTACGTGCGCTGCGGCAGCGCGCGCAACACGGCGCGGATCGTGCGGCCCCAGCCGAGGCCGATAGTTTGCCCTGCAACTATCTGCCTCGCGAAGTACGACGCCGCGCCGATGCCGAGCGCCGCATTGTTCGCCTCGTTGTTCGCGCCGCTCGGCACGACCACCGCGCATTCGAGGCCGAAGCGTTTCGCGAGCGCTTCTTCCAGCGCGACGCATGGCACGATCTTGCTATTGATCGTGATCTGCACGAGGCCGGACTCGCGGCTCGCCGCAAGCAGCCGGTTCACGCGCACGCGATTGCTGCCGATGCGCTGCGCGATTTCCTGCTGCGTCAGATTGCCGACGTAGTAATGCCACGCGACGCGCGCCTGCAGTTCTTCTTCCGAATCGATGGAATCGTCCGCTTCCGCGATGGCGATGGGCGGTGCGCTCTTGCTCATGTTGTCCTGTTGTTCAATGAAAGGCCGCGCGATTTTATTTCACCGCGCCCATCGTGAGCCCTTGCACCAATCGCCCGGACACGGCCAGCGCGAACACGACCATGGGCAGCACGATCAGCGTGCCCGTCGCCATGATCTCGCCCCAGGGCAATTCATAACCGCTCATGTAGCTCGTCGCCGCAACCGGCGAGGTAATCGCGTCGCTGCGCGTGAGCACGAGCGCATAGAGCAGATCGTTCCACGAGAAGATGAACGCGAAGATCGCCGATACGACGATGCCCGGCATCGCGAGCGGCAGATTGATGCGCCAGAACACGCGCCACGGCGATGCGCCATCGAGACGCGCGGCTTCGTCGAGCTCGACGGGAATGTTGCGGAACTGGTCCGTGCAGATCCATACGACGATGGGCAGCGAGAACGTCAGATACAGCAGGATCAGCACGATATGCGTATCGACGAGATCGAGCTTCGTCGCGATCAGAAAGAACGGCACCGCGAGCACGACGGGGCTCACCATGCGGTTCGAGATGAACCAGAACCAGAGGTCTTCCTTGCCGCGAAATTCGTAGCGCGCGAGCGCATAAGCGGCTGGCGTGCCAAGCAGGATAGCGAGGACGGTCGTGCTGCTCGCGATGATGAGCGAGTTCAGCAGACTACTCGCGACGTCATGTTCGAACAGTGCTGCCGAGTAGTGATGAAACGTCGGCGAGAACAGCCATTTCGGCGGATACGCGAGCGCATCGGCCTGACTCTTGAGGCTCGTCGTGACCATCCAGTAGAACGGAAACACCGACGACATGAACACTACGACGAGGCCCAGAAAGTGCCATACAGTAGCGCGTTTTCTTGCCGCGCGTGCGCGCTTTGCGCGTTGCGTGCCTTGCATGCCTATCGAACTCACGCGGCCTCCCGATACACGAAGCGAATATAGAGACGCGACAGCACGATCGTCAGAATGAGCAGGATGATCGCCTGTGCGGAAGCCATGCCCTGATCGAAGAGACGAAAGCCGACGCGCTGGATATAGACGCTGATGAATTCCGTCGCGGCGCCGGGCCCGCCGCGCGTCATCGTGAAGACGGCGTCGAACATCTTCAGCATATCGGCGGAACGAAGAATAAGAATCGCAGTGAGACCCGGAAGAAGATACGGACGCTGCAGGTGCCACAAAATCATGCTCCACTTCGGCGTTTCGAGGCGCGCTGCTTCTTCGGCTTCCTTCGGCACCATCGAAAGCCCGGCAAGCAGGATCAGCGCGCAGAAGGGCGTCCATTGCCAGATATCCATGATCATCACGGAGACGAACGCGAGCGTCGGGTCCGCAAGCCAGTCCTGCGGCGGAATGCCGATGAGACCTGTCAGATAGTTCGCCACGCCGAACTGCCGATTGAATATCAGGCGGCCGATGAGCCCGACCACCGCATACGTCGTCGCCATCGGAATGACGAGACTCACGCGCGCCGCCGCCCGCATCCACGGCAGCTCCGTGCGATGCAACAGCAGCGCTGCAAAGAGCCCGAGCGCGACTTCGATCGGCAAGGTCACGCACAGGAACAATGCCGTGCGTCCGAGCGCTTCCCAGAAGGTCGGATCGGTCAGCGTCGCGATGTAGTTATCGACGCCGACGAACGGCGTGCCCGAGGCCAGGTCCGCGAGCTTGTATTGATGAAACGAGTTATAGAGCGCAAGCAGCAGCGGATAGATGCCGATGATCGCGAGCGCCGCGATCGCGGGTATCAGGAACCAGAAGGCGGGCGAACGCGGCAGGACGCCGAAGTAGCGCGCGGGCTTGCGCGGTCCGCGCGCATGCATTACAGGTGATGCCATTCGATCGCCTCCGGTCCCGTGAACAGAATTACTTCAGCAAAGGCTTCTTGCCGTCGTAATAGCCCGCTTTCTTCAGGATGTCCTCGGTCTTCTGACCGATGGTCTGCGCGCCCTCCTTCACCGTCACCTGGCCGAGCATCATCTTGCTGCCCCATTCGCCGATGACTTCTGAAATCGCCGGCCACTCCGGGAAGCGCGGACGATAATCCGGCACGCCGCCCTGCCACGATTCGACCATCGGCTTCACGAACGGATACTTGTCCTGCACGGCCTTGTCCTCATAGATCGCCATGCGCGCCGGCACGCCGCCCGCTTCGAGATAAGGCTTCGCCATGGCTTCGGACGTGATCCATTGAATGAAGAGCCACGACGCGGCCTGCTTCTTCGCATTCGACTTCGCGTTCACTGCAAGCGAGAAGCCGCCGAGCGCGGGCTTAAGTCCGGCCGGTCCCTTCGGTTCGGTCGTGATCGCGAGACAGTTGCCGATCTTCGACTTGCTCGGATCGGTGAGCGTGGGATAGAACGCGGACCATTCGGTAATCATCGCGACCTGTCCTTGCGCAAGCGCGTTGACCGCTTCGGCGTGATCGAAGTCGACGATGCCCGGCGGCATGTACTTCATCAGCTTCTGCCGATATTCGAGGCCCGCCTGCGATTGCGGCGACATCAGATTCGACTTGAACTTCGCATCGAGAAGCGACCCGCCGTTCGGCCACAGCACGCGCATGAAGCTATCGGCCGACTGCGTTTCGCCTCGCCGCGATTGCAGCGCGAACGCGAACTTGTCGCCCTTCGTGAGCTTCGGCGCGTAGGTGTTGAGCAAGTCGTCCCAGGTCTTCGGCGGCTCGTCGAAGCCCGCGTCCTTCAACATGCACTTGTTGTAGAACATCAGGCCCGAGTAGTTATCGAACGGCAGGCCGTAGGTGACCTTGTCCCAGGAGCCGAACGAATCGAGCAGGATCGGAAAGAAGCCCTTCAGGTTGAGATTCGGATCCGCGAGCTTCGGATCGTCGGTGAACTTCTTGATCGGCACGAGCCACTTGTTGCTCGCGAATTCGCCGATCCACACGACGTCCACGAGCACGATGTCCTGGTCGCCGCCGCCGACGAAGTTGAGCACTTCCTTTTCGCGCGTATTCTCATAGGGAATCACTTCCCAGCGCACCTTGATGCCCGTTTCCTTTTCGAACTGCGGAATGAGTTGCTGCGCGGCCTTGTAGCCGGGACGATCGAGAAAGATGGCCTTGATCGTGGTGCCCGAATACGGCTGCGCCGCTTCCTTCAGAGTCCAGGCCTGCGCGTTCGATGTTGCGAACGCCGCGCTCGCCGTGAGGAGCGCGACTGCCGCGGCGTGTTTGATCGGACCGGCTTGCATGGCCGGAATGAAGCGCTTCTTCATGCCTGTCTCCTTGGTATTTTTCGAGCGGATACGGCTTCTCTGGTGCGTTCGTTCGTGATCCCTGGTGCGCGTCGTTTCACTTGTAATTTCGGTTTTACAATTGTATATTTTGGCGCGAACAGCTTGTCAAGAACAAATTCGACGACGCATCGGATGCTGCGCTGCCGCAGCAGCAAACGGGAGACAACGCATGAGCGCAGTTCATTTGCAGCAGATCCGCAAGGCATTCGCTGGCGTCGACGTGCTGAAGGGCGTCGACATAGAAGTGACCGATCGCGAGTTCATGGTTTTCGTCGGTCCTTCGGGATGCGGAAAGTCGACCTTGCTTCGCACCATCGCCGGACTCGAACGCTGCGACTCAGGGCAAGTACTGATTGGCGGCGAGGACGTCACCGAACTCGAGCCTTCGCAACGCGGCGTCGCGATGGTGTTTCAGTCGTATGCGCTTTATCCGCACATGTCGGTGTACGAGAACATCGCGTTCGGTTTGCGCATGCTCAAGTTGCCCGAAGCGCAGATCAAGGAACGCGTGCATCGCGCGGCCGAGATCTTGCAGATCGGCCAGTTGCTCGAACGGCGTCCGCGCGCGCTGTCGGGCGGGCAGCGTCAGCGCGTGGCGATCGGCCGGTCCATCGTACGCGAGCCGAAAGTCTTTCTCTTCGACGAGCCGCTCTCCAATCTCGACGCCGCATTGCGCGTGCAGATGCGCCTCGAACTCATCAAGCTGCACAAGCAGCTCAATGCGACGATGATCTACGTCACGCACGATCAGACCGAAGCGATGACGATGGCCGATCGCATCGTCGTGCTGAATCATGGACGCGTCGAACAGATCGGCTCGCCGCTGGAGCTGTATCGCACGCCGCACAATCGCTTCGTCGCGGGTTTCATCGGCTCGCCGAAAATGAACTTCATGGATGTGCGCGTGATGCGCGTGGATGCTATGGGCGTCACCATCGAATTGCCGGGCGGCGAGTCGTTGACGCTGCCGTTCGCGGCTTCGTCCGTGCACGCGGGCGAGACGCTTACGCTTGGCATCCGGCCCGAGCATTTCGTCGAATCGGGCGGCGGGGATATCGACAGCGGCCTTGCAGGCGAAGTCATGGTGATCGAGCATCTCGGCGGCGAGACGCTGCTGCATGTCCGTTTGCCGAACGAACTCGTGATTCAGGTGAAAGGCTCGGGCGAATCGACGGCCGTCGAAGGACAGCGCCTGAACGCGGGCTTCAGCATTCGCCATGTGCATCTGTTCCGCGAGGATGGCAGCGCGCTGGAACGCATGCGCCCTGTCGCCGAAACCGCGACCGCCTGACGATCGACGTCGCGGAAAGACTCTCGTAAGCGAAGACAGCGGCATACCCATGCTCATCGACCGGCGGTCGCCTGTGCGGAAGCGCCGCGTGTCCCATTTTTGGTGCGCGCCCGCCGTTCGCAGCGATCATTTTCCCGGCGCCGGCACTAGTCGGGATTACAAATGTTCCGGAATCGCTATATACAAAACTGCAAAACGCCATGCCGATGCAGCGCAATATGTGCTTGCGTTATGTGCGCCAGCCCACACAGATCATCACGCGTTACGGTTGCGTTACGTGACTCGGGATGGCTGAACGATGCGTCCACACGCAAGCGCAAACGCTCCCCTTAAGAGGCAAACGTTGTCTCCAAGGGGCTCACCGAATTTACTTGGATTGGACGACGCGCGATCATAGTTTCTGGCACGACTCGTGCAACCGCTTCCACGACCAACTGGGAGGGATGGCTAGAGCATGAAAAGAACGACACACGGCTCGCCTGTCGCGAAAGCCGCGCCGGAGTCAGATCATGCATTCAGGCATCGCATACTCGAAGGCCTCAAGGCCGGAGAATTCTGCATCGCCTATCAGGGAATCTACCGAGTCCACGGCGGCGAACTCGCGCAAATGGAAGCGCTTATTCGCTGGCGTCATCCGGAATACGGCGTATTGCTGCCAGGCGCATTCAGCGAGGCGTTCAAGGACGCCGACATCATGCGCGAACTGACATGGTTCGTGCTGGACGCGGTCGCGTCCGAGATTGGCGAGTGGCGCGAAAGTGGCGGCGCACACTATTCGGTCGCCGTGAACGTCCCGCCATCGGTCGCGGCGTTGCCGGGCTTCGCCGAGCGGATGGAATCGATTTGCCGCGCGCACGACATCACGCCCGATTGCATCGAACTCGAACTGCTGGAAAGCGAAGATCTCGCGCGCATGCCGGCGATGCGCAAGGTCGTGCGGCGTCTCAAGAACAAGGGCGTGAGCGTCGCGATGGACGATTTCGGCACCGGCTATTCATGTCTCGCCGCGCTCGGACCGATCGACTTCGGCACCGTCAAGATCGCGAAGGAACTGCTCGCCGAAGCGCCGCGCTGCCCGAACGCGTGTCTGGTCTTTTCGTCGGTGCTCACGCTTCTTACGCGGCTGAAGGTGGCGATCGTCGTCGAAGGTGTGGAAACGGCCGCGCAGGCGCAATGGATTGCGCAGTGGCCGCACGTGCTCGCGCAGGGTTTCTTTCTCGCGCGACCCGCGTTCGGCATCGGTAATGTGCCGGGCGCGCTCATCGGCCGGCCGGGGACGCGGCGCAAAGAACAGCAGACCATTCGGCTCGCGGATGCAGCATGAGGAACTGAAGCGTTTCTGGCAGCCCTCGTAAAAGCCAGGACTTCGCCGACGCGTGCATGCGTCGGCGTTTTTTTGCCTTAAATCCGCGTGCGCGTCAAATCGGTCTTCGGCGCGCTCAGCTTCAGCCCGGCAATCGCCGCACGCGTGCCAGCATCGACCGGCAGTCCCCATCGCTCGAAGAAATCCGTCAGATCGAGATTGGCCGCCATGCACGCACGCAGCACGAAGCGTTGCACTTCGTTCTGGTCGCCGCCTTCATCCTCCGTCAGCGGATGCCGCCGATACAGCTTGTGCAGCCGCGCATAGAAGCCGTTGCCGAGTGCGCGGCGCAACTGCTCGTACATGACGAGCCTGATCCAGAGCGCTTCCGATGGCATCGGAAACGACGCATCGTCGAGAAAATTGCGTGACGGCTGCGCGAAATACTGCGCCGCGAGATCGATGCGATTCTTCTTGCCGCGCGCGTCGACGACTTGCAGCAGCGGCGAAGGCATCGGCGTGCCGAGGCGTTCCAGCGCATGCAGCGAATAGACGTTCACCGTCGTCTCCGTCACGCCCGGCCATGTCCAGTCCCATTGCTGATACATGTGTCCCATCTCGTGCCATACGCCCCATTCGTCGGCTTTCGCGGGCTTGAGCAAGGTCTCGGCCGCGCTATTGAGCGGCAGGCCGATCATGTAGTACGTCGCGTAGAGATACGTGTTCTGCAACTCGGCGTGGGTCGAAATCGCGTCCTGCACGAAATGCACGCGCAACGGCGACGGCGCATCGAGTGCTTCCGTGCCATCGAGTCCGGACAGTTCGTCGTGATAGCCCATGATGCGCTCGACATAATCGAGCAATGCGGCCGGATCCGCTGCGCCCGACTTGTCGTACATGGCGCGCGCGACGGTGAACATCGTGCGCTTGCCGACCATCTCGACGAGCGGCGCATCCGCATGACGCTGCAGCATCGCGCGCCATTCGGCGGGCGTCGTCGCACCTTCGACATAGAACGGCACCGGCTTGCCGCCTTCGCGCACGATGACATCGATCGACGTACGTGGCCTCTCGTTGTATCCGCTGTCGATGTATTCGAAGTAGAGCAAGCCATCGCGCGATGCGACGAACGCGTTGCGTCCTTCGGTCGCGAGGATCGTTTGCGGATCGCCCGCGGCTTGCCGCCGATAGAAGCCGTTCTTGTTGCCGACCATGACGATGAGGCCATCGGGACCATCGTCGGCGAGACCGTTCACATCGATCACGACGGTTTCGCCCTTCGACACATGCAGCCCCGACGGATGATAGTCAGTCCAGCGAAAACCGCCGAGCCGTTCGGCCTCGATCGCATCGGGTGCATACGCGCTCAAGTGATAGCGCCTGCCGATGTTGTCGTAAGTCGAGCGCGCCGAAGCATCGAGCGTGCGATACGCATGATCGCCGCCATCGCTTCCGGTCTTGTACAGACGCCACTGTCCGGCCTGCGCATTGACTTCGACGGACGCACCGTCGCGCAACGCATGATGCCCGACGACGAGTCCCGTCTTCGTGCCGGTGGCCGCGATGGTCACGACGTTCGCATCGGCTTCGATGCTCCAGTTCTGCCGCGCATCGCCCGATGGCGCTTCGAGCTCGACACGCGCGCCGAGCGTCACGTAACGTCCATATAGCTTCGAGTAAAGACGAAAGCCGCTGCCTTCCTTGTCGATGGTCCAGATCTGGCTCGCGGCGCGTTCGGGCGTCCACTCGGACTGCACGAGCGCGATCGTGCCATCGCGTTGCACTTGCGCGGTCAGCGCCTTGAAAGTTGCATTCGAAACGATATAGAAGTCGCCTTCCTCGACTTTCGCGCCTGCGCCGTAAGGCACCTGCATCGCCCCGGTCTTCGATGCGAAACGCGATACCCGCACCGCGTCGTGCGGATAAAACGTCACGGGCGCGTAGTAGCGCGATGCCGCGTGTGCGTCGCACAGGGCGAAGATCAACAGCCATGACCGCCATCGCATGCGTGGCCTCCCCGATACATCGGCCGTATTCCGGCTCTTCGTCGCATATCTGGAACTTGCGCCTGATGCCGAGATACTGCCGTATCCCGCCGTCGGCGTCGAGCCCGGACATCACGCGATTGCCGCATCATGCGTCGCGCGCTTTGCGATCAACGCGATCTCGTCGTATCGACTGCCTTAATGAAGCGGATGGCGTTTTCCGCGTCGTCCCGGAACAAGCGTCCGATTACGGCGTCGATGCCGGCGCCGGCTTGCCCGCCTTCTGCGCATTGATCTTCGACTGCGCGTTTTGCAGATTCTGCGGATAGTTGGTCTGCTCGCCAGCGGGGTTGTAGCCGTTCTGCTCGAGTTGCTTCAGCTCGGCGTTCTTCTTCGCGCGCGCTTCCTTTCGCTGGGCTTTCTTGATCTGCTTCGGCGTGGATGCGGCCGTGTCTTGCGCCTGCGCGATGGGCATCGAGACGAAAGCGGCGACGGACAGCGCGAGGACGGCCAACGGTGCGGTGCGTTTGTTCATGATCGATCTTCTCCGGATGGATGGCGGCACTGGACAACGACGCTTGCGGACAACGCTGAAGCAATCGGCGATCCAAGCGCGGATGAATCACCGATCGACGATACGGCTCAGATTGCCGCGCACGCGTTGCAGAAGCGCGATCAATTGCTCGCTTTCCTGCCGGCTGAAGCCCGCGAGCGCTTCTGCTGCGATCTCGTCGCCGACGCGCCGCGCGCGGTCGAGCGCCTTCTCCGCCTTCGCGGTCATGCGAACCTGACGCTCGCGACGATCGTCGGGATTCGGGCGGCGCTCGATCCAGCCGCCCTCTTCCATGCGATCGAGCAGACGGCCGGCGGAAATCGGCGCGACTTCCAGCAGCTCGGCGAGCCGCGCCTGATTGACCTCGCCGTAATGCGAGAGATACGCGAGCACGCGGCATTGCGCGCGCGTCAGATTGAGCGATGACTTCGCCAGCACGTCGAAGCGGTTGCCGCACAGGCGGTCCACGTCCGCGACCAGAAAGCCGAAGCGTTTGTCGAGTTGGGTTTCCATCGCGCGATTATATGTAGCGCCTTTCGATGCGCGCATCTCGTGCACACCCGGTAATTGACCGCATTGCGCGAGATCGCGGCCGCTCTATAATAAGCCTGCTTATCATCATCGTACTTACAAAAGCCGCCGCCTTGCGGCCACGTCCATGTCCCTCGAAGTCCCCACGGAACGCGCCGCAGCGCCATTGAACCGCGGCATGCTGACTGTCTCGATCATGCTCGCCACGCTGATCCAGACGCTCGACAGCACCATCGCGAACGTCGCGCTGCCGCATATGCAGGGCACGCTGTCGGCGTCGCAGGACGAAATCACCTGGGTGCTGACCTCGTATATCGTCGCCGCCGCGATCGCTACGCCGCTCACTGGCTGGCTCTCGGACCAGTTGAGCGTGAAGAAGCTGCTGTGTATTTCGATTGCGGGTTTCACCGTCGCGTCGGCGTTTTGCGGGCTGTCGGAGACGCTCACGCAGATCGTCGCGTCGCGGCTGTTGCAGGGCGTGTTCGGGGCGTCGCTCGTGCCGCTGTCGCAATCGATCCTGCTCGACATCAATCCGCGCGAGAAACAGGGCCAGGCGATGGCCGTCTGGGGCATGGGGGTGATGGTCGGTCCGATTCTCGGTCCGACGCTCGGTGGCTGGCTCACGGACAGCTACAACTGGCGCTGGGTCTTTTTCATCAACGTGCCGATCGGTGCGTTCGCGCTCTTCGGCGTAGTGACGTTTCTGCCCGCGCAGGTCGCGCGCCGCGCGGTGAAGTTCGACGCGTTCGGCTTCGCGACGCTCGGCCTTGCGATCGGCGCGTTCCAGGCGATGCTCGATCGCGGCGAACAACTCGACTGGTTCGGATCGATGGAAATCCGCATCGAGGCGATTCTCGCGGCGCTGAGTTTCGTGTTCTTCATCGCGCATACGGCGACGGCCGGGTCGCGCTCGTTCTTCAAATATCAGTTGCTGAAGGACCGCAACTTCGCGACCGGAACGTGCTTCATCTTCGTGATCGGCGCGGTGATGTACGCGACGCGCGCGCTGTTGCCGCCGATGTTGCAGAACCTGATGAACTATCCGGTCGCGACGACAGGCCTCGTCACGGCGCCGAGCGGCGCGGGCACGATGATCGCGATGCTCGTCGCCGGACGCCTGCTGAAGCACATCGATGCGCGTGTGCTGCTGCTGTCGGGATTTCTGATTTCGGCGTTCGCGCTCTGGCAGATGATGCATTACACGATCGTGCTGTCGGCATCGGATATCGTTTGGCCGGGCGTGATTCAGGGCTTCGGGCTGGGACTCGTGTTCGTGCCGCTGTCGGCGCTGACGTTTTCGACGCTCACGCCCGAGTTGCGCGCGGATGGCACCGCGACTTACAGCCTGATGCGCAATATCGGCAGCAGTATCGGTATTTCGATCGTGCAGACGCTGATGACGCGCAACACGCAGGTCGCCCACGCGGACCTCGCCGCGCAGGTGACGCCGTTCAATCCGGCGATGCAGCCGATGCTGTCCGGCGGCTCGATGACGGACATGGCGATGCTCAATCAAACGATCACGCAGCAGGCTTCGATGATTGCTTATCTCAACGACTTCAAGCTGATGTTTGTCGCGACGTTGTTGGTGGTGCCGTTGCTGCTGCTGATCCGGCCGGCGAAGAAGACCGCGGCGGAGGAGTCGGTGGCGCATGCGGCGATGGATTGAGGTTCGTGTTTGCGTCTTTTGTGTGGCTTTCCCTCGGGCTCGTTTCGTGAAATCCTGATTTCACAGGATTCCACGACCAAAAATCAAACACCGACAGCAGCCTTCTCCAGCATCCCCCCAAACGCATCCGCCGACAAAGGCATCGCCAGCAAAAACCCCTGCATCTCATCGCACATCATGTCCTGCAAGCGATCGAGCTGCGACCCGGTCTCGACGCCTTCCGCCACGACATCCATATCGAGCGAATGCGCGAGCGCAATAATCGCCGATACGATCGCGCGCCCCTCCTGCCCGTTCTCATCCAGCCCGTTCGTGAAGAACCGATCGATCTTCAACTGCTTCGCCCGAAACCGCTGCAAATACGCGAGGCTCGAATATCCGGTGCCGAAATCGTCGATTGCGATCTCGAAACCGTTCTCCTGAAACGCGCGAATCATCTCGATGGTGCGCGGCGCGTCCTGCATCGCCACCGACTCGGTGATCTCGAACATGATCTGCTCGCTCTCGACGCCTTCCTCGCGCACGATCGTCATGATGTTCGCGACAAGATCCGCCTCGTGCATCTGCCGCGGCGACAGGTTGATCGCCACCTTCACCGGCGGACGCCCTTCCGCGCGCCAACGCGACATGTGCCGGCACGTTTCGCGCACGACCCAGTATCCGATCTGCACGATCTGTCCGGAACGCTCCGCGATCGGGATGAACTCGAGCGGCGTCAACGTGCCGATCTCCGGATGATCCAGCCGGATCAACGCTTCCGCGCCCGCCAGCTCGCCGCTTTTGCCTCGGAACTTCGGCTGAAACAGAAGATAGAAATGGCCGCCATTCAGCGCCTCGTGCAACGCCTGCTGAATCTGCAGCGTCCGCACCGCCGCCTCGTTCATGCTCGCCTCGAAGAAGCGATAGGTGCTGCGCCCGCCGCGCTTCGCTTCGTACATCGCGACGTCCGCGTGCTTGAGCAGCGATTCGACGCTGTCGCCATCCTGCGAAAAGAGCGCAATGCCGATGCTCGGCATCACCTGCAACGGATGACTCCCGACGACGAGTCCCTTTTTCATCGTATCGAGGATGCGTTCGGCCATCTTCTCGGCATCCGTCGGCGCGTGCAGGTGTTCGAGCATCACGACGAACTCGTCGCCGCCCAGACGCGCCACCGTGTCGCCGCCGCGCACGCATTCCTGCAGACGTCGCGCGAATGCCTTCAGCACTTCGTCGCCGACCGTATGGCCCAACGAGTCGTTGATCGTCTTGAAGCCATCCAGGTCCATGAAGAGAATCGCGAAACGGCTGTCGCTGTGACGCGCGTTTCGGATCGCGCGATCGATGCGCTCGTTCATCGTGCGGCGGTTCGGCAGGTCCGTGAGCGTATCGAAGGTCGCCATGCGTACGATCTGCCCGTTCAGCCGCGACACCGAACCTGCAAGCAGCGCCGTGCGCGCATCGAAGCGCGACAGCACGAGCGTGATGATCAGAATGGTCAGCGTGAATAGCACGACAGTCGTCGCGAGCCAGCGCGAGTCGATGTCGTTGGCCGCGCCGCAGATCGAGCCCGGCAGAAACTCCGCCGCCGCGTTGCCCGTGTAGTGCATGCCGGTGATCGCGAGGCCCATCACCAGCGCCGACCCGAGTCGCTTGGCGAGCACGTTGGTCTGGTTCGCATCCGAGAGCGTATGGGCGATCCACAACGCCGCCCCCGATGCGACCACCGCAATCACGATCGACGCCGCGAACAGCAGCGGGTCGTACGTGATCGCGGGCTGCATCCGCATCGCGGCATCGCCCGTGTAGTGCATCGCCGCGATGCCCGCGCCCATCAAGAGACTGCTCGCGACGAGGCGCTTCATCGTCAGACGCCTGCTCGTGATGACGAGCAGCGCGAAGAACGACACGAGCACCGCGATGCCGAGCGACCCGGCGGTGATCTTCAGGTCATAGCCGAGCGGGATAGGCAATTCGAACGCGAGTACGCCGATGAAATGCATCGACCAGATGCCGATGCCCATCGACGCCGCACCGCCCGCGAGCCAGACGTGCCGCGTGCGCGACTGCGCAAGCGATGCGATGCGGCCCGAGATATCGAGCGCAGTAAAGGAAGCGAGCGTGGCGACTACGAGCGATGCCGCGACCAGCCAAAAGTTATAGGTGCCGTGCATGATTGCCGTAGACCGAGAGACCCGTTTGCGTGAGCGTCTTATCGGCTTTCGTCAGGCGATCTTTAGGCCAAGATGAGAAATATTCGCAACACGGAATGCGCGAAAGTCAAAGCTGCGGATCGAGCAGCGCGGCCACGCGCTCCAGCAGCTTCTCGGTGAGCGAACGGCGGCGCCAGTCTTCGAGCGTGATGCGTTTCGCGCGGGCGACGTCGTCATCGAAAATCGCCGTTTGCTGGCGCGCGAAGTCGCGGTCGTAGATGTTCAGATTGGCTTCGTCGTTCAGCTTGAAGGAGCGGCTGTCGAAATTCGTCGAGCCGACCGACACCAGATACTCATCGACGACGATCAGCTTGCAGTGGAACATCGTCGGCTGATATTCGAACATTTCGACGCCCGCCGCGAGCAGGTCGCCCCAGCACGCGCGCGATGCCTCGCGCACCGTATGCGTGTCGATGCGCTTGCCCGGCGTGATGATGCGAACCCGCACGCCGCGCCGCGCCGCCTCGACGATCGCGTTGATCGTCAGCTTGTCCGGCACGAAGTACGCGCTCGACAAGTGGATGGAACGCGTCGCCGCGGTGATCGCCATGAGGTACATCAGCTGCATGTCGTCGCTGCCGCCGGACGGCGAGCTGCTGAACATGTGCGCGAAGCCGTCGCCCGCATCGTCGATGTCCGGGAAATAGCGCGGGCCGTGCAGCACGTTGCCCGTCGTCTTGATCCAGTTGTCCATGAACACGGCCTGCATCTGCCCGACGGCCGGGCCTTCGACGCGAAAATGCGTGTCGCGCCAGTGCTTCTCGTCCTGCGCGTGTCCGGTCCATTCCTCGGCAATGCCGACGCCGCCCGTGAAGCCGATGCGCCCGTCGATTACGAGCAGCTTGCGGTGCGTGCGGTCATTCATGCGGCCGAGCCCGGTCCAGTGCGGCTTGTGATACTGGATCACTTCCGCGCCCGCGTCGCGCAGCATGCGCAGATAGCGCTTGTCCATCTTCGACGTGCCGACCCAGTCGAGCAGCACATGCACCGATACGCCCGCGCGAGCCTTGTCGGAGAGCGCCTGCGCGATTTGCTCGCCGATCGCGCCCGACCAGTAGATGAAGGTTTCGAAGGTGATCGTCTCTCGCGCCGCGCGAATGCCTTCGAGCATCGACGGGAAAATCTCGTCGCCGTTCACGAGCACCTCGAAGCGGTTGCCGCCGACCACGGGCGGACCGAGCAGCAAACCCATCGAACGGAGAAACTGCGGGTCGTCGCTCGCGTACAGCCGTTCGATCCTGTGCTCGATCTTCTTTTCGCCGCTCGTCAGATTCGCGATCACCAGCACGACGACGAGCGTCACGACAACGGTCAGGACAATCAGGGCAATCGTCGGCATGCGCAGCCTCGCGAAGCGAACATTCGTCCGGATTCTAGTGCAAGCACGTTCCGGACCGCGCAACGGCCGCCGCTTTCCTTAGCTCTTCGCCGGCATCCAGCCCTGCTCCTGGCCGAGCTTGGCGATCTGCTTGGCGATGGTGTCGCCGAGGCGCTTTTCATCGGACGACACATCCGCGTGCTTCGTCTCCGACACCGCGTGCAGCCCGCCCGACACCGCGAGCGATGTCGCGACGTGCCCCGCCGCCGCGCCGACGCCCGCCATTTCCGCGACGCCCGGCGCGTGGCCGCTGTCGGCTTTCGCGTCGAATTGTTCGAGCAGTTGCGGCACGCCGTTCGCGGGCTTGAGGACGACCTGCACCGTCGCGCCGACCTTGCTTTCGCCCGCGCCGAGGCCGATCACCATGCGGCGGCGGCGATTGCCCGCATCGATCGTATTGATGCTTCCTTCGACGACGAGCACGCTCCGATCTTGCGGCGGCGGCACGTCGGCGCGGATCGCGGGCAGACCCATCGATTGCAGTTTGGCGACGATTTCGTTCGCGACTTCCTGGCGCGCCGCGATGGCGTCTTGCGTCTGCTTCCGCGCTTGCGAATCGCCGGACATCGCCGAGCCGAGCTTCGAAATCAGGCCGTGATTGTCGAGCTTGACGTCGTTCGCGTCGCTGGCGAATGCGTAGACGTAGATCGTGTCGGGGCGCACGGCGGGCGCAGCCGCGACGGTCTGCACGTACTGCCCGTACTGATTCGATGCCTGCGCCGGATTGCTCGCGCATCCCGCAAGCAGCGCCGTGCCGACGACGAAACCGGCGAGCGCCGCGCCGCGCACTTTCTTGAACAAGTTGATCGGGCTGGACATGTTGCACCTCCTGTGTGGATTCGTGGATGCGTGACACGGCTCGGTTCTCGCTGCTGCATCTGCTTCGTTTCACGCTGGACGCAACTATGGACGATGACCGCGGCGGAAGCCATCGAGCATTTATGTCGCGGGGTTTCACGGGCGGCGAACGCTTGCCGGACGCGGCTTCAGCAACGTACTGCGCTTATGGCTAACATCCCGGAACGCGTCGTGGCGAAATCGCCGGCGCATTCCGCCAACCCAATCGAAGGAGCAGATATGGATCTCAAGATCGGCAACAAGCTCGCGCTGGTATCCGGATCGACGAAGGGCATCGGACATGCCATTGCCGTGGCGCTCGCGCGTGAAGGCGCGCGCGTGATCATCAACGGCCGTTCGCAGGCGTCTGTCGATGCGGCGCTGGCTAAACTGCGCGAACTCGTGCCCAACGCGCAGGGCGAAGGCTTCGCCGGCGACGTCTCCGACGCAGCGCAAGTCGACGCGCTCGTAAAGCGCTTTCCGCACGTCGATATTCTCGTGAACAACATGGGCATCTTCGATCCGAAGCCGTTCGAAGAGATTCCCGACGACGAATGGCTGCGCTTTTTCAACACCAACGTGATGTCGGGCGTGCGCCTGTCGCGCGCGTATCTGCCGAAGATGAAGGAGAAGAACTGGGGCCGCGTCGTGTTCATCAGCAGCGAGAGCGGCATTCAGATTCCCGTCGAGATGATTCATTACGGCGTGACCAAATCGGCGCAGATTTCGCTCGCGCGCGGCCTCGCGGAAACCTGCGCGGGCACCGGCGTGACCGTCAATTCGGTGCTGCCGGGGCCGACGAGTTCCGAAGGCGTCACCGAGTTCGTCGAGAAACTGTCGGGCGGCAAGAGCTTCGGCGAATTCGAGAAGCAGTTCTTCGAAGAAGCGCGGCCCACGTCGATTCTCAAGCGCTTCATCACGCCCGAGGAAATCGGCAGCATGGTGGCGTACGTGTGCTCGGAGCTTTCATCGGCGACGAACGGCGCGGCGTTGCGCGCGGATGGCGGCGTCGTGCGCGCGGCGTTCTGAGCGCGCTAGGCCTTCAACGACGACGCCAGCTCCAGCGCCGCAACGATAGCCGCGACGGTTTTTTCGCGCGCGGCTTCGTCGTTCTGGCGCAGCGCGTAGGACGGGTGATACGTCGCGACGACCAGCTTGTCCCGATACGGCACGACGCGCCCGACATGCGCCGAAAGCGTCGCGCGCCGTCCGAAAAGCGCGGCCAACGCGGTCGCGCCGAGCGTGACGATCACCTTCGCGCCGACGTCGTGCAGTTCCTGTTCGAGCCAGTACGAACAGGCTTCGACCTCCTGCTGCGCGGGCGTCTTGTGCAGACGGCGCTTGCCGCGCGGCTCCCATTTGAAGTGCTTCACCGCATTGGTCAGATAGACATGCTCGCGCACGACGCCGGCACGCTGCATCGCGTCCTGAAGCAGTTGCCCGGCCGGTCCGACGAACGGCTCGCCCTTCAGATCCTCCTGATCGCCGGGCTGTTCGCCGAGCAGCATGATGCGCGCATCGGACGGACCGGCGCCGTGCACTGCCTGCGTCGCGTTGCGCCACAGATCGCAGCGGCGGCAAGTATCGAGCGATGTGGGCGCGTCCCGCTCCGGCTGCGCTGCGAGCGCATCGACCTGAACCGCCTTGCCGCCGAGCGCGCCGACGTTTTGCGCCTGCGCGACGCGTCGCGCGCCGCCGCGCGCATCGCTGACGAGCTTCGGGATCAGTGCGCCTTCCGGCAGCCCTTTCCAGAAACGCACCGGCATATGCTGTTCGAGCGCGGATTCGTTCAGTCGCGCCGGATTGAAGATGCTGCGGTAGTAGGTCATCCAGAGCGCTTCGGCGGCATCCGGCAAGACCGCCGCATGATCCGACGCCCGCGCGCGGCCGCGCTCCAGTTGCAGGCGCTCGCCGTCGAACATCGCGGCGCCGTCGGGCGTTGCGATGAGCCACGTCGAGCGTCCCATGCGCGCGGCGAAATGCTCCGCCCCCACGCGAGCACGTCGTGATCCGGCTCGTACCACGCGACGAATTCCGGCGCGCCGAGCGACGCGTCGCGCTGCCGGAAGCGCACATACGCGATCATGTCGTGCTGCGCGCGGCGCACCGCCTTCGCCATCTTGTAGAGGCGCGCGCCGTCTTCATCGGCGGGCGATGCCACCGAGCGGTCGCCCTGCGCCCAGCGCCACAGCACGCGATATAAAAAGCTCCAGCGGCGCGCGTCGCGAAAATGCGCGGCGTCTTTCAGCAGCGATGCGAGTTCGCGCGACACGCGGATAGGCGGCGCATCCGCTGCCTTCGCCGCTTTTGCCGATCGCGCCGACTCGTTGAACAACGCCGGCTCCGCCTGAGCCGTACGCCAGTCGATCGATTCGGGCGGGAGCTTTTGCGCGAGCGCATCGAGCGCGGCGACGCGCCAGGCGTCGAATTCGTCGTCGATGGCGATGACGTGCATCAGATCAGCGAGAGCTGCACCGGGCCGGTCGCGAGCGCGCGCCGCAGACTGTCCGAAGGCGCTTCGTCGAGCGGCGGCCGGTAATCCGCCGTGACGACGAACGGCTTCACCTTGTCCATGCCGCAGCGCAGCCGCACGAGATCGTGATAGCGCACGCGCCGCTCGCGCCGCAACTCCACGATGCGCTTCGCGTTGCGCATGCCGATGCCCGGCACGCGCGCGATCATGCGCGCGGGCGCGGCGTTCAGATCGACGGGAAAGCGCTCGCGATGCGCAAGCGCCCACGCGAGTTTCGGATCGACATCGAGCGGAAGGTTGCCGGCATCGCCGAGCAGTTCGGCGGCGGCGAAACCGTAGCCGCGCATCAGAAAATCCGCCTGATACAGCCGATGCTCGCGCAAGAGCGGCGGCGCTTTCGACGGCACGCCCGAGGGGCTGTCAGGAATCGGGCTGAACGCCGAGTAATACACGCGCTTTAGCTGATAAGAGCCGTACAGCGTTTCGGCGGTGCCGAGGATCGTGCGGTCGTCGGTTTCATCGGCGCCGACGATCATCTGCGTGCTCTGCCCCGCCGGCGCGAACTTCGGCGCGCGCGGCTCCGCTTCCGATTCCTCGCGCGCGACGCGGATGTTGCCCATCGCCAGCTTGATCGTGCGGCCGCTCTTTTCCGGCGCGAGCCGCTCGAGGCTGATTTCCGTCGGCAATTCGATGTTTACGCTCAGACGGTCGGCATAGCGTCCCGCTTGCGCGATGAGTTCTGGATCGGCATCGGGAATCGTCTTCAGATGGATGTAGCCGCGAAATCCGTGCTGCTCACGCAGCAATTTCGCGACGAGAACGAGCTGCTCCATCGTGTAGTTCGACGAACGAATCACTCCGGAACTGAGAAACAACCCGTCGATGTAATTGCGACGGTAGAAATCCAGCGTGAGCGTAACGACTTCTTCCGGCGTGAAGCGCGCACGCGGCACGTTACTGGACCGGCGATTGATGCAGTACCGGCAGTCGTACAGACAAAAGTTCGTCAGCAAAATCTTGAGCAGCGAGACGCAGCGCCCGTCGGGCGTGAAGCTATGGCAGATGCCGGAGCCGGTGCTCGCGCCGAGGCCATCGATGCCGCGCGACTCGCGTTTGGGCGCGCCGCCGCTCGCACACGACGCGTCGTATTTGGCGGCGTCGGCGAGAATTTCGAGCTTTTCGGAGAGATCCATCTTGATTATGGTACTGTATGTTTATACAGTACCTCACGAGAGGCGCGGAGTCAAAGGTAATCACGGCATCGCACGCTTCGCGCCTGCCCTCGCAATCTCTTTCGGAGCCTTTCATGCGATTCGACTACAAGACGTTTCACATCGACTGCACCGCCCATCACGACGAAGACGGCAGCTACTACGCGCACGCACGCATCACGCGTCCGGCGGACGAGCGCACCGCGCATGCGGAAGTATTCGAATCCGGCGAGCTGGATGCGTTCGCGAGCGAGTCGGATGCCGTCCATTGCGCGCGGGCGTGGGCCATCGAGTGGTGTGACGAGGCGACTGCATGACAATTCGATTTCTTCCCGCGGCACGGTGATTGCGCAATGTAATCGGCGACGCCGCAGCTTTGCGCAAGGCGGCGCGCATCGAGATCATTGATCAACGGGAGGAAACCATGAAGAACGCCAAGAGAAGTTTGATTGTGTCGGCCATGATTCTGGGCTTGTCGGGCGCGGCATTCGCGCAAGGCGCGGGCGGCGGTGCCGGCGGCGGCGGCGCGGGTGGCGGCACGGCGGGCGGCAACGGGGCCGGTCAGGGCGGCACCGGAATGGGCACGCCGAACAGCAACGGTGTAACCGGCTCGACGTCGGGCGCATCGGGCTCGAACACGATGGATTCGTCCAAGGGCAGCAGCAAGATGCACAAGAAGGGCAGCTCGGGATCGAACATGTCGAGCGGCACCTCCGGCAAGTCGGAATAAACGTATTGAGTTTCCACGTTTCGGCGCGCCCGGACTTTCGCAAGTCCGGGCGCGTTTTTCGTGCTTCTTCTTTAAACCCGCACGCCTATCCCCACCAAGGTATCCCTGCCAGATAGGGATTTCTCGCGCCTTCCCATCGCCGTAAGGTAATCCCCGAGCGCCATTCGTCGCGCCCGGTGCGTCGTCATTTGTCGCGTCGGACGAAGCGAGCCCGCGCTCGATCCATTCATCCGTCCATCGGCAAAGCGGCAAGGAGTCCGAGACTCGCGTTCCCGGCTGCTTGTGCATTCGTTTCAAGGAGCTGGAACATGAAGGCAAAGATCAACCCGAAATTTCTCGCGATGATGGCAGCATGCGCGGTCGTGTCAGGAATCGGTGTCGCGCACGCGCAAGGCATGCCCGCCGATGCGCAGCAACTCGTCCAGACGATGCGCCCGATGTACATGTCGCAGGCCATGCCCGATGAATCTCAGACGCAAACCGCCGCGACGCCGCAACAAGCCTCCGGCGGCGACTCCGCGTATGGCGGCATGAAGCCCGCCTCCGCGAGCGGACATCGCGATAGCGACTGCAGCCCGGCGAACTGCAACGTTTTCTTCGGTCAGTAGGCGCGACGCCTTATTCCGTGTGAGTCGTCCAGGCGAATGTCGCGCTGACCGACTCGCCCGGTTCCAGCACCGCGCCGCCCTTCGCGGCGCGGTCGACATCGAGATTGACCCAGTCCGCCACGTTGCTCACCGGCTCAACGCAGAGCAAATCGGGATGCGACTTCGGTGCATACACCACCAGGGCATCGAACGGCGCTTGCGCGCTGAGCGTGACCGCGCGGCGTTCGTCGGGCCACGCGATCGTCGCCGTGCGCGACCAACCGGCGAAGTTGTTGTCGAGATCGAAGGCATCGGCGGGCATGCCTTCTTGCGACGCCATCGCATCGACGCACGGATGCGCGCCCGCATGCGTGGGCAGCAGATCGGGCGTGCTGTGCCACATCGACGCGACGCGTGCGTGAACGCGCGTATTGCGCGTGCGCGGATAGTACGGGTGATGTCCCATGCCGAACGGCATCGGCCGATCGGACAGGTTGCGCGCGGAGAGCGTCACGCTTAGCGTGTGGTCATCGAGCGCGATGTCCTGCGTCGCCTCGTATGCGAACGGCCAGTGACGCGCGGCATCGCGCGAGGGTTCGTGCAAAAAATGCAGACGCGCGCGCGCGTCCGACACATCGCCGACACGCCACGGCAAGCGCCACGCGTTGCCGTGCAGCGCGTGCGCAAAGGCGTTGCCGTCGCCGGAAAGATCGATGAGCGCACCGTCGAACACGAAGCGCGCATCGCGGATGCGATTGCAGTACGGCAGGAGCGGAAAGCTCGCCATGCCGAGCGGATCGCGTGCGGCCAGCGCGGCGGGCGTCGCGGGACGCAACCAGTCGATCGTACGTCCGTCGCGCGTTTCGTCGAAGGCCGCGATCGATCCGCCCACGTGCGGCGCAAGCAGCACGCGCCGCGCGCCATGACGCAGTTCGACGAGGGGATCGGACGGCGCGGCGCTCAATATGCAAACTGCCGATAGCTTTCGTCGAAGGTGCGCGCCGTCGTTTCCACCTGAGGATTGAAGCGCAGCAGCCGCCGCGCGCGCGGAGGCAACGCGGCGAAGACGTCGCGCGGCACGTCGATATGCACCTCGGGCCGGAAATACCACGCGCGGCTGTAGCCGATCACGACCATCGGACGCGGCTCGCCGATGAGATTCGGCGTACCGCGATGCAGGCCGCGCACATCGCGAATCATCACGTCGCCGACTTTCATCGGCACGCGCTCGGCGGGGAAGCGCCCTGCTTCGAGACCGGCCAGCGCCTCATCGCGCGACATGCGATGCGTGCCACGCGTCGTTTCGAGCGGACCGTTGCGGTCATCGACATCGACGAGCGGGAAATTCACCGCTAGCTGAAACGAAGGCGTTTCCGGCGCATCGTCGAAGAGCGGCGGCGTATCGCGATGCCAGTCCTGGAACTCGGAGCCGAGCACCGGGGTGTCGGTGGCGAGCTGGCACATCACCGGATCGCGCCCGGCCACGCGTTCGACGATCCCGACGATGTCTTCATCGCAAAAGACCGACGGGTCCGCGAACTCGCCTTCGAACGGCAGGGTGACGTAATAGCGGCCCGGTCCGCGATTGCCGCTCGCCGACGCCTCGCGCGCTGCATCGACGTGCGGTTGCAGAAGCGGCGCGAACGCATCGCGCCATGCGTCGATCGTCGCGCGCGGGAAATGATCGCGCAGCAGGACGAAGCCGTCTCGTTCGAACGCTTCGGCGAGCGCGTCTCGCGCGCTCTCATCGTACTTGCCCATGCACTTTCTCCTCGTTGCGAGTCCGAAAACAGAATCGCATGCGTGTAATCCGCTCGTCAATATTATTAGTAATAACCAGTGAAAACCCTGAGCAGAAATGACCAATAAAAACGTGCTTTCCGCGTCGTTCATCACTAATATTAGTGGCAAGTTTCTCCGGCCCGCGAGACAGGTTTCGCGCAGAGTTCAGCCGCCCGGCGCGGCACGCACAATGAAAAAATCCACGCAACGCCGCCCGACGATGACCGACATCGCGAAGCTCACCGGAGTCTCGCAATCGACGGTCTCGCTCGTGCTGAACAACGCAAGCGGCGCGAAGTTCTCCGACACCACGCGCGACAAGGTGCTGCGCGCCGCGCAAGATCTCGGCTATCGCATGACGCAGCGCGAACCGGTCGCCGCGCTCGATAGCCAGCGCGAGCGCAATCTGATCGTCTATCTCGCCGACGAAATTTCGACGAGCCCACATCCGGTCGTAAGCATCGACGGCGCGCGGGACGCGGCCTTCGCCAACGGGCGCATGCTCGCCGTCTATTCGACGCACGGCAATGCGGAGATCGAGGCGCGCGTGCTCGACGCGACGCTCGGCAATCCGAACGTGCTCGGCGTGATCTACGCGACGGTCTATACCCGCCGCGTCACGCTGCCGGCCGTGCTCGCCAAGGTGCCGACCGTGCTGCTCAACTGCTACACGAGCGATGCGAGCGTGTCTTCGGTGGTGCCGGCGGAAGTCGCGGGCGGGCACACCGCGACGGATCATCTGCTGGCCGCGGGGCACAAGCGCATTGGCTATATCAACGGCGAGCCGTGGCAGGACGCGGCCCGCGATCGTCTGAAGGGCTATCGGACCGCGCTCGCCACAGCCGATCTGCCGTTCGCGCCGGAACTGGTGCGCGAAGGCGACTGGAGTCCCGACACCGGCTTCGAACAGACGCTCTCGCTAATGCGCGAGCCGAATCCGCCGACCGCGATCTTTTGCGCGAACGACCTGATGGCGCTCGGCGCGATCGAGGCGTTGAAGCAGCTCGGACTGCGCGTGCCCGACGATGTATCCGTGCTCGGCTACGACGATCAGGAAATCGCGCGGCATACGCATCCGCCGCTTTCGACCGTCGTGCTGCCGAACTATGAGCTAGGGCGCTGGGCGGTCGAGACGCTGCTGCAGGAAGAAGAGAACCGGGCCGCGGGCGCGCCCGTTCGGCGTCGCACCGTGAAGCTGGACGGACCGCTGATCGAGCGCGGCTCCGTCGCGGAAAACACCGAGGCGAAACAGTTGGCCATTAATAATATTAGCGATTGATCGTTAATGAAATGCGCTGAAGCAATCGCCGCATTCGCACGGAACGCGGTACGCAGTTTGACTCTCGCAGCAGGCAGACCGGGCAACACCAAGCATCGGCGTCATTAGAAAAAGCCTAACCATTCAATGGAGGAAGACATGCTGTCATTAGATAAGAAATCGCGCCTGGGCCTGCGCCCGCTCGCTGCCGCACTGACCGCCCTGACCGCACTCACGCTCGCGGCCGGCTTCACCGCCGCCCACGCCGCCGACGACGGCCTGCCGAAGATCCCGAACAAGAAGCCGTTGAAGGTCGGCTTTGCGCAGACCGAGAGCAATAATCCGTGGCGTCTCGCGGAGACGAAGAGCTTCAAGGACATCGCGGCGAAATGCGGCTGGCAGATGGTCATGACCGACGCCAACAGTTCCGCGGCGAAGCAGGTCTCGGACATCCAGAGCATGATCGCGCAGCACGTCGATCTGCTCGTCTTCCCGCCGCGCGAGGAAAAGCCGCTCGTGCCGGTCGTGATGCAGGCGAAGAAAGCCGGCATTCCCGTGATTCTGGTCGACCGCAACATCGATCAGTCGATGGCGAAGGCGGGCAAGGACTACATCACGTTCATCGGCTCGGACTTCATCGATCAGGGTCAGCGCGCCGCCGACTGGCTCGTGAAGGCGACCAACGGCAAGGCGACCATCATCGAGCTGGAAGGCTCGACGGGCGCGTCCGCCGCGAACGATCGCAAGAAAGGCTTCGACGATGTCATCGCGAAGAATCCCGGCATGAAGATCGTTGCGTCGCAAAGCGGCGACTTCGCGCGCGACAAGGGCCGTCAGGTGATGGAGACGCTCTTGCAGGCGCATCCCGACGTGACCGCGGTCTACGCGCACAACGACGAAATGGCGCTCGGCGCGATCGCGGCGATCAAGGCGGCGGGCAAGCAGCCGGGCAAGGATATCGTTCTCGTGACGATCGACGGCACCAAGGGCGGCCTCGAAGCGATCAAGGCGGGCGAGCTCGGCGCGAGCGTGCAATCCAGCCCGTTCTTCGGACCGCTCGCATGCGACGTCGCGCAGAAGTACGCGAAGGGCGAAACGGTGCCGCCGTGGGTGAAGGTCTCGGATCGCTTCTACGACAAGAGCAACGTCGACGCAAGCATGCAGTACGGGTACTGAGCGAAGTGTGTGTGTGACTTGCGGGCGTCTGATCGGAGGCGCTCGCTTTTTCATTTCGACGGATATCACGCATGGCTCAGACTCCCCTTCTCGACATGCAGGACATCGATATCGCGTTCGGCGGCGTCGCTGCGTTGAAGCGCGCGCGCCTGACCGTCGCAGCGGGCGAAGTGCACGCGCTCATCGGCCAGAACGGCGCGGGCAAGTCCACGCTCATCAAGATTCTCACGGGCGCGTATCGCAAGAGCGCGGGCACGATTCGCTTCGATGGCCGCGAAGTCGATTTCCGCACGCCGAAGGAAGCGCGCGAAGCGAGCATCAGCACGATCTATCAGGAGATCAATCTCGTGCCTTTCCGCTCCGTCGCGGAAAACATCTTTCTCGGGCGCGAGCCGCGCCGTTTCGGTCTCATCGACTGGAAGATAGTGCAACGGCGTGCGAGCGAATTGCTCGAATCGTTCGGATTGCGTATCGATGTGAGAAAGCCCGTGCGCGACTATTCCACCGCGATTCAGCAGATGGTCGCGCTCGCGCGCGCGGTGTCGTCGGATGCGAAGATGGTCATCATGGATGAATCGACGTCCTCGCTCGACGAGCGCGAAGTCGAGCTGCTCTTCACCGTCGTGCGCCGCTTGCGCGACGACGGGCGCGCGGTCATCTTCGTCTCGCATCGGCTCGATGAACTCTATGCGCTGTGCGATCGCGTCACGGTGATGCGCGACGGCCAGACCGTCGCCGAAAACACGATGCAGCAGATGGACAAGCTGAAGCTCGTCACGACGATGCTCGGCCGCACGCTCGCCGCCGTCGTGCATGAAGACAGCGCGGTGAAGGAAGCGAATCTCGCGAAGCGCGGTCCGGTCGCGCTCGCGGCGCAAGGGCTCGCGGCGGGCGCGAAGGTCACGGACGTATCGCTCGATGTTCACGCGGGCGAAGCGGTCGGCCTCGCGGGCCTGCTCGGCTCGGGCCGCACGGAAACGATGCGCCTGCTCTTCGGCGCGGATCGCCCGGCGAAAGGAACGCTCGATATAAACGGCGAGCCAGCATCGTTCAAATCGCCGAAAGATGCGATCGCGCGCGGCGTCGCGTATCTGACGGAAGATCGCAAGGCCGAAGGCATCGTGCCGGAGCTTTCCGTGCGCGACAACCTCACGCTCGTCTGCCTGCCTGCGCTGACGAAACGCGGCGTCGTCGATGTCGCGAAGCAGCGCGAGATCGTCGATGGCTTCATCGAATCGCTCGGCATCAAGCTACGCTCGCCCGATCAGCCGATACGCGAACTTTCCGGCGGCAATCAGCAGAAGGTGCTGCTCGCGCGCTGGCTCGCGACGCACCCTCGCCTCTTGCTGCTCGACGAGCCCACGCGCGGCATCGACGTGGGCGCGAAAGCCGACGTCGCGAAGATCGTGCGCGAATTGCGCGATGCCGGCATGGCGGTGCTGCTGTCCGCATCGGAACTGGAAGAACTCACGGCAGTGGCGGATCGCGCAGTCGTGATCCGCGACGGCGAAACGGTCGCGCAACTAGACGGCGCGCAGATGAACGAGGCGTCGATCATGGATGCGATCGCGTATGGCGCGGGCGCGGAGTCGACGCTCGCCGAGGCGGTAGAGGAAGCGAAACATGATCGATGATACGCAACGGGCCGCGCCGATCGTGCAGGCATCGGCAAAGAAGAAGCGTGGCGTGGCGATTCAGCGCGAAGTCGCCGTGCTGCTCGCGATGATCGTCTTCAATCTGATCTTCACGCAGCACTTCGTTTCGCTGCAGACGTTCAACGTGAATCTCACGCAAGTGGTGACGATCGTGATCGTCGGCATCGGCATGACGCTCGTCGTCGCGACGGGCGGCATCGACCTGTCCGTGGGCGCGTCGATGGCGATAGCCGGTGCGCTCGCGCCGATGCTCTTCATGAACATCGACGGGCCGCTCGGCATCGTGCTTGCGTTCACGCTGCCGATCGTCGCCGCCGCGTTATGCGGCGTCTTCAACGGCTTTCTCGTGACGCGACTGAACGTGCAGCCGATCGTCGCGACGCTCGTGCTCTTCATCGCGGGCCGCGGCATCGCGCAAGTCGTCACCGATGGGAGCCTTCAGGCGTTCACGAATCCCGCGTTTCAATGGATCGCGCTCGGCAAGATCGCGGGCGTGCCGTTCCAGATTCTCCTGATGCTCGTGCTCGTCGCACTCTTTACGTGGATCGTGCGCAAGACGCTGTTCGGCAAGTTCCTGCTCGTGACGGGCGGCAATGAGGACGCCGCGTATCTCTCGGGCATTCCGACCGCGCGCGTGAAGATGATCGCGTACACCGTATGCGCGGCGCTCGCCGGGCTAGCCGGGCTGATTTCGATCTCGGTGAATTCGTCGTCGGATGCGAATGTCGTCGGTCTCGGCGTGGAGCTCGATGCGATCGCGGCGGTCGCGGTCGGCGGCACCGCGTTGACGGGCGGCAAGGCGTATATCACGGGCACGCTGATCGGCGCGCTCATCATCCAGTTGCTGCGTTATACGCTGCTCGCGCACGGCATTCCGGATGCCGCCGCGCTGGTGCTGAAGGCCGCGATCATCATCGTCGCGGTGTACGTGCAACGCAAGCGAGGTTGAACGTCGACATGAAAAAGAACTTGCCGATTCTCATCGCGCTCGCGGCGCTGCTCGTGCTCGGCGTCATGCGTTACGAACATTTCGCGGACGCGTACAACATCACGTCGTTCTGGCGATACAACTCGATGTTCCTGCTGATCTCGATCGGCATGGCGTTCGTCATCATCACGGGCGGCATCGATCTGTCCGTCGGCGCGGTGGCCGCGCTCGCGAGCGTGGTGTCGGCGCTGGCGAGCCCGCATGGCGGGCTGGCCGCGGTGCTTGCCGGCTCGCTCGCAGGCCTCGCGGTGGGCGTGCTCAACGGGCTCGTCATCACGCATATGCGGATCCTGCCGTTCATCGTCACGCTCGCGACGAGTCTCGGCGCGCATGGGCTTGCGTTGCTGCTCGGGCATAACGACGCGGTCGGCATTTCATCGGATTCGAACTTCGCCGCATTCGGTCAGGGCGATCTGTTCGGCTTGCCGATACCGGGCATCGTGTCGGCGCTGACCGCGTTTGCCGGATGGATCGCGCTGCGCAGTTCGCGCTTCGGGCGGCATGCGCTCGCCATCGGCGGAAGTGAGGAAGCGTCGCGGCTGATGGGCTTGAACGTGGACCGCACGCTCGTCATGGTGTATGCGCTGAGCGGCTTGCTTGCGGGCATCGCCGGTGCGATTCTGGCCGCGCAGTTCGGCGCCGGACAGCCGAATGAAGGCGTCGGATGGGAGCTGTTCGCGATTTCCGCGGTCGTGCTCGGTGGCACGCGGCTGACCGGCGGCGATGGGTCCATCGCGATGACCGTCGCGGGCGTCGCGTTGCTCGGGCTCGTGTTCAATCTGCTCAACTTCGAGAACGGGCTCGGGTTCATTTCGCTTTCCGCCTACTGGCAGTCGGTGATTCGCGGTGCGTTTCTACTGCTCGTGATCTTGCTGCAGGCGCGGGTTTTGAGTGGGAACGATAAGGTGAAAGTGGCGCACTGAGGTTTGCTTTCTCTACGGTGGATTTCGCCGGATCCCGTTTTGCTTTCGGTTTATTAGCGTTGCCCCTGCGCTAATGGTCCAACGCGAAAACGGGATCCGGCGAAAAAAACATCAAGCATGCCGATGCTCGGGCAACACGTCATGCGCCATATCGTCCCGCTGCGTCCCGGCACCAGCACCAGTCCCGGCCCCAGGAATCCCCCGCCCGCGCAGCGAACACCCGACCGTCTCGGTAACGAACACCAACGCAACCGCGCCAACCGCACAAGCCCCCATCATGTAATACGCCGGCACCAGCGTGCTGCCGGTGCGTCCGATCAGCCAATCGGTGACCATCGGCGCGGTGCCGCCGAAGATCGACGTCGACACGTTATAGGCGATCGCCATCCCCGCATACCGCGCCTGCGTCGGGAACATCGCCGGAAACATCGCGGAGATGCTCGCGAGTTGCGGCACATACAGCAGCCCCAGCACCGCAAGCCCGATCAGCGCGCCGGCAATGCCATGGGTCATCAGCGAGAACATCGGCACGGCCGCGACGAAGATGCCGACGAGCGAAAGCCACCACACCTTCTTGCGTCCGATACGATCCGACAGCGCGCCCGCGAACGGCAGCAGCACCATCATCGACAGCATGCCGATGAGCGGCAGCAGCAGCGAGAGGTTGTCGCTCATGCCGAGCTCTTTCTTCATGAACGTCGGCATATAGGCGAGCAGCACGTAGTTCACGACGTTGAGCGCCACGACGAGCCCGCCGAGCTGCAAGAGCGGCTTCCAGTAGCTCGCGAACAGTTCGCCCAACGACACACCCGTCTGATGCTCTCGCTCCGCCGCTTCGGCGCATTCGCGAAACACCGGCGTGTCCTCCATCTTCGAGCGCAGATACAGTCCGATGAGACCGAGCGGCGCCGCGACGAGAAACGGCAGGCGCCATCCCCACGCGTGCATCGCGTCGTTGCCGAGCAGCACCGAGCAGCCGAGCATCAGGAACGCGCCGAGCGAAAAGCCCGCGAGCGTGCCGAATTCGAGAAAGCTGCCGCAAAAGCCGCGCTTGTGATCGGGCGCGTATTCGGCCATGAACGTGGCCGCGCCGCCATACTCGCCGCCCGTCGAGAAGCCCTGGATCATGCGCAACGCGACGAGCGCCACGGGCGCCCATATGCCGATGCTTCCATATGAAGGCAGCAAGCCGACGAGCAGCGTCGCCATCGACATGATGATGATGGTCAGCGCGAGCACATGCTTGCGGCCGAGACGATCGCCGAGCGGTCCCCAGAAGACGCCGCCGAGCGGACGCACGAGAAACGAAATCGCGAACGTGGCGAGGGCGAAGAGCGTGGCTTGCGCGGTACTGCCGGGAAAGAGCGCGGCCGAAATGTAGGTCAGGCCGTAGCTGTAGATGCCGTAGTCGAACCACTCGGTCGCATTGCCTATTGCCGAGGCGGCCATGGCGCGTCGAATCGGCGCGCGCGAGGGCGTCTCATCGGGCGCCGCGTGTTGACCCTGCCTCGTGGATGGTTGCACGTCACTCATAGTCGTCTTCCGGATGCGTCATGGACCCGGTGCTGCGCTCGAGTTCGCGCGCCATGCACCGCCTTGAGATCAAGATACAGACGCATGCCGCTTGCCTGGCATGTCCTAGGACGATGACGGCGCTGGGGTTTTCCCGAGCGCGCGGGCCATTCTTGCCGATCATCTATGGAATCGCCGGGGCTTCTTACCGCGCGGCTCGCAGCCTCGACGCGCTCACGGGGATGAGACGTTCCGCCTGCGTCGAAAGCGCATGTCATAGGACAATGCGCGAGCGCGGATCATGGCTCGGGATTGGCGAGATCCGCGGCGACGATGCGGTGGCCGAGCGCTTCGGCTGCCCGCCGCGCGTCCTCGCTCGATTCGAACGGGCCGATGGTCTCGCAGCCATCGAACGGATAGAGCACGCGCTTGTCGCGCTTTCTCACGACCTTCAGCGTGCCGATGTGCAGGCCCGTCGCATTCACCACATACGACGCGTAGATATCGAAGTCTTCGTGCGCGCCTGCGCCTGATGTCGAGGGGGCTTTAGGCATCGGTCTGGACATGGTTTCGCTTGATGTGATGCTGGCGCCTGACGGTCACGCGCACGTTATCGATTTGAGCGACACGTCCAGCAAATCCCGTGCCGCACTGTCCCGAACGCCTTGCAGGACGGGGCTGACGCGCGTGCGGCCATTGCAAGAAAATGGGTTTTCCGTGCGAGAATCCGGTATCGTTCGCACCCGCGTCCGGAAGCGCACATGAACGATTCGAACCCTACGACGGGCAGCGTCCCTGACAAACCTGCATCGCCCCATCGAGAGGCCGGGCGAGGAGATCAAGCGTCGATGAAAGCCGAAAACCTGATCGCGGATACGAGGATGAACGGGCTCGACCCGAGCTTCCTCCTGGGCGGCGGCGAAATGGGCGCGCTCATCCGCGGTTTCGACTGGACGCAGACCGCGCTCGGCTCGCCCGAAAACTGGCCGCAAAGTCTCAAGACGGCCATCCGCATCATGCTGACGTCGCGCCAGCCGATCTGGGTCGGCTGGGGGTCGGACCTGCTTTTCTTCTACAACGACGCGTACAAGTCGATCATCGGCGGCAAGCATCCGCATGCGCTCGGCCAGCCGACCTCGGTCGTGTGGCGCGAAATCTGGAACGATATCGGCCCGCTGCTCGACACGGCGCTCGCGGGCATCGAAGGGACATTCGTCGAACAGAAGCTCCTCATCATGGAGCGCAACGGCTTTCCCGAGGAAACGTATTACACGTTCTCCTATAGCCCGATTCCCGATGACCGCGGCGGCGCGGGCGGCATCATCTGCGCGAACAGCGACGACACGCAGCGCGTCCTCGGCGAACGTCAACTTAACGTGCTGCGCGAGCTGGCCGCATCGGCGGCGGATGCGCGCTCGTGGCGCGAGGCATGCGAACTGTCGATGAACGCGCTCTCAGGCGCATCGCGCGACATGCCCTTCGCGCTGCTCTACATCGCCGAGCCGGGCGGCGACATGGCGACGCTCGCCGGCGCGTGCGGCATCGCGCCGGGCCATGCGGCCGCGCCCGCAACGCTGCATGCGTCGCACGCGGAGCTGTGGCCGTTTCAAAGCGTGCTGCGCGACGGCCAGCCGCGCGTGGTGACGAACCTCGAACGCCTCGTCGATGCGCCGTTGCCGACCGGCGCGTGGAACGTCGCGCCTTCGAGCGCGGTGCTCGCGCCCATCGCGCCTTCGGGCGAGACGGGCCGCGCGGGCGTGCTGATCGCGGCGTTGAACCTACCGGCTTTTCGACGACGCCTATCGCGCGTTCATGAATCTGGTCGCGGGCCAGATCGGCGCGGCGATCGGCTATGCGCACGCGTACGAGGAAGAGCGCCGCCGCGCCGAAGCGCTCGCCGAAATCGACCGCGCGAAAACCACGTTCTTCTCCAACATCAGCCACGAGTTCAGGACACCGCTCACGCTGATGCTCGGCCCGCTCGAAGAACTGCTGGCCAGTCCCGGACGCGTAGGCCGCGAGGATTTGCGGCTCGTCGAGATCATGCATCGCAATGGCCTGCGGCTCCTGAAGCTCGTCAACGCGCTGCTGGATTTCTCGCGCATCGAGGCCGGGCGCATCGAGATGCATCGTCAGCCGACCGATATCGCCGTATTCACCGCCGAGCTCGCGTCGCTGTTTCGCTCGGCGATCGAAACGGCCGGCCTGCGCCTCGAGATCGATATCGCGCAGGCGCCGGTGATCGCGGACATCGACCGCGACATGTGGGAAAAGATCGTGATGAACCTGCTGTCGAACGCGTTCAAGTTCACGTTCGATGGCGCCATCCGCATCTCGCTGCACGCGAACGCCGATCGCAGCATCGAAATGAGCGTGCGCGATACCGGCATCGGCATTCCCGAAGACGAGCTCACGCGCGTGTTCGAGCGCTTCCATCGCGTGACGGGCGCGGCGGGCCGTTCGGTGGAAGGCAGCGGCATCGGCCTTGCGATGGTGCACGAGCTCGTCAAGCTGCACGGCGGCATGATCCGCGTGCAAAGCACGCTCGGCGAAGGCGCGTGCTTCACCGTCACGCTGCCCTCGTCGCGCGAATCGGCGTTCGATGCGCAAGCCGCGCCCCATGCCGAAGCGAGCATCCGCGCGCGCTCGTATGTCGATGCCGCCATGCGCTGGATGCCGGACGGAGAGCCGCCGGTCGTCGAAAGCGAGGAAGACGCGCCGCTCGGCGCGGACGCGGCCGACGACCCGGCGCTCGCCAATGCGTTGCCGGGCCGCGTGCTGATCGTCGACGACAACGCCGATCTGCGCGACTACATGCGCCGCATGCTGATCGCGGCGGGCCACGACGTGAACGTCGCCGCCGACGGCGAAGCCGCGCTCGCGATCGCGCGCGACGTGCGACCGGAAGTCATCGTCTCCGACGTGATGATGCCGCGCCTCGACGGCTTCGCGCTCGTGCGCGCGCTGCGCGAAGACGAAGCGCTGCGCGAAACGCCTGTCGTGCTGCTCTCGGCGCGCGCGGGCGAGGAAGCGCGCGTCGACGGCCTCGAAGCGGGCGCGGACGACTATCTGACCAAGCCCTTTTCCGCACGCGAACTGCTCGCGCGCGTGGCGAGCAATCTGCGGCTCGCGCGGCTGCGTCGCGCGACCGAACAGAAGCTGCGCGACGAATCGCGCACGCTGGAGATTCTCAATCGCGTCGGCACGGCGGTCGCGGGCGAACTCGATCTGAGCCGCGCGGTGCAGGTCGTCGTCGATGCCGCGACGGAGCTGACCGGCGCCGCCTTCGGCTCGTTCTTCTACAACGTGCTCGACGACAAGGGCGGCAGCTACACGCTCTACACCCTGTCGGGCGTGCCGAAGGATACGTTCGCCAAATTTCCGATGCCGCGCAACACGGCCGTATTCGGTCCGACGTTCGCGGGCGAAGGCATCGTGCGCTCGGACGACATCACGAAAGATCCGCGCTATGGACACAACGCGCCGCATCACGGCATGCCGAAGGGCCATCTCGCGGTGTGCAGCTATCTCGCCGCGCCGGTCCTCTCGCGCACGGGCGAAGTGCTCGGCGGGCTGTTCTTCGGGCATCCCGAGCCGGGCGTCTTCACGGAGCGCTCGGAGCGCATTCTGACGGGCATCGCGTCGCAAGCGGCGATCGCCATCGACAATGCACGGCTCTTTCAGGCCGCGCAGGACGAGATCGCCCAGCGCACGAAGGCGCAGGACGCGCTGCGCGATCTGAACGAAACGCTGGAACGCCGCGTCGCGGATGCCGTCGCGGATCGCGATCGTTTGTGGGAGTTGAGCGAAGATCTGTTCTTCGTCGCGAGCTTCGAGGGCGCGCTGCTGCGCGTGAGTCCTTCATGGACGACGGTGCTCGGCTTCGACTCGCAGCGCCTGCATTCGCACACGGTGATGGACCTCCTTCATCCCGACGACGCGTCCGCCGCCGCCGAGGAACTCGGCAAGCTGCGCGCGAACGGCTTGCCGGTGCGCTACGAATGCCGGATGAACCGTTCGGACGGCGGCTGGCGCTGGATCGCGTGGACCGTATCGCTCGATCCGGCCACGCGGCGCATTCATGGCGTGGGCCGCGACGTCACATCCGACCGCGAAACCGCCGACGCGCTGCGCCACGCCGAAGAAGCGCTGCGCATGGCGCAAAAGATGGAAGCCATCGGCAAGCTGACGGGCGGCGTCGCGCACGACTTCAACAATCTGCTGCAGGTGATCGGCGGCAATCTGCAATTGCTCGCGAAAGACGTCGCCGGACAGGACAAGCCCGAGCAGCGCGTGCGAAGCGCGCTCGCGGGCGTCGCGCGCGGCGCGAATCTCGCGTCGCAATTGCTCGCGTTCGGCCGACGCCAGCCGCTCGCGCCGAAGGTCGTGAATCTGGGCCGCTTCGTGCGCGGCCTCGACGACATGTTCCGCCGTGCGCTCGGCGATGGCATCGAGATCGAAACCATCGTGTCGGGCGGATTGTGGAATACGCTCGTCGATCCATTCCAGGTCGAGAACGCGCTGCTCAATCTCGCGATCAACGCACGCGACGCGATGAACGGTCACGGCAAGCTCACGATCGAAGCCGGCAATGCATCGCTCGACGAAACCTACGCGATGCGCAACGCCGACGTCGCGCCCGGCCAGTACGTGATGGTCGCCGTGACCGACACCGGTTCGGGCATGTCGCCCGAAGTGCAGGAACGCGCGTTCGAACCGTTCTTCACGACCAAGCGCGAAGGACAAGGCACGGGCCTCGGCCTTTCGATGGTGTACGGCTTCGTCAAGCAGTCCGGCGGCCACGTGAAGGTGTACAGCGAGCAAGGGCACGGTACGACGGTGCGTATCTATCTGCCGCGCGCGCGCGAGGAAGAGGATATCGAAACGACCATCGATGCCGGTCCGGCCAAGGGCGGCAGCGAGACCATTCTCGTCGTCGAGGACGATGAGGAAGTGCGCGCGACCGTCGTCGAGATGCTCGCGGATCTGGGCTATCGCGTACTGCGGGCAAAGGACGCGCAGAGCGCGCTGGCGATCGTCGAAAGCGGCGTGCCCGTCGATCTGCTCTTCACCGATGTCGTGATGCCCGGCCCGCTGCGCAGCAACGAAATGGCGCGCAAGGCGCGTGAACGCGTGCCGGGTATCGCGGTGCTGTTCACGTCGGGCTATACGGACAACGCGATCGTGCATGCGGGGCGGCTCGACGAAGGCATCGATCTGCTGAGCAAGCCTTATACGCATGAGGCTTTGGCGCGCAAGGTGCGGCAGGTTCTGGGACAACGCATGAGGGCATCGGCGGGCGCGCCTGCCAGCGCCGATGTCAGCGTGCCGAGCGTCGCGCAAAACGATGCGCTCTCGCGAATGCGCGTGCTGTTCGTCGAAGACAACGAACTCGTGCGCGATAGCACCGCCGAATTGCTGCGCACCTTCGGGCTGGATCTGACGGAAGCGGGCAGCGTCGATGAAGCGCTGGCGCTCATGCGCGAGCATCGCTTCGAATTGCTGCTGACGGATGTGGATCTTGCCGGGCAGTCCGGCGTGGAACTGGCTATCGCGGCGTGCCGCAAAACGCCGGGACTGGGCGTCGTGTTCGTGACGGGCTACGACCTCGCGCTCAGCGAGGACGAGCGTCGCGCATTGCCGAAGTCGATTCAGTTGAAGAAGCCATTCGATCCGCTGGCGTTGCTCAATGCGCTGAATGCGGCGGTGGCGCGGTAGGGGCTTGTCACATCACGCGATCATCGAACTCCGATGCATCGCCCGTCGTCGCCGTGAATGCGGCGAACGGAAACGCTTCCCTTGCCGCGCCCACGCTTCTTGTCATCAGCCCGCGCGGCGTTTTCTCACTGCTTGAGCGAGCAGTTCGAGCACAGGTTCGCTTTGCGTCCAGCCAAGGCATGCATCGGTGATCGATACGCCGTGCTTGAGCGGCACGCCCGGCTTCTGATCCTGACGGCCCTCTTCCAGATGACTCTCGATCATCACGCCGGTAATGCGCCGTTCGCCCGCCTCCAGTTGCCGCGCGATGTCCTGCGCGACATCGACCTGACGCAGATGCGACTTGTTCGAGTTGGCGTGCGAGCAATCGATCATCACCTGTTCGCGCTGGCCGAGCTTGGAGAGCGCGCCGCACGCCGCCGCGACGCTTTCGGCGTCGTAGTTCGGCCCCTTCTTGCCGCCGCGCAGAATGACGTGGCAGTCGTCGTTTCCGCGCGTCTCGAAGATCGCCGCCATGCCCATCTTTGTCATGCCCATGAACGCGTGGCTCGCGCGCGCCGCGACGATTGCGTCGGCGGCAACCTGCACGCCGCCATCGGTGCCGTTCTTGAAGCCGATTGGACAAGAAAGCCCCGACGCAAGCTGACGATGACTCTGGCTCTCCGTCGTGCGCGCGCCGATCGCGCCCCACGCGATGAGATCGGCGATGTATTGCGGGCTGAGCAGATCGAGGAACTCGGTCGCGGTGGGCAGACCGAGGCCGCTGATGTCGAGAAGCAGTTCGCGCGCGCGGCGCAGTCCTTCGTTGATGCGGAAGCTGCCATCGAGACGCGGATCGTTGATATAGCCCTTCCAGCCTACCGTCGTGCGCGGCTTTTCGAAGTACACGCGCATCACGATGAAGAGATCGTTACGCAGTTCGTACGCCACTTTCTTCAGACGCTCTGCGTATTCCATCGCCTGATCGTGATCGTGGATGGAACACGGACCGATGACGACGACGAGCCTGTCATCGCGGCCATGCAGAATATTCGCAATGGCCGCGCGGCTTTCCTCGACGAGGGTCTGCACGCCGGGCGTGACCGGCAGTTCATCGAGCAGCAACGCGGGCGAGATCAGCGGACGCACCGCGCCGATGCGCGTATCGTCGATGCGGGTCGTGTCTTGCGTGGAGTCGGCCACGCCTGCCTCCTGATCGCGGGAGGGATTGTCGATGCGGGTCAAGATAGGCTCCGTGATGCGTAATTGATGCAAAATTCAGGGACTTCATGCGGCGATTCCGCGGTATAACCGGCTCGCGGCGCAAACATCCATTATCGCACCTGGAACAGCCTGTTCGCCCGATCGTGCGTATGATGAAGCGATACGACACGCCCGAACTCGATCAAAGGGAGCAGACCATGCGCATCGAAACATCATTTCTATTCGACCTCGACGGCACGCTCGTCGACAGCGTCTATCAACATGTGCTCGCGTGGAAAGAAGCGCTCGACGCCGAGGGCATCGAGTTGTCGGTGTGGCGCATTCACCGCAAGATCGGCATGAGCGGCGGACTCTTCACCAATCAGTTACTGCGCGAGACGCACGGCGAGATCAGCGCGGATCGCGTCGAGCGGCTGCGTCAGTTGCATGCGGAGGCGTACAAGCGGCTGCGCGCGCAGGTGTGTCCGCTGCCCGGCGCGCGCGAATTGCTGCAGGCGTTGACGAACGCCGGCACGCGCTGGGCCATCGCGACGAGCGGGCGCATGGAAACCGCGCAGGTCAATCTCGAAGCATTGGGCGTCGATCCGTCGAAGCAAGTGGTCGTTACGCGCGACATGGTGAAGTACGCAAAGCCCGATCCGGATCTGTTCCTCGCCGCCGCCGAGCGTCTGAACGTGCCGATCGAGCATACGGTCGTCGTCGGCGACAGCATCTGGGACATGCTGGCCGCGCGCCGTTGCCGCTCGCTCGGCGTCGGCTTGCTGTCGGGCGGTTATGGCAGCGATGAACTCGAGCGCTCCGGCGCGTTGCGCGTGTATGAAGATCCAGCGGACTTACTGTTGCATCTCGATGAAGTCGCGGCGCGGCCATGAGATGATCTCGCGCATGACGACCTCTTCTTCCATCGACGTTCGCCCCTGGGGCGACGCGAATCTCTACACGTTGCGCAATGCATCGGGCATGTCTGTCGATATCAGCGACCTCGGCGCGACGCTCGTTTCATGGCTCGCGCCCGATCGCGATGGACATCTCGCCAATGTCCTGCTCGGTCACGACATGCCCGACGATTACCGCAACGGCAGCGCGTTCATGGGCGCGATCATCGGGCGCTGGGCGAATCGCATCCGCGATGCGCGCTTCGTGCTCGATGGCATCGCGCATCAGGCGGAGCGCAACGAAGGCGCGAATCTTCTGCATGGCGGCTCGGCGGGTTTTCATCGGCAGATGTGGCGTGTGCAGGCGGCGAACGGCGCGCTCGTCATGACGCTGCAATCGCCTGCGGGCGCTTCTGGCTTTCCCGGCAATGTGGATGTGACCGTGCGCTATGCGCTCGATGACGACGGCACGTTATCGATCGATTACGAAGCTCGCACCGATGCGCCGACGCCCATCAACCTGACCAATCACGCGTACTTCAATTTGAACGACGGCGCGAGCATTCGCGACCATGAGATATCGATTGCATCGGATACGTACTTCGCAATCGATGCGACCTCGATTCCAATCGCGCGCGAAAGCGTCGGGGACAGCGCGTTCGATTTGCGCGCGCCTGCATCGATCGGTACGCGTCTCGATGCGGTTCATCCGCAACTCGCGATCGCGGGCGGCTTCGATCATTGCTACGTGTTGAGCGACCAAGCGAACGAACCGCGCACGGTCGCTGTGCTGTTCGATCCATCGAGCGGACGCGAACTGAGCGTGTCGACCGATGCGCGCGGCTTGCAGTTCTACTCGGGGAATTATCTGGAAGATGTGCCCGCGCGCGGCGGTTCGCGTTATCGCAAGCAGGCGGGACTGTGCCTGGAAGCGGGCGGCTTTCCCAACGAGATCAACATGCAAGACAGCGAGCGCGCTGTCTTGCGGCCCGGCGACGTGTATCGTCAGCGCACGCGCTATACATTGCGCGTGCGCTGAAGCGTCATCAGAAGATGTTGCGCAAGCCGATCGACACGCCGGTCTGATTCGAGCGGCCCGGCAGTTCGACATCCGCCGCGCCCGTCACCTTGTTGAAGTCCACGGTGCCGTAGACTTCCGTGCGCTTCGACAGCGCGTACTCCGCCAGCGCGACGCCCGTATAGCGATTGCCGCTGCCCGTCGCGCCGCCGCCGATGGCCGCGTTCTTCATGTGGTCGTAGTAGAACGCGCCCGTGAGCAACAGCGCCGGCGTGACCTGATAGGTGACGCCCGCGAACGGGCCATCGTCGCGACGGCCCGAGCCTTTCAAAATATCCGTGCCCGATACGAGGCCACGCTGTTGCAGGATGCTGTCGACGAAGCCGGTGTCATCGGTCGAATGCAGATAGCCGACATAGAGCTTCGCCGCGCCGATCGCATAGACCGCGTTCGCGTTCCAGATCTTCTGCTTGTTCGCGGCGTTGTCGCTGTTCTGCTGATAGCCGCCGCCGATGGACAGCGGGCCCATCGCATACGACGCCGTGAAGCCGTACATGTTGCCCGCGCCCATATGACCCGGAACCTGGCCCGAGAAGCCGCCCGCGCCCGTCGACGTATAGTTCGTGCCGAACGAGTACATCGCGCCGATCGTGAGGCCCGCGAACGTGCCGTTGTACTTGACGGCGTTATCCGCATAGAGACCCGCGCCCAACGCAACCGGCAACCATGCGTTCTCGAAGTAATTGCCGACCGTGAGCGGATCGTAGACGTCACCGAGCATGTCGAAGAGCGGCGTCTTCTGACGGCCGAGCGTCAGCGTGCCATATGGATTCGACAGGCCGACGAAAGCCGCGCGATTGAATGCGCGAGCGCTGTCGGAGTATTGGCCGTTTTCCAGTTCCACGCCGCTTTCCAGCTGGAAGATCGCTTTCAGGCCGCCACCGAGATCTTCGACGCCTTTGAAGCCGATGCGGCTATTGGTAATGGCGCCGTTCGTCATGAACAGCTTGCCGTCGTTGTTGGCGTTGGCGTTCGTGAGGTAACGCACGCTGACATCGGCGACGCCGTACAGCGTGACCGAGCTTTGCGCGAATGCGGATTGACACGCGAGCGCGACGACCGACGCGCCGATGCCCGCGATGGCACGCGATGTGAATGTCTTCATGATGTATTGGGAGCGCGTATTCGTTAGCCGTTTTTCATGGCTTCGACGCGTCGCCTTTCAGATAACTGTCTTGGCTAAAGCAGCTTGGCGCGACGCATCGAAAGCTCGCGGTTTTTTAACACATCAAATGACGCGATGCCCATTCGGTGCAATACGTGTGGCGTTTTAGGCAACAAGGCGCGCGTGTTTAGTTGCGCGCGCTACGCTTCAAACTTTCGCCTGCGCAATTTGCGCTGCCTCCGACCGCACCGCTTCGAGAAAGCCTCGTCCCATCTCCTTCTCGAAGCGCGACGGACTGCCCTCCCACACGATGCGCGCATGTTCGAGCACATACACGCGGTCCGCATGGGGCAACGCGAACGTCACGTTCTGCTCGCCCAGCAGCACGGTGATCGGCGTGGTCTTCTGCAGCCGTTCCATCGCCTTCGACAGTTGCTCGAGAATCACCGGCGCGAGGCCGAGCGTCGGCTCATCGAGGATGAGGAGCTTCGGCTGCATCATCAGCGCGCGTGCGATCGCGAGCATCTGCTGCTCGCCGCCCGATAACGTGCGCGCGGTCTGCGCCTGACGCGATTCGAGTATCGGAAAGAGTTCGAAGAGCCACTTGAGCTGATCGGCGCGCATCTTGTCGGAAAGATGATAGCCGCCGAGATCGAGATTCTCGCGCACGGTCATGTCGCCGAACAGCTCGCGCGTCTCCGGGCACTGCACGATGCCGCCACGCGCGATCGCCGCGCCGCTCATGCCTTTCAAATCGCGCGAGCCGTAGCGAATGGTTCCGTGATACGCCACGAGTCCGGAAATCGCATTGAAGAGCGTCGTCTTGCCCGCGCCGTTCAATCCGACGACCGACACGAATTCGCCTTCGCGCACATGCATGTCCACGCTATCGAGCGCGCGCGCCTTGCCGTACAACACGCCGACACTCTCGACCTGAAGAATCGACGGCTTGTTGCTCACGACTTCCGCGCCACGCTCGCGTGCCTCGATCTTGCCGCCGAGATAGACGCGCCGCACGGTCTCGTTCTGCATCACTTCTTCGGCGGTGCCTTCCGCGACGTACTCGCCGAGATACATCGCAAGCACGCGATCCGCGAGCGCCGCGAGACTCTTCACGTTGTGATCGACGAGCAGCACCGCGCGCCCTTCCGCGCGAAAGCCGCGAATCAGTTCGGAGAACGCTTCCGATTCGGCGGCGGTGAGACCCGCGAAAGGCTCGTCGACGAGCACGACACGCGGATCGCGTGCGATCGCCTTCGCCATCTCCATGCGACGCAGATCGGCGAAGGGCAGCGTCGCCGGATGACGATGCATCACCTTGCCGAGTCCGACGCGCTCCGCGATCTCGCGTGCGCGGCGATTCACATGCGGATCGGCGGCGAGCTTCACGAGCGAATCGGGCAGTAGCGCGAGCTTGATGTGTTCGAGCACTGTCTGCCGATGCAGCGGCCGCGAATGCTGGAACACGATGCCCACGCCCGCGCGCGCGATTCGATGCGGCAGCCATCCGGCCATCTCGACGCCATCGACCTTGATCGATCCCGCGTTGGGCCGCTCGATGCCCATGATGAGCTTCATCACCGTCGACTTGCCGGAACCGTTCGGACCGATGAGGCCGAGTATCTCGCCGGGCTCGATATCGAAGCCGATGTCCTTCACCGCGACGAGACCGCCGAAGCGCTTCGTGAGGCCGCGCACCGAAAGCAAAGGTGTATCGCTCATTCGCGCTCCCTCACACGCAGGATGTTGCCGAGCAATCCATCGGGAAAGAACAGGATGACCGCGAGCGCGACAGCCGCGACCACGAACGTATTGATCTGCCCGAGCGGACGCAGGAATTCGCCCGCGACGATGAGAAAGATCGAGCCGAGCACCGCGCCGAGTATCGTGCGCCGGCCGCCGAGCACAGCCGCGATGATGATCTGCACGCCGATGCCGATATCGACCACCGTGCTCACCGACGCCGTGCCCTGATAGAACACGAGCATCGCGCCCGCGACGCCTGAGAACACCGCGCTGATGCAGAACGCCGCGAGCTTGTGCTTCACGACGTTGAAGCCGAGCGCCTGCGCGCCGACGGTATCCTGCCCGCTCGCCTGCAGAATGAGACCGATGGCCGAGCGCGACAAGCCGAACAGAATGATCGCGCAGACGATGAGGAACGCGAGCGCGATCCAGTAGTTGTGGCTCGCATCGACGGACATCACGTCGGGCACCATCATGCCGATCTCGCCGCCGGTGACGCCCGCGAAGATCACGATCGCGTTCTGCAGCAGCAACACCGCGACGAGCGTGACGAGACCGAAGTACGGTCCGCGCAATCGCAATGCGGGCACGGCGAGCAGCAGGCCGCCGACGAGAGCGACGAGGCCGCCGGCCATCACGCATACCGGTATCGGCGCGGCGGCGTGCGCGTTCAGTATCGCGGCGGAATACGCTCCGAGCCCGATCAGGAACGTCGGTCCGAAATTGACTTCGCCCGCGAAGCCGAAGAGCAAGTCCCACGACATCGCGAAGACGCCGAAGTAATACGCGACCGTCAGCACGCCGAGGATATACCCGGTGAGCCACCACGGCAGCGTCGCGGCGACGATCGCGAGCAGGACCGCGGACCAGATCAAGCGCGAACGAACGATGTCTTTCATGATTAGCGCCGTCCGAGAAAGCCTTGCGGCCGCACATATACGACGAGCACGAGCAGCAGCAGCGCGGGCAATGGCCGCAGCGTCGGCGAGATGAGGTACGCCGTGACGGTCTCCAGATAACCCACGACATACGCGGCCATCAACGAGCCCGACACGCTGCCCAGGCCGCCGAGCACGACGATGGAAAACGCGCTCGCCGTGAGCTGTCCGGTGTTGTTCGTGCTCACGCCAAGGAACGATGCGAGCAGCACGCCCGCGATGCCCGCGAGCACACCGTAGATGGTCCACGCAAGCAGATAGATATTCGACAGCTCGAAGCCGAGCAGCGTGAGACCGCGCGGATTCATCGACGCCGCGAGCAGCGCCTTGCCCGCCTTCGTGCGATTCACGAAGAGCCACAGCAATCCGATCACGACCCAGCACACGACCGCGATCATGATCTCGTTATAGGGCACGCGCACGCCCGCGACGCTCGCGACGCCGGGAATCAGCGGACGCATCGTGATGGGGTTATCGGAGAAGAGATACGCCATGCCCTGCTGGATCATGATGCCCCAGAGCAGCGTGCCCGTGAGCACGAAGATCTCTTTCTCTTCACGCGGAATCGCAGTCGAGCGTTGAATGGGCCGCACCACCATGAAATAGGTGACGTATGCGGCAATCATCCCGCAGACCACGCCGAGCGGCGTGCCGAGATAGGTGCCCAATCCGGCTTCGCCCGCGAGCGCCCAGCCGAGCAGCGCGGATACCAGCATCACGCCGCCATGCGCGAGATTGAGCACGCCGGATACGCCGAATATCAGCGTGAAGCCGATCGCGCCGAGCGCGTAGAGCGAGCTGATCGCGAAGCCATCGATGAGTATTTGCAGTGGCAACATAGCGGCCCTTTATGTCTTCCATGTCGATGCCAACGTGGAACCGGTCCCCGCAACATGCGCCGCAAGGCGCGCGCTATCGGCAGCGCACGCGCGTCGCGACGACGCAAACGCGCTTAGTTCGCGGCTGCCTGCACCTTCACGAAGGCCGGAAACTTGACCTTTGCGTTCGCCACCGACTTCGGCCATATCGCCACTTGCTTGCCGTTCTGCCATTGCAGGTTGATGCCGGTGATATAGCCTTCGCCGTACTTCAACGCGTGCGTGAACTGATCGTTCTTGCCGTAGAACTGCCAGCGTCCGATGGTGCCGACATAGTCGGTCTTTTCGAGCGCATCGACCATCTTGTCGGGATCGGTCGAGCCTTGATTGCGATGAATCGCATCCGCGATGATGTACACGAGGTCATAGCTCGTGAAGCCGTCATACGCGGGCGATACGCCGGCAAAGTGCTTCTGATACGACTCGACGAAGGGCACGGTCTTCGGCGTCAACGCGACGCCCGGCGCCGCCGCCGATGCGGTGATCACACCTTCGGTCGCGCCGTTGGTGTCCTTCCAGAAGCTCGTGGTCGTCGCTTGCGAGCTTTGCCCCGACATCGGAATCGGCACTTGCTGATCGTGCCACTGGACGGTCGGCTGCACGCCGACATGGCTGATGCCCGTCGTGATCGTGTCCGGATGCTTCGCTTCGATCTGATTGAAGATCGGCGTGAAGTCCGACGTGTCCGGATTGAAGCGGATGTGATCCAGCACCTTGAGGCCCGCTTTCGGCAGGCACTCGAGGTAGCGCTCGTCGAGCGGCTTGGTCCACGCGGCGTCCTCGCTCATCACGACGGTCGTCTTCATCTTGAACTCGCCGACAAGCACGTCATGCGAGAAATCGCAGATCGATTGCGCGATGAACGCAGACGTCATCCAGCCGTGGAAGGTGTACTTGTAGTGATCGTAGTCGTCATGCACGCGCTTCGAGATTTCGTTGCTCGCCGCGCCCGGCGTGATGAAAGGCATCTTCAGGCGCGCGGACCATGGCTCCATCGCGAGCGCGACTTCGCTGATGTAGCTGCCGATGATCGCGACTACCTTGTCCTGACTCGCGGCGCGCTGAAAGGCACGCACGCCGTCCGATGCCGACGAGTGATCGTCATACGCGATGATCTGGATTTGCCGGCCATCGACACCGCCCTTCGCGTTGATCTCCTCCGCTGCGAGTTGCGCGGCCTTGCTGATCGAAGCGCCCGCCACCGCGGACTCTTCGCTGATGACGCCGATCTTGATCGGCTCCCCTGCCGCGTGCGCCGTGACCGTGAGACTCAAGGCCGCCATCGCCGTACCCGTTGCAATGACGGTACTCATTCCCCGCCACGTCTTGCGCTTTGACATCATCAGTCTCCTCTGTGTATTCGATCGTGGAGCGACGCCAGCCAGACACATGACACATGCAGCAATTAAGGATTTGCCGACAAACAGTAGCACTCGCCTTTCGAGCACTGAATCAGTAATAACGATAAAGACGATCATGCGAAAAGATCATCAATGCAGCGTCATTCTTTCAAACAGCTTGCGCGATGAACTCACGCAGCCATCGATGCGCAGGATCGCGATGCACGCGTTCATGCCAGTACATCGACATCTCGTAGCCGGGCACGTCGACGGGCGGCGCGACGATGCGCAACTCCGGCCAGCGCTTCGCGAGCCTCGCCGGTTGCATCGAAACCAGATCGGTCGTCGCGAGCACGGAGCGCACGAAGAGGAAGTGCGGCACCGACAGCGCGACGTGCCGCTTCATGCCGAACGTTGCGAGCGTGTCATCCGTCGGGCCGAAGAATCCGCCGCCATCGGGCGACACGATCACATGCTCCAGTGCGCAGAACTGCGCGAGCGTCGGACGCCGCTTCAATCGCGGATGATCCTTGCGTCCCACGAGCACATAGCTTTCCGTGAAGAGCGCTTGCTGATGAAAATTGGCCATCTCGGGCGATGTGATGTGAAACGCGAGATCGATCTCGCCGTTCTCCGCCTGCTTCGCAAGACGCGGCGGCAACATCTCCAGCACGGCGATCCGCGTGTGCGGCGCGGCGGCGCGCAAGCCGCTCAACGCAGGCAGCAGCACGGTCGATTCGCTGTAGTCAGTGGCGGCGATGCGCCATGTGTTGTCGGCGATGGCGGGATCGAACGCGGCTTCCGGCGACACCGCGCGTTCGAGCGATGCCAGCGCTTCGCGCAACGGCTCCCGCAGACTTTCCGCTCGCGCTGTCGGGCGCATGCCACGCGGGCCGGGCAACAGCAGAGGATCGCCGAAGATGTCGCGCAGCTTCGACAGATGCACGCTCACGGAAGGTTGCGAAAAATGAAGGCGCTCGGCTGCACGCGTGACGTTCTGTTCGGCAAGCAAAACGTCGAGCGTGAGAAGCAAGTTCAGATCGAGCCTTCTCAAGGTATTAGTCATGGAAATTCCTGCAATTTCAGATATTCATTTCCAATATACCCGAGAGGCTCTTAAGCTGGTCTCCATTCCAGAAACGAAGTGGAGAAAGCCTCATGAATGTGCTGATCGTGTATGCCCATCCGGAACGCCGCTCGCTGAACGGCGCCATCAATGATTTCACCGTAGAGCGTTTGCGCGCGAACGGCCATAGCGTGCAAGTCTCCGACCTGTATGCAATGAACTGGAAGGCGCCGCTCGATGCGAACGACGTGCGCGACCGCAAGGCCGATACGCCGTTTCACGCGAGCCTCGATTCGAAGCACGCGTTCGAAAACGGCCTGCAAAGCCGCGACATCGAGCTGGAGCAGGACAAGCTGCGCTGGGCCGACGCGCTGATCCTGCAATTTCCGATGTGGTGGTTCTCGATGCCCGCGATCATGAAGGGCTGGGTCGAGCGCGTCTATGCGTACGGCTTCGGCTACGGCGTCGGCGAGCATTCGGACACGCACTGGGGCGACCGCTACGGCGAAGGTCTGATGGCGGGCAAGCGCGCGATGATCGTCGTCACGACGGGCGGTTGGGAATCGCATTACAGTCCGCGCGGCATCAACGGACCCATCGACGATATTCTCTTTCACATCCAGCACGGCATGCTTTTTTATCCAGGCTTCGATGTGCTGCCGCCGTTCGTTCTCTATGAAACGCATCGCATGGATGAAGCGCGCCTGCAAGCCACATACGATGCGCTCGGCCGGCGTCTCGACGGTCTCTGGGACGATGCGCCCATTGCATTCCGCAAGCAGAATCACGGCGACTACGCGATTCCTCAGCTCACGCTGCGCGACGAACTCGCAGCCGGAAAGACCGGTTTCGCGGCGCACATCGACTGAGGCAAAACGCGAAACACAGCTAAGATGGATCCTTCGACAAGTACGGAGGAAGACATCGAATGCTGACGATCTGGGGCCGGGCCAACTCGGTCAATGTGCAGAAAGTGCTGTGGTGCTGCGATGAACTGGGGCTCGCGTACGAGCGCATCGACGCGGGCCTGCAATTCGGGCGCAACAACGAGCCCGACTATCTCGCGATGAACCCGATGGGCCGCGTGCCCACGCTCGTCGACGGCGACTTCGTGCTGTGGGAGTCGAACTCGGTCATTCGCTATCTCGCGATGCAATACGGCGGTGCCAGCACGCTCTATCCCGCCGAGCCGAAAGTGCGCGCGAGCGCGGACCGCTGGCTCGACTGGACGCTTTCGACCCTGCAGCCCGCCGAACGTCCGGTTTTCTGGGGCTATATCCGCACGAGCGCCGCGGATCGCGATGCGCAGCAACTCGCTGCCGCCGCGAGCGAGGTGGAAAAGCTCTGGCGCGTTATCGATGCGCATCTGAAGGGCCGCGACTATCTCGAAGGCAACACGTTCACGCTCGCCGATCTCGTCGTCGCCGCGTATGCGCGCCGCTGGTTCGGCATCGCGGAGCTGGTTCGCCCCGCGCTTCCCGAACTCGAACGCTGGTATGTGGGCATCACGCAGCGTCCGGGCTTCGCGCGTCACGTCTCGCCTGCATTGACCTGAACGGGACGGATTGCCATGACCATCGAACTGCATACCTGGAACACGCCCAACGGACGCAAGATCAGCGTCGCGCTGGAGGAAATGCAACTGCCGTACACCGTGAAAACGGTGAACATCACGAAGGGCGAGCAGCATACGCCTGAGTTTCTGCGCATCAGCCCGAACAATCGCATTCCGGCGATCGTCGATCCGGACGGACCCGACGGCCAGCCGATCAGCGTGTTCGAGTCCGGCGCGATCCTGCTCTATCTCGGCGAGAAGACGGGCAAGTTTCTGCCCGCGAGTTTGCGCGATCGCGTGCCCGTGCTCGAATGGCTGATGTGGCAGATGGGCGGCTTCGGCCCGATGCCGGGACAGGTGCATCACTTCCGCATGGTCGAAGCGGAAAGCGACCGGCGTTATGGTTTAAAGCGCTATTCCGACGAAACGCGCCGCCTGTACGGCGTGCTCGACAAGCGCCTCGCGCAAGTGGAATGCGTCGCGGGCGATATGTCCGTCGCGGATTTCGCGATTCTCGGCTGGGCGTGGCGGCATGAACGTCATCAGGTTTCGCTCGATGATTACCCTAACGTCAAGCGCTGGTATGAGGCGCTTTTCGCGCGCCCGGGCGTGAAGCGGGGCTTCGAAGTCAAGCTCGACGATCTCGGCTGATCAGGGCAAACCATGAGTCGGAGCGTCAGGCTAACGTAAGTTGCGCGCGTGATAACGATCTTCTAAGAAACGTGAGCGACACTGACGCCATCCGATAGATTCGCGCCCGAGGAGACAATCATGACCGCCAGCATGTACGACGATGGCCTTCCCAAAACTGCCGCCAACTACGCGGCGCTGACGCCACTCATGTTCATCGAGCGCGCGGCGTCCGTATATCCGACGCTTCCCGCTATCGTGCACGGCGATGTCCGGCGCAACTGGGCCGACACCTACGCGCGCACGCGGCGGCTCGCATCGGCGCTGGCGGCACGCGGCATCGGCCTCGGCGATACCGTCGCCGCGATGCTGCCGAACACGCCCGAAATGGTCGAAGCGCACTTCGGCGTGCCGATGACGGGCGCCGTGCTCAACACGCTCAACACGCGGCTCGACGCCGCCACGCTCGCGTTCATGCTCACGCACGGCGAAGCGAAGGCGGTGCTCGTCGATCGCGAGTTCTCGGACGTGATGCGCCGCGCGCTGAAAGACGTGCCGCAGGACGTGCTGGTCATCGATGTCGACGATCCGCAATACGCGGGCGCGGGCGAGCGCATCGGCGAAATCGAATACGAAGCGCTGCTCGCGAGCGGCGATCCCGCATACGAATGGTCGCCGCCATCCGACGAGTGGAACGCAATCTGTCTGAATTACACGTCGGGCACGACAGGCAATCCGAAGGGCGTCGTGTATCACCATCGCGGCGCGTATACGAATGCGGTGAGCAATATCCTCGAATGGGACATGCCGAAGCATGCCGTGTACTTGTGGACGCTGCCCATGTTCCATTGCAACGGCTGGTGCTTTCCGTGGACCGTCGCCGCGCGCGCGGGCGTGAACGTGTGCCTGCGCCGCGTCGATGCGAAGACCATCTTCGATCTGATTCGCAGCGAGCGCGTCACGCATTATTGCGGCGCGCCGATCGTGCAGAACCTGCTCGTCAACGCGCCCGACGACATGAAGACCGGCTTCGATCAGAAAGTCCATGCGATGGTCGCGGGCGCCGCGCCGCCCGCCGCGATGATCGAAGGCATGGAGCGCATGGGCTTCGAACTGACGCATGTGTACGGGCTCACGGAAGTTTATGGCCCGGCCACGGTCTGCCCGCAGCAGGCCGCATGGAGCGCGCTCGATATCGGCGAGCGCGCGCGAATGAATGCGCGGCAAGGCGTGCGCTATCACTTGCAGGATGCGGTCACGGTGCGCGATCCGATATCGATGGAACTCGTGCCTTCCGATGGCGAGACCATCGGCGAGATCATGTTCCGCGGCAACATCGCGATGAAGGGTTATCTGAAGAACGCGGCCGCGACCGAAGAAGCGTTTCGCGGCGGCTGGTTCCATACCGGCGATCTCGCCGTCGCGTATCCGGACGGCTATGTACGCATCAAGGATCGCAGCAAGGACATCATCATCTCGGGCGGCGAGAACATATCGAGCATCGAAGTGGAGGACGTGCTGTACCGGCATCCGGCGGTGCTTGCCGTCGCGGTCGTCGCGAAGCCCGATACGCGCTGGGGCGAGACGCCCTGCGCTTTCGTCGAATTGAAAAGCGGCGCGCACGCGAGCGCGGAAGAGTTGATCGCGCATTGCAAGAAGCATCTCGCCGGCTTCAAGGTGCCGCGCGCGATCGAGTTCTGCGAACTGCCGAAGACATCGACGGGAAAGATCCAGAAGTTCGAGTTGCGCAAGCGCGCGGGGTCCGTCACCGCGATCGACGTCTGATGGAGACCACGACAATGAGCGAACTCGTTCTGATCGAACGCGATGCGTATGACATCAAGGGTGCCGTCAGGCTCACGCTGAATCGGCCCGATGCGTTCAATGCCTTATCTGAATCGATGCTCGAAGCGCTCGAACGCGCATTGAAGGACATCGCCGAATCAGATGCGCGCGTGGTCGTGCTCGCAGGAGAAGGCCGCGCGTTTTGCGCCGGGCACGATCTCAAAGAGATGCGTGCGGAGCCCGCGCTCGATTATTATCGCGAGCTTTTCGCGCACTGCTCGCGCATCATGCTGACGATCCAGCGCATGCCGCAGCCCGTTATCGCGCGCGTGCAAGGCATCGCGACGGCGGCGGGTTGTCAGCTCGTCGCGATGTGCGATCTCGCGGTCGCATCGAGCGAAGCGCGTTTCGCGGTATCGGGCGTGAATCTCGGGCTCTTTTGCGCGACGCCGAGCGTGGCGCTGTCTCGCAACGTATCGCGCAAGGCCGCGTTCGAAATGCTCGTCACCGGCGAGTTCATCGATGCGGCCACCGCGCGCGAACGCGGCCTCGTGAATCGCGTCGCATCGCCTGGCGAACTCGACGATACCGTGCGCACGCTCGCCGCGACCATCGCCGCCAAGCCGCGCGAAGCGGTCGCGGCGGGCAAGGGCTTGTTCTATCGGCAACTCGAAACCGGCATCGAAGCGGCATACGCGCTCGCATCGGAAACGATGGCCTGCAACATGATGGACGACGCCACGCTCGAAGGCACGCAAGCCTTCATCGAAAAGCGCGCGCCGCGCTGGAAATGACGCTCAGCTCACGTGCTCGACCGGATGCCTGTCGAGCCACGCGTTCTCTTCGTCGCTATACAGACGCGAGCGCGTAAGAAAGCGCAAACCGCTCGGGCGTTCCAGCGAAAACATGCCGCCATTGCCCGGCACGGCATCGATGATGAGCTGCGTATGCTGCCAGTACTCGTACTGCGATTCGGTCATGTAGAACGGCACGCCGCCGATCGCGCCGAGCTTCACGTCCGAGCCGCCGACCATGAATTCGCTGACTGGAAAGCACATCGGCGCGCTGCCGTCGCAGCATCCGCCGGATTGATGAAACAGCACCTCGCCATGCTCGGCCTTGAGCCTTTCGATCAAGTCGATGGCGGCGGGCGTCGCGGTCACGCGCTGCACTTCCTGTTCGCTCATGATGTCACCGTCGGTTTGATCGGCCGCCGCGGGAAGCAGCGGCGGCCTCACACGCTTTAGAAGAAGCCGAGCGGCTTGTCGCTATAGCTGACGAGCATGTTCTTCGTCTGCTGATAGTGGTCGAGCATCATCTTGTGATTCTCACGGCCGATGCCCGATTGCTTGTAACCGCCGAACGCCGCGTGCGCCGGATACGCGTGATAACAGTTGGTCCACACGCGTCCCGCCTGAATCGCGCGGCCGAAGCGATACGCCCGCGTGCCGTCGCGCGTCCACACGCCCGCGCCGAGACCGTACAGCGTGTCGTTCGCGATCTCGAGCGCTTCTTCCTCGGTCTTGAACGTCGTCACCGAAAGCACCGGCCCGAAGATTTCCTCCTGGAAGATACGCATCTTGTTGTGGCCTTTGAAGACCGTCGGCTTGACGTAATAGCCGTTCTTCAGTTCGCCGTCGAAGGTGTTGCGCTCGCCGCCGGAGAGGCACTGCGCGCCTTCCTGCTTGCCGAGATCGATGTACGACAGGATCTTCTCCAGTTGCTCCTGCGAAGCCTGCGCGCCGATCATCGTCTTCGTATCGAGCGGATGGCCCTGCGCGATCGCCGCGACGCGCTTGAGCGCACGTTCCATGAAGCGCTCGTAAATCGATTCCTGCACGAGCGCGCGCGACGGGCACGTACACACTTCGCCCTGATTCAGCGCGAACATCGTGAAGCCTTCGAGCGCCTTGTCGAAGAAGCTGTCGTCGGCGTTGAGCACGTCTTCGAAGAAGATGTTCGGGCTCTTGCCGCCCAGTTCCAGCGTCACCGGAATGAGGTTCTGGCTCGCGTACTGCATGATGAGTCGGCCCGTCGTGGTCTCGCCGGTGAAAGCGATCTTCGCGATGCGCTTGTTCGATGCGAGCGGCTTGCCCGCTTCCAGACCGAAGCCGTTGACGACATTGAGCACGCCCGGCGGCAAGAGGTCTTCGATGATTTCGAGCAGCACGAGAATCGACGCGGGCGTCTGCTCGGCCGGCTTCAGCACGACGCAGTTGCCGGCCGCGAGCGCGGGCGCGAGCTTCCACACGGCCATCAGGATCGGGAAATTCCACGGAATGATTTGCCCGACGACGCCAAGCGGCTCGTGGAAGTGATACGCGACCGTATCGTGATCGATCTCCGAAATGCCGCCTTCCTGCGAACGCGCGGCGCTCGCGAAATAGCGGAAGTGATCGATCGCGAGCGGAATGTCCGCGGCCATCGTCTCGCGCAGCGGCTTGCCGTTATCGATCGATTCGGCCAGCGCGAGACGCGACAGGTTCTGCTCCATGCGATCGGCGAGCTTCAGCAGCAGATTCGCGCGATCGGTGACGGAGGTTCTGCCCCACGACGTCTTCGCTGCGTGCGCGGCGTCGAGCGCGGCTTCGATGTCGGCTTCGCGCGAACGCGGAATCGACGTGAACGGCTCGCCGGTGATCGGCGAAATATTGTCGAAATACTCACCGCCCGTCGGCGGCACCCACTTGCCACCGATGAAGTTGCCGTACTGCTTCTTGTACGGATATTCGGTGCTCAGGAACTGCATCTCCGCGTGATTCATTTCTATGTGCTCCTCGCATGTCGACGTGAACGGGCCGGCACTGCCGATGTCCGGCGCCGGTCGCTTCTGTTTGCGAGTTCCATGCCATCGCGCGCGGCACGATGCGACGCCCGCGCGAGCCGCATCGTCATGCGGTTTCGCGGCACATCGTCAGGGTTTGTACGAGGGCGATGGGACCTGTTCACATTCAGAACACCTGCCCCGCTCTGTAGCGATGCGGTACAGCGGCATCGGCGGACGTCATCGCCTCCGCAATGCGCGCGGAGCGTGGCGCAAACCACAGACACGCTGCGGGCAAACGCTTATGGCACGAGTGTTCATATTGCAAAGGGCATCGCAGTTGTCTATGGTCATGCCCAACCGTGGCAAAGCGTCGCATCTATATGTGGTTCCATCGCATGTGAGCGGCGCGAAATGGCCTTGCGAGCGCGCGATGCGGACCGTATCGCCGAGCGCATGACCACGGCGGGCTGCTGTCCGGCGACCCCGGACGGCACGTCAAAGTAAACGATGTGCGCGCACGTGCATGCATGACGCGCCACGGAGACCACAATGAACAGCACAATCAATCAAGGGGCCGCCCACGGCCCGACAAATTTCTTTTCCAAGGAGGCGACTATCGCCCGGCCCGGATTTTCGCGCTGGATGGTGCCGCCCGCCGCGCTGGCTGTTCATCTGTGCATCGGGCAGGCATATGCGTTCTCGGTGTTCAATGCGCCGCTCACGAAGGTTATCGGTATCACGAAGTCCGCGCCGGATGACTGGTCGCTGACCACGCTCGGCTGGATTTTCTCGCTCGCGATCGTGTTTCTGGGCTTGTCGGCGGCATTCGCGGGCAAGTGGCTGGAAAAAGTCGGCCCGCGCCGCACGATGTTCACCGCGGCCTGCTGCTTCGGCGGCGGCTTTCTCGTCTCGGCGCTCGGCGTCTATCTGCATCAGATCTGGCTGCTGTATCTCGGCTATGGCGTGATCGGCGGCATCGGGCTCGGGCTCGGCTATGTGTCGCCGGTTTCGACGCTGATACGCTGGTTTCCGGACCGTCGCGGCATGGCGACCGGCATGGCGATCATGGGCTTCGGCGGCGGCGCGATGATCGCGGCGCCCGGCTCCGTCGCGCTGATGAACCACTTCAAGAGCGCGACGAGCTCGGGCGTTGCCGAGACGTTCCTCGTGCTCGGCGTGCTCTATTTCATCTCGATGACGATCGGCGCGCTCGCGATCCGCATCCCGCCGGCGGACTGGAAGCCGGCTGGCTGGACGCCGCCCGCGACGTCCAACAAGATGATCACGAAGAACCATGTGCATATCGATCAGGCGCTGAAGACGCCGCAGTTCTATCTGTTGTGGCTCGTGCTGTTCCTGAACGTGACGGCCGGCATCGGCGTGCTCGGCCAGGCGTCGGTGATGATTCAGGAAAGCTTCAAGGCGTCGATCACGGCGGGCGCGGCGGCGGGCTTCGTCGGGCTGCTGTCGCTCTTCAACATGGGCGGGCGATTCGCGTGGGCGTCGGCGTCGGACTGGATCGGCCGCAAGAATACGTACTTCGTGTTCTTCACGCTCGGCGCGGTGCTGTATTTCCTTGTGCCGCAATTCGCGGGCTCCGGCAATATCGCGCTTTTCGTGTTGGCGTACGGCATCATCCTTTCGATGTACGGCGGCGGCTTCGCGACGATTCCCGCGTATCTCGCCGACATGTTCGGCACGGCTTTCGTCGGCGGCATTCACGGCCGGCTTCTCACCGCGTGGGCGGCGGCGGGCGTCGCGGGTCCGGTGCTCGTCAACTACGTGCGCGCGTTCCAGGTTTCGCACGGCGTCGTGGGCGCAGAGGCGTACACGATGACGCTGCATATCATGGCGGCGCTGCTGGTGATCGGCTTCGTCTGCAATCTGCTCGTCTCGCGCGTGCATGAGAAGCATCACATGAACACGTCGGCGCAGACCGCAATCTAGGAATCAACGAGGAGATCCGCGATGAACGACCGCATCGAAACTCAGCAAGTGCATCCGTCGAACACGGGGTTGCTCCTGGTGTTCTGGGCCTACGTGCTGATTCCGCTCGCATGGGGCGTGACCAATACGCTCTCGCAGGCCGTCAAGCTGTTCCAGTAATTCTGTAGGTGAAGTCCACGCGCGCCGGATGGCCGATGTTTGAATCGGCTCACGGCGCGCGTTTTGTTTCTTGACGTCAATGCTATTCGGCTTCGCCGAGATGAGCGGGCAAATCCATCTGATGGAGAACGCGCAGGATCTGGATCGTGTCCGCGGCCTCCTTGAAGAAAAGCACGTGCATTCCGACGAGCGCCTTGCGATAACCGGGCCGAACGTGTTCTTCGGACAGGCTGCGTTGTCTGCCCTTACCGAGTCCCGTGCCTGTGTCCTGAATCATGCGCAGATAGCGCTCCGCCTGAGCCGGCCCCCACTTCTCGAACGTGTAGTCCCAGATGCCGTCCAGATCCTGGACGGCGGCAGGCGTGAATACGCACTGCCTCACCGAGCGGACTTGCGCTTGCGAGCGATGAAGGCATCGAAATCCAGCGGCTTGGCGGGGCCGGAGCGCTCGCCGGCTTCGAGCGCCGAGCGCAACGCATCGAGCTTCGCTTCCTGTTCGCCAGCGACGGGGACGTCGTGCACCGATGCTTCCGGGATGCTCAGTGCCCGCGATCCTCCACCTTGTTCAAGCTGCGGCGCGCGAGGACGCTCATGAAAAGCGTGCCGCACACAAGCGCTGCCATATAAACGCCGGCCATCATCCAGTCGAGTTCACTCACGGTTGTTCTCCTTCGAATTGATCCGCGGCCGGGGCGCCGCAGGGGTGATCCACACGATTGCAACTACGTTCTGGCCTGATTTACGGCACGCGCCCGCAAAGGTTTAGCGCGATGCAATGAACGACGTTGGCGGCGCGATGACCGAGGAAACCGACCGCTCGTTCGATTCGCCAACGTGGGCGTATCGTTCGACTAGCGCCCGAGAGCGCGCGACGACATCCCACATACGAACAACCGGTCCACGACAATGAACACGTCCCGCCGCAACTTCATGGTTGTCAGCATCGGCGCGGGCACGGCGCTATGGCTCTCGCGAGCACGCGCCGATGCGCCGCACTTAAGCGAATCCGATCCGGCGGCGGTCGCCGTCGGCTATAAGGAGAACGCCGCGAAAGTGGACAAAGCGAAGTACCCGAACTTCGCCGCCGATCAAACCTGCGCGAACTGCTCGCTGTATCAGGGCAAAGCGAGCGATGCCTGGGGCGGTTGCACGCTCTTCGGCGACAAGCTGGTAGCCGGAAAAGGATGGTGCTCGTCGTGGACGAACATGTGACGCGGCTTCAGCGCACCGAATAGCCGACGAAACGCCAGACCTTGTCCGAGTCGAGAATGAAGGTCACCATTTCTCGCGACGACTGACTCGCCTGGCCGAACTGAGTGTCGAAGAGAATGTTGATGTACGCGCCCGCGGGCATGTTGCCCGTGCCGTCATAACGGTAGTGCTTGACGCCCATCGGCATGCGCAGTCCCGGCGCGCCGAGCGGCGAACGGTCGCGCGCGACCTTCTTCATGAAGTCGTCGCGGGAAATGATCTGCTTTGCGATGGGCGAGGCTTGGTCCCACACGTCGCCCGCCCGGTTTTGATCGATCAACGCGATGATCTGCGACGCAACCTGCGCGATGTCCTGATCCTGTTTGTCGAGCGCGGCCTGCTGCTCCTTCGTGAGCGAACGAGTCGTCGAAGATTGAGTTTCCTGAGCGTGGCACGCAATGCTGCTCGATATCAGCAGGAACGCAGCCAGCGAAAAACGGATGCTTGCTTTCATGATTCGGACGACGTGAGGTTCTTTGGCGCCGATTGTATCGCCGCCCACGCTGCCTACGGTAAGAAATACTTATTTTCAGAATTTGGCAGTTCCGGCGTCCGTTGCCGGGCAAGCACACGCCTTGCTGCCGGAATAGCGAACGTCAACATCCGACGCTACCGTCGAGGTTCACCATGCGACTCGTCGACTGGAACATCCAATGGGGACGCGGCGTGGATGGCCGCGTCGATCTCGCGCGCATCGTCGCCGAGGCGAAAGCCCTGCACGACTTCGACGTCCTCTGTCTGCAGGAAGTGACGCGCGGCTTTCACGAAAGCGAGCAGGCCGGCGGACTCAAAGGCGGCCCCGGCGCCGACCAGTTCGCCGAGCTCGAAGCGCTGATTCCCGGCGCGACGGTCATCGACGGAATCGGCTCCGATCTTCCGCCGGTCGGTGCGGGCATCGCGCGCCGTCAGTTCGGCAACGCGATCGTGAGCCGTCTGCCGGTGCGCCAGGTGTTGCGCCATTCGCTGCCGTGGCCTGCCGATCCCGCGAAGCCGTCGATGCTTCGCGTCGCGCTCGAAGCCGTCATCGAGACCGACGTCGGATCGTTGCGCATCGTCAGCACGCATCTCGAGTTCTATTCGGAGAAGCAACGTCTCGCGCAAGTCGCGCGTCTGCGCGAGCTTCACGCCGAAGCGTGCGCGCACGAGCGTCAGCCCGCGAAGGCCGAGAGTCAGGCGAGCCCGTTCGCCGATACCGCGCGGCCCGTGTCCGCCATCGTCTGCGGCGACTTCAACAGCGCGTTCGATGGATCGGCGTATCGCGCGATGCTCGAACCGATTGCCGATGCGCCCGCGTTCGTCGATGCATGGACTTGCGCGCATCCGAACGAGCCGCGCGCGGCCACCGTCGGCCTGTACGATCGCGACCAGTGGCCCGACGGCCCGTTCGCATGCGACTTCATCTTCGTGAGCGAAGACCTGAAGGCGCGCATCGCCGGATGCGAAGCGGATCAGTCGAGCCGTTCATCGGATCATCAGCCGATGTGGCTCGAACTGCATTAAGCGCCCTCTTCGCGCGACAACCCGTATAGCGCCTGCAACACGGCAGCGCGCGCCTGACCCGCGATCATGCCGCGCCAGATATCGTCGTCGATGTAGAAGGCCGCGCGAATCTGGCGGCGAATGCCGGCTTTCAATGCGTCGGGCGCATCGGGATGATGACGCACCCAGACGTCCGCGCGCAGCATGTCGAGCATGTCGGTGAGCGGCACCGTCCCGTACTCGATCGCGATCGATGCGATCGCCGCATGGGCGCACGTCTGCCGCAACGTATCGAGCAACGGACCGGCTACATCGGCCGCGATCGACGTGCCATCCGACGGACTCGTCACGTCCGCGCCCCACCAGCGCCGCGCACGCGCGACATCGCCGACGCATATCTTCGCGCCGAAGCCGCTCGGCCCGAGTCCCGTATGAAAATCGATCCAGCCGATCGCCGTGCACGTCTCGCCGTATTCCGCGAGCAGATTGCGCATGGTGCGCGTGCTCCACGCCGTTTCCGCGCCGCCATAGAACATGCCTTGCGCATGCGTGTACTGACCGGTTGTGACCGCTTGCTGATAAGCCCATTGTCCATGCCTGCCGATATACGCGCGAATCGCCGCGATATTCGCTTCGTCGGGCGGCCACCTCGCGGGAATCAGCAAGTCGTGCAGTTCCGCGTAGCCGGGATTCTGCGGCAACGGCGCATCGAAATTCACGCTGTTGCGATTCAGATCGACATTGCCCTCCGTCGTGCGGCTCAGATAGGAAAAGCCATACGGATTGATCGCATGAACGAGCAGCATTGCGACGTCGAGCTTGTCCATCAACGCCGGCAATACTTCATCGCGCATCAACGCGATCTGCGCGCCCGAGCCGCAAAAGCCTTCGACGCCGTGCGTGCCGGACGTGAGCACGAGCAGGCGCTTTGCATCTTTGGGACCGATGCGAACGACATCGGTTGCGAGCGTCTCGCCTTCCAGACCATCGAAGCCTTCGAGCACGCGCGTATCGACAGCGAGTTTTCGCGCGGCGGCGGTATCGAGAAATCTCTGGCGTGCTTCGCGATACGTCGATGAAAACATGTCGCCTCCTCAGACGCGTGCGAGAAACTTCTCGACGAGCCGCACCCAATACGTCGAGCCTAGCGTGAGTACATCGTCGTTGAAATCGTAGCTGCTGTTATGCAGCATGCACGGTCCGATTCCGTGACCGTGATCGCGATGCGCGCCCAGTCCATTGCCGATATACGCATAGCAACCGGGACGCTCCATCAGCATGTACGAGAAGTCCTCCGCGCCCATCGTCGGATCGACGTTCGTGTTCACTTTGTCCGCGCCGGCGACATCGCGCATCACGCCGAGTGCGAAGTCCGTTTCCGCTTGCGTGTTCACCGTCGGCGGATAGTTGCGTACGAAACTGACTTCGGCCTTGCAGCGATACGCGGCCGCCGTCGCCGCGACGATCTCCTTCATGCGCGTCTCGATGAGATCGAGCACGTCGACGGAAAACGTGCGAACGGTCCCCGCGAGCGTCGCGGTCGTCGGGATCGCGTTGACCGCGTGGCCTGCCTGCATGCGCGTGATCGAGAGCACGGCGGCGTCGATCGGCCGCTTGTTGCGCGTCACGATGCTCTGCAGGCCCGTGCCGATCTGCAGCGCGGTGAACACGGGATCGACGCCATCGTGCGGAATCGCCGCATGCGCGCCCACGCCTTCGATACGAATCTCGAACTCGTTGCTCGATGCCTGCGTCGCGCCGACGCGCGCACCGAATCCGCCCGCCGGCATGCCCGGCCAGTTGTGCAGCGCGAACACGGCATCGACCGGAAAGCGCTCGAACAAGCCATCTTCGATCATCGCTTTCGCGCCGCCGCCGCCTTCTTCGGCAGGCTGAAAGATGAAGACGACGGTGCCGTCGAAGTCGCGATGCTTCGCGAGATATTGCGCCGCGCCGAGCAGCATCGCGGTGTGTCCGTCGTGACCGCACGCATGCATCTTGTTCTCGTGGCGCGATGCGTGCGCGAACGTGTTCAGCTCGGGAATGGGCAACGCGTCCATGTCGGCGCGCAGGCCGATCGCACGTTTGCTCGCGCCTTTCCTCAACACGCCGACGACGCCCGTCTTGCCGAGTCCGCACGTCACTTCGATATCCCAGCTTTCGAGCTTCCGAGCGACGAGTTCCGCCGTGCGCGCTTCTTCATAGCAGAGTTCGGGATGCGCGTGGATATCGCGGCGAATGGCCTGAATCTCGTCGCGCGACTGCGCGATCTCGGGAATGATCGACATGCTTTCCTCTTGCGTTGTTGAGTGACCGAAGCATTGTCGATGGCCGCAATTCACAGGGAAAGCTGATATTCCTTGTCCGTGACTTAAGGAAAGCTTTAGCTTTCACTCGGCTCGATCGCGCCGTGCGAACGCATCCGTATGCGTTCCTGCACGATGCTCATCACCGCGTGACGATCGTGGATCTTGCGCTCCAGCATGCCGACGACACGGCGCGGCGTGTTCTTCGCAAGCGATATCACGCGCAATGCGGGATCGCTCGCCCACGAGCCGTATTCGAGCAACGGCACGACCGAGACGCCCGCATCCTGCCGCACGAGCTCGACGATCACTTCGAGGGAATTGAGTTCGAGGAACTCGTTCACCGCGAGGCGATTGTGCTTCAACGCGCGATCGATCAGCGCGCCGGTGCGCTGCGCGCGATCGAAGCGCAGAAACGGACGGCTCGCCAGCATCTCGGCGGCATTCGCGGCCACGGCGCCCGGCGAACCGATCGCGACGAGCGGTTCCGAATAGAGCGGCGTCCAGTTGAGGCTCGCCGGCGTCTTGCCCGCCATCTCGACGATCACCGCCGCATCGATCTCGCCCGCCTCGACTTGCGGCGCGAGCGCGAGCGCCTTGCCGGTGAAGAGCCGCACATCGAGCCGTGGATACTGACCTTTCAATTCGGTGACGACGGATGCGAGCGCGCCCATCGCCGAATCGACCGCGCCGATGGAAACCGATCCGGCGATTTCATCATCGAGACCGGTGAGACGCATGCTGTCGTACAGCGCGACGATGCGCTCCGCTTGCGGCAACACCTGCTTGCCGATGCTCGTCAGCCGGTTCGTGCGCCCGACGCGATCGAACAGCGGCCGCTTCAGATCGTCTTCGAGCGACTGCATCTGCATGCTGACGGCGGCCTGCGTGAGCGCGACTTTTTCCGCGGCGGCGGCGAAAGAACCGTAACGCGCGACAGCGATAAACGTGCGCAAAAAGCGGATATTGCTCATCGTGCGTGAGGGTTATCCCGGATCGTTCGATCAGGTTTGCTTGTGTGTCAGTTCAGAAATTCTATATTTTCTTATTTCAACTCGGCGTAATGTTTGCGTGTTGCAGCGGCTCGCTCCGTTCGAAGCGAGTCATCCGAGAAGCGGATGTCGTCAACGAGAAAACCTCATGGAGTACATTCGATGAGCACCGTACTACCTGCAGCGCACGCGGCCGAACAAAACGCCGCATCGAATCTTTCCGGCCGACGAGCGATCGTCGTATCGACCATCGGCAACGCGCTCGAATGGTTCGACTTCATGGTTTACGGCTTCTTCGCCGTCATCATCGCCAAGCTGTACTTTCCCGCAACGAATCCCACTATTTCGCTACTCGCGACTTGGGCGACTTTCGGCGTCGGCTTTCTGACGCGTCCGCTCGGCGGCATCGTCTTGGGCGCGGTCGCGGATCGCGTCGGACGCAAATCAGCGCTCACGCTCACGATTTCGCTGATGGCGGTCGGCATCGCGATCATCGCGTTCGCGCCGACTTATGCGGCAATCGGCATCGCCGCGCCCTTGCTGATGCTGCTCGGCCGCCTGATTCAGGGCTTCTCCGCAGGCGGCGAAGTCGGCTGCGCGACGGCGTTTCTCGTCGAATACGCGCCCGCCAACAAGCGCGGTTATTTCGGCAGCTTCCAGATGGTCGCGCAGGCCGCCGCGAGTCTCGCCGGCTCGTTTTTCGGCGCCGTGCTCACGCGCACGCTGAGTCCCGAACATCTGAATAGCTGGGGCTGGCGCATTCCGTTCGTGATCGGTCTTCTGATCGTGCCCGTCGGCCTGTATCTGCGCTCGAAGCTCGATGAATCGCCGGTCTTCGTCGAGAAGGCGCAAAAGAACGAACTGAGCACACGCCCGATCCGCGATACCGCCACGAAACACTGGATGTCCGTGCTCGCTGGCTTCGGCCTGACGGTGTTCGGCACCATCGGCACGTACATCTTCCTGCTGTATCTGCCGACGCACGCTACGCGCGTGCTGCACATGGCGCTCACCGACGGCCTCATCAGCTCGACGATCGGCGCGCTCGTCTATCTCGTCTGCTGTCCGATATTCGGCCGGCTCTCGGACCGTATCGGCCGCAAGAAGCTGATGGCGACCGCGCTCACGCTGTCGCTCGTCACCGCATATCCGATCTTCGCCGTGCTCACCGCGCATCCGAGCCTGCCGATGCTGATCGTGTGTCAGGCGCTTTTGATGACTTATCTCGGCATCTTTCAGGGCTGCTATCCCGCGTTCATCTCCGAGTTGCTTCCTTCGAGCGTGCGTTCGACCGGCATCTCGGTGAGCTACAACGTCGCGGTGATGATCTTCGGCGGCTTCGCGCCCGCGATCGTGCAATGGCTCACGATGACCACGGGCGATCCGCTGTCGATCTGCTACTACGTGATCTTCGGCAGCGCGGTCGCGCTCGTGACGATCTTCCCGCTGCGCGACCGATACAGCGAGGCGCTGCGGTAAGTTCGCTGCATCCCGTTCCCAAAGGAAGGAGAATGGACGGCCCGCATGGAAGTCGCGCACGCTTAAGTCTGATTTAAGGAAGCGCGCTTAATCTGAAGTCTGACCGACCCACCCTCCTTCCGGCCGCGCAAGCGGCCATTTTTTTTGGAGCGACGCGATGCAGATGATTCTCCGCATGATCGTGATCCTCGTCGTGCTCGTTCTCTTCACGACGGTCGGCGTGTCCATCCTTTCCGTTTTCGCGCGCGGCCTGATTTCGCACTGAAGGCTTTCATCGGCTGCGGGCATGCTTCGTGCCCCTTCAGAATCTCGCGGCCCGCGCGGGCTTTCGATCGAGAAAGTTTCGCGGCGGATGCCTATACTGGCTGAGTGTCGTCTTTCGCCGCATTGCCGGCGCACGAAAGTCCTGCGCCGCCGCGCAGACCCTTTTCGCCGCCGTTCCTCCGCGCCACCGGCGCGCGACACGCTTCGCCGCATCTTCGCCTCTCTCATGTTCCGCCGCTTCATCGCCGCATTCGTGCAGCAGCTTGCTGCGCAATTCCAGGAGATTGCCCGATGCCACAACGTCCCATCCCCCAATCGAAAACCACGCACGCCGATACACCGAACAAGACGCTTCAAGCCGCACCCGCAGGCGACTCGACCGTCAGCTTCACCATGACCGTCAACGGCCGCAGCGAAACGCTTTCCCTCGACCCCCGCACCACGCTTTTAGATGCATTGCGCGAGCATCTTCATTTGACCGGCACGAAGAAAGGCTGCGATCACGGCCAATGCGGCGCATGCACCGTTCATGTGAACGGACGCCGCGTGAACTCGTGTCTGTGCTTCGCCGCCGCGTGCGAGGGCGACACCGTCACGACCATCGAAGGCATCGGCGAAATCGAGGCACTGCATCCGTTGCAGGCCGCGTTCGTCGAATGCGACGGCTATCAGTGCGGCTACTGCACGGCCGGCCAGTTGATGTCGGCGGTCGCGCTGCTCGATGAACCGATCGGCCCGAGCGACGACGACGTGCGCGAAGCGATGAGCGGCAACCTGTGCCGCTGCGGCGCGTATCAGAACATCGTCAGCGCGATCCAGTCGGTGCGCGCGAACAAGCCGTCGTCGAAATAAGGAGAGCGACATGGATATGTTCCAGCTCTCTCGCGCGCGCGACATGCGCGACGCGATTAATGCGGGCGCGCTCGCGCATACCGCGCAGCAAGGCGCCGAAGTGCGCTTTCTCGCGGGCGGCACGACGCTGCTCGATCTCATGAAGCTCAACGTCGAGCGGCCGATGCGCGTCGTCGATATCAGCCGTTTGCCGCTCGACAAGATCGAGGAAACGAAGGACGGCGGCGTGCGTATCGGCGCGACTTCGCGCAACTCCGATCTCGCGCATCACCCGCTGATCCGCGATCGTTATGCGGTGCTGTCGCAAGCGGTGCTCGCGGGCGCGTCGGTGCAGTTGCGCAACATGGCGACGACGGGCGGCAACATCCTGCAGCGCACGCGTTGCGTGTACTTCCGCGATACGACCTCGCCGTGCAACAAGCGCGAGCCCGGCAGCGGCTGCTCCGCGATTCAGGGCTTCAATCGCATGATGGCGATCATGGGCACGAGCGAATCGTGCATCGCGAGCAATCCGTCGGACATGTGCGTCGCGTTGCAGGCGCTCGAAGCGACGATCCACGTCGAAGGCACGGGCGGCAAGCGCGCGATCCCCATCGACGAGTTCTTCCTGTTGCCGGGCACGACGCCCGATCGCGAGAACGTGCTCGATGCCGGCGATCTCGTCACGCATGTCACGTTGCCGCCGCCGGTCGACGGCGCGCGCTCGGCTTATCTGAAGCTGCGCGATCGCGCATCGTACGAGTTCGCGCTGGCGTCGGCGGGTGTCGTGATCGGCGTGAAGGACGGGCGCATCGAGCATGCGCGCGTCGCGCTCGGCGGCGTCGGCACGAAGCCGTGGCGCTCGCGCGAAGCGGAGAAGGAGCTGATGAACGCGACGCCCGATGAAGCCACGTTCAAACGCGCTGCCGATGCTGCGCTCGCCGATGCGAAGCCGCAAAGCGAGAACGGCTTCAAGGTCGAGTTGTCCAAGCGCTGCATCGTTCATACGCTCAAGCTCGTTACCACGCAAACTTCCTGAGGATCGCGACATGTCCACGGCGCCCGATATCAAACCGTCCGCATTCATCGGACGGCCTCAGTCGCGCATCGACGGACCGCAGAAGGTTTGCGGCCGCGCGACCTATACGACCGACGTCGATCTGCCCGGCATGCTCCATGCCGTGCCGGTCGGCAGCACCATCGCGAGCGGCAGGATCACGTCGCTCGAATTCGCCGCCGCGCAAGCGATGCCCGGCGTGAAGCTGATTCTTCATCGCGGCAATATCGGCCGCTTCTATCGCATCGCCGGCAACTCGATCGATACCGGTTACGTCGATGAAAACCGTCCGCCTTTCGAAGACGACATCATTCGCTATTACGGGCAGTATGTCGCGCTCGTCGTTGCGGAGACGTTCGAAGCGGCAAGCGCCGCGGCTGCCGCGGTCAAGGTCAGTTACGACAAGACGCCGCACGATGTGAGCGCAAAGCTCGATGCCGGCGACAAGCTCGACACACACAGCGAACGCGGCGATCCCGACAAGGCGTTCGACGATGCGCCCGTGAAGATCGATGAAACGTACGTGACGCCCGTCGAAACGCATAATCCGATCGAGCTGCACGCGACCATCGCGCACTGGAACGGCGAGAGCTACACGTTCTACGAAACGAGCCAGGCGGTCGCGAATCATCAGGGCACGCTGATGCAGATGATGGGCCTGCCGAAAGAGAAAGTGCGCGTGATTTCGCGCTATCTCGGCTCGGGCTTCGGCGGCAAGCTGTGGATGTGGCCGCATTCGCTGCTCGCCGCGGCCGCGACGCGCCAACTGGAGCGCCCGGTCAAGCTCGTGCTCTCGCGCAAGATGATGTTCCAGAACGTCGGGCACAGGCCGACCACGCAGCAGCGCGTGCGGCTCGCGGCGACGCAGGACGGCAAGCTCGTGTCGCTACGGCATGACTTCGTGAATCACGCGGCCATCGCCGACGATTACACGGAAGATTGCGGCGAAGCGACGCCTTCGATGTACAGTACGCCCAATCTGCGCGTGACGGGCGGCACGGTGAAACGCAATGTCGGCTCGCCGACGTCGATGCGCGGACCCGGCGCGGTGCCCGGCCTCTTCGCGCTCGAATCGGCGATGGACGAGCTGGCCATTGCGTTGAAGATGGATCCGGTCGAACTGCGCCTGCGCAACGAGCCCGAAGTGGATGAAAGCAGCGGCTTGCCGTTTTCGTCGCGGCATTTCGTCGAATGCCTGAAGACCGGTGCGGAGAAATTCGGCTGGTCGAAGCGCACGCCGGACGTAGGCTCGATGAAGCGCGACGGCCTCACGCTCGGCTGGGGCGTGGGCGCGTGCAGTTGGCCGGGGCTGCGCTTCTCGGCGGACGCGACGGTCGATCTTCGTGCGGACGGCACCGCGCGCGTCGCGTGCGGCACGCAGGATATCGGCACGGGCACGTACACGATCCTCGCGCAGATCGTCGCGGAACATACGGGCATCCCGCTCGACAAGATCGAAGTCGGCCTCGGCGATACGGCGCTGCCGCTCGGTCCTGTTTCGGGCGGATCGGCGGCGACGGCATCGGTGATTCCGGCGGTATCGGATGCGGTGCGCGAGGCGATCAAGACGCTGCTGGCGCGCGCCGCGAAGATCGAGGGATCGCCATTCGCGGGCGCGAAGGCCGACGAGCTTGCGATGAGCAACGGACATGTGCATCGCAAGAACGAAGCGCCGGAAAGCGGGGTGCCGTTCGCGCGCATTCTCGACGCGGCGAAACTGCATGCGGCATCGGGCAGCGGCAGCGCGAAAGGCGGCTTCGACGATCCGCTCAAGAAGGACTGGTCGATCCATTCGTATGGCGCGCATTTCGCCGAGGTGACGTGGGAGCCGGCGACCGCGCGTCTGCGCGTGAGCCGCGTCGTGACCGTGATCGATGCGGGCAAGATCCTGAATCCGCGCGCGGGGCGTAATCAGATCGAAGGCGCGGTCGTGATGGGCGTCGGCATGGCGCTTTTCGAGCACACGGTATACGACGAGCGAAGCGGCGCGCCGGTGAACAGCAGCCTCGCGGATTACGTCGTCGCGACCAATGCGGATACGCCGAAGATGGACGTCACGTTTCTCGATTATCCCGATACGGTCTTCAACGAGCTGGGCGCGCGCGGCATCGCGGAGATCGGGCTGGCGGGCATCGCGGCGGCGATTACGGGTGCCGTGTATCACGCGACGGGCGTGCGTGTGCGAAAGCTGCCGGTGATGATCGAGGATTTGTTGAAGGCGTAGCGTCGGTCTCGTCGCGCTGTTCGAGCGGCCCGGTTTTTCGCGCGGTTTGTTTGCGCGAGGCCGGGCCGATGCACTGAGAACGCTATCCGTCGACGGCTACCCCGCCCTCACGGGACGCTAAACGGGCGGCCCGTCCAGGCACGCGCATTGCACCTCCCCCACGCTTCGCCCCTCCCCCAAGACGCGCTACCATAGGCACCAGCCCATTCCCCAAACCCCTGTGTAGCAGCCATCTCAGCCGGAGTGCCCATGAACGACATGATCAAACAACACGGCCTGCAGGTCGACGCGAATCTCGCGAAGTTCGTCGACGAAGAAGCCATCCCCGGCACGGGCGTCGATAGCGCGTCCTTCTGGAAGGGATTCGATGCCATCGTTCACGATCTCGCGCCGAAGAACCGCGCACTGCTCGCCGAACGCGACCGCCTCCAGACCGAGCTCGACAACTGGCATCGCAGCAACCCCGGCCCCGTGCGCGATCTACGCGCCTATCGCAAGTTTCTCGAAGAGATCGGCTATATCGTGCCCGCGCCCGCGCATGTGAAGGCCAGCACCGCCAATGTCGATCGCGAAATCGCCGAGCAGGCTGGCCCGCAACTCGTCGTGCCGCTCTCGAATCTGCGCTATGCGCTCAACGCGACCAACGCGCGTTGGGGCAGCCTCTACGATGCGCTCTACGGCACGGATGCCATCGACGAAAACGACGGCGCCGAGCGCGCGGCGCAGTTCAATCCGAAGCGCGGCGCGAAAGTGATCGCCTATGCGCGCGCGTTCCTCGACGACAACGCCCCGCTCGATCACGGCTCGCACGCCGACGCGACCAAATACAGCGTCGAGCAAGGCAAGCTCGTCGTCACGCTGAAGGACGGCGGCAAGACCGGCCTTGCGAACGCCGAGCAGTTCGCGGGCTTTCAGGGCGACGCGAAAGACCCGTCCGCGATTCTGCTCAAGCACAACGACCTGCACTTCGAGATTCAGATCGACGCGGACAACTTCATCGGCAAGACCGATGCGGCGCACGTGAAGGACGTGCTGATGGAAGCGGCCGTGAGCACGATCATCGATTGCGAAGATTCGGTCGCGGCCGTCGATGCCGCCGACAAGACGCAGCTCTATCGCAACTGGCTCGGCCTGATGCAAGGCAATCTCGCCGAGCAGGTCACGAAGAACGGCAAGACCTTCACGCGCGCGATGAACCCGGACCGCGAGTACGCCGCGCCGAACGGCGGAACCGTCAAGCTGCACGGACGTTCGCTGCTGTTCGTGCGCAACGTCGGCCATCTGATGACGAATCCCGCGGTGCTCGACCGAGATGGCAACGAGATTCCCGAAGGCATCCTCGATGCGGTGATGACCGTGCTCGGCTCGATGCACGATCTCAAGAACAAGATGAACTCGCGCACGGGGTCGATCTATATCGTGAAGCCGAAGATGCACGGCCCCGCCGAAGTGGCGTTCGCGGACGAGCTCTTCACGCGCGTCGAAGACCTGCTCGGCCTGCCGCGTCACACGATCAAGATGGGCATCATGGACGAGGAGCGACGCACGAGCGTGAACCTCAAGGCGTGTATCGCGGCGGCGGGCGCGCGCGTCGCATTCATCAATACGGGCTTCCTCGACCGCACCGGCGACGAAATGCATTCGTCGATGGAAGCCGGCCCGATGATGCGCAAGGGCGACATGAAGTCGTCGAAGTGGATTGCCGCGTACGAACGCAGCAATGTGCTCGTCGGCCTGAACACTGGCTTGCGCGGTCGCGCGCAGATCGGCAAGGGCATGTGGGCGATGCCCGATCTGATGCACGCGATGCTCGAACAGAAGATCGCGCATCCGAAGGCAGGCGCCAACACCGCATGGGTGCCCTCGCCCACCGCGGCCACGCTGCACGCGCTGCACTATCACATGGTCGACGTGCAACAGGTTCAGCAGGAACTCGAAAGCGTCGACTACGAAAGTCAGAAGAACGAGTTGCTCGATGGCTTGCTGACGATTCCCGTCGTCGACAAGCCGTCATGGTCGGAAGACGACATCAGGAACGAAATCGAAAACAACGCGCAGGGCATTCTGGGTTATGTGGTGCGCTGGGTCGATCAGGGCGTCGGTTGCTCGAAGGTGCCGGACATTCACGATGTCGGCCTGATGGAAGACCGCGCGACGCTGCGCATTTCGAGCCAGCATATCGCGAACTGGCTGCGTCACGGCATCGTCACGGAAGAGCAGGTTCGCGCGACGCTCGAACGCATGGCCGCCGTCGTCGACAAGCAGAATGAAGCCGATCCGTATTATCGCCCGATGTCGCCCGCGTTCGACAGTTCGTTCGCATTCAAGGCCGCGTGCGCGCTCGTCTTCGAAGGACGCACGCAACCGAGCGGCTATACGGAACCGCTGCTGCACAAGTTCCGTCTCGCCGCGAAGGAATCGATGTAACGGTCAAAGCGCGCGCACGAATCGGCGTGCGCGCGCTGTCTTTCACTGCTCCGACCAGAGTTTGCCCGCGGTCGCCCAGTTCTCGCGTTTCACGTCCGTCAGAATGATGTCCACCGAGCCCGGCTCGCAGCCGAGCGTTTCGCACGTCGTGCGCGTGATCGCTTCGACGAACTTGCGCTTCTCTTCCACCGTGCGGCCTTCGAACAGTTGAATGTTGAATGTCGGCATTGCGTTGATCTCCTTTTGAAAGCGGTATTAGTCGCGATACGACGCGTCGATGCGATCGAGCTTGCGCAATAGCGCCGGCCATTCGAGCGCGCCTTCGACGGCGTCATCGTCATGCAGTTGCGCCGCGGTGCGCGTGACGACTTCCGGCGTCGGCACGATCATCTTGCCCACGCCCGCAAGCGCGCGAAGCTGAATATCGCATGCCTTGACGAGCATATCCATCAGCACATAAGCCTCGGCGATCGTGCGCCCGAGCGTGAGCGGTCCATGATTGCGCAGCAACATCGCACGATGCGCGCCGAGACTTTTTACGAGCCGCTCGCCTTCCGCCGGCGAGAACGCGAGCCCTTCGTAATCGTGATACGCGAGATGTCTATGAAAGCGCATCGCGTGTTGCGATGCGGGCAGCAGGCCGTGCGGTTGCGTCGATACCGCGATCGCCTCGCGCACGTGAAGATGCATCACGCACACGGCGTCCTCCCGCGCGGCATGGACGGCGCCGTGCAGCGCGAAGCCCGTCGCGTTCACCGGATGCGCGCTCTCGCCGATTACGTTGCCGTCGATATCGATCTTCACGAGATTGCTCGCCGTGACTTCATCGAACGAAAGCCCGAACGGATTGATGAGAAAGCGCCCCGGCTCGCCCGGCACGCTCGCGGAAATGTGCGTGTAGACGACATCGTCCCAGCCGTTGAGCGCGACGAGCCGATACGCTGCCGCGAGATCGACGCGCGTGGCCTGTTCGGCTGCCGATCGCGGCCCGCTTTCCGCGATCCTGCGCTCAGGCGTGTGGGTGAACGACATGCGAGTCTCCTTGTTTGGATGATCCGGACAGACGCCGCTCGAGCAGAATCACCGCCCAGGACGCAAGCACGAACGGCGCGGTCAACGCAGCGATGCCGATGCAATCGATCACGCGCTCGATCAGCACCGCCGCGACGATCGCGACGAGCGCATAACGCGTGCCGAGCTTCGCGGCCGCGAGCGCCGCAAGCGCCGCATTGAAGCCGCACGCGCCCGAGAGCACGACGGCATCACTTGCACCGCCGAGTGCGTGCAACATGGCGCCGAGCGCACTGCCCGCGAGCGCCCAGCCCGCCTGCGCGGGCCGCGACGCGAACAATCCCGCCGCGATCAGCGCGCCGGCGAGCGCGCCGGTCGCGAAGGTGATCGGCGCGAGACCCGCGAACGCGGCCTGAAGCATTGGAATGAAACCGGCGGCGACTTGGGGAATCGCGCCCGTGTCGCCGCGCTCGCTCAAAAGCGGCAGCCAGCACCACGTCACGATGATGGCGGGGCTGGAGAAGATCGGCAACCGGTAGCGCGAGAGCACGCGCGAAAGCACGTTGGCGAGGAAAGTGGCGAACATCGCCGCGACGATCGCGACGGCCGCGGCGCGCGATGCATCGTCGAGAAACGTGAATGCGGCGAGCGCCGCAAGCGCGCCGTTGAAACCGTAGAGATCGTCGCGGAACGCGGGTGCGTCGTCGTTTTCGACGATCACGCTGATGACATTGCCCGTCAGCGTGCCGATCAGAAGCCCGCACGCGAGGCGCGGACTCGCGCTCAGCACCGCGAGGAACAGCAGCGCGCCGGTCGCGGCGTTGCGCTGAAGGACGATCTGTCCCATCGCGCGAGCGAAGCTGCGGAGTTGATCGCCGAAGGCGGCGTTCGATTGGAGAGCGGTGGACATGCTGGACGGCGACGGCATGGAAAGCCGCCAGCATAAAGCAGCCGGCGCGCGCCGTGCGGCGGCGGGCCGAATAACCTGTATGTGGCTTGACGCAGAAGGCGCGACGAGTGTCGCGCCGGGTAAAACCGAAACTTAGTTGAACGCCATCGGGACGAGCGGCGTCGAATCGCCTACACCCGGGTTCGCCAAAGACAGATCGGCGCTGATCTTCACGATCTCCGTGACGTTTTCGCGGAAATTCGGATGTTTTTCCCAGGTGATGTAGCTGGCGTCCATGACAGCGGAAAGTGTAAGCAAGGCGAAAGCGATTTTTTCGAGCACTTCGTAGCGGCGGCGCATGATTTGTTCCTCAAACTTTGCGACATTGTAACAGACTTAAGGGTTTTCCCCTATCTCACTGTTGCAATGCCGCAAATCACGCGCCGTTACTGTCGTTGCGCTCCGGCCCTTTTCACATCGACGTTTCGAGCATCGCCTCGTAATCCGCGCTCGACGCCTCGCGCGGATTCGTCTTATGACTGTGATCCTTGAGCGCGCCCGCGATGATGCGCGGAAACATCTCGCGCGTCACGCCGAGTTCAGCGAGGCCACGTGGCAGGCCGAGCGTCGCGGTCATCGAGCGCAGCGCACCGCCGACTTCATCGCCGGACTTCAGGCCCATTGCCTGCGCGATGCGGTCGAGCTTGCCTTCTTCGAGCATCGTCGGCGCGCTGCTGTTGAACGCGATCACCGCCGGCAAAAAGATTGCGTTGAGCGTGCCGTGATGCAGTTTCGGATTGATGCCGCCGAGCGAGTGGCTCAGGCTATGCACGCAACCGAGGCCCTTCTGGAACGCGAGCGCGCCCTGCATCGATGCGCTCATCATGTTCCAGCGCGCGGTGCGATCGGAGCCGTCCCGCGTCGCGCGCTCGATGTGCCGCCACGCGCGCCACAATCCGTCGAGCGCGATGCCATCGGCGGGTGCGTTGAACGCGGGCGCCATGAACGTTTCGAGGCAATGCGCGATGGCATCCATGCCGGTCGCGGCGGTAAGCATCGGCGGCAGGCCGAGCGTCAGTTCCGGATCGCAGATCGCGACCTTCGGCACGACGTGCGGCGAGATCACGCCGACCTTGCGGCCATCGTCGAGAATCAGGATCGCGCCGCGGCCCACTTCGCTGCCGGTGCCCGCGGTCGTCGGAATGGCGATGACGGGCGCTGTCTTCGCCGTGATGCGCGCGAGGCCGCCTTCGATGACCGCGAAGCCTTGTAGCGGACCGTCGTGCGTCGCGCACACGGCCACGCCCTTCGCGAGATCGATCGATGAACCGCCGCCCGCCGCGATCACGCCGTCGCATTGATTCTCCTTGTACATCGCGACGGCTTCGCGCACGGCGGCTTCGTTCGGATTGGGCGGCGTCGAATCGAACACGGGTACGGCCGACGATGAACCGAGCGCGTCGAGCACCTTGTCGAGCAGGCCGGCCGCGCGGATGCCGGCATCGGTCACGATCAGCGGACGATGAATGCCGATGCGTTCGCACTCGCCCGCAAGCAGGCGCACCGCGCCGAAATCGAATTGAATCTGCGTGATGTAGTTGATGAGGGGCATGGGTGTCTGAGGGAAAGTTAGGGTCGGAGGCAGCGCGGTGACGTCAGTATAAGAGCGCGCTGTTACCGGTACAACTTTCCCTCGACGCCGGTCAAAAGCGAAAATCGTCGAAGAACTTTTCGCGTTCCATCACGGTGAGCGCGGCGCGCTTGTGCGGAAAGTCGAATTCCTTCAGCGTATAAAAGCCCATGCGATGCATGTAAGCGATATGTCGCACATGATCGACGCGCGGTTCACCAACGAGGCGTTCCGTGCGCGGATCGTCGATGAACATGTAGTGCAGCACGCCGCTCCACCATGCCTTGAGCTTGCCTGCGCTCTGGAACTGCGCATCGCCGATCAGCAGATGCAGTCCGCGATCGAAGTCGCCTGCATCATAGAACGGGCCCAGGCGATCTTCTTTCGCCCAATAGAACTCGAAGTAGCCGAAGGGCTTGTCGTCGAAATAGCCGATCATCGGATGCATGTGCGGATCTTCGCGGCGTTCCGCGAGATAAGCGGCGTGTTCGGCGCGCGTGCCGCGCTGATCCCAGAAGTATGCGACGCGATCGAGATTCATCCATTCGCTGAAGACTTCGGAATCGGCGTCGGGGTCAGCTGTGCGCAGGCTGAAGGTCATGTCGATCTGCGGGAAGTGACGTTCGTAGATCGTGCCTTCGGCGTTCGTTGGTCTTTGCGGATGTGAGACGCCGTTGGTTTGTGTATAGCGCAGCAGCGTGTCGCTCGATGCGGGCGCCTTGAGCCATGGGCGCGCGATTTGCCAGAACGTTTTGCGTGATGTCGTCAGGAGAAGGTGATCTTCGTGCTGCTGTGCGATGTCGATCAGGTTCTCGTTTCGCGCTTGCGCGATGAAGGTTCTTGTGCGGTGGGCTTCGTTGGAAACGTGTGGAAGTGCGATCGTTGCCGTGCGGCGCTCAGGGTCGTTGCAGTAGATTTCGCATAGGGCCGTCAGTAACGCGTCGGTGTGACACGCTGTCAGCGTGCGGTCAGGCGATTGTTCGACAGTCGCCGCTACTTCGGGATCGAAACGTATGTTCATCGGTGAGTCTCCGGATTTGCTTCAAGTATTCGGCTTTCGCTTCTGGTTTCGCTTCTGGCTTCGCTTCTGGTTTCGCTTCTGGCTTCGCTTCTGCTTTCGTGGAATCCTGTAATCGCGTCGGTCTATTAGCACTGCCCCTGTGCGGGGCGGCACTCACTTTCTTTGCTGCTGCAAAGAAAGTAAGCAAAGAAAGCAGCTACTGATACGCCCGCGGTCACACGCAATTTGGGTAGTCCTCTTGTCCATCGTGGGCTGCCTAAAGAGTGCCCTCAAACCCCTAATCGGGCTTGGCTCGCGCACGGTCCGTCTCATCGCACCACACACCAAACTGGTTCAGCACCAAATAGCTCCAGCCCGCTTCGCGGCCGACCGGTCAATCGGGTCTGCGTGTGCTTCGCTACTAACGTCTCAATCTCACTGCAATCGCCGCCCTTTGTTGTCCCTTGCATACCCGGCGGCAGCGCGTAGCGCTGTGCCGAAGCTCTTTCGTGCTGAACCAGCGCCCTCGAAGTTATTGGGCGGCAGACCGTGCGCGAGCCAAGCCCGATTAGGTGTTTGAGGGCACTCTTTAGGCGAGTGCCGCCTAGGACGAGAGGACTACCCAAATTGCGTGTGACCGCGGGCTTGAAAAGCTGCTTTCTTTGCCTACTTTCTTTGCAGCAGCAAAGAAAGTAGGTGCCGCCCCGCACAGGGGCAACGCTAATAGACCGACGCGAATACGGGATCCGGCGACTACAGCAAAGAAAGTAGGTGCCGCCCCGCAAAGGGGCAACGCTAACAAACCGACACGTAATCGGGATCCGGCGCCAACACCCCGGCCATAGCAAGCAGCCCGCCGTCCAAAGCAGGAAACAGACTCCGCTGAAAATTATTCCAGCGCAGTTCGAGAATGGAATCTAAAGGATCGATGCTAGTGCCAAGCACATCAAAGATGACTTCACCAGAATCGATCCCGTTATCGACGTAATGAAACGAAGCGCCTGTCCGGTCGATCACCGGCGCCGGTTCAACGCGCATCGCGTTCCAATCGACTACGCGCTCGCCACGCGCCCCATGCAAGGCATCGAGCGTCGCATAAGCCCCTCGCCGTTCAAACGGCGAACCAAGCCGCGTAATCCCAGGATGAATATTCGCAATACGCCGGCAAAATTCCGCACCGGGCCGAACGAGTTCATCGAGAATCACGAGCAGCCCGTCGAGCACGACGAAGTCCGCATCGAGCGCACGCAGCTTCTCCAGCAAACGCTTCTCGAACGCGCTCTTCTGCGCCGCCCGCTCGCTCACCGCATCCAAAGCCAACCGCCGATAAGAAGAAGGAATCGCATGAAGAAGACTCGTCACCGGCACGCCCCGCACCGCGAGCTCCGGCGGATGAATCCACTGCCCTCCCGGCGCATAACGAAAACCATATCCAGCCAGTTTTTCGCGATCCCGCGGCGAGCCTTCGTCATCGTCGTAGATCACGCCTTCGAGCGAATAGAGATCGCCCAACGGCGATCCATTGAGTTGCTCGACGAGATACTCCAGCGGCGACTTCATATACCGCGTGCCGCCCTTGTATTCGATATGCTGTCCCGCGCGATCCGCCGCCGCGTTGCGCAAGGACATGATGTAGACCAGTTTTAGCTTCGTCATTGATTGCCGCTCGTTTCAAACATCGCCAGTAATAGTTTTCAAAGCGCCACGGCCATGCGGCTGCCGCTCGTCTCCGCCGCTTGCTTCACGGCGTGTTCCTGTCCGGCATCGGCAAGCGATGCCGCGATCTCATCCGAGCGCACAGCCAACACCGAAAGCAAGGTATCGGAAAGACCGTGGCTGTCTTCGCAGCAGCCTTGCAAATAGATGCGCGGCCTGAAGTTCGAAGGCGTGACAAGCCGATAATCGCGGCCCACATTGCGCTGCGCGAGCGCGTCGCCCAGATGCGGCGCAAGGCCGTCGAGCAGCGCGAGATGCGTGTCGCGCCGATAACCCGTCGCGAGCACGAGCGCATCGAAGCGCTCGGCGCGCGCGTGACCTGTCAGCACGTCGCGCATCGTCAACTCGATCTCGCCATTCGCGCGACGCGCCGCATTTTCGATGAGCGTATTCGCCAGCAAACGATGTCGCGCTTCATCGGAAACCTTCTGCAAATAGAGCATTTCGTAGATCTGCTCGATCAACGGACGATCGACGACCGCGTAATTCGTATCGCGGAAACGCTCGATCAGCGAGCGCCGCCCATCTTCCGATTGCGCAAAGACGATATCGGTGAACTCCGGACTGAAGATCTCGTTGACGAAGGGCGTATCGTCGGCCGGTTTGAGCGCGCTCGCGCGAATCACGAGCGTCGCATCGACATGCGGAAAACGCCGCGTGACATCGGCGAAAACTTCGGCCGCGCTCTGCCCCGCACCGATGATCGCGATGCGCTTCTTGCCGTTGCGACCATCGCCCGCGACGCGCTCGATCGAACTCAGATACGCCGACGAATGAATCACGTTATGCGGCCCGAGCGATGCGAACGGCTCAGGCACACGCGCCGCGCCGCCGACGCCGACCGACAATGCCTTCGTCACGCGACGCCACTCGCGCCCATCCGCTTCCTGCGATACGACGCGCAGCGCGCTCACATCGCCATTCGCTTCGAGCACGGGTTCGATCGCCGTCACGCTCTGCCCGTAATGCACGCGATCATCGAAGGCTTGCGCGACCCAGCTCAGATAGTCGTGAAACTCGACGCGCGTCGGATAGAAGTTCTTCAGGTTCACGAATTCGTTCAGACGCCCGCGCTCGAACAAATAGTTGATGAACGTGAAGCGGCTCGTCGGATCGCGCTGCGTGACGAGATCCTTCAGGAAGGAAATCTGCATACGGCAATCGTCGAGCAGCATGTCGCGATGCCAGCCGAATTCCGCTTGCCGTTCGATATAGCAATGCGTCATGTTCGACGCGCCGCGCTCTTCGGCAAGACGCACGGCAAGCGACAGATTCGACGGCCCAAAGCCCACGCCGATCAGATCGAATACGGTTTCTTTTTTCATTTCCCTGTGTCTCTCAGATGTCATTGATCGATGCAAGCGAGACGCGGCGTGCGAGCGTCGCGCCGAGGCCTGCGAAATGCGGCGTGGCGAAAACGTCATGAATAACGATGTCGAAGCCCGCTTTGCGCGCCGCATCGACGAAGCGCACGACCGCGAACGACGTCGCGCCCGCCGCGAAGAGATCGTCGTGCAGCGCGGGCGTCTGGCCGTCGAAGAGTTCGCTCCATAGGCTCGCGAGCGCTCGCGCTTCATCGGTCTCTTCATCCGATGCCATCGATGCCGCGAGTCCTTCAGCCTTTTCGAACGCGGCGTCGCATGAGTCGAATACATCATGCGGCGCGTGCGCAAACAGCTCTACAGTCGCGAGAAAACGAGTACCGAGCGTTTCGACGAACGCCCCATCCACGCGCTCGTTCGCATAAGAGAACGCGCAACTCACGCGGCCATCCGGATACTCCGTCACGTCCAGTTCGAGGTCGAACACGACGCGATGACGCACATCGTCGAAACCTTCGATCGCGAGGCCGGCCCAGTCGCGCGTCGCCATCGCAGCGGGGCGCAGATAGTTGAACATCACCTGGAATAGCGGATTGCCCGCGCCGGAACGCTGCGCGTTCAACGCGGACACGACATCGGCGAACGGCACGTCGGCGTGTGCGTAGGCGGCGAGCGCCGCATCGCGCACGGTCGCGAGCAAGGTCGCGGGCGTATCGTCATGCGTCATGCGGGTGCGCACGACGACTGCGTTGATGAAGAGTCCGAGTGCATCGCGCGCGCTGTCGCCCGTCGATTCGCGTGTCGATGCGAGCACGCCGACCGGCTGATCGCGCACGCCGGTCACGCGATGCAACGCCGCGTTGAGTGCGGCGTGCAGCAGCATCGGCAGCGTGGCATGGCATTCCACGGCGAGCGCGCGGGCGCGTTCGATGAGCGCATCATCGAGATCGAATCCGATGCGGCTCGCGAGCCATTGCGGATTCTCGATACGGCCCGCTGACGGCGCGGGCAATGCAATCGCCGTCAGATCCTTCAGCGCATCGCGCCAGTACGCGAGCCGCGCGCCCGTCGCCGATGAAGGCAACACCAGCGCATTCGATGCGCGCTTTGCAACCGATGCGCCCTTGCGCAAAGCGACATACGTTGCGCGGATATCGTCGAGCCAGATATCGATCGAAGTGCCATCGGAGACGATGTGATGCACGACGAGCGAGAGCACATGATCGTCATCGGCGAGACGCACGAGACGCGCGCGCCAGAGTTGCTTCGCACTGGCGAGATCGAACGGCGTGAGCGCGTCTTCATCGGTGATGCGCTTCGCTTTGTCGATGCTGCCGGCAACATCGATCACAGGCAACTCGAAGCGCCACATCGGCACGATGCGCTGACCCGGCAACGCGCCATCGCGTTCGACCAGTCGTGTGCGCAACGCCGGATGACGCGCGGCGGCTTGCGCAAGCGCTTCGCGCAACGCATCGGAATCGAGCGATCCGTGCAGCCGCAACGCGACCGGAATGTTGTATGCGGCGCTTTTCGGCTGCGCGCGCCATAAGAACCAGAGGCCGAGTTGCGCCGCGGAAAGCGGCCACACGCCGTGTTCGTCGGCCTCGAATACGCTCTGGCCTGCATCGGATGCGCCCTCGCACAGCCCCGCCTGCAACACGCGTTTTGCGTACTGCGACAACACCGGCGTTTCGAACAATGCGCGCACGGGCACATCGCGCCCGAGCATTTCGGCGATGCGCGTCACCACACGCACGGCCGCGAGCGAATGCCCGCCCAGTTCGAAGAAGTGATCGCCGCGGCCCACGCGTTCGACATCGAGCACGTCGCGCCAGATCTTCGCGAGCGCGGCTTCCGTGCCCGCAGCGGGCGCTTCGTGGATGCGCTCCTCCTTCGGCGGTTCGGGAAGCACCGCACGATCGACCTTGCTGTTTGCGTTGCGCGGCAACGCATCGAGCACGACAATATGCGCCGGCACCATGTAATCGGGCAGCGTGCGGCGCAGATGCGCATCGAGTTCGGCGGCATCGGCGGCGCGGCCCAGCGCGGCGCGTTCGCGTGCATCGGCTTTCAATTCGACATAGGCAACGAGCGCGGTGTGCGCGCCCTTGCCACGCACGACCGCGCACGCTTCGCGCACATCGTCGTGTGCGGCGAGTTGCGCTTCGATCTCGCCGAGTTCGATACGCAAGCCGCGCAGCTTCACCTGATGATCGACGCGGCCGATGAAATCGAACACGCCATCGGCGCGACGCCGCACGAGATCGCCGGTGCGATACAGACGCGCGCCCGGCTCGCCATACGGATCGGGCACGAAGCGCTCGGCAGTCAATGCAGGACGATCGAGATAGCCGCGCGCGACGCCCACGCCTTCGCCGCCGAGATACAGTTCGCCGATCACGCCGACGGGCAGCGGATTCAAGCGCTCATCAAGCACATGCGCGGTGCGCGCGCCGACAAGCGTGCCGATCGGAAGATAGGCGCAATCCGCGAGCTTCGCGGGATCGTCGCCGGGATTGAACATCCACAGCATCGGCGTGATGACGGTCTCCGTCGGACCATATCCGTTGACGATGCGCGCATTAGGAAACGCGCGGCGCATCAACGCGAAGGCTTCACGCGATGTCGCTTCGCCGCCCACCGTGATCGACTTCAACGTCGGCGGCGCGCCGTGCACGAGCGCCCATTCCGCAAGCTGCGTCGCGCAACCGGGCGGCACGTAGGTCATCGTCACGCCCTCTCTGCGCATGAGCTTGCAGGTCAGCGCGGGTGGCCATAGCGTATCGGTGGTGATCGCGACCCCCGCGCCGCTGATGTACTGCGAGAACCAGCCTTCGTGCGCGCCGTCGAAATTAACCGACTGGAACAGCATGAACGTGTCGCGCTCGGTCGCGCCATAACGTTGCGCGATGGCGACGCAATGGCGCGCGAACGATCCGTGATCGACGATCACGCCCTTGGGCTTGCCCGTCGAACCCGATGTGTAGATCGCATACGCCGCTTGCTCCGCGACGACATCGGGCAATGCGATGCGCGATGTTGCATCGTCGGCGTAGAGGGTTTCATCGTCGAGAAGCAGGACGCGTGCGCTCGCTGGAAGGGGCAACGCATCGATGCTCGCGCGCTCGGTGATGATGTGCTCGATGCGCGCATCGTCGAGAATCTGCGCGAGACGTTCGCGCGGATGACTCGGATCGAGCGGCACGAATGCGCCGCCCGACTTGAGCGCCGCGATCAGGCCGACGAGCAGATCGACCGAACGGCTCAACGCGACGCCCACGCGCATTTCAGCGCGCACGCCCGCATCGATGAGACGCTGCGCGATGCGCGTCGCGCGTGCGTCGACTTCGCTACGCGTGAAGGCGCGCTCCATATCCGCGACGCCGCGCGCATCCGGTCGCGCACGCGCATGGCGTGCGATACGTTCATGCACCGAGACGAATTCGGGCGCATGTTCAGGCGCATGGCGATTCCATGCGTCGAGCTGCATGCGTTCGTCTTGCGGCAACCATTGCAGATCGCCGACGAGCGTTGGCGGTGCGTCGAGTGCATTGCTCAACAACTCGACGAAGCGGCGCGCGAGGCGTTCAATGGCATCCGCTTCGAAGAGATCGAGCGCATAGACGAAAGCGGCCGCAAGCGATCCGTCCGCGCGTTCCTCGAAGTTCGCGGTCAGATCGAACTTCGCGAACGGCGCGCCGGAAGGCAATTCGGTCACGCGCACATCGGCGAACGAAGGCAACATGCGGCGCGCGCCATATGCCGCCATGACCTGAAACAACGGATGATGACTCGCACTGCGCACGACGCCGAGCGCTTCCACGACCTGCTCGAACGGCACATCCTGATGCGACTGCGCATCGACGAGCGCGGCTTGCGTTGTATCGACGAGCATCGAGAACGACTGCGTTGCATCGACGCGCGAAGCGAGCGTCAGCGTGTTGACGAAGAAGCCGACCAGTCCTGCCGTTTCAGCACGCTCGCGGTTCGCCGCGGGCACGCCGATTTGTATATGCGCCTCGCCCGATGCGCGCGCGAAGAGCGCGCTCAACGCGGCGAGCAAAACGGCGAAAGGCGTCGCGCGATATTCGCTTGCGATGACGCGCAATCGCGCCGCAAGCGCTGCATCGAGCGTGAAAAGATGGCGCGCACCGCGCGCGCTGCGCTCGCCGGGACGCGCTGCCGCGCCGGGCAGCATCAATACGTCGCGCGATGGATCGAGCCGTGCGCGCCAGAAGTCCAGTTGACGTTCGCGCTCGCCCGCATCGAGCCAGCGACGCTGCCAAAGCGCGAAATCCGCGTATTGAATGGGCAACGGCGCAACTGACACCGCTTCGCCGCACGCATACGCGCGATAGAACGAAGCAAGCTCGGCAAGCGCGATATCGGCGGACCACCCGTCCGACACGATGTGATGCGTCGTCAGAGAAAGCCAGTGCGTGTTCGCATCGAGTCTGATCAGATGCGCGCGCACGAGCGGGGCGTGAGCGAGATCGAAGGGACGCGATTCATCGGTGAGCGCGAGCGCCGTGGCGCGTGCCTCACGCTCGGCGACCGGAAGATGCTCGAGGTTCACCGAATGCCACGGACAGCGCATGGGCGCGTGCACGGTTTGCAGCACGCCGTCCGCGCCCTCGCTGAACGTAGTACGCAGCGCTTCGTGACGCGCGATCAACGCATCGCATGAAAGGCGCAGCGCATTCGCATCGAGTGCGCCATCGAGCTGAAGGCGCTCGGTGATGTGATACGCCGCGGGCTCGTCGATCATGCGCGCATGCAGCCACAGACGCGTCTGCGCGAACGATGCCGGCACGCTCGCTTCGCACGCATCGCCTCGCGTGCGCGGCGGAATCGGCAGCGTGCGAAAGTCGATGCCTGCATCAGCGAGTCGCGCGACGAACACCTTGCGCTGCGCATCGGGCAACTGCGCGAAGCGCGTCGCGAGCGAAAGCAGATCGGGTTTGGCCTGCGTCATGCGTGTCCTCTTTGACTTGCGGTTTTCATTGCGTCTCCAGTTCATCGAGCAAGGCATCGATGACGCTCGCGGCTTCATGCGCGCCGCCCTTTTCATCGCGTGAAGCCAGCGCGGCGTCGATCGCGGCGGCGCAGCGCGCAAGCGTGCGTTCATCGAACAGCGTGCGCAGCGGCAACGTGAGCGACCAGTGCAGATTGGCCTGAGCGTTCGCTTGCGTCGCGAGCAGCGAGTGGCCGCCGAGCGTGAAGAAATCGTCGTCGCGGCCGATGGCCTCCACTCGCAGCACGCGCTGCCAGATTGCGGCGAGTTCGCGTTCCGTCTGCGTTCGCGCCGCCGTCACGATGCGTTGCGTTCGCGCCGGGGCCGGCAGCGCGTTGCGGTCGCATTTGCCATTCGGCGTGACCGGCAACGCGTCGAGTGCCATCACACGCGCGGGCACCATGTACGCAGGTAGTTGCGAACGCAACGAATTCAGCACGGCGCTTTCATCGAAGGTCTCCGATGCCGCGCATGAGACGTAGCCGATCAACTGCTCGTCGCGCACGATCACGACCGCATCGCGCACATCCGGCTCGGCGCGCAGCAGCGCTTCGATCTCGCCCGGCTCGATTCGTTGTCCGCGCAGCTTCACTTGCGTGTCGATGCGGCCGAGATAGTCGAGCGCGCCATCGTCGCGGCGGCGCGCAAGATCGCCCGTGCGATACAGTCGCGCGCCCGCGACGAACGGGTCGGGCACGAAGCGCTCCGCTGTCAGCGACGGCCGTCCGAGATAGCCGCGCGCGAGTCCCGCACCGCCGAGATAGAGTTCGCCGATGCCGCCCGCGGCCACCGGATGAAGCGCTGCATCGAGCACATGCAGTTGCAGGTTCGCGATCGGATGACCGATAGGTACGGAAGCGGATTCGATATCGTCCGCGCTGCACGTCCAGTGCGATACGTCGATGGCGGCTTCGGTCGGACCATAGAGGTTGTGGAGCCGCGCGTTCGGCAAGAGCCTCGCGACGCGCGCGACGAGCTCGGGCGCAAGCGCTTCACCGCTCGCGACGATTCGCTCGATGCTCGCGCAGCGCTTCGCATCGCCGAACTCGTCGATATGCGCGACGAACGCCGCGAGCATCGACGGCACGAAATGCAGCGTGCTCACGCGATGCGCCTCAATGGCTGCGACGAGCCGCGCCGGATCGCGATGATCGCCGGGCGCGGCGATAGCGAGCTTCGCGCCCGTCGCGAGCGGCCATACGAACTCCCATACGGAAACGTCGAAACCGAACGGCGTCTTGTGAAGCACGACGTCGTCGCGCGTCAGGCGATAGGCGTCCTGCATCCACGCAATACGGTTCGCCAGCGCGCCATGCGTGTTGCCCGCGCCTTTGGGCTTGCCGGTCGAGCCGGACGTGTAGATGAGATACGCGAGATGCGCATCGGTGACGTCGATGGACGCAGTGAGCGTCGCGTCGCCTTGCATGAGCGCATCGACATCGAACACGCGCGCCGTCGAAGCAACCGACTCCACGCGCGCACGCAAGTGCGTTTGCGTCAACACGACAGCGGGTTTTGCATCGTCGAGCAGATAGGCGATGCGATCCGCCGGGTAATCCGGATCGATCGGCAGATACGCCGCGCCCGCCTTCAACACGCCGAACAGTGCAACGACCATGTCGAACGAACGCTCGACGCACAGCGCGACCGCCGTGTCGTGCGCGACGCCCGCTGCAAGCAACGCAGCGGCAACGCGATTCGCGCGCTCGTTCAACTGCGCATACGTGATGCGATTCACAATGCCGTCGACCGCGATCATCTCAAGCGCGATGGCATCGGGCGCGGCGTTCGCCATGCGTTCGAATTGCCGATGCAGTGGCAGGCTTTCGATATCGCTCCATGCGCGCGCTGTCGCATTGAAACGCGCGACGTCATCCGCGAGCGCGATCGTGCCGAGCGGCACATCGGGGTTCGTCGCAAATGCGTCGAGACATGTGGATAGCGCGCGATGCAGTGCCGCCACACGCGATTCATCCAGACGCGCCGCGTCGTATCCATAGTCGATGACGATAGCTTCGCCCGCCTCCACGACGAGCGTCAACGCGAAGTCGGTCGCTTCGATGTTGCGCAACGCGCGCATTTTTAGCGCGCGTTCGTCGCGGCCGGCCCATGCTTCATCGACGGGATAGTTCTCGAATACGACGAGCGTGTCGAACAACGCACCGCCGCCTTGACCTGCCCAGCGTTGAATATCCGCGAGCGGCGTGTGAGCGTGTTCGTGGGCTGCGGCGTTATCCGCTTGCAATTCGCGCAGCCATGCGGACGCGGCGCGTTGCGGCAGCGGCTCGGCGATCACCGGCAACGTGTTGATGAAGAGTCCCAGTACGCCGTCGATATCGGCGAGCGAGTCCGGGCGGCCTGCGACCGTCGCGCCGTACGCCACGCTCGCCTGATGCGTCATGCGCTGCAACACTAGCGCCCACGCGCCTTGCACGAGCGTGTTGAGCGTCACGCGCAGACGGCGCGCGGCGTCGGTGAGACGCGCGGTCATCGCAGGGTCGAGCGACGCGCGCCACGAGCGATGATCGTCGAGTGTCGGCGCCTTGCTCGCTTCGCGCTGCGCGATGCGCGTCGGTTCGCCGAGGCGTGCGAGACGGTCGGTCCAGAACGCTTGGTCGGCTTGCGCATCGCGTGTCGCGAGCCATTCGATGAAGTCGCGATAACGCGTCTTCGCGTGCGCGACGAACGGCTGCGCGCGCGGCGGCTCGATGTAGTCGCGCAGGACATCCGCGAACATGCGGGCCGTGCTCCAGCCATCGAGCAGCAGATGATGACGCGTCCACACGATGCGCCATTCATCGTCGGTGACGCGAATCAGCGTGACGCGCATCAGGGGCGGCGCGGCAAGATCGAAGCCGCGCGCGCGATCGTCGGCGAGCCACGTTTCGAAGGCGGCCGATGCATCGCTACGTTCGCGCCAGTCGATCACATCGAAAGGCAAGCGCGCCTGGCGATGCACGATCTGCATCGGTGCGGCTTCATCGGCGGTAAAGCCTGTGCGCAGGATGTCGTGACGCGGCACGGAAGCCTCGAAGGCCGCGCGCAGGCGGTCTACATCGGGCGCGATCAACGTTGCGGCAAACTGATTCACATACGTCGACTGCTCAGGCGCGAACAGCGAGTGGAACAGGATGCCCTGCTGCATCGGCGAGAGGGGATAGATATCGGCGATGCTGCGCAGATCCACAGGCAGGCGTTCGAGCGCCGCTTGCGTCAAACCGCCGTCGCGGGCGAGCGGGAAATCGCCCGGCGTCGCGCCTGCGCCTTTCATCGCGATGCGCCCGGCGCATGCAGCGACGATATCGGCGAGCGTGCCCTCGAATCGCTGCGCAAGCGCCTCGATCGTCGCGCGTTCGAATTGCGTCGCGCCGTAGACCCAATGCAGCCTGAGCGTGCGCTCCGCTCCATCGGCGACATAAGCGTGAATCGCGAGCGCGTTGCCGAGCGGACCGGAAGGATCGCGCTCGCAACCCGCGCCGCCGAAGCGCGGCGTGAACGCTGCGTCGCGCGAATCGAGCGAATCGAACTGACCGAGGTAGTTGAAGGTCACGCGCGGCCGCGGCAATGCTTCGAGCGAAGCGCGCGTCGCATCGTCGCCGAAATGGCGCAGCACGCCGAAGCCGAGACCTTTGTTCGGCACTGCGCGCAGCGTGTCTTTCGCGGCTGCGAGCGTTTCGATCGGCGATGCCAGCACCGGAATCGAAACCGGATAGTGACTCGTCAGCCATCCGAGCGTGCGGCTTGCGTCGATATCGTCGAAGAGCGGTTCGCGGCCATGTCCTTCCAGCTCCATGCGGCACGTCGCGCCGGTCGCATGAGCAAGCGCCGCGATCAGCAGTTCGATCGTCTGCGTGCGATAGGCGAGGTTGGCATCGGCGAGCACGGCACGCGTGAGATCGACTTCGAGCGTCTGTTCGATGACCGCGGCGTCTGCGTTCGTTGCCTTCGCTTGCGGATGATCGAGACGCAGGTCATCGCCCGCAGCGAGTGTGGTGATCCAGTATTTCGCCTCGTCTGCGAAGGGAGAGTGTGTGTCACGCGCCGCTGCCGCAAGGCGCGCGGCCCATTGCGACGCCGTCGCGCCGGTACGCGCAAGACTCGCGGTGCCGCGCGACTGCGCCGCTTGATATGCGCTCGACAGATCGTCGAGCAGGATGCGCCACGACACGCCATCGACGATCAGATGATGAATTGCCAGATAGAGCTTCGTGCGTCCGTCCGCAAGCGATGCAACGAGCGCGCATGCGAGCGGCCCGTGCGAAATGTCGAGCGTGCGCTGAATCGCATCGAACTGCGCAAGCGCATCCGTTTCATCGTTCGCGGCGACGGCTGCGAGCGGCAGCGTATCGAATGCCTTCGATGCCCGCACGATGCGCCATGCGTTAGTCGTGCCATCGCGCTCGAAGCGTTGCCTGAAGATAGCGTGATGCGTAAGCAGCGCATCCAACGCGCGCGCAAAGGCGTCGAGATCGAACGATGCATTCGCGTCGAATTCCACCGATTGATTCCAATGCCCGCGCTGCGGAATGTCGAGTGCGAAGAAGCGCAATTGCGCGGGCGTCAACGCTGCGCTTCCATCCGCCTGTTTCGTCGCGACGACAGGCGCTTTCGCTTCGTTCGTGTCGACAGGCTTCGCGACTAGCGCGAGTTGCGCGACTGTCGCGTTATCGAAAACCTGTTTCGGCGTGACGCGAAGGCCTCGCTTGCGCAGACGCGCGATTACTTGCAGCACGAGAATCGAATCGCCGCCAAGCTCGAAGAAGTTGTCATCGCGCCCGACGTGCTTCGCCTTCAACACGTCCTGCCATACCGAGGCGATGGCTTCCTCGGTGTCGCCGCGCGGCGTATCGCTCGTTACGACGGATTCGACCGGCTTCGATGCGATGCTGCGCAATGCTGCACGATCGATCTTGCCGTTGGCGGTCATCGGCAACGCGCGGAGCATGACGATCGTCGCGGGCACCATGTAGTCGGGCAGGCGCGCGCCGAGCGCATCGCGCAACGTCGAATCGTCTTGCGCGGAACCGGTCACGAACGAGACAAGCTGAAGACGCCCATCGCGATCGACGGGCAATGTTTCGGCCTGAGCCACGCCTTCGATCGCGCGCAATGCCGCGCTCACTTCGCCCGGCTCGACACGATAGCCGCGAATTTTCACCTGATCGTCAAGACGGCCGAGGAAGGCGATACGTCCATCCGCGAGCAGACGAACGCGATCGCCGGTCCGATAAAGGCGTTCGCCGCGCACGAACGGATGCGGCATGAAGCGCTCCGCTGTCGCCGCGGCGCGTCCGAGATAACCGAGCGCAACGCCCGGCCCGCCGATATGCAACTCGCCGATGCCGCCCGGCGGCACGCACGCGCCGGATGTATCGAGAACATAAGCCTCGGCATTGGGCATTGGGCGTCCGAGCGGCACGCTCTGCGCATTGCGTTCATCGTCGGCGAATGCAGACGCTTCGCACGCAATGGCGCCGACAGTCGCTTCCGTCGGACCATAGTGATTGATGACGCGGCACGAAGGCTTCAACGCCTTCACGCGATCGACCAGCGCCCACGGCAACGACTCGCCGCCCGTCACGAGCGCATGCGACGGCAACACATCGGCAGGATGCTGCGCTTCGAGCAGCGCGTGCAGATGACTCGGCACGATCTTCAGCACGCCCACTTCGCGCACGCGCATTTCTGCGGCAAAGCGATCCGGATCGAACGCGCATCGAGCAGGCAACAGATGCAGCGTGCGTCCCGAACACAATGCGCCGAAGAGCGTCGTATGACCGAGATCGGCGGCGACCGTCGAGACCATCGCCATCGATGCGCCAGGCGCGAACGCGAGTTCATCGAGCATGCCTTGCACGTAGTCGGCGAGCGCGCGATGCGGCACCGCTACGCCCTTCGGCGCGCCCGTCGAGCCCGACGTGAAGATGACATAAGCGGTCTGCGCAGGCGCAAGCTGCACGCGCGGCACGGCGGCATTCGCGAGCGATGCATCGTGCGCGAGCGTATCGACATCGAGCAGTTGAGCATTGCCGAGCGCGCGCGGCGCGTTGTCGTCGTTCATCGCGACGAGCGCGAAACGCGCGCCGCATGCGTCGATCGCGGCATCGATGCGCGCGTGCGGCATCGACGGATCGAGCGGCACCGCATAGGCACCCGACTTCATCGCGCCGATCAACGCAACGACGAAGCGCACCGAACGTTCGATGCACACCGCGACCGCCTGCTCCGCCTTCGCGCCTTTATGACGCAACGCGAGCGCGATGCGGTTCGATGCGTCGTCGAGTTCGGCGTAACTGATCTGCGTATGCGCGTCCGCAAGCGCGATGCGATGAGGCGTCGCGCTCGCGTGATGCGCGATCAACGCGAGGATATCGTCGGCTTCGAAGTTCAGTGCGCGGCCTCGTTGCACGTCGCGCTGGGGCATGCAATCGAGCGATGCGATCGGGCGCGACGGATCGCGCACCGCATCCGCGACGAGCGTCGCGAAGCTCGCAAGCCATGCGCGCGCGGTGGCTTCATCGATGCAATCGCACGCGTAAGCCGCGACGAGTTCGATGCCGCGAACATCGTCGGTGAAGTCGAGCGCGAAATCGAAACGCGCCGCGAGATCGGGGCCGGGCGTTGCAATCGCCGATGCGTTCGGCAACGTCGATGTCAACGCTGCATCGAACTGCTGCGCGAGCTTCACGCGCAGCCACTCGTCGCCACGCGCGACGGGCGGCTTCACTGCATCGAGCACGCGATCGAACGGCACGTCCTGATGCGCGAACGCATCGAGCGCATGAATGCGCGTCGCTTCCATCAGATCGGAAAACGTTTGAGCCGCATCGACGCGCGCACGCAACGCCAGCGTGTTCAGGCACAGGCCGATGAGCGCCGCCGTCTCGGGCCGCTGCCGATGCGCGACCGGCGTCGCAACAACGAAATCGTTTGCGCCCGTAAGCCGATGAAGCCACGCGTCGAACGCGCTCAGCAACACGACGAACGGCGACGCGTGCTTCGTGCGTGCAAGCTGACGCAATGCGTTCGACGTATCGGCGGACAAGCGCAACGTTACGCGTTGCCCGCGATGATCGCGTTCGGCTGGACGCGCGCGATCCAAAGGAAGCGCGAGCGGTTCAGGCGCGGCATCGAGCGCCTTGCGCCAGAAGCGAAGCTGACGCGCGCCCTCTTCACCCGCGACGAGTTCGCGCTGCCACTGCGCGTAATCCGCGTATTGAATCGGCAACGCGGCAAGCGAAGGCGTTTGGCCTTGCGCGTACGCGCTATAAACATGCGCGAGTTCATCGAAGACGATGCGCGAGCTATAGCCATCCGTGATCGCGTGGTGCGCCGCCAGCATCAGCCGGTGCGATTCATCGCCGGACGATACGAGCGTCGCGCGCAACAGCGGACCATTCGACAAGTCGAACGCTTCGCTCGCGTGACGTTCTTCATCAGCATTCGAACTGTGATTCACACGCTGAATCGTCACCGGTAAGGACTTGTGAATGCGCTGCATGACGACGCCGTCTTCGTTCTCGACGAGCGTCGTGCGCCATGCCTCGTGGCGTTCGATCAAATGATCCAGCGCGCGTTGCAATGCGTTTACATCGAGCCTGCCGCTGATGTCCCAACGACCCGCGACGTGATACGCCGCGCCCGCGTCGCGCGTTTGCGCGAGCACCCAGAAGCGCTGCTGCGCGAACGATGCCGCGCGATCGACATAAGGCGCATCCGACGAAACCACGCTTCTCACGATGACCGGGTCGCTCGCCTCCTTCTCGCTCGCATCGATCGATGCGGCCAGTGCTTGCAGCGGCGGATCGTCGAAGATCGTATCGAGCCGCAGATTCACGCGCCAGTCGATGCGGATCGCCGCCTGCAACTGCATCGCCGCGAGCGAATCGCCGCCGCGTTCGAAGAAGCGATCAGCACGTCCGATGGGCGCGGCATGGTCGAGAATGCGCTGCCAAGTTTGCGCGAGACGGCGTTCGGTATCGGTCGCCGGCTCGATGTAATCCGCGTCGCGCGACATCGACGTTGCGCGATCCGCCTGCTTCTTCAACGCATCGCGATCGAGCTTGCCGTTCAACGTATAGGGCAGGCGCGCGAGCCTCACATACCGATGCGGCTGCCAGGCTGCGGGCAAATGTTCCGCGAGATATGCCTTCAACGCGGCATCGCTTACAGCTTCATGTGCGGGCGTGAAACAGGCGGTTAGTTGCACGCGTCCGTTCGTCGAATCGGCGAGCACGGCTGCGTCGCGAATGGATGGATGCGCGCGCAAACACGCGGCGATTTCCGCAGGCTCGACGCGCACGCCGCGAATCTGCACTTGGTCATCGATGCGGCCGAGATAGTCGTAGGCGCCATCGGCACGTTCGCGCGCGAGGTCGCCCGTGCGATAGATGCGCGCGCCCGGCTCGCCCGAAGCATCGGGCACGAAACGCTCCGCCGTGAGCGCAGCGCGACCGTGATAGCCGCGCGCGATGCACGCGCCGCCGAGCAGCAACTCGCCATCGTCGATGCGCGCGACACGCGGACCGATCACGCGTCCGATGGGCAGCGACGCATACGCATCGGCATCGTCGAGATCGGGCGTGACGTGCGGCTCGACGGGCCAGAGCATCGGCGAGATGACGGCTTCCGTCGGACCATATCCGTTGATGAGGCGCTGCGCCGCGAATACACGACGCACGCGCGCGAACGCTTCACGCGACAGCGCCTCGCCGCCGAACGCGAGCACGCGCAACGAGGCCGGCACGCCTTTGCGCTCGGCAACGGAAGCGAATTCGCGCAGATAAGCAGGCGGAAACGCGGCCACATTCACGCGTTCACGTTCGATCAACGTATGCGCTGCTTCGGGCGCGAACGGCGGCGGCGCCGTGATGACGACGCGCGCCCCCACGGCCAGCGGCGCGAGCCAGCATTCGTGCGCCGCATCGAAGTTCACCGATGCGAAGTGCAGCAAGCTGTCGCCCTCGCCGATGCCGAGCGCCGCCACAAGTGCATCGCAATGCGCGGCGAGCGGGCCATGTTCGACGACGACGGCCTTCGGCGTGCCCGTCGATCCCGACGTGTAGATCATGTACGCGGCTGCGCGCGGATGCGCGGGCGCAGCGTCGTTGAGCGTGGGCGCATCGGCGATGTCTTGCTCTACGTCGAAGCATCGCGTGAAGCGCGCGCGCATCGCATCGTCGGCGTGTCGATCGACGATGCCGTGCGCGAGGCGCGCATCGTCCGCGATCCAGTCGAGACGCGCGGCAGGATGATGCGGATCGAGCGGCACGAATACGCCGCCCGCCTTCAACACGGCAAGCAGCGCGACGAACAATTCACAAGAACGCTCGACGCATACGCCGACGCGCACTTCAGCGCCGACGCCCGCAGCGCGCAGGCGCGCCGCGAGCCGCGACGCGCGGGCATCCAGTTCGCCGCGTGTGAGACGTGCGTCGTCATGTGCATTGAATGCGAGGGCGGGCGCATCCGGTTGAAGGCGCGCGAGTGCCTTGATACGAAGATGCAGCGCGGTCGGAAAACTCGTCATCGGCATGAATTCCTTCGGGTTCCGGCCGCATCGGGAAAAGCTGCGGCACGAACGTGGGCCGCTGAAAATGCGGCTTCATTCGGGATGACGATTCGCGCGAAAAAATTTTTACCGCTTTTCATGCGCTAAAGATTCGTCGTGCTGAAACGTCTCTATGTAGAGGTGCGTTCAGCGCCGCTTTCCGACTTCAGTTCAGTGATGCCCTGCCAATGACTGCTATCCACGAGCCTTTAGATTCTTCCGCCACGCAGAAGCCCGCTGCGCGCCTCATCCTCGCGTTGCTCAAGCGCTCGCGCGGCGCATTCGCGGTGGCGCTCGTCGCCTGCGTGATGAACGGCATCGCGAGCGTGATGCTCGTCGCGACGCTCAATCGCGCGCTATCGACGCCTTCATCCGCCGATGGCGCGCTCGCCTGGCGCTTTGCGTTGTGCGCGGTCATCGCGCTCTTCACGCGCGTCGTATCGGGCGTGCTGTTCGCGCGGCTCTCGCAGGACACGATGGCGCAACTGCGCGAGCATGTCGCGCGGCGCGTGGCGGCGGCGGAGTTGCGCGATGTCGAGCGCATCGGCGCGGCGCCCGTTCAGTCCGTATTGACCGACGACGCCACCAATGTCTCCATGCTCTTCTTCGCGTTGCCGAACATCGTGATGCACGGATCGATCGTGTTCGGCTGCCTCGGCTATCTCGCGTGGCTGTCGTGGCCGGTTTGCCTGCTCGCGCTCGCGGCGATCATCACGGGATCGCTCGGCTATCACCTCGGCGACAAGCGCGCGATCGCTTCGCTCGAAGCGGCCGGGCAATCGCAGGACAAGCTGTTCGGCTATCTCGGCGCGCTCTTTGCGGGCGCGAAGGAATTGAAGCTGCATCGCGCGCGCTTGCAGCAGTTCGTCGATGGACAACTCGGCGCGGCAATCGGCGAAGTGCGCGATCATCGGCGGCGCGCGTTCAGCGCCTATGCGATCGGCGTGGGCTGGATCATCTTTCTGTTCTACGGCTTTCTCGGTGCTGCGGCGTTCTGGCCATCGCTCGGCGTGCGCGCGGATGCGGGCGCGACAGCAGGCTACGTTGTCGTGTTTCTGTTCATGCTGGTGCCGCTCGATGGTCTGCTCAACAACATTCCCACGCTGAACGCGGCGCGCGTTTCGCTGGCGCGCATCGAGAACGTGATGGCGGAGTTCGGCAGTCTGCGCCTATCTTCTGTTTCTGTTTCCTCCGCCGATGATGCGGGCTTTCACACGCTCACCATGCGCGGCGTCGCGCACTCGTATTTCCATGAACGCGACGAGCGCATGTTCCGCATCGGTCCCGTCGATCTGACGTTCAGGCCGGGTGAACTCGTGTTCATCGTCGGCGGAAACGGCAGCGGCAAGACCACGCTTGCGAAAGTGCTTACAGGGCTTTATGAGCCTGAATCGGGCGTGATCGAAGTCGATGGCGTCGCGGTCGATGCAACGAATCGCGCTGCATATCGCGAGCGTTTCACTGCCGTGTTCAACGACTTCCATCTGTTCGATGCGCTGCTCGGCATCGTCGATCCGAACGATGCGTCGCGCGCGGCCGCGGATGCCCGCGCGAATGCGCTCGTCGCGAAGCTGTCGCTGGATCACAAGGTGAAGGTCGTCGATGGCGCGTTCTCGACGCGCTCGCTTTCCACAGGTCAGCGCAAACGGCTTGCGCTGGTGGTCGCGTATCTCGAAGACCGTCCGCTCTATCTCTTCGATGAATGGGCCGCCGATCAGGACCCGGCATTCAAAGCGGTGTTCTACGAGCAGTTGTTGCCGGAGTTGCGTGCGCGTGGCAAGACTGTCATCGTCGTGACGCATGACGACCGCTATTTCTCCATCGCGGATCGCGTGCTGAAGCTGGAGAACGGAATGGTCGTGAACGAGACGCGCGGCGGCGGCGTGAGAGCGGCAACGCTCGACGTTCAGGCGAATGGCACATCGGGTTGAACGATGAACGGGGCGCAAGGCCCCGTTTTTTCAATGCTTCGGCAACGCAAGCAGCTTTTCGGTAATCATGTCGCCGAGCTTCAACGCCGACATCGGCCCGCCGAATCCCCAGATATTCGGTTCGACGAGCGTCACGCGCTGTGCCTTCTTCGCGGGCACGAAGCGCCATATCGGCGAATCGAGTGTGGCATCGACGGACGTCGCCGCATTCGATGTCGTCACGAACAGCACGGCCACATCCGGCCGCTTCAGGAAGTCCGCCGACGTCACATACACCGTGCCTTCGCGCGTGGGCTTTTCAGGCCACAGATGAACGCCGAGCGCACGCGCGACGCCCGCCGCCGTGCTGTTACCCGTATAAGCCCAGTATCGGTCGGGCAGGCCGAGGTCTTGCAACAGCGCGAAGCGCGTGCCCGTCAAACCCGCTTCCTTCAGACGCGCGGCATCGCGAGCCAGTCCCGCATCGAGCTTGGCATCGGCGATGCGCGCCTGCTCTTCGCGTCCTGTCATGCACGCGATCGTGTGAAAGATGCTGCGCGTCCATTCGAGCTGCGTGCGCGCGCCATCGGCTTTGCCGTTCTGCACATCCGGGCTGAATTGAAACAGCACCGTCGGCGCGATGCGATCCAGCGCCGCGAAAATCGGCGCATGTCGATAACCCACGCCGATGATCAGATCCGGCCGCGTCGATGCGATCGCTTCCAGACTCGGTTCCTGACGCGTGCCGACCGTCGGCACGCCTTCGAAGCGCGCGCTGTCGTAGCCGATCCAGCCGTCGTAATACTCGGGATCGACGACACCGACGGGCGTCATTTCGATCGCGGCCACGTCTTCGGCGAACATGAATTCGAGCACGACGATGCGCAACGGGCGCGCAGGCATCGTCTTGCTGAATTGCGACACGGTCGGATTGCCGGCGAGCGGCGCGCAGGCGAGCGCGCGCTGACCGGAGAACGCGATGCACAGACACGCTCCAAGCGCTATCGAGAGATGGCGTCTTGCAAAGCGAGTTCTTCGTCGCGCATCGTCAAAAGCAGCGGGCAGCTTGCGCACAGTTGCGTCTCTCCGGGAATCTCATAGCGCACGCAGCATACGCGGCGCGCGCGAAACGGGTTGGGCAGAACCGTCGATCGCGGCGTCGCATCGCGGATCGGCGTGCGCAGCGGATTCGCATCGCCGGCGCGAAAGAGCCAGGCCGCGTCGATATCGGCATCGCTGAAAATCGACCGGCAATTCGCGAGCAAATAGTCCAGCACGTTGCCCGCGTTGCTCCACAGCACGCGCGGTGCGATCTTCGTCATGCCCGCGATCATGCCGATCACGCTGTCCAGATGCGCGACGAGACTCGCATAGCGGCGCGCGGGATCGGCATCGGGTGCGCGCAATGCATCGGCATCGAAATGAAGCGCGGCGGGCATGCCCTCTTTCAGCACGAGATGCGTGCGTTCGGGCGACATATCGAGCGGACGCCCGAGCAGCCTCGCCGCCGCCACGCCCGCGGGCGCCGCGAGGCCGAAGTAGTACTTGCTCCATTGCGACAGCAGCGCGCGCGCATGAAGCGCGGCATCGCCGCCATAGAGCGCGATCATCGCGGCGAGCAATGCATCGCGATGATCGGCGAGCGATGTCAGCGCGATGCGTTGTGCATCGTCGTCCGGCTTGCCGAGCCACACGTTCTGCAGATACGGCGCAAGCTCGGGCGGCGCGAATTCAGCGAAGGAACGCGCTTGCTCTGTCATCGCGCGCGGCCCTTCTCGCGACGCGTTTCGATGACGAGCAGCGCCAGCATGTAAGGCGCGCCGATCAGCGCGGTCAGAACGCCCGCCGGAATCTCACGCGGCGCGAGCAGGGTGCGCGCGGCGAGATCGGCGGCGGCGAGCACGAGCGCGCCCAGCAATGCCGCGAGCCAGAGCCGCGTGCCGTGCGTGCGCGCGCCGAGCATCGTCGCGAGATGCGGCGCCATCAGGCCGATGAAGCCGACCGGCCCGACCGCCGCCACCGCCGCGCACGCGGCGAGCGTCGCGACCGTGAGCACGAGCGGACGCAAGAGCGCGATCGGCAGGCCGAGCGCCAGCGCCTGTTCGTCGCCGAGCGCGAGCAGATCGAGCGGACGCGCGAGCAACGCCAGCACCGGCAGCGCGAGCGCGCACCACGGCAGAATCGTCGCGACTTCGCCCCAGCTCCGCCCATACGTGCCGCCGACGAGCCACACGACAAAACGCGCCGGCTGCACGCTCTGCTGCGTGATGAGCCATTGCGCGAGCGTCGTGCATAACGTGCCGATGACGATGCCCGTCAGCGCCACCGCGAGCGGCGCGTATCGATGCCGCCGATTGAAAAGCAGCGTGATGCCGAGCGTCGCGCCGCCGCCGGTCAACGCGGCCGCCGCGAGAAAGAGATGCCCGGCGAGCGGCCAGATCATCAGCGCGGCGAGCGTCGCGAGACCCGCGCCTTGCGTCACGCCGAGCACTTCCGGTCCGGCGAGCGGATTGCGCACGATGCTCTGCATCAGCACGCCGCTCGATGCGAGCAGCGCGCCCGCGAGCAACGCGCACAAAAGACGCGGCACGCGCAGTTCGAGCAGCATGCGGGCGATGTCGTCGCGGTGCGCGAGCGCATCGATCCAGCGTGCGGGGCCGAGCATCGTCGGACCGATGGATGCGCCGATCGCGAGCACCGCGCATCCGATGGCGAGGAGCAAAGCGGCGAGCGCAGGCGACGGCCACGCGGACAACGCCCGCACCGCGCCCATGCCGCGCCGCGCCGATTCGCGCGCCTGGCCCGCGTGCAGCGCGCCGGACCACGCCGCGCCGCTCCTGATCATCGCGAGCATCAGCGGCGTGCCGACGAATGCGATCGCGACGCCCGTCGACAAGGTCGAATCGAGATCGAGCGCGAGCACGGCGCTGTCGGTCGCGAGTACGAGCGCGCCGCCCGCGAGCGCGGAGAGCGGCACGAGCGCCGCGAGCTTCGACGCTTTCGCGCCGCGCAGATGACGCAGCAGATTCGGCGCGATCAGCCCGACGTACGACAGCGGGCCCGCGATCGCCACCGCGACGCTCGCGAAGCCGACCGCGACCGTCATCGCGAAGAGACGCGTCGCATCGACGTTCACGCCGGCGGCGACAGCGGCATCGTCGCCGAGCGCGAACGGATCGAGCGGGCGCATCACGAACGGCAGCGCGAGAAGCGGCAACACGAGCCAGCGCAGCGCCGACATCAATCCCGTCGCGCCGGGCTGATACAGACTGCCGCTCGCCCACAGCGACGCGCCGACGACCGTCTGCTCGAAGAACGCGAGCAAGAGCGTCGAGACCGCGGAAAAAAGCAGCATGCACACGCTGCCCGCGAGCACGAGGCGCAAGGGCGTCGCGCGCCAGCCGCCCGCCGCGGCCGCGACGCAACCCGCCGCCGCGAGCCCGCAGACGAACAGCAACGGCACCGACGCCGCGCCGACGACCTCCGGCGCGATCATCGCCGCGAGCAGCCCGAGCTGCGCGCCGCCGGTGATGCCGAGCAGATCGGGCGCGGCGAGCGGGTTGCGCGTCAGCGCCTGAAAGAGCGTGCCCGCGACCGCGAGACAGCCGCCCGCGACGAGCGCGGCGGCCACGCGCGGCGCGCCCAGATCGAAGAGAAAGACATGCGCGAGACGCGCGGCATCCGTGCCCGATGGCGCATCGAGCCACGCGCGCAGTTCGGGATAGAGACGCAGCGCGGCCAGCGCGAGAATCAGCGCGATCAACGCACACGCGATCGCGCCCGCGCGATTCGGCGCGGCCACGCGATCCCGCGATGCGTTTGCCGTGGCGAGCGTCGTCATGTCGTTCGGCGTCCGGCGATCAGATCGATGACGAGCGACACGCGCGCCCAGAACGAATGCGCGCGATGCAGGCGGCGGCGAGTCGCGAGCGTCGTCATGCGGCGATGCTCCGTTCTTCGACGCCATCGTAAGCGGGCACGCACATCGGCGCGCCCGTCTGCGGATGCGTGACGCGCAGCATGCGAACGCCGAAAGTCTCCAGCAAATGACGCGGATCGATCATCGCTTCGGGCGAGCCTTGCGCGACGATACGCCCCGCGCGCATCAGCACGATTTCGTCGGAGAACGCCGCCGCCTGATTCAGGTCGTGCAGCACCCAGACGATCGTGAGTCCGCGCTCGCGATTGAGCCGCCGCAATTCCCGCAGGATGTCGAGCTGATGATGGATGTCGAGGTACGTCGTCGGCTCGTCGAGCAGCACGATCGGCGCTTCCTGCGCGAGCGCCATCGCGATCCACGCACGCTGACGCTCGCCGCCGGAAAGCGCGGCGACATCGCGCGCGGCATCGTCGACGAGTCCGCTCGCGTCGAGCGCCGCATCGATCGCCGCGTGGTCCGCGCGCGTGAGACCGCGCATCCAGCCGCCGTGCGCGTAGCGTCCGTAGGCGACGAGTTCGCGCACCGTGAGTCCCGCCGGAATCTGATTGAACTGCGCGAGCATGGTGAGCGTGCGGGCGAGCGCGCGGCGGCGCATCGATGCGAGCGGCTTGCCGTTCACGTCGACCGATCCCGCGCGCGCCGCCTGCAAACCGGCGAGCGTGCGCAACAACGTGCTCTTGCCGCAGCCGTTCGGTCCGCATAACGCGGTGACGCGCCCTTCGGCGATATCGATGTCGAGGTTTTCCAGCACGACGTCGTCGCGATAGGCGACCGTCAACGAACGCGCGCGCAGCGCCACGGGCAATGTCATCGCGCCTCGCGGTAACTCTGCGCCATCGCCACGACGACGCGGCGCGGTCCTTCGAACGGATCGCGCGCGTGCGCGGTCAGCATGTTGTCGAGCATCAGCACGTCGCCGGTGAGCCACGGAAATGCGATGCGCTTTTCGTCGAGCACCGCGCGGATCTCGGCGAGCGCATCGGCTTCGAGCGGCGCGCCGTCGCCGTAAAAGACGTTGCGCGGCACGTTTTCCAATCCGACGGCATCGACGAGCGCTTCCTGCATGTCGTCGTCGAGCGCGGAAAGATGAAAGAGATTCGCCTGATTGAACCAGACCATGTCGCCCGTGCGCGGATGCCGCGCGACCGCCTGACAACGCTCTTCCGTGCGCAGCAGCAGTTCGCCGTCGTCGCTGTCGCGCCACGCGCAGGCAATCCCGCGCGCCGCGCAGATGCGCTCGACCTCGCGCGGATCGTCCGTGCCGAACGCGTTCTGCCACGGCAGATCGAGTCCTTGCCCGAAGTTGCGCACGTACAGCAGCTCGCGCTTCGCGAAGCGTTCGACGAGCGCCGGACCGAGCGCGCGATACACCGCGCGGCTGTCGGCGATCGGCGTCGCGCCGCCCGCACGCGCCGCGAGCGCGCAGTGGAACCAGATGCGCATCGGCCATTCGCGCGTGTACGACTGCTCGTTGTGCAGCGGAATCGAGCGATGCGGCGGATATTCCGTCGACGTGTACACCGCGCCCTCGACCTGGCTGCGCGGCGTCGAGGCGAATTCGTAGCCGATCAGCGGATCGCCGAACGACGCGGCGAATTGCTGGAACGCCTCGATCGACTCGACGCGAAAGCCGGTGAAGCGCACGCCGCCCGCGCGTTCGAGCGATTCCGCGACGATCGAATGCAGCAGCGGCGCGGCATCGGCGAGCGACAGATCGACGCCCGCGCGCGGCGATACGACGACCGGCAAGCCCGGCTCGATCCGCAGATCGGCGAGCGCGGGCGCGGTCACGGAGAGCGCGCTCATCAGTTCAGGCTCGCGCGGGCTTGTGTGGCGATGGCGTCCATGTGACGGCGCAGGCTCGCGGGGCGCATGTCGGTCCAGACCTGTTCGATGTACGCGAGGCAATCGGCCTTCGCGCCGCGCTTGCCGGCTTCGCGCCATCCCGCGGGCACGTCGCGGAACGTCGGCCAGATCGAATACTGCTCTTCGTCGTTGATGACGACCGTGTAGACGAGATCGTCGGCTGCGTGGTTCTGCTGTTGCGACATGGTGATGTCTCTCTCTCTGCGAGTTGGCCTATATCGACTAGACGGATGAGCGGCGCGCTTTTTTACCGCCGACGAACGCCGGACACGCGACATTGCGTTCGCGCGCGTCGAGGCAAGCGGCGCAATGCTGCTGGGCGTCGCGCACCATGAAGTGCACGAGCGTCTGCGAGACGTTCAGCGCGCGCGCCGCGCTTTGCAGCGTCTCGTCGCGCAGCCGCACCATTTCGAAGGCGGCGCGATTGCGCTCGGGCAACTGCGCGAGCGCATCGCAGACGCGGTGCAGCGTGTCGCGGGCCTGCGCGCGCGCTTCGGGCGAGAGTTCGTGCGAGGGCACGTCGAGGCCGTCCTCCTCGTCCGCGCGATAGATGTTTTCGAGGCTTTGCCGCCTGCACGCGTCGATCGACGCATTGCGCACCATGCGCGCGATGTAGCCCATCGGCTGACGCACGGCGTCCTGCTGCGGCAAGTCGATGAGACTGACGAAGACGTCATGCACCACGTCCTCGGCACGGCTCGCGCAACCGACGACGCCGCGCGCCATGTTCACGAGCATCTGCCGGTTGGCGATGGCGAGATCGAGCAGGCTGCGCCCGGTGGCTTCGCGCTCGGGCGGCGCCGGACGCGCGACGGCGGGTTCGCGCCGATGCCAGTAAGCATCGAGAGGCAGATTCGAAGGCGGCGGCGAGGTCGAAGAACGCTTCGACGATGCCGGCTGTATGTGCATGTAAGCCATAAAGCGTGCTCCACTTCCGTAGGAGTCGCGAAGCTAACGTAAACGCGAATCGTTCTCAATAAAGCCCTACATGACAGCAGGTCGTAAGGTTTCGCGCGATTCGGACGGATTCCCCGAGCGGATATGGGCGCGCGCGAAGCGGACAAAAAGTCAAGAACACGCCGCGAATAACTATTTTTTATCGCCTGTTCCCAACCGATTGCACGCCGTTGTTAAGCGGCGGCCTACTAAAGTTTCGATGCGAACGACCGTTATCCGCAGTGTGGTCCGGCCCGACCGTGACGCGAAAAGCCCGATATGGAACAACAAACTGAGGTGTTCACCCTGCCGCGCGGACGTGCGGCGACGTGGTTGCTGCACGCGGGAGCCGACATTCCCCGCGCGATCCGCGTCGCCCTCGTCGGAAGCCTGTTCGGCACGCTGCCGATATTCGCGGGCGGCGTGCTGAACACGGTCGCCGTCGCGTGGGTGCTGGACGGCCGCCATCCGACGCCCGCTTTCCACATCTGGCTCGCGCTCGAAATCGCCGTGTGTCTCGTGCGGCTCGTCGTGCTCGTCGTCGCGCGACGCCGCGCGCGCGAGCGCAAATCGACGCTGACGGATACCTACGTGCTTCTCGCGCCGCTTTGGGGCGCAACCGTCGGCTACGGCGCGCTGGTCTCCGTGCTGTCGGGCGACTGGGTCGCCGCGACGCTGTCGTTTCTGTCCGCCGCCGCGATGGTCGGCGGCATCTGCTTCCGCAATTTCGGCGCGCCGCGTCTCGTCGCGGTGATGATCTTTTTGTCGCTCGGGCCGTGCTGCATCGGCGCGGTGCTCTCGGGCGAGCCGACGCTCTGGCTCACGCTTTTGCAAATCCCGTTTTATCTTTTTGCGATGAGCGCCGCCGCGTGGCGTCTGAACGGCATGCTCGTCTCCACGATGAAAGCCGAACAGGAAAACGATCGCCGCGCGCGCCACGACGAACTGACCGGGCTCCTCAACCGCGCGGGTCTTTTCCGGGCGGTCCGGTCGAGCGCGCCAGAGCACACCGCCCTGCTCTATCTCGATCTCGACGGCTTCAAGGCCATCAACGACGCCCACGGCCACGAAATCGGCGATACGCTGCTCGCGCTGGTCGCGCGCCGTTTGCGGCATCTGTCGGGCGAAGGATCGCTGGTCGCGCGGCTCGGCGGCGACGAGTTCGTGATCGTCACGCCGCCGCAGGCCGATCCGCTCGCGCTCGCGGATGTCATCGTGCGCGAGTTGTCGAAGCCCTTCGTCACCGATGCCGGCGCGATGCTGGAGATCGGCGTGAGCATCGGCGTCGCGATGTTCGATCATCATCACGACGAACTCGACGGCGTGCTGCGCGACGCCGACAACGCGCTCTACGAAGCCAAGCGCGCAGGCAAGAGCCGCCGCGTTCTGGCGGCCGTGCGGGAATCGGCCGGTCTCGCCGTCTGAACGTCAGCCGTTGAGCTCGGCGCTCAGCGCTTCCGCTTCCCTCGCGAATCGCTGGCGTTCTTCGCCGTGCAGACGATCGTCGCCGGGAAGATCGACGGTGAGCGGGTCCATCGCGACGTCATCCACGTGCACTTCGTAGTGCAGATGCGGTCCGGTCGCCCAACCCGTTTCGCCGACATAGCCGATCACCTGCCCGCGCTGCACCGTTCCGCCAGTCCTGATGCCTTTCGCGAAACGCGAAAGATGCGCGTAGACGGTCGAATACGGCGGCGGATTTTCCAGCATGACGACCTTGCCGTAACCCGTCTGCCTGCCGACAAACGTCACCTTGCCCTGCGCCGTCGCGTGCACCGGCGTCCCGATGGGCGCGGCGAGATCGACGCCGTCGTGACTTTGCCAGCGATGCACGACCGGATCGAACCTTCGCAGCGAGAAGTCCGACGATACCCGCGTGAACGCAACCGGATAGCGCGATAACGCGGGTTTTGTGCTCTTGCCGTCCTTCGCGTAATAGCGCGTTTCGCCGTTCGGATCGCGATAAAGGAACACGTCGTGCGATGACGATCCGGTCGTCAGACGCACGGCGAGCGGCGGGTCATCGGCGGTTGCGCTGCCTTGCGGACGGTCATAGACCACGCTGAGCGTGTCGCCCTTTCTGAGATCGCGCCGCATGTCGACGTTGCTCGCGAACGCTTCGGTGAGCGTCGCGATCGTCCCTTGGTCGATGCCGAGGCTTTGCGCGGCATCGGAGAACGTCTCGTCGACGGTCGCGCTTTCAGTGGTGCGTGTCGGCGCGGGCGGCGTTTTCGGCGCGGCGCGCTGGGGCAGCGATACGGCGGGCGTGTAGTCCTCATCGGCCGAAGGCGCGGTCGGACGATGCAGCGCGTTGCAGACCACGACCGTACAGATGGAACCGATCGCGCAAGTGAAAAGCAGTCGGCCTGCCTTGCCGGGCAAGGCGTTGGAAGAAGATAAAGGCATCGGCGGGAGGCGGATCGAGCGACGCGCGCTTAGGGCGCATCGGTCGAAGGATCAGAAGGCGCGGCGCGGGCCGCGAGTGTCGGGAAAACGCGCGTGTCATTCGATCTGCCGCGAAAGCGGGCAAATCGTCGGGGAACTTCGGACAAAAAGGCGCGCTGACATGGAAAGGCGAGACGGCGGAGGCGTGTCGAGCGAGACTATGAGACTTTTCTTAAACGAAGCTTAAGCTGCCCCTTTTTACGCTTTTGTACGAAGTTTCGCTGCAGTTGCACGAGGATGCCGCCACTTCACCGCTTTTCGATCTCGATCGTCTTTGCGTATCCCGTCAGTTCGAGATATCCGCGTCCTTTTCCGCCGTCGCCGTCGAGCGTGACCGCGCCTTCCCAGTACAGCGCGCCGGTCGAATCGCGCGAGTCGAGTTCCTGATCGTCCATGAGCGGAGTCAGCCGCCAGCGCATTCCGCCGACGCGCAGGTTCATCGCCACCGGATACGTCGTGTTCGTGCGTGGCGAGCGCCACTCGCGCTCGGGCGTGAATTCCACATCGCCGGGGCCGAATTGTCGGGTGCGGCCGTCGCGATCGCGCAAAGCGGCGTGCGCCCAGACCGAATGGCCGTCGCGGGCGCGGACCTTGAAGGCCATCAGCGCGGAGCCGTCGTCGAGATTCGCGCCGAGCCAGTCCCAGCCGGCCGCATCGGATGGCAGCAACGTGCTCGACCATTCGTGGTCGAGCCAGGCACGGCCCGTCACGGCGACGCCCGCGCTCTCCTTCCCCGATGCCGATGGCCGCACGACGCTGCCCGTCACCTTGAGCTGCGGCTCGCTGTAGTAATAGCTCGCCTGCTCCGGCGACGGCCCTTTGCGCGAGTAGCCGCCTTCGCCCTGGAACATCGGCGGCTGCGTCGGCGTGAAGGTGAGATGGAGCGCGAATCCGGCGGCATCGGCGATGACCGTGTAGCTGCCGTGCGCCGCGCGCGACATGCGCCATGCGTCGAGCTTGACGTCGGTGTTGCCTTCCTTCGCGTACGCCAGACCGAAGCCCTGCCGCGCGATGTTCTGATCGTGCGCGAGCCGCCCGTACGCGGGATCGGACAACGCCGCATGCGCGATGACGAGTTGCGACGGATCGAACGCGCTCTTGCCGTGCTTCTTGCCGGTGTTCGAGCGAAAGAACGTGATCTGAAACCCGAGCGGCTGGTGCTCCGCCGTCTCGAGCCAGCCGGTCGCGTACCACCATTCCGTGCGATACGGCGGATGCGCGCCGCTGTCCTTCGGCCAGTCGATGACGTGGCCGGGCGCGACGGGCGCGAACTTCGGCTCGCCGGCGAATGCGGTCATCGACATGAGCATCAACGCGAAAAGCAGCGCGCGCATCACCAGTCCTCCCGCACGGCGCGCACCGCATCGACCGACACGGCGCGCCGGCCCGACAGCACCGCCGTCGCGCACGACGACACCATCATCACGCACGCGATCGCCGCGATCATCGTCGACGGAATGTGCAGCGACATGCTCCAGTGAAACGACTGCGGATTCACGACGAACACGAGAATCAGGCTGATCGCGAAGCCGAGCACGCAGCCCATCGCGATGCCGAGCAGCGTGAGCCAGCCCGCCTCCGAAGCGAGCAGCCCGAGAATCTGCGCGCGCGTCACGCCGACGTGCCGCAGCATGCCGAATTCGCGCGAGCGCGCGAGCGTCTGCATCGAAAACGTCGCGCCGACGCCGAACAGCCCGATGACGATCGCGACCGCTTCGAGCAGATACGTCACGGCGAAACTGCGGTCGAAAATGGTCAGCGTGCGCGCGCGGATCTCGCCCGGTTGCGAGAATTCGAGCGCGCCGCCGAAGGGCAGCTTTTTGATCGCGTCGATGACCTGCGCCGCGCCCGAACCCGCGCGCAAGGTAATGGCGATGTCGGTGGCGGCCGTGTCGCCGGTCAGCCGCCGATAGTCCGCGATACGCATTTGCAGCGCGCCCGTCTGCCGCACGTAGTCGCGCCATATGCCCGCGACGACGAAACGCTCGCCCGCGCCGCCGACGGGCAAGCTCACGCGCTCGCCCACGCGATAGCCATACAGATCGGCCATCGCTTCCGAGGCCCAGACCGGCGTTTCGCCCGCGCGCCACGCGGATGGCGGCAACGCATCGCCGGTCATCTGCAACGTCGCGCCGGGATCGGCGGCGTCGAGCTCGCGCGCGATCAGCGCGACCGGCGGCTTCGCGGGATCGAGCGTCAGCTTCGTCGCGCGCGTGAACGCCGCGTGCGCGACGCCATCGACTGCTGCGATCTGCGTTTGCTGATCGGGCTGCAAGCCGCCCGTGTCGCCGCTCGATGCGATCCGCACATAAAGATCCGCCGACAGCAGATGCGCGAGCCAGTCTTCGACGGACACGCGAAAGCTCGTCACCATGATCGCCATCGCGACGATCAGCGTGAAGCTCGACAGCACGCCGCCCATCGCGATCGATGCCTGCCCGGGCGCATTCGCGAGACGCGCGAGCGCGAGCGTCGCGACGGCGTTGCGCGGTTTCATCGCGCGGCGGAACACGAATGCGGTGACACGCGGCATCAGCGCGATGCCGCCGACGAGCAGCAGCGCGACGGCGAGATAACCGCCGATGGGCGCATCGAAAACGGGCGGCGCCTGCGTCAGCGCCGCGCCTGCCGCGAGGCACGCGAGCGCGGGCCACGGCGTGCCGAGCGGTGCGAGCGCGGCTTCTTCGCTGCCCGCCTTCAACGCGGGCGCGGGCCGGGCGCGCGCCGCTTCGAGCGCGGGAACGAGCGTGCCCGCGAGCGCGACGCCGATGCCCAGCGCGAGAAAGATCGCGCTCGCTAGCGGATCGAAGACGACGCGCGGCTCGACGCCCGGAAAATATCCGCCGCCGAGATCGCTGCCGAAAAAGCGCAACGCGAGCGCCGCGACCGTGAAGCCGAGCGCGATGCCGAGCACGCCGCCCACCACGCCGAGCAGCGCGCCTTCGAGCATGATCTGCCGCACGAGCGATGCGCGCGTCATGCCGAGCACGCGCAGCATCGCGAATTGCGCGCGACGGCGCACGACGCCCGCGGCTTGCGTCGAGAACACGAGAAACGCGCCGGTAAACAGCGCGACGAGCGCGAGCACGTTCATATTGATGCGATACGCGCGCGACAGCCGGTCCGTCCGGCTCTCGATATCCTGCGTGCCGGTCACGACGAGCCGCGCGCCGAGTTCGCGTTGCAGCGTCTCGCGGAACGCATCGCGATCGACGCCGCGCGCGAGTTGCACATCCACGCGCGATAGCTTGCCCGCCATGGCGAAGCGGTTCTGCACGGCGGCGATATCCATCACCGCGATGCGCTGGCCGGGACGCGTTCGCGCGATGCCGCCCGCGACGCGCAACGTCACCGGCGACGTGCCGCTTTGCAATTCGATGCGTCCGCCATCGCGCGCGCCGAGCCAGGCGAGCGCGGCGGGCGAAAGAAAGATCGCGTCATCGGCGAGAACATCGAACGATGCTTCCGGCGAGGGCACGCCGGTCAGGTCCGGCGCGATGCGCTTCGCGCGGAACACGTCGATGCCGAGCACCTTGAGCGGCGCGTTCTTGCCGGGCACGGCGACATCGAGTTCGAGCACCGGACTCGCGGCGGACACGCCCGCGCGCGTCGCGAGCCGCGGATAAACGCTCTCGTCGATGAAAGGCTGCGCGCCGCGCACTTGCAAGTCGGCTTGACCGGAAAGGCTGCGCGCGGCGGCGGAAAACTCGTTGAACGCCGCGCCGTTGATGAGTTGCACCGCATAACCGAGCCCGACGCCGAGCGCGATCGTCAGCATGGCGACGAGCGCGCGTCCGCGATGGCTGCGCCATTGCGCGCCGAGCAGCCAGCGCGTGAGCGTGTCGACGAATCCGCTTCCGGCGGCGATATCGCTCATCGGGCGAGCGTCGCGGCGTGCAAGGCGCCGTCGCGCAGAATCACGACGCGATCCGCGAACGCGGCCGCCGCTTCGGAATGCGTGACCATCACCGTCGCGGCGCGCGTCGCCTTGGTTTCGGCGCGCAGCAATTCGAGCACTTCGTGCGCGGTCTGCGGATCGAGATTGCCGGTGGGTTCATCGGCGAGAATGAGGCGCGGCCGATGCACCAGCGCGCGCGCAATCGCCACGCGCTGCAACTCGCCGCCGGAAAGCTGGCGCGGCATGTCGTCGCCGCGTCCGTCGAGGCCGACCGCCGCGAGCATGGCGCGCGCGGGCGCGGGCGGCATGCCGTTCAGCAGCAGCGGCACCGCGACGTTCTGATACAGCGTCAGATGCGGCAGGACGTGAAACGCCTGGAACACGAAGCCGAGCTTTTGCCGGCGTAGGCGCGTGGCGGCGTCGTCGGGAAGCGTCGAGATCGATGCGCCGTCGATCAGCACGTCGCCGCTATCGGCGGTGTCGAGGCCCGCGATCAGATTGAGCAGCGTCGATTTGCCGACGCCCGAGTCGCCCATGATCGCGACGAACTCGCCCGCGCCGAGCGCGAAGTCGAGCGCGTCGAGCACGATGCGGCCGCTGCCGTAGGTTTTCGTCAGGCGGCGGCATTCGAGGGCGGGAGAAACGTTCGGGTCGGCGGGTCGCATGGCGCAAGGTCGTAGTTCGTGTCTGCGCAAGCATTGTGCCGAAGTCGCGCGGATTCAGCCCGATTGGGGCAGCGTGCCGGGCCGGATATACGAGAACATGTGCGCCACGTAATCCGGCTTGCCGAGCGGCACGCCGTGGTTGCGCAGGATCGCGTAAGCGGTCATCGCGTGGAAATAGAACTGCGGCAGCGACCAGTCGCGCGCGTATTGCTCGCCGGTCATGTCGAAGACGATGCCGTTTGGCAAATCGAGCGCGATCGGCTCGCCGGTTCCGGCGTCGAGCGCATCGGAAGTGAGGTTCGAGAGCAATGCGATCGCATCGGCGATGCAGGCTTGCGCATCGGCGAACGTGCCCGGCGCTTCGTTCGAATGCGCGCCTTCTTTCCGCACGCGCAGCACTGTCTGCGGCAGGTCTTCGCCGCGCAGCCGGTACACCGGTTCCTGTGCCTGAAAGCACACGAAGCGCACTTGCGCGGCGAGCGGAAACATGTCGGGCGCGAGACGCAAGGTCATCAGCGCGTCGGGATTCGCGCCTTTCTCGTGCTGAAATGCAGCGGCTTTATCGAGCCACGCCGACAGGTTCTTCAACGTCTGCACGAACGTCGGAACAAGAAGACGGGTCAGTTGCATCGGAAGCTCCATGGGTCGAGGTAACGCGATCTTATATCGATGCGGCCCCGACCCGCGCGAGTCATCCGCCGAGCAGACCGAACACCATCACGCCTGTCTTCGTGCCGACGTAGACCTTGCCGTTCGCGACCGTCGGCGAGATGAACTTGTTGTTGCCGAACTGATCGCGCGTGCCCGCCTGATTGCTGTTGTAAAGCTCGATCGCGAGATTGCTCGCGTCGTAGGCATGCAGCACGGCGGTCGGCGTGGTGTTCTCGACGCCCCATACGATGCCGTCGGTATTGCCATTCGCGGAAATGACCGGCGCGAGGCCCGGAAAATTCCAGTTGCCCGCGGGACTCGTCGTCTGGCTCGATGCGCTCGTCGCGACCATCGCGTTGACGACGGGCAGCGCCTTCAGATGATCGCCCGCCGGGCCGACGTAGATCGTGTTGTTGTAGAACGCCGGCGCGGTGAACATCGGACCGGTGATCGTCGAGTAAAGCGGCTGATAGATGTGATCCGCGTTCGAATCGAACTTGCCCATCGAATCGCGGTTCACGACGTAGAGGACGCGCGTCTTGCCGCCGCCTATCGCGAGATGCTGCACGTTGCCGTTGATGTCGGTGACATCGGGCAGCACGAGCACGCCGCCCGAGCCGAGATCCAGATCCTGGTTCGATTCCACCACGGTGTTCGACGGCTCGAAGTAATCGTTGACCTGAAGCGCGAACGTCGCGCTCGGCGTGACCTTGAGGAAGCCGTTGCCGAAGTTGTTCCTGATCGGCATGTCCTGCGCGTTGATGGTCGCGTCGAACGTGCCGTTGCCGTCGAGGAAATAGATCGACGTGCCGTCCGATGCCAGGCCCGCGCCGCCCATCCAGATGCCGCCCATCTCGCCGTTCGGCGTGACGTTGAGGATGCCCGTCTGCTTGAGCGTGTCCGCGCTGTAGCCGATGAGCCAGCCGGTATACGGCAGCGTGTCGCAATGCGAGCTCCACGCCGTATAGACGACGCCGTTCAGCAGCAGCAGCGACGCGCGCTCGATGTACTGGCCCGGCGTGAACGGCACGACGCCGTTCACGCTGCCCGATCCGGTGCCGGGATACGAGCCGGTGATTTCGGTCGGGCCGCCGAACAGTTCGCCGCCCGTTGCGATGTCGATGGCGTGGATGCGCTGGTGATACGCGCCGCCGCTGTCCTTCGACATGCCGACGACATAGATCACGCCGTTGGGCCCGCGCGAGCGGTCGATGACCGGCGTCGCCGTGATGCCGATTTTCGGCGTGGTCTGGTCGCAGCCGTGATCGTCGCTCGGCACTTCGCCCGCGCCGAGCGTCGAGACTTGCCAGAGCACGGCGCCGGTGTCGGCATCGAACGCGTAGAGGGTCGCGTTCTCGGTCGCGACGTACAGCACGTTATGCGTGCCGCCCGCGATCGGCACGTTGGCGAGAAAGAGCGGTTGCGCATCGACGGCGCCATCGACGGCATAGAAGCCGAGCTTGCCGAACGTGGACGACTTCACGCTGGCGAGCGTGAGCCGGGTCTCGGCGAGCTGCCGCGCGGTGCGGCGGATGTCGTTGTGATACGTGGTGACATCCATCGGAGTCGATGCGGACGGCGAGTTCGTCGCGGGAGCGCTTGCGCTCGCGGGCGCGCTCGCGCCGTTTGCCGACGATGCGGCCGAAGGACTGGATGCCGACGCTGGGCTCGACGCCGACGCGGGACCGGATGCCGACGCGGAGCCGTCGGATGTCGAGGACGGATCGGAGGAGCTTCCTCCGCTGCATCCACCGATGATTGCTGCGATAGCGACTGCGATCACGCCAACCGATAAATGCCCTTTCATCTGCGATCTCCGTTCAGGAGGGGCCGGCCCCGGTGCAGTCGCGATTATTGTCTGCAACGGCTTAAAAAAGTGGACGACGGTCGGCTGAACGCTAGGCTTTGGCGGAACGGTCGGCGGGCTGTATGTATGCGTCTCACGAATTCGCAGACAGCGGAAAAAAACCCGGACGATCGGGCAGCCAGCGCGGACGTGCGGGCAGGACTGCAAGCGGACGTTAAAGGCACAGTAAGGCTCAGGACGGGACCCGATTCGTATCGCTATCGCAGCACTGTGCGGTCTTGCCCGATTTCGACAGATGTTTTCGAGGTGAGACGCAGATGAAACGCTTGACCGCTCAGGTGATGTGCCACCCGCTCGTCGCGATCGCGGCGCTTTTCGCAGCCGATCTGCTGATGCGCTCCGATTCGGGGCTCTCCGGCGCGATGTACGTCGTCGCGGCGAAGTCGGTATCGAGACTGTTCAACGCGATGCGCAGAGGCGCGACCCGATGCCCGCCCGATTGGTCGGACTTAAGCATTTGCATGGGAAAAGTAAAAAAGCTTAAATCGGATTAAGCGACAAAAATTGAACGGTTAGGCTTACTGCTTACGGAATGTAGGCAAACGTCAGAATTGCCACGCCGGCAAAACATTAGAACCTGAGAGAGCAATGAATCGACCCGACGACGTGATCTACAAAGGGCACGTACTGAGCGCGACCGCCGTCCCGGAGCAGGACAGATACGCGGCGATGCTCATCGTGCGAGAACCGGACGGCACGCGCCGTTCGAGCGGAATGCTCGGCGAATTCGCCAGCGAAACGGGCGCGGTGCGCTACGCGTTCGCTTACGGCATGGCCGAGATCGACTATCGACAGTCAGTGCAGAACCCGCGCTGATCCGCGCTGATCCGCGCGCATTCGCTCTCACGCCGCGGCATGCCTGCCGCATAAGCCTTTCGATCATCTCCACCGGTCAAATCTATGATCATCTATCATCGGGGAGCGGCTTTTAAGCCCTCCGCCACTCGTGTAGGCAACGCGTTCGTCGCGACCGCGTCGATTCTCGAAGAGGACGGCCATGCCACCTCGCTCGGCAATCTCGGCGCATTCGCAAGCAAGGACGGCGCGCTCGGCTTCGCGGTGCGCTGCGCGACCGCGTTTCTCGACGGCGACGAGCTGCCCTTGCCGCCCTTTCAGATGATGAAGCAATAGCGCCGCAACGCGTCGACGTTGCAAGCGCATCCGCCCATTGCAACGATGATCGACTGCTCCGCGACCGAACCCGGCAACACGCCTTCGCTGCTGACGGACGCACCTTTCCGTCTGCTGGTCGAAGCGGTCGAGGACTACGCGATCTTCCTGCTCGACGCGCACGGCCACGTCGCGACCTGGAACAACGGCGCGCGGCGGATCAAGGGCTATGACGCGAGCGATATCGTCGGCCGTCATTTTTCCGTCTTCTATCCGGGCGACGATATCGCCGCGCGCAAGCCGCACAACGCCCTCTCGACGGCGGCGCGCGTGGGCCGCGTCGAGGACGAAGGCTGGCGCATCCGCAAAGACGGCAGCCGCTTCTGGGCGAACGTCGTCATCACCGCGTTGCACGATCCGTCGGGTAGTCTGATCGGCTTCGCCAAAGTCACGCGCGACATGACCGACCGCTTGCGGCTCACGGAACTGCAGCATGCGCGCGAGCTCTCCGCGCACGTACAGACGGCGCTGGAAAACGAGCGCGCGTCGATTGCCCGCGAGTTGCACGACGATCTCGGCCAGCAGCTTGCCGCGCTCAAAATGCAGTTGTCGATTCTCGACAGCACCGCGCCGAACGCGCGCTTCAAACAGCAAGCGCTCACGCAAATCGACACGATCATCGGTTCGCTGCGACGCATCGCGGCGGGCCTGCGTCCGCCCGTGCTCGACGATCTCGGCCTTTTCGCCGCAATCGACTGGCTCGTTTGCGATTACCGCCGCCGCTACGATCTGACGATCCATCTGGATATCGAAGGCGACGAGGACGGCTTCGAGGCGACTGCGTCCACGTCGCTCTTCCGGCTCGTGCAGGAAGCGCTGACGAACGTCGTGCGCCACGCGCGGGCATCGGAAGTTCGCATCGCGATCGGCTGCGCGTATGCGCGCTGCACGCTGACGATCGAGGATGACGGCCGCGGCGCGGAGATCGAACGGCCGCGCGCGGCGGGCACGTTCGGCCTGCTCGGCATGGGCGAGCGCGTGCGGCAACTGGGCGGCGTCATCGAGTTTCGCAGCGCGCCGGGCGAAGGCTTTCGCGTCGTCGTGGACATTCCGCTTCATCGCCCCGCCGATGACCGGTCCGTTCCTTGACTTGCGTCAACCGTTTTGCATACGCCGTCCGTAGACTCGATCGCACACCCGCGACGCGCCAACACACCGGATCAGGAGATCGTCATGTACAACCGCATTCTCGTGCCCATCGACGGCAGCCCGACTTCCCTCCACGCCCTCGATGAGGCGATCAGGATCGCAAGCGCGAGCGCGGCGCAAATTCAGCCGCTCTTCGTCGTCGACATGCAGCCCGTTTCCTACGACGCCACGAGCGCGTTCTATCCTGGCCTGCGCGACGCATTGCTGGAGGAAGGCCGGCGGCTCGCTGCGACGGCCACGGAGCGCATGACGCAAGCGGGCGTGAAGGGCACACCGCGCGTGTGCGAAGTCGAGTATCTCGGCGATGACATCCCGCAGCGCATCCGTCATTGCGCCGACGATTTCCGCGCCGATCTCGTCGTCATGGGCACGCACGGGCGGCGCGGCTTGCGGCGGATCGTGCTCGGCAGCGTCGCGGAAGGTTTCGCGCGGCTGTCGCGGTGTCCCGTTCTGCTGGTGCCGGGCCGCGAAACGGAAGAACCGAATCCATGACGACGAAAGTCCTGATCGCCGATGACCACGCGCTCGTGCGCGACGGCCTGCGCCATATCCTCGCGAACGCGCACGGCTTCGAGGTCGCCGGCGAAGCGAGCGACGGGCCGGGCACGCTCGCGCTCGTGCGCGCAACGGAGGCAGACGTGCTCGTGCTCGATCTGTCGATGCCCGGCCGCAGCGGCCTCGACCTGCTCAAGCAGATCAAGGACGAAAAGCCCGCGCTGCGCATTCTCGTGCTCACGATGCACGCCGAGCAGCAATACGCCGCGCGCGCGTTCAAGGCCGGCGCGTCGGGCTATCTGACGAAGGAAAGCGCGAGCGCGGAGCTGGTCGCGGCGGTCGCCAAGGTCGCGTCGGGCGGCGCGTACGTGAGCCTCGCGATGGCCGAACGCTTCGCGCAAAGCCTCACCGAACCTGACGATGCGCTACCGCATCAGCGATTGTCGAACCGCGAGTTCGAAGTGTTCCGGCGGCTGTGCGCGGGCGAATCCATCAGCGATATCGGCGAGGCGTTGTGCGTGAGCGCGAAGACCATCAGCACCTACAAAGCGCGCATCCTCGAAAAAATGCAGATTCCCCACGAAGCCGCGCTCGTGCGCTACGCGGTGCGCCATCAGCTTTTCGACGACGACAGCGCCTGAATCGAAGCGGCGCGTGTCGGCATTTCCCTACACGTCTTCCCGAATGCCTACGGCACGATCAGCCAGCACCGACATTTTTTCGACACAGCGCACTCCATAATTGGACACGTGACATGCGGGATCGCGCGTCGATGCGCGATCCGGTTCGACAGGAGGCGCAGCATGATTTCCGCGAGCGCAGACAGTCCCGGCATGCACGTCGACGCGAAGCCGCCGAGCACGCGTTGCTCGACGTGTTCGATGAAGCGCATCTGCATGCCGTCCGGCTTGTCGCCGGTCGATTATCAGCGTCTCGACGCGATGATCAGCTCGACGCGCTTCGTGCGGCGCGGCGAAACGCTTTTCCGCAGCGGCGATCCCTTCCAGAGTCTCTATGCGCTGCGCAGCGGCTGCTTCAAGACCGTCGTCATGCATCGCGAAGGACACGAGCAGGTCACGGGCTTTCATCTGGCGGCCGAGCCCCTCGGGTTCGACGGCGTGAGCACCGACCGCCACGCGTGCGACGCCATCGCGCTGGAAGACAGCGTCGTCTGCATCGTTCCGTTCGATCTGCTCGAATTGCTGTGCCGCGAAGTGAAGGCGGTGCAGCATCACGTTCATCGCATGATGTGCGGCGAGATCGTGCGCGAATCCAATCTGATGATGCTGCTCGGCACGATGACGGCGGAGCAGCGCGTCGCGGCCTTCCTGCTCAATCTGTCGACGCGCATGAAGGCGCGCGGCTATTCGCCCGCGCAATTCGTGCTGCGCATGACGCGCGAGGAAATCGGCAGCTATCTCGGGCTGAAGATCGAAACGGTCAGCCGCATGTTCTCGCGGCTGCAAAAGGCCGGCGTGATCGACGCGCGCGGCAAGGACGTGCGGATCCTCGATCAGGCGCGGCTCGAAGCAGTCTGAGCGCGCGCTTCGCGAAAGCGGAAAAATCCGCTGCGCAGCATCACCGACGTGCCGCCGACGCGGCTCAGCACATGTTCGGCGGCGCCTTCTATCGACGAGCGATGGCTCTCGAACGCCTGCTGCAGATCTTCCTCACGCCACGACGCCGCGCCGAAGTGATCCTCCAGCGCTTCGGCCGAAATGGTGCACTCGATCGGCTCACCGTCCGCGAAGGCGGCGAAAGTGAGCGAAGGGACATCGCCCTGATAGACGGGCGGCTGACTCGGAAACGTAACGATCATGCCGATACCTCGTGGAACGTTGATGCGACGCGAGCCGGCGCAGCGCATATCCACTTAGTCTTGGCCACGGTTTCGGAGCGCGTATTGATCTGGATCAAATCGCATCCGGCGCGCTGCGCTGAAGCAGCAGCTGAACGGCGTCATCGAATGTATGACGCAGCGCCGCGTTCACGTCGGCGTGTGTGCTGCGTTGCACCGTGACCTGCTCGGAATCGCGCGTGAGCAGAACCAGTTGCGCGTCGAAGACGGTGCGTCCCGCGCGATCGAGCGACGCCTTGATCGTGAGCCTGCAATCGACGACGTCTTTCGCGACGCCCGCAAGCCGCACGAGTTCGACGCCCGCTTCGCGTTCGATCGCGCTCGAGCCCGCGAAGCCGAGGCAGGCGATCTGCATTCCGAGGCCCATGTCATTGTTCTCCGGTCAGGCCATCGCGCGGGCGCGCCTCACTCGTCGTGGCTCACGCGTCTTTCGCGACATGCTTCGGTGCGCGCGTGAGCAGCACCGGACACGTCGAGCGTCTGACGAACGCTTCCGCGACGCTGCCGAGCGCGAGCCTGCGCAACCCGGTCCGGCCATGCGTGCCCATCACGACGAGATCCGCGGGCATGTGCACCGCGCGGCGCTGCAGGCACTTCGCGATCGTATCGGTGACGTTGCGCGTCTCCGCGAGTTCCGTTTCGCATTCGATGCCCGCATCGATCACGCGCGCATACGCGATATCGAGCGCGTGCCCGCCTTCCTCGCGCACGTTCACGCGATACTGCGCCGGATACGACGAAAGCGCGGCCACGTCGATCACGTACACGACATTCACTCGCGCACGCGCGCCGATGCGGATCGCTTCGTCGAGCGCGCGTTGCGAGCACTCGCTGCCATCGAGCGCAACCAGGATTTTGCGGTACATCGTTTTCCGGCCCGCACGGCTTCCCGCTGAAGGCCGCCCACTTCAAATTTCGATGATGACCTTCAGCGCGTTCGTCTCCGCCGCGCGGCCAAAGGTGTCGTAAGCGTCGAGCGCGCGCGCGAGCGTGAAGCGGTGCGTGATGAGCTGCTTCGGCTGCAGCCGCCCCGCGCGCACGGTCTTGAGCAGCATCGGCGTGCTGACCGTATCGACGAGACGCGTCGTGATGCTGATGTTGCGATCCCAGAGCGATTCGAGATGCAGATCGGCCTTCACGCCATGCACGCCGACATTCGCGATGGTGCCGCCCGCCGCGACGATCTGCTGGCACAGCTCGAAGGTCGCCGGCACGCCGACCGCTTCGACGGCGCAATCGACGCCCGCGCCATCGGTCAGACGCATGATCTCGGCGACGGCCTCTGTGCGCGCGATGTCGATGCACGCGCTCGCGCCGAACGTACGCGCGATTTCGAGCCGATGCGCGTCGCGATCGATCATGACGATCTGCGCCGGCGCGTAGAACTGCGCGGTGAGCAAGGCGGCGAGACCGACCGGCCCCGCGCCGACTATCGCGACCGTGCTGCCCGGCTGCACGCGCCCGTTGAGCACGCCGCATTCTAAGCCCGTCGGAAGAATGTCGGAGAGCATGACGAGCGCCTCTTCCTCGACATCTGCCGGAATCGGATAGAGGCTCGTATCCGCGTGCGGGATGCGCACGTATTCGGCCTGCGTGCCGTCGATCTTGTGGCCGAGAATCCAGCCGCCCGTCGCGCAGTGCGAATACATGCCGCGTCGGCACGCCTCGCACTTTCCGCACGACGAAATGCACGAGATCAGCACGCGATCGCCCGGCTTGAACGTCGACACCGCCGCGCCGACGTCCTCGACGACGCCCACGCCTTCGTGACCCAACACGCGGCCGGGCTCGCAGGTGGGAACATCGCCCTTGAGAATGTGCAGATCGGTTCCGCAGATGGTCGTGCGCGTCACGCGAACGATCGCATCGGTGGCGGCGGCGAGCGCGGGTTTCGGCCGCTCGTCGAGCGACTTGATGCCGGGGCCGTGATAGACGAGTGCTTTCATCTGCGAACTCCGTTGCGTGGCGCGTGACGTGAATCGACGCTCTCACTCTATCGGGACGCCCGCGGCTCCGATTGACTTGAATCAAGCGCACGCGCATATCGCGAGTAACATGAAACCACCTGATTGACTGCGTTTTCATTTTCAGGAGGCTGCATGAAAGCGGTGTGTCCGTTGCATGGACCGACGACCATCGTCCGCACGAACGCGTACGGCTTTCCGGTCTATGCGTGCTGCTGCCACGACGTGCCTTATGTCACGCCGCCCGATGCCTGCACGCGCGCGCCGACGCAGCGCGGCGCTCCATCCGAGCCGCAGAAGGCCCGGCAACCGAAGCCCGCGAAGGAGTGATTGCCGGGCGCACGCGTCGTTACGCCGGATCGGCGGCGGCCACGGCGATGGCGTCATTGCGCGAACGACGCGCATCGATCAGACAAACGGCAAGCATCGCGATGACGCCGGGCACCGCGATGGCGACGAAGTTCTGCTGCAGCGGCAACGCCTTGCTCACGAGAAAGCCGATCACGATAGGCGCGAGAATCGCCCCGCTGCGCCCGATGCCAGACGCCCAGCCGATGCCCGTCGAGCGGATCGCTGTCGGATAGAACTGACCGGCGAACGCATACGTGACGATCTGCGTGCCGATCGTCGATGCGCCCGCGAGACCCACCAGGAAAAACAGCACGCCGACCGGCACCTTCACGCCCAACAGGCTGATGGAAATCGCGGCGAGCGCGTACATGGCGATCAGCACGTACTTGATGTTGAAGCGGTCCGCGAGCCATCCGCCGCCGACCGCGCCGATCATCGCGCCGAAGTTCAGAACGAGCACGAACGTGAGCGCCGAGCCGAGGCTGTGCCCCGCGCCAGCCATCAGTTTCGTCAGCCACGAACTCAGCGCGTAGACCATGAAGAGGCACATGAAGAACGCGATCCACAACATGACGGTGCTCATGCCGCGTCCTTCGGCGAAGAGTCGCGCGATCGGCGAACCGGGCGCGGCTTCGCGATCGGAAAGCGCGAAGCGGTCGGCCTCTTGCGGCACATAGCGCGGATCGACGCGCGAAAGAATGTCCTTCAGGCGCGCCGCGCGTTCGTTTCGCACGAGGAATGCGAGCGACTCGGGCATGTACTTGAGGATCACAGGCGCGAGCAGCGCCGGAAGGCCCGCCGCGATGAAGACGGATTGCCAGCCGTAGCGCTCGATCATCCCCTTGCCGACGAGCGCCGCGAGCATGCCGCCGACGGAATATCCGCTGAACATCAGCGTCACCATCGTGCTGCGGATCTTGCGCGGCGAATACTCGGTCATTTGCGCGACGACATTCGGCATGACGCCGCCGATGCCCAGTCCCGCGAGAAAGCGCGCGATGCCGAACGTCACGGGATCGCGCGTCAATCCGGCCGCGGCCGTGAATACGCTGAACAGCAGCAGACAAATGACGATGGCGGGCACGCGGCCGATCCTGTCGGCAATCGTGCCGAGAAACACCGCGCCGATCATCATGCCGAGCAGCGCGGAACTCACCATGAATCCGGCGCTCGTCGGCTGAATGCCCATGTCGCTCATGATCGACGGAAGCGCGATCCCGACGACCGCGAGATCGTATCCGTCGAAGATGATGATGAGCGCGCACCAGAACAGAAGCAGCAAATGAAACTTGCTGAACCGGGCATCGTCGCATAGCTTTTGCACGTCTATTTGCCGCATGGGTGTCTCCAAGGATGTAGGACTTGCTTTGATTCCGCGATTTTTAATGTATTGATCAGGCGGAACGATGAACGCGCGCGCGTTCTCCTTGCTGCGTGCATGGCGCAGCAAGGTCGGTTCTTTTTACGTTGACGTTTCTTGCGTGTTACGACGCGCTCGCCGTCACTACGGCGACCGCCTTGATTTCGACGATATAACCCGCGGAACCACCGAGCATATGCGCGCCGATCGCGGTCCACGCCGGCAGCGGATGCGTGTTCAGATAACGCTCGCGCACCTGCATGAACAACGGCAGATCGCGCATGTCGGTATGAAAGCTCGTCACGTCGACGACATCGCTCAACGAAGCACCCGCCGCTTCGAGCACGAGCTCGAGATTGTCGAAAGCCTGCACGATCTGCGCTTCGCGGTCTTCGACCAGTTGCATGTTCGCATCGCGTCCGATCTGCCCGGACACGTAGATCGTATTGCCGGCCTTGATCGCGGGCGCATAGCGGATCTTTTCGTAGACCGCTTCCATTCCCGCGGGAACGATTGCCTTGCGTTCACTCATGATTGCGTCTCCCGTGAGATCAGCCGTTATCGCCGCCGGCGACGGGCAATACCGCGCCGGTGATATAGCTCGCTTCGTCCGATGCGAGGAAGAGAATCGGCGCGATCTGTTCGTCCAGCGTGCCGTAGCGTTTGAAGAACGTCGATTCGGTGACCTGCTTCACCGCTTCGCCCATCCACACTTTTTCCTGCTCGCTGTCGCCGCTCGCATTGCGCGGCACGCGTCGCGCGGGCGCTTCGGTGCCGCCCGGCGCGGCTGCGACCACGCGGATGTTGCGCTCGCCGTATTCCATCGCGAGCGCCTGCGTCATTGCGTTGACGCCGCCTTTCGCCGCCGAATACGGCACGCGACGAATCCCGCGCGTCGCGTTCGAAGACACGTTCACGATGGTTCCGCGCCCGCGTTCGAGCATATGGGGCAACACGGCATGGCACGCGTAGAGCGTCGGCATGAGCGAGCGCCGGATTTCGGCGTCGATCTGCGCGGGTTCGAACTCGGCAAACGGACGCATGCGGATCGCGCCGCCGACGCCGTTGATCAGGATATCGATGCCGCCGAACGTGCGCGCTGCGAACGCCATCGCGGATGCCGCGCCTTCATACGTTTCCATGTCGGCGACGAAGCCGGCCGTATCCGCGCCCTGCGCTTCGGCGGCCACTTCCCCGATGAAGTCCGCGCGATCGACGAGCACCACCTTCGCGCCTTCCGCCGCCGCACGCAGCGCCACGCCGCGCCCGATGCCCTGCGCCGCGCCGGTCACGACCATCACCTTGCCGGCAAATCGTTGCGTGTTCATGCTGCCACCGGCGCGGCGTTGGGCGTGAACTTCTCGTAGTGGAAGCTGTTGGGCTTCACGCCGCTATCGTCGAAGTGCTTGCGCACGGCATCGACCATCGGTGGCGGGCCGCAGAGATACACATCGACATCGCCGTCATTCAGCGATTCGGCGGGCATGTGCTGCGTCACCCAGCCTTTGCGCGGATGGTTCGAATCCGCATCCGCGACGACGGTGCTGAACGTGAAGTTCGGCAACCGCGCCGTATAGGCTTCGATCGCTTCGACTTGCACGAGATCGAGATCGCGCGTCACGCCATAGATGAGGTGAATCTTCTGCTGCGAGTTCGCGCGTGCGAGCACTTCGAGCATCGAGAGGAATGGCGCGAGACCCGTGCCGCCCGCGAGGAACAGCAGCGGACGCTCCACCCCGCGCAGATAGAAACTGCCGAGCGGACCGGTCAGCTCGACCGTGTGACCGGCCTGCGCGGATTCGAGCCATGTGCTCATCACGCCGCCGGGAATCTTCTTGATGAGAAAGCTGATCTTCGTCCCGCCCGGCGCCGACGAGAACGAATACGAACGATGCTGTCCGCTACCCGGGACATCGATATTCACGTACTGGCCCGGCAGAAAAACCGGCGCGGGCGTAGCGGCATCCACATCCAGTTCGAGCACGACGGCGGCGTCGTTGTGCGGCTCGATCTTCGTGACCGTCGCGGCGAACTTGCTCTGCGCGGTCTTGCATGCCGTCGACGATGCCGGGACCGCGATCACGCAATCGCTCGATGGCACCATCTGGCAGGTGAGCACGAGACCGCTTTCCTTTTCGTCGTCGGAAAGCGCGTCTTCGATGTAGTCGTCGCCGAGATCATAGTTGCCGCTTTCGGCGCGGCATTTGCAGGTGCCGCAGACGCCGTCGGAGCAATCCATCGGCAGATTGATCTTGGCGCGGAATGCGGCGTCGAGAACTTTCTCGCCCGCCTTGCATTCGACAAAACGCGTCACGCCGTCTTCGAAATTCAGTGCAATGTTGTAGCTGGACATGTTGCCTCCTACTTCCTGTCTCGTCACCGCGAGTGTCAGACGTGATAGACGTCGAGCACCTGGCGGATATAGTCGTTCTTCAGCACAATCTTCTTGTGCGCAATCACCAGAATGTCGTCGACCTTGCGCAGCGTCACGAAGATCGTGCCGAAGAAATGATCGGTGATCTTGTAGCGGTGATTGAGCGTGTCGAAGTTGTAGCGCACATCCACTTCGTTCTCGCGCTCGGCCAGCACTTCCACGTTGGTGACGTTGTGGCTCGTGCGCGGCTCGGGCATCGAAGCGCCACTGCGCTCGGTCTTGATGCGGAACACGCGATCTTCGAGGCCGCCGCGATCCGGGTAATACATCAACGAGATCTGACTTTCGTGGTCATCGGTGATCTGATCGTCGTCGTCCCATGCGGGCATCCAGTACGTGACGTCTTCCGCATAGCAGCCGAGCCATTCGTCCCATTGACGATCGTCGAGCAGACGCGCTTCGCGATACAGCGTCGCGCAGATTTTCAGGTAGTCGAAGCTCATGCCAGTGCCTCCCCTTGTTCCTTCTTCAACGCGTCGCGCATCACGTTGACCCAGTATTCGTGCTGCACGACGAAGAGTCCTTCGTCTTCGCTGCGCTCGCCCGAAATGAGCGGCTTGATACCCATGTTCTGCGCGTTCTCGTCAGGACCGTGGACCCAAAGCGGCGCGCCGCGCGAGAGGTCGTTCCACATCGCCGTGATGCCCGCATAACCCGACTGGCACGCGCGGAATTCCTCGAGGTCGTCGCTCGTGCCCATGCCGGTCACGTTGAAGAAGTCTTCGTACTGACGGATGCGCGTCGCGCGATCTTCGGCGCTCTCGCCCTTCGGCGCGAAGCAGAAGATGCTGACTTCGGTCTTGTCGACGCCAAGCGGGCGCACCACGCGAATCTGCGTGCTGAACTGATCCATCAGAAAGACGTTCGGATAGAGGCACAGATTGCGCGTCTGATTGACGATGTAATCCGCCTGCACTTCGCCCACGCGCGCCTTGATCTCTTCGCGATGCTGATACACCGGCCGCACTTCCGGATTCATCGTCTTCGTCCACAACAGGATGTGGCCATGATCGAATCCGTACACGCCCGCGACCGACTTGCTCCAGCTATTCGCATCGACGGCCTTGGTGCCTTCGATCTTGCGGCGGCCCATCGTCGCGGCGTAATTCCAATGCACGGTGCTGACGTGATAACCGTCGCAGCCGTTTTCCATCTGCATCTTCCAGTTGCCGTCGTAGATGTACGAGGAATTGCCGCGCAAGACTTCGAGGCCGTTCGGCGCCTGATCGACGATCTGATCGATGATGACCTTCGTCTCGCCGAGATAGTCTTCGAGCGGCATCGAATCCGCATTCAGGCTGCCGAAGAGAAAGCCGCGATAGTTCTGGAAACGCGGCACGCGGCGCAGATCGTGCGAGCCGTGCGTGTTGAACTGGATCGGGTATTCGGTCGTCTTCTCGTCCTTCACCTTCAGCAGCTTGCCGGTGTTGGAGAACGTCCAGCCATGGAACGGACAGGTGAAGCTGCCCTTGTTGCCGTGCTTGCGGCGGCAGAGCATCGCCCCCTTGTGCGCGCATGCATTGATGACCGCGTGCAACTCGCCGGTCTTGTCGCGCGTCACCACGATGGGCTGACGGCCGATCCACGTCGTGTAGTAATCGTTGTTGTTCGGGATCTGGCTTTCGTGCGCGAGATACACCCAGTTGCTCTCGAAGATGTGTTTCATCTCGAGATCGAACAGATCGGCGTTCGTGAAGATGTCGCGGCGGCAACGGAAGATGCCACTCTCCTTGTCGTCCTGGACGGCGTTTTGCAGCAGTTCATCGAGCTGCGTGGCTTTGTCGGTGATGGCGGACATATGAGTTCTCCCTATGCGCGTTCCGGCGACGGAGCGCATGCATCGGTATCGAAGGGGTCGTACGGAGATTCGGGCGGCGGCGGGCTGACCGCCGCTGTTGCGTAATTACGCGGTGACGGATGCGCGCGGGCGCTGGACGAGCTGGTTGTCCTTGCCCTGCACGAGCGGCGTCAACTGGATGTCGAACACGATTTCGTTGTACGCGTCGGCCTTCAGCCCCAGCGCCGTGCCGCCCGTCTTTTCGACGACATGCGGAACGAGTTCTTCGCGAGTCGCATAAGCGAAGTCATCCCAGATCAGCGGATCGCCTTCGATGTTGATCTGCGTCGTCAGCTTGCGATGCTTCTCGCTCGTCGCGAAGAAGTGCACGTGCGCCGGACGATTGCCATGACGCGCGAGCGAGTTCAGCAGTTGCTGCGTCGCGCCGTGCGGCGGGCAGCCGTAGCCGACCGGCATCAGCGTGCGGAATTCGTACTTGCCGTCCGCGCCCGTTTTCACTGCGCCGCGCAGATTGAAATCGCTTTGCGCGCCGGTCGGGTCGAAGTGCGAGTAGAAGCCGTTCGAGTTGGCGTGCCAGCATTCGACGACCGCATTCGCAACCGGCTTGCCATCGTGACCCGTGACCGTGCCGCGAATGACGAGCGGGCCGGCGTTCGCATCGGGATCGAGATCGATCTTCGACACGCCCTCGCGCACCGGCGCACCGGCCACATACAGCGGGCCTTCGATGGTGCGCGGCGTGCCGCCGTGGATATCGGCTTCGCGGTCTGCGGCATCCATGCGGATGTCGAGATACTTCTCCAGACCGAGGCCGGCGGCGAGCAACGCCGCTTCGCCATCCTGACCGAGCTTGTTGAAATAATTGACGCCGGCCCAGATTTCATCGGGCGTCATGTCGAGGTCGTCGATCGCCTTGAAGAGGTCGCTCAACAGGCGATGCGTGATCTCTTTGGCGCGAGCATTGCCGTCCTGACTCCCGATGTTCGCAGCGGCCTTCAGCAGGTCCTGCACTTCCTTCGTATCGAACACTTTGATGCTCATGTCTTCTCCTGAATCTCGCAATTTTCTGGTGGGGGTTAACCCTCGCTTCATCACCTGTGCAGATATGCTCGGAAGGTATAGTCGGGTGTTGAAACAGAGCGTGAAGGCAGGATAATGGACGTAAAGAAGCCCAGTCCAACACTGATTTAGTATCGGGCCATATCCAGGAGGTATTGAATGGAGTTGCGACACCTGCGTTACTTCGTGGCGGTGGCGGAAGAAAGAAACTTCACGCGCGCGGCCGAAAGGCTGCATATCGCACAACCGCCTTTGAGCCGTCAAATACAGCAACTCGAAGAAACGCTCGGCGTGCAACTCTTCGAACGCAACTCGCGGCCGCTCAAGCTCACGGAGACCGGCAAGTTCTTTTATTCGCATGCGGTGCAGTTGCTCGCGCAGACCGCCGAACTCGAATCGATGACGCGCCGCGTAGGCAATATCGAGCGCAGTCTTTCGGTGGGATTCGTCGGCTCGACGCTCTACGGCATGCTGCCGAAGATCATCCGGCGCTTTCGCGACGAGAACGCGACCGTCGAACTGAGCCTGCACGAAATGTCGACGATGGACCAGATCCGCGCGCTCAAGGATGGCCGCATCGATGTGGGCTTCGGGCGCATTCGTCATGAGGATGCCAACATCCGTCGCGTGATCTTGCGCGAAGAGCAACTGATCGTCGCGCTTCCGCTCGGGCACCCGCTCTCGCTCGCGAAGCCCATTCTCTCGCTGCGCGATCTCGTCAACGAGACGCTCATCATCTTTCCGAAGTCGCCGCGCCCGAGTTATGCGGATCAGGTGCTCGCGGCGTTTCAGGATCGCGGGCTCGCGCCGCGCAAGATCTACGAAGTGCGCGAATTGCAGATCGCGCTGGGGCTCGTCGCGGCGGGCGAAGGCATTTCCGTCGTGCCGAGCAGCGTCCACGGCCTGAAGCGCGACGACGTGAGCTACAAGGAACTCGACGATCCCACGCTCGTTTCGCCGGTCATCATGAGCATGCGCGCGCTCGACGAATCGCGCGACATCAAGGAAATGCTCGAACTCATTTACCGGCTGTATGACGAGGAGAAGATTCCTTACACGGCGCGCACGGATCGGGGGCGATGACGCACGTCATACCTGGGGGGTATCGCACTAGACGCGAATGGTCTTGGACAGGCGGCAAACGGGCGCGCAATACTGCATCAACCTCTCCATTCCGACATTTCAGGTATGAACGCCCAAATCACCTCCGTCGAAGCGATTCTGGTTGATCTCCCGACCATTCGCGCGCATCAACTCGCGATGGCGACGATGCAGCAGCAAACCCTCGTCATCGTCCGTCTGCGCACGAGCGACGGCATCGAGGGCATTGGCGAAGCCACGACCATCGGCGGCCTGTCTTACGGCGATGAAAGCCCCGAAGGCATCAAGCTGACGATCGATACCTATCTCGCGCCCGCGCTCATCGGACAGGATGCGAGCAACATCAACGCGGCGATGCTGAAGCTCAACAAGGTCGCGCGCGGCAATCGCTTCGCGAAGTGCGCGCTCGAAACAGCGCTGCTCGACGCGCAAGGCAAGCGGTTGAACGTGCCGGTGTCGGAGTTGCTCGGCGGCGCGGTGCGCAAGACGCTTCCGGTGCTCTGGACGCTCGCGAGCGGCGACACGCAGCGCGATATCGAAGAAGCCGAAATGCTGCTGGCCGAACGCCGTCACAACACATTCAAGCTGAAGATCGGCCGGCGCGGCGTGCGCGATGACGTCGCCCATGTATCGAAGATCAAGGCCGCGCTCGGCGATCGCGCGAAAGTCACCGTCGACGTGAATCAGGCATGGAGCGAGACCGATGCGTCGCTCGGCATCGAAGCGCTTCAGGCAGCGGGCATCGATCTCATCGAACAGCCGACTCCGCGCGAGCAGCGCGGCACGCTCGCGCGGCTCGCGGCGCGCTTCATCGTGCCGATCATGGCCGACGAAGCGGTGACGGGCCCCGAGGACGCGCTCGAACTCGTTCGTCACGCATGCGCCGATGTGTTCGCGCTGAAGATCGCGAAGTCCGGCGGCATCTACGGAATGATGCGCACGGCCGCCATCGCCGATGCGGCGGGCGTGTCGCTCTACGGCGGCACGATGCTCGAAGGCAGCATCGGCTCGATTGCATCGGCGCATGGTTTCAGCGCGTTGCCGCAGCTCGCGTGGGGCACGGAACTGTTCGGGCCGCTGCTGTTGAAGGACGACATCGTCACGGCGCGTCCGCAGTATCGCGACTTCGATCTGCACTTGCCGGAAGGACCGGGCCTCGGGCTTCAGATCGATGAAGCGAAGCTCGCGTTTTATCGTCGCGACAAGCGCGCTTGAATCATCGAATCAACGCATCAACAACGATTGGGGACATCATGCTTTATCTCGTCAGAATGGACGTTCATCTGCCGCACGACATGCCCGCCGCCAAAGCCGATGAAATCAAGGCGCGCGAGAAGGAATACTCGCAGGAACTGCAGCGGCAAGGCAAATGGCAGCAGTTGCATCGCGTGGTCGGCGAATATGCGAACTACAGCGTCTTCGATGTCGATTCGCACGATGAACTGCACACGATCTTGTCCGGCCTGCCGCTCTTCCCGTACATGACGATGCAAGTGACGGCCCTCGCGCATCATCCGTCGTCGATTCGCTGAAGCCGCGCATGTCGATTCCGGTATCGCGGGAAGGAAGCGGGTCGGTATCGGCGGTGAGCGCCGGGTTGCTTGCCGTCATCATCTCGTATGCCGGACCGCTCGCGATTCTCTTCCAGGCCGCGCACGCGGCACATGTCGGCAACGACGTGATCGCGTCGTGGGTCTGGTCCATCTCGATGGGCGCGGCCGTTTCGGGCATCGCGCTGAGTGTGTGGCTGAAGCAGCCGATCATCACCGCGTGGTCGGCGCCCGGTTCGGCGCTGCTCGTCACGCTGTTTCCCGGCATGCCGGTGAGCGAGGCGATCGGCGCGTATATCGTCGCGGGCGCGTGCATCTTCGTGCTCGGCTTGTCGGGATGGTTCGATGAGATCGTCAAGCGCATACCGAAGGGCATCGCCTGCGCGATGATGGCCGGCATTCTCTTTCAGTTCGGCACGAACGTATTCAAGTCGATTGCCGTTACGCCGTGGCTCGCGTTGGGCATGATCGCGAGCTTCCTCGTTTTTCGCCGATGGGCGCCGCGCTACTGCCTCATTCTGGTTCTCGCGTCCGGCTGCGCGCTGGCGATGGCACTCGGCCTGACGCATTTCGAGTCGGTCAGCCTTCATCTCACGCCCCCCGTATTCACGATGCCGACTTGGTCCTGGCAATCGACCGTGAGTCTTGCGTTGCCGCTCGTCATCGTCAGTCTGACGGGGCAATTCCTGCCTGGCTTTTCGATCTTGCGCGTGTCGGGTTATCAGACGCCGACGCGTCCCGTGCTCATGACGACGGGCCTCGCATCGATGCTCGTCGCGTTTTCGGGCGGCATCACGATCGTCATCGCAGCGATTACGGCGGCGCTATGCACCGGGCCCGATGCGCATCGCGACCCGGCGAATCGTTATGTTGCGGGCATCGCCAATGGTGTCTTCTATCTGATCGGCGGATGCTTTGCGGGGACGGTCGTCATGCTGTTCGCCGCGCTGCCGAATGCGTTCGTTGCGGTGCTCGCCGGTCTCGCGCTGCTCGGCGCGATCGCGGCGAACGTCGTGGGGCTGGTGCAGGATGAGGCGCATCGGGAAGCTTCGTTTATCGCGTTTATCGCGACGGCTTCGAATATGAGTTTTCTCGGGTTGGGGTCGGCGTTTTGGGGGATCGTGCTGGGGACGATGGCGCATTTGGTGTTGGGGCGGGCGAGGGACAGGGGCTAATTCGGACTTTGCGTGTACGCCTTCAAAACGCACGGTTATCCCGAGAGCCATCCTCACGACGCGCAAGTCAGGCGGGACGCCGCTCGACTTCCAGAAGTTCACGCTTGAAGACGTGCGTATTAGCGGCGTCGATCCTATTGGATCGGGTGGCTACCATGCCGAGAATGTTTAACTCCCGTTTGCGAGCGTTAAACAGGAATACACCACTCAAAATGCGCAGGGCGGTAGCAATGGTGTCATTACGGCTGCGTTCGATCTTCGGGCACGCTCAATTCGGCAAATGCGTTGATCGTGCTCCGGAGCATGAGTAAGGGACTTGTCGATGGCGGTAGCTTTACGTCGTCGATCGGCGTGCTTACTTACCAAGGACAATATTTCAACTGACTGCAGCCGGCATCGCACCCGCTTGGCCGAATGTACACCTGGTACTTAAGGCCTCCCGACACCAGAACCCAATCGCCGCCCGATTCACCTTCCCTTGCTCGGTAAGCGGCACGCGCTGCACGGCAGCCATCCGCACAACCTTCGCCACTGCGACCCCACACGCCGATTCAAGCGCCCGCATGCAACGCGCGACATCCACACGCCTTCCTGTCCACGGCACCACTACGACATCCCACACATAACCGCGCGCAGCATCGGCCGATGCAACAGCGCGCGCATAGCGCACATCGGGCAACGCACAAAGCGGCGTTTCGATCTGCGCCGGACCGACGACGGCACCATCGATTTCGGCGACATCCCCTCCACGTCCGATCACATGCAGATAACCCCTCCCGTCGATGAAACCGATATCGCCCGTCATGCACCAGCCATCGCGAAACTTCTGCGCCGCTTCGATCGGCTGCCGGTAATAGCCCTGCGCCACCGCCTTCGATTTCACCTCGATCGCGCCGTGCTCGCCATGACGCGCGAACGTGCCGTCGGCGCGGCGAATCCGCACCTCGACGCCCGGCCGGATACGCCCGGCGCTCTCGAGCAGACTCGCATCGACGAGATAGTCCGACGGCGTCAACACGCTCACGAGCCCCGCTTCGCTCGCGCCGTACATGTGCGTGAGCACCGGGCCGAGGCGCTCGATCGCGCGCCGCCGCAAAATCGCGGGCGCCGATCCGCCGATATGCGCGACCGAGCGCAACGAAGACAGATTGCGCCGATGAACGTCCGGATGATCCATCGTTTCGAACAGTTGCGGTTCGACGAGCAAGACGTCCGTAATGCGCTCGGCTTCGATCGTCGCGAGCGTTTCGGCGGGATCGTAGCCTGGCTTCAGCACGACGATGCCGCCGCCCATCAACGTGTTATCGACGAGCACTTGCGACAGATACGCAAGCGCGCCGTTGACAAGCTGCCGCCGATCCTCGGGGCTCGGCGCGCTCACCATCGTCGAATATGCGGCGAAGCTGCGGCGGCTCGCTTTCGGCACGCCGGTCGAGCCGCCCGATGACACCACCACGGCGAGATCGTCGGGTCGTGCGCGGCTCTCAACCGGCAGATCGTGCTGCACGCGCGCCCGGATATCCAGCCGCAAACGCGCCGGCCCCGTTCCGACATACGCGAGACGCGCGCCGCTATGCGCCGGCACGAGATGCTTCGTCTGTTCGAAGGCGATGAGCAACGTCGGCTGCATGCGCGTGACAAACGCGGCGCGCTGTTCCGCGCGCGTGATCGCGGGCAGGAACATCGTCGTTGCGCCGAGCAGGCCGGTCGCGTAGCGGATCGCGAGCGCATCGGGGCAGTTCGGCGCGAACATCGCGACGAACCCGCCGCGCGTGACGCCGAACGACGCAAGCGCCCGCGCATATCGATAGATCGATGCGCGAAACGCCGCGCCGGTCACGTCGTCGCCGAGATAGCGCAGCACCGTGCGATCGGCGTGCGCGTCGAGCTGCTCGAGCAGCCCATCGACATAAGAGCGAAACGTTTCCATGGCTGCATCCCTCCTTCATCAGCGATGGATGCAGTGTGCCCGCGCACAATGAGGCGAAAATGAGCGGCTACGCGATCGCTTTCGACAGCACTTCGCCGATGGCACTTGCGGTCGCATCGACGTTGCGCTCGTTCAGCGCCGCGACGCACATGCGGCCCGAGCGGATCAGATAGACGCCGTGCCGTTCGCGCAGCACATCGACCTGCGCGGCGGAAAGCCCCGTGTACGTGAACATGCCGCGCTGCTCGACGTAACGCGCAAGCATCGCATCGGGCACGTTGCCGGAAAGACGCGCGTGAATCGCGCTACGCATGCGCGCGATGCGCGTGCACATCGACGCCAGTTCTTCCTGCCACGATTGCCGCAACGCGGGCGTCGTCAAGACGCGCGCGACGATCTTCGCGCCATGCGTCGGCGGATTGCTGTAGTTCGCGCGCACGGCGCTCGTCAGTTGACCGAGCACGCGCGCCGCTATCTCCGCCGATTCGCAGATCACCGACAACGCGCCGCAACGCTCGCCGTAGAGCGAAAAGTTCTTCGAGAACGAATTGGCGATCAGCGCGGGCACGTTGCGGCGAACCAGCTCGCGAATCGCGAACGCATCCGCATCGAGTCCCGCGCCGAAGCCCTGATACGCCATGTCGATGAACGGAAGCAAGTCGCGCGCTTTGATGGCGTCGATGAGCATCGCCCATTGCGCATCGTTCAGATCGACGCCCGTGGGGTTATGACAGCACGCGTGCAGCAGCACGACGCTCTTCGCAGGCAGATCGCGGATCGCCGAGAGCATCGCGTCGAACTTCAGGCCGCCGCTCGCTTCGTCGTAGTACGGATACGTGCCGACCGTGAAGCCCGCGCGCTCGAAGATGAAGCGATGGTTATCCCACGTCGGATCGCTCACCCAGACGTGCGACGCCGGGAAATAGCGCTTGATGAAGTCCGCGCCGACCTTGAGCGCGCCGGAGCCGCCGAGCGTCTGCACGGTCGCGATGCGGCCTTCGATGCGCGCGGCGGAATCGTCGCCGAATACGAGCGACTGCACGGCATCGCGATACGCCGCGAAGCCCGCCATCGGCAGATACGGTTTCGCAGCGGGTTCCGCGAGCAACTGCGCTTCCGCTTCGCGCACGGCGCGCATCACCGGCAGACGGCCTTCGTCGTCGTAGTAGATGCCGATGCTCAGATTGACCTTGTCCGCGCGCGGATCCTTCGCGAAGTCTTCGTTGAGCGAAAGGATCGGATCGCCGGGATAGGCATCGATGTGTTCGAACATGACCGTCTCCTTCAGACGCGCGACAAGGCCGCACTCGCGCGACGGCGATTGCGAATCGCATAGCCGACGCCGAGCACCGCGAGCCACACGGGAATCAGATAGACCGAGATGCGCAGATCGGGGATCAGGCACATCACCACGAGAATGCCCGCGAGGAACGCGAGGCACAGATAGTTGGTGAGCGGATAGCCGAGGCTCTTGAACACGGTCGTTTCGCCGTTGCGCGCCTTCACGCGTCGGAATTGCAGATGGATGAGCGAGATCATCGCCCAGTTGATGATGAGCGCCGACACGACGAGCCCCATCAGCAACTCGAACGCCTTGCCCGGCATCAGATAGTTGATGAGCACGCAGACGGCCGTCGCGAGCGCGGAGACGCCGAGCGCGGCGAGCGGAATGCCGCGCCGGTTGACCTTGAGCAGCGCGCGCGGCGCATTGCCCTGCTGCGCGAGACCATAGAGCATGCGGCTGTTGCAATATACGCCGCTGTTATAGACCGAGAGCGCCGCCGTGAGCACCACGGCATTGAGCACATGCGCGACGAAGTTGCTGTTCATCGCATGGAAGATGAGCACGAACGGGCTGCCGCCGGTCACGACCTTCTGCCACGGATACAGCGAAAGGAGCACGCCGAGCGCGCCTACGTAGAAAATCAGAATGCGATAGATCACCTGATTGGTCGCGCGCGGAATCGTGTGCGAGGGATCGTCCGCTTCGGCCGCGGTGATGCCGACCAGCTCCAGCCCGCCGAACGAGAACATGATGACGGCCATCGCCATGACGAGACCGGAGACGCCGTTCGGGAAGAAGCCGCCGTGACGCCAGAGATTGGTCACGCTCGCGTCCGGCCCGGCGCTGCCCGAGAACAGCAGCCAGCCGCCGAAGCCGATCATGCCGACGATCGCGACGACCTTCACGATCGCGAACCAGAACTCCAGCTCGCCATACGATTTCACGCTCGTCAGATTGATCGCGTTGATGATGCAGAAGCAGACGAGCGCGGAGATCCACGTCGGGATGCCCGGCCACCAGTACTGCACGTAGATGCCGACGGCGGACAGCTCGGCCATCGACACGAGAATGTAGAGCACCCAGTAATTCCAGCCCGACAGAAAGCCCGCGTACTGTCCGCAGTATTTGTCCGCGAAGTGGCTGAACGAACCCGCGACCGGCTCGTCGACGACCATCTCGCCCAGTTGCCGCATGATGAAAAAGGCGACGATGCCCGCGATCGCGTAGCCGAGCAGCACCGATGGTCCCGCCGACTTGATCGTCTGCGCGATGCCGAGAAAAAGCCCGGTGCCGATCGCCCCGCCGAGCGCGATCAGCTGAATGTGACGGTTCTTCAGGCCGCGCTTGAGCGTGCCGTGTCCCTCATGTGTCACGTGTCTCTCTCCTTGTGCTCGATTTAGGGGAATCAGTGTAAATTTGTTACGGCACAATATGATTTCCTAACGCGCGCAGACAAACCCTAGTTTGCGCGTCCGGATTTCATCGATTGGTTCATCGGAGAAAGAAAATTGCAGACTATCGAGATCGATCGTATCGACCTGCGTTTGCTCGGGATACTGCAGTCGCGCGGGCGCATCTCCAATCTCGAACTGGCGGAAGCGATCAACCTGTCGCCGGCGCAGACGTTGCGGCGGCATCGGCGGCTGGAAGAGATGGGTGTCATCAAGGGCTACGAGACGCGGCTCGATGCGCAGGCGCTGGGCTTCGGCGTCGTCGCCTTCATTCAGGTGACGATGGAGCGCGGGCACGTGCGCGACCTCGCGAAGTTCAAGGGCGTCGTCGGCAAGCTCGCGGAGATTCAGGAATGCTTCGCCGTGACCGGCGATATCGATTACATGCTGAAGGTGATCGCGCGGGACCTGAAGGGCTTGTCGGAGTTTCTGCTCGACACGCTGATGCGTATTCCCGGCGTGAGCGGCGTGAAGTCGAGCGTATGTCTCGACGAGTTGAAGTGCGTGAGCGCGGTGCCGCTGGAGGGATAGTGAGGGCGGCGCTCACGCCAGGATCAGGTCGAGCCTCGCTGAAGCACCCGCGAAAGCACCTGTTCCTCGAGTTCGGCAAACCCCGGCGCCGTGCGCGTGCGCGGCCTCGGCAGCGGGACGTCGGTATCGAGCGTGATGCGCCCCGCATCGATCAGCACAATGCGATCGCCGAGCGACACCGCTTCCTGCACATCGTGCGTGACCAGCAGCGCGGTGAGCCGATGTTCACGCCACAAACGCTCGATCAAGCCCTGCATTTCGATGCGCGTCAACGCATCGAGCGCGCCGAGCGGTTCATCGAGCAAAAGCAGATCCGGCCGATGCACGAGCGCGCGCGCCAGCGCCACACGCTGACGCTGCCCGCCCGACAGACGCGACGGCCAGTCCTTCTCGCGTTCCGCGAGGCCGACCTCGGCAAGCGTCGCGCGGGCTTCGTCGCGCTTGTCGCGCGGCAGGCCGATCATCACGTTGTCGAGCACGCTCTTCCACGGCAAGAGACGCGCGTCCTGAAACATGATCCGCACTTGCAGTTCGTCCGATCGCGCGGCGGCGTTGCGCTGCAGAATGCCGCCGGTCGGTTGATCGAGACCGGCGATGAGCCGCAGCAACGTCGACTTGCCGCAGCCGCTGCGCCCGACGATCGATACGAAACTGCCGCGCTCGATCGACAAGTCCAGCCGATCCAGCACCGTGCGCTCGCCGAAGCGCTTCTCCACGCCGCGCAGCGACACGGCGATATCGCGCCCGCCGAGCGGCGCGCGCGCATGTGTTTCGACGCGCCTGAACGCGGGCGTCAGCGTGTCGATATCGATCAGATTCATGATTGCGCCTTCGTTTGATACGCCGGATGCCAGCGCAAGGTCGCGCGTTCGATCGCGCGCGCGGCCATGTCGGCGAGTTTGCCGAGCAGCGCGTACAGCAGGATGCCGACGACCACGACATCGGTTTGCAGGAACTCTCGCGCGTTCATCGTCATATAGCCGATGCCCGACTGCGCGGAAATGGTCTCGGCGACGATCAGCATCACCCACATCAGCCCGAAGGCGAAGCGCACGCCGACGAGTATCGACGGCAACGCGCCCGGCAAAATCACATCGCGATACAGCGCGAAGCCGGACAAGCCGTAGCTTCTCGCCATCTCGATCAGGTCGCGATCGACCGAGCGGATGCCGTGATACGTGTTGACGTAGACCGGAAAGAACACGCCCAGCGCGACGAGCACGAGCTTCGCTTCCTCGCCGATGCCGAACCACAGGATCAAGAGCGGAATCATCGCGAGCGCGGGGATGTTGCGGATCATCTGCACGGTCGAGTCGAGCGCGATTTCGGCGGGCTTGAAAAGACCCGTCGCGAGACCGAGCACGAAGCCGATTCCGCCGCCCATCGCGAAGCCCGCGAGCGCGCGGCCCGCGCTGACCTTGACGTTGGCCCACAGATCGCCGGATTCGATCAGCGCCCACGCCGCCTTCACCACCGCGAGCGGTTCGGGCAGCACGCGCGACGACAGTCCGCCCGTGCGCGCGGCGCTTTCCCACGCGATGAGGATCATCAACGGCACGAGCCACGGCAGCGCGCGGCGAGCAATGAATGCCAGTTTCATGATGCCGATGCGCGCGGCAATTCCGACGTGCCGATGACTTCGCCGAACGGCCCCGAGAGCGGCCCGCTCGCCTGCTCGCGCTGCTTGCGCGGCAGAAGCGGAAACACCAGTTCGGCGAAACGATACGACTCTTCCAGATGCGGATAACCCGACAGGATGAACGTATCGATGCCGAGTTCCGCGTACTGTTTCATCAGCCCGGCGACCTGCTCCGGATTGCCGACGAGCGCGGTGCCCGCTCCGCCGCGCACGAGCCCGACGCCCGCCCACAGATGCGGATACACCTCCAGCTTGTCGCGGCTGCCGCCGTGCAACGCGGCCATGCGTCGCTGGCCTTCGGAATCCATCTTCGCGAACGAGGCCTGCGCGCGGCGGATGGTTTCATCGTCGAGCTTGCTGATGAGTTTGTCGGCGTCGGCCCATGCTTCCTCTTCGGTCTCGCGCACGATCACATGCAGGCGAATGCCGAACTTGATGTCGCGCCCTTCCGCTTTCGCGCGGCTGCGGATATCGGCGAGCTTCTTCTCGACGTCCGCGGGCGGCTCGCCCCACGTGAGATACGTGTCGATGTGCTTCGCCGCGATATCGTGCGCCGCCGCCGACGAACCGCCGAACCACAGCGGCGGATGCTGCTTCTGCACCGGCGGATACAGCACCTTGCCGCCCTGCGATTGCAGATGCTTGCCGTCGAAATCGAAGCTGCCGTTGTCGTGCGACTGTTCGAGCAGGCCGCGCCAGATCGTGAGGAATTCGTCGGTGATTTCGTAGCGCGTGTCGTGATCGTGAAAGACGCCGTCGCCCGCGAGTTCGGTCGGATCGCCGCCCGTCACGACGTTGATGAGCAGACGCCCGTTCGAGAGCCGGTCGAACGTCGATGCCATGCGCGCCGACAATCCCGGCGAGCTCAGGCCAGGGCGAATCGCGACGAGAAACTTGAGGCGCTTCGTCGCGGGAATGAGGCTCGACGCGACCACCCACGCGTCCTCGCAGGAACGGCCCGTGGGCAGCAGCACGCCTTCGTAGCCGAGCGTGTCGGCGGCTACCGCGATCTGACGGAAGTAATCGTAATTCGCGGCGCGCGCGCCTTGCGACGTGCCGAGATAGCGGCTGTCGCCGTGCGTGGGGATGAACCAGAAAACATTCATGTTCGTCGTGTCTGAGAGAGGGCTTGCCGCGCGCAGGAATGCAGCGGCGCTCGAACGAGTCTAACGACGCGTCGCGCGCGGCTGAACCATCGATTCGCGCTAAGGATGTGCGTGATCGTGCTAACGCCGGTCGCCGCGTCAGGCAACGTTCCAGCGCGCTTCGGTCACGTCGAGCTTCTTCGGGATGAGCTTGAGGCTCGTGAAGGTATCGGCGATCTGCTGCTGGTACGCGAGCGTGGCTGGATCGATCGGCTGCACGCCGTACGACGTGCGTTTCAACGCCGTTTCGAGGATGCCGGTATCGAGCCCGACGAGCGGCGACAATTGCGCCGCCACGGCGGAGACGTTGTCGCGCGCCCAGCGATCGACCTGATCCAGCTCTTCGAGCACCGCATGCACGAGTTGCGGCTGCGCCGTCGCGATCTTGCGCGTCGCGAGGTAGTACTGCACGTTGCGCACGATGCCTTCTGCGTCGGTCAGTTGACGCGCGTTCGCCTGCTTTTCGGCGGCGGCGAGATACGGATCCCAGATCGCCCATGCGTCGATGCTGCCCTGCACGAACGCGGCGCGCGCATCGGCGGGCGCGAGATAGACCGGTTGAATATCCGACCACGTGAGATTCGCTTTTTTGAGCGCCTCGACGAGCAGATAGTGAACATTCGATCCTTTATTCAGCGCCACTTTCTTGCCGCGCAATTCCGCGATCGAACGGATAGTCGAATCCTTCGGCACGACGATCGCCTCGGCGTGCGGCGCGGGCGGCTCGTGGCCGATATACACGAAGTCGACGCCCGCCGCCTGCGCGAAGATCGGCGGCGTTTCGCCTACCGTGCCGATATCGACCGCGCCCGCATTGAGTCCCTCGAGCAGTTGCGGCCCGGCCGGGAATTCGAGCCATTGCACCGTGACGCCTTGCGCCGCAAGGCGTTTGTCGAGCGATCCGCGCGCCTTGAGCACGACGAAGTTGCCGTACTTCTGATAGCCGATACGCAAGGTCTTCGGCGCATCGGCGGCTTGCGCGATGCGCGTGGCGAGCCCGCCCGACAGCCCCGCACCGAGCGCGGCGAGCGTGAAGAGCGTGCGACGGCGCGCGGGAATGGAAGGCGTGTTCTTGCGGTCGGACATGCGTGTTTCCTCGTTGAGCGAAGGCATCTTTACCGATGCCAATGCTAACAACGCATGCCTCGCGGGCTAAACGAGAAATCGTGATATCGATAGTGCGGTCAGGCCGATGCGTACCGACGTGACTCAGTACGTCTGCACACGTCCCGACGACTCAGTGAGTGCGCCGCACGGCGCGCAGCAGCCAATCGCCATCTTCCGTGATGCGCGGCAGTTGCGCGCCGCTCACGAGTTGTTCCATCGCGATCAGTTGACGTTCGAGAAGCGTGTCGAGCTCGTGCCGGTCGATGATCTGATCGGCGGCATCCTTGACGAGCATGAGGGTTGCGAATTCGTGTGCGCTGAGCATACCTGTCTCCCCATCGTTTGATTAGCTGATGTAGGCATGCGCTTCGGACGCATGACCCGGGGGTACCTCTGGCCGCGATAGCAGCGGGATTCGATAGTAGGACCGGATGCCCGTTCGCGGCAATTCGGGTCGTCCCGGATAGTGGGAGAAATCGGCCGATCGAGACGACTTACGCCGCGACGCGCCTGTCGTTGATCGGCTTTAGACTTTCACAGCCCCGGCATGATCGGATAAGGAATCGTGTGATCCTCGACGCGCTTCACGCCCGGAATGCTTTGCGACGCGATACGCATGGCATCGAGCTGATCTCTCGACCACACCGTGCCCCACAAATGCACGACGCCATCGCGCACGACGATATTGCGCCCCGGAAACGCCCAGCCGCGTCCCGCGAGATCGCCCATCAGCATGGCGCGGATCTCGGCATCGCTGGCGAGCGCCTCGGGCGCGGCTTCGACGGCGAGCGCCGACGCCAGCGCCTGCACCAGATTCGAGCGGCTGACGATGCCGACGAGGCGGCCATCGCGCAGCACCGGCACGCGCTTGATGTGATGGCTTTCGAGCACCGCGGCGATATCGGCCAGCGACGTGTCCTCTTTGACGCAGATGGGTTCGCGCGTCATGATCTCGCCGACCGTCGGGGCATGCGACTTGATGTAGTCGGCCGCGCCGCCATCGGAGCCGAGCAGCTCGAGCCACCACGAGCGGCGGTTGCGTTTCTCGGTGCCGATTTCCTCGCGATGAAGCAGATCGCCTTCGCTGATCATGCCGACGACGCGCTCATCCTGATCGACGACGGGCGCAGCGCTGATGCGGTGCTGCACCAGGAGCCGCGCCAGGTCATGCACTCTCGTTTCGGGCGTGACGGAAACGACAGGGGAAGTCATTACATCGCGTGCTTGCATCATGTGCTCCGGAGGTCGATGAATAAGGTCGCGCATACGCGTCCTGAATCACTCTAAGGAGCGCTGCGCGATCCTCGATTGACTTGCATCAAGCAATCCACCGGAGCACGCGTGCGGCGAACCGACGCGGCCTCGTTCAATGCGCGCCGATGAACGCGACGACGTCGGCGAGAACGGGCGAATCCTTGCGGCGCGACGCCGAGAACGTGTCGATGATCGTGTCGTGGCCGTATCCCGCGTATTTCTTCAGCACGACGGCGTCATGATGCGCGCGCAGCGCTTCCGCGAAGCGATCGCTGTTGCGCGGATCGACATCGGTGTCGGCCGTGCCTGCGGCGAGCAGCATCGGCGGCTCGTCTCCCGATATGAACGCGATCGGCAACGCACCCGCGCGCAACGCCGCCGGAAAGATCTCGTCCATGTGGGGATCGCTCGTCGGGATCGCGGCGTACGGACCGGCGAGTCCGATCATCCCGCGCAGCGAAGTATTCGCGATGCCTTGCGTGGCGAGATAGCGCGGATCGGTTGCGAGCATGGACGCCAAGTGCGCGCCGGAGGAATGCCCCATCAGAAAGATGCGATTGGGATCGCCGCCGTATTCGTGCGCGTGATCGCGTGCCCAGCGCACGGCGGCGGCGGCGTCATCGAGAAAGCCGGGGAAAACGGCTTGCGGATAAATGCGGTAATCCGGCGCGACGGTCACGATGCCGTGCGCGGCGAGCGCCTCGGCAATATTGCGCGAGTCCTTGCGATGGCCGCTTTGCCAGCCTCCGCCGTAGAAATACACGACGACCGGGCGATTTCCCTGCGTGCCCGAATCGGGTGCATAGACGTCGAGCCGCTCGCGCGGATCCGTGCCGTACGCGATACCGTCGGCTCGTTCGCTATCGTGTTCGAGCGCGCGCGCCGCTATGACGCCGCCCACGCATGCCGCCAGCGCGAGGGCAATGAACTTTCTTCTTGCCGGAAAATGCATGTTGCGTTCGGAGTATTTTTTCAGGCGACATGACATGATGCACGACGCTTATTGTCCGTGCTGGAAATATCGTTGCGTGCATCATCTTAGAGCAGCAGGAACCGCACACACTTACGGCGGCCTGACGAATAGCATCACGAATCTTTCATAATCTTTCCAATTAGGAATGCCACGCATACCGGTTATTCGATGTTTATAAGCGTGTCGAATTCACGCATCGCAAATCGCATTGTTTCGGTCGCGCGAGGGCGCGAATTAACTCTTCAGCCCCTGATTAAATAATATGGCATGACCAGCCGGCGATTCGCGTCATTCCTACCGACTCCCAACGCGCTTCATTAATCAGCGAACGACTTGTGTTTCTCTCCGCACATTACCGGGCGATCTGTCTGGATACGCTTAATCGTCGATGGCACATGTCCGCCGGAATCGGACCTATTCGAGAGCGCGAAAAAGCGCCGCAGACAATCCAGAGATTTAAAAAAAGAAGGCAAACCGAGTGCCCAAAGGTATTGCCATAACTGCTGAGGGAGCCACTTCATGGATCGTTCGGAATCGCCCGGCGAGGCGAAGTCGCGTCTGCCGATTTTTGTCCAGGAAACCGTCCAAACCACACCATCGCAGATATCCGCATTCACCGCGGCGCTGCGAGCGCAATCCGGCCAGCCATTAAAAGACTTTAGCGAGTTACACGACTTCTCGATCCGCGATTACCGCGGCTTCTGGAAGTCCTTTCTGCAATGGACGCCGGGATTGACGTGGTCGGGCAAAGCCGAGCCGGTATGCGTCGGCGATAGTTGCGAACACGCGCGGTTCTTTCCCGACGTCACGCTGAATTACGCTGAGAATCTGCTCGGCTTCTCGATTGCGCCCGCGGATTCGCCCGCGCTCACCGCCTGTCACGCCGATGGCCGCCGCGTGCGCTTTACGCGCGGCGAATTGCGTGCGCGCGTGGCTCGTCTCGCCGACGCGCTCACGCAACTCGGCCTGCGCGAAGGCGACCGCGTCGCGGGCGTGATGCGCAACGACGCCGATGCGATCGTCACCGCGCTCGCCGTGACCGCGATCGGCGCGACGCTGTCCACCGCCGCGCCGGAAATGGGCATCGAAACGCTGCTCGACCGCTTCACGCAACTCGAACCGCGCTTCCTGTTCGCGCATACCGCCGCCAAGCCGTTCGACACCGGCACGCCGCTCGACAAGAAGATATCGATGCTCGCCGACGCGCTCCCAACGCTTGCGGGCATCGTCAGTCTCGATGGCGATCCGTCGGCCGTGCACGCCGCGCCGCCCGTCAACTCGCTGGACGCGCTGCTCGCGGCCGGCGATCCGGCGCGGGTCGAATGGAAGCGCTTTAACTTCAATCACCCGCTCTTCGTGATGTTCTCGTCCGGCACGACCGGCAAGCCCAAATGCATCGTGCACGGCGCGGGCGGGAGCCTCATCGAGCATCTGAAGGAGCATCGGCTGCATTGCGATCTCCGGCCGGGCGACCGCATGTTCTTTCACACGAGTTGCGCGTGGATGATGTGGAACTGGCAGTTGTCGGCGCTCGCGTCGGGCGTCGAAATCGTTACCTATGACGGGCCGATCGCATCGGTCGATACGTTGTGGCGGCTCGTCGCCGAAGAACGCGTCAACGTGTTCGGCACGAGTCCCGCGTATCTGAAGATGTGCGAGGACGCCGGGCTCGTGCCGTCGCGCGAATTCGATCTGGGCGGCCTTCACGCGATGATGTCCACCGGCGCGATCCTCTTCGACGCGCAGTTCGAATGGGTCCGCGACAACGTGAAGCCGCTGCGATTGCAGTCGATTTCGGGCGGCACCGACATCCTCGGCTGCTTCGTGCTCGGCAACCCGGACCTGCCGGTTTATGCGGGCGAGGCGCAATGCAAGAGCCTCGCGTTCGATGTGCAGGCGTGGCGCGACGGCGCGCGCACGCAAGGCGTCGGCGATCTGGTGTGCGTGAACCCGTTCCCGTCGCGCCCGCTCGGATTTCTCAACGATCCGGACGGCGAGCGCTTTCACAAGGCGTATTTCAGCGCCAATGCGGGCGTGTGGACGCACGGCGATCAGATCGAGTTTCCGCCGGAAGGCACGGCGCGTCTGCACGGACGCAGCGACGGCGTGCTCGTCGTGCGCGGCATCAATGTCGGGCCGGGCGAGATCTATCGCGTGCTCAACGACATTCCCGAGATTCGCGAGGGCATCGTCGTTCAGCAGCGCGTGCGCGCCGCCGATGCCGATGCCGATGCGCCCGGCAATCCGGTCGGCGAACGGCTCGTGCTGCTCCTGACGCTGAAAGCCGGCGCGCGGCTCACCGGCACGCTGATCGCGCGCATCCGGCGCGATCTCGTGAGCCGCACGTCCGCCGCCCATGTCCCCGACGTGATCGCGGCCGTCGACGATCTGCCGGTCACGCATAGCGGCAAGCTGACGGAAGCCGCAGTGCGCAATGCCGTCAACGGGCTCGATGTGACCAACGCCGCCGCGCTGCGCAATCCGGCATCGCTCGATGCGATCCGTCATCATCCCGCGTTGCAGCCGCGATCCGGCGACGTGCCGCAGAGCTACGCGACGCGCGAGGAACTGGAGCGGCTGTTGCAGACCAAATGGGAGCAGCTCTTCGCGTTCGCCCCGATCGCTCGCGACGACAATTTCTTCGAACTCGGCGGACATTCGCTGCTTGCGGCGCGTCTGCTGGCGGAACTGCAACCGATCATCGGACGGCCAATCCCGCTCTCGACGATGTTGCGCGCGCCGACCATCGCGAAGCTCGCCGATGTCATCGACAACGGCGCGCTGCCGCAGACATCGGAAGTGCTCGTGCCGATGCGCGAAGGCGAAGGCGTCCCGCTCTTCCTCGTGCATAGCGTGACGGGATCGGTGCTCGAATGCACGCGCCTGATCGGCAATATGCGCAAGGAGCGCCCGGTGTACGGCCTTCAGGCGCTCGGGCTCGATGGCGAGACGGCGCCGCAACGCCGCGTCGAGGACATGGCGAAGACTTACGTCGAGCAGATTCGCAAGGTTCAGCCGAACGGCCCGTATGCGCTCGCCGGATTCTCGTTCGGCGGACTGGTCGCGCTCGAAATCGCGCAGCAGTTGTTCGGCGCAGGCGAGCAGACAGAGTTCGTGTGTCTGCTCGACACCTACGTGCAGGAACGCTGGCTGCCGTGGTTCGCGCTGCTCGAATTCCGCCGCGATTACGCGAGCCGTCTATGGAAGACGCTCGCGCGGATGTCGCCGCGCGAACGCGTCGGTTTTGCGGGCGCGAAGTTGTCGGCCGCCGGGAACAAGCTGGCGATGCGCCTCGGCCGCGTGCCGCAGACGCCGGCGCAAGTCGCATCCGCCGATCCGATGCCGCCGGTTTTGCGGCGCATGCGCGACACGTTCCGCGCCGCGATGAACAACTATCGGCCGAAGCCGTACGAAGGCGGCCCGATCGTCTACGTACGGGCCGCGTCGCGCGAGGAAGACCGGGGCGATCCGCTGCCGCTCTGGCGCAAGATTGCGCGCCGTGGGCTGACGGTCGCGGAAGTGCCGGGCAACCATGCGGGCGTCATCGAGGAACCGGGCGTGTATGCGGCGGCTGCCGCGCTCGACCGCGACTACAGCGCCGAGGACGACACCGAAATGCAGCGTCGCGGTCATGGCGTGATGGTGCGGGGCGCGTAGGACTTGCCAGCGGGTCAGCCGCTCGCGCGAACGGAGCGGCTGACTGCCGATGAATCACTGGCTATCGGAACGCGGTGCGGTAGCGGTCGGCGCGAAGCTGGTGAGGAAGAAGTAGCAGATGAAGACGCTCGCCGCGCCCACGCCGGTCCCGAGCAGCACGCCCTGCGATCCGAAAAAGCGGATCAGAATCGCCGTGGCCGCTAGCTTGGTCGCGAATCCCAGCACGGAAATGACCGTGATCGCCTTGTAGCGCGCCTCGCTCGCGAACGACTGAATGAGCACGCACATCCCGAACGAAAACGGAATCTGCGAAAGCCCGCAGCGGAACAGGCTCGTGACCGCGATCGTGTCCTCGCTCGTGAACGCGCCCTTCTGGAACAGCAGCTTGATCGCGTACGGCGCAAGCGCATAGGCGATCATCGCGCCGACCGTTCCCACGCCCAGCATCACGAACGACCATTTGCGCGCCGTGCTGCGCGCCCGCGCGTGATCGCCGCGATGCAGGATTTCCGAAAGAATCGGCAAGGTCGCCCGACTGATCGCGATCGCGCCCATGCTCACGAGCAGCGACAGCAGCCGGTTCGCGTAGCCGAGCGTCGCGATGGCGCCATCGCCCATATGCGCCATGAAGTATTGATCGACGGGAAGCCACAGGTTCGCCACCACCGAGCCGATCAGCAACATGCCGAGCGAGCGCGTCATGCCCGGCCAATGCGGCGCGCGCACGGAGAGACGCGGGCGCGCGGGCACGCCATCGGCGCGCCGGGCGAGGATGCGCAGCCACACGGCCTGAATCACGATGCCGATCGTCGTGCCGACGATGAGCGGCATGATCGACGTGTTGTTGCGCGCGCTCAGCACGAACACCAGCAGCGCGATGGCCGGCACGCATTCCAGCAGCGTGTTGATGTGCCTTTCGGATGCCTGGAGCCGCGCCGCCGAAATGCAGATCGTGAAGGCCAGCACGCCGACCGGCGTCATCCCGACGACCATCTGCCGGCACATTTCGCGCGTCGATTCGGAGAGCGTTCCGGCGAAGAGACCGACCATGTGCGGCCATAAAAAATACAGCAGCAGCGATACCACGATGCCGATGGCAAGCCCCGCGCCCTCGAGCTCGCTGAGAAGCTGGTTCTGCCGGTGCTTGTCGTTCCTGAGCGCGACGAGCGCGGGCACGAGCAGCACGCTCAACTGATTCGTGATCGTCGCGGGCAGCCAGGTGATGATCGTGAGCGCGAGCTGATAGGCATCGACGGTGCCGCTGACGCCGTATCGATACGCGATCGCCATTTCCTTCGATGCGCCGATCAGCTTCCCGGCAAGAACGAACAGCAGCAGGACGAAGGCGCTCCTCGCGATGCGCTTGTGATCCTGATGAACCCCGAGCAGACGTTCTCTTAGCGATTGCACTGTTGCGGTCAGCACTCTCCCTCCGGCAAATTGACCTCGATCCGCGCAAGACGGATGCTTGCTTGCGCACCGGGGGAGAGTGCATCAAACGGCATGCGCGAACTGTTCGCCACAGCACGGCGCGCGCCGATGCCATGCGCGAACCCCGCGATTCTGCACGGTCATGCTGGCACGCCCGGGCAGTTTGCGCGCTTGCCGGGTGCGCTACCGTGCAGAAGTCCACGTTCATAACGTGCGAGAGTGGCGGCTGCGCGCGGCGTCATCGGAGCCTCGTCATCGTGAATCTCAATGCGCGTACGGAAGGCAAATGAAGAAATCCATTTGGGTTGTCGTAATAATGATTGTTGTTTCCGTGCTCGCGATAAACACGCCACGCGTGACGCAGCATGTGCAGACGGTCTACGCAGTCTGGGACGATGGCCGGGTTCTGAACCGGCTGAACTGGCAAACCTTCGTGCGCTGGTGGCATCGGCTGAGGAACGAGAACTACGGCGGCGCGCATCGCGCCACGCTCACGAGTTCGCCGGTCCCGGCGACGCCGAGTTGCCCGCTGACGTCGTTCACGCCGCCGAAGCTCGTCGATCCGCGCAGCCCGAAGGATTTCGGCGCGGCCGGCGACGGCAAGACCGACGACACCAAGGCGTTCCAGGCCGCCATCGATGCCGGCGATGTGCTCGTGCCCGCCGGCACGTATCTGCTCAATCACACGGTCGTCGTCACGGCCAGCAACCGGCATCTACAGTGCGAGCCGGGCGTGACGCTCAGGAAGACGATCCGCAACAACGGCAACATGTTCAATTACGAAGGGCCGTCGACGGGCAACAGTCTCGTCGGCTGCAACTTCGTGGGCGCGAATCCGACGCGTATCCGCGAATGGGATCGCCCCGGCGAATACGACATTCCCGTCCAGACCAATGGCGCGGTCGACAACTTCGTCCTCGCGGGCAACAGCTTCCGCGATTTCTTCGGCCAGTCTATGTTCCAGACCGAAGGCCAGGGCGGCGGCACCGGCGCCGTGCTGATGTTCAACTCGTTCGCCAACTGCCCGCTGTACGGCATCGCGCTCGTCGGCTCGGTGAACGGGCGCGTGGCCTATAACCTCGCCGACAACTGCCGCATGGGCCCCGAGAACAACGACGCCACGCAGGACACCGGCGGCAACGTGCTCGAATGCAACCGCATGGTCAACGGGGGCAACATCACGGGCGGGGCGAATGGCGAAGGCGGCGTCGACTATAGCGGGAACGTCGTGCGTCACAACATCCTGGATGGCGGCTATATGCAGATCAGCCCGCCCACGCACGGCAAACCGGCGAGGTACATCGACAACACCTGCAACGACTGCGGGACGGAATAAGCGGGTTACTGACGCTGGAGTGGGAAGCGCATCTTTCTTGCTTGACGTTGCCATCGATACCCGGAGCCGCGACTTCTTCCTCGCCGGACGACATTCCGTCGACGCGCGCGAAGCCGCCCCGGACAAGGATGAGACGGAGGAGCGATGCGCCAGATCGGAATCACGCCCGGCATTCGCCGCGCAATTTCTGCCGTGCTGATTGCACTGCTTACCTCATGCGGCGGCGGCAGCGGCAGCGATAGCGACTCGGGCGGAACGAGTCCGTCCGCGCCGGCGGGCGGCGTGAAGCTGCAGGTCGTCGCGTTCGGCGACAGCTTGTCGGATGTCGGCACGTACGCGCCCATCGCGAGCGCGGTCAAAGGCGGGCGCTTCACGACCAATCCGGGCCAGGTCTGGACGCAGAATGTCGCGCAGTATTACGGCGACACGCTGACGGCGGCATTCACGATCGACCTCGGACACGAGTTGAAGCCGCAAAGCGGTTTGGGCTACGCGCAAGGCGGTTCCACGGTCGCCACGCCGGCCGATCAGAACCAGTTCCTGACCGATGTGATCGGCGATATTGAAATGCCGGTCAATCAGCAGATTTCGAGCTATCTGTCGTCGCACGGAAGTTTCAATTCGAATCAGCTCGTGCTCGTTTGGGCCGGCGCGAACGATGTTCTGCGCGCGGGCACGCCGCCCGCCGCCAACACGACCGTGCAGACCGCCGCGACGACGCTCGCGCAACTCGTCGGCAAGATCGTGCAGAGCGGAGCCACGCATGTGGTGGTGGTGAACGTGCCGAATATCGGACTCTCGCCCGATGGCCTCCGCCAGTCCGATGGCGGCGGCAACCTCACGCAACTGTCGCAGCTTTTCAATGCGACGCTGACCTCGGCGTTGCAGACGAACGGGCTGCAAGGCAAGGTCATCGTCGTCGATTCCTATACGTGGACGACGCAGACCATCGCGAACTATCAGGCCAACGGATTCACCGTGTCGAACACGGCGCAGGCGTGCGATCCGTCGAAGACGCCGCACGATACGTCGCTGCTGTGCTCGCCGGCGACCTACGTGACGTCGAACGCGGACCAGACGTACATGTTCGCCGACGAACTGCATCCGACGACGCGCATGCACGCGCTCTTCGCGCAGTATGTCGAGCAGCAGATCGCGGCGAGCGGGCTCGGGCGGTGAGTGGGTCCGCCCATTTGCATTCCATGCTTTTGCACATCGATCCAAGAATCCCTTATACATCAATTAAATAGAGGGAAATGCTAACCGCATCAATCCGCACCTTTCCGCGCGAATCCGCTATTATTTTGTGGGTCGATATGTGGGTTCAATCATGGCAAACGCAATCAATCGTCTCTCTCAGGCGTTCGCCAACAAGACTGCCGCGCCGGGAACTACTGTGACGGGAACGGGCTGTACTTACAGATTACAAAGAACGGCGTCAACGTGGCTGTTCCGCTACATGCGGCAGGGCCGCGCCCGATACATGGGTCTCGGGCCATTCCACACGATCGGACTCGCCGACGCCCGTACGCGCGCTCGAATGTCGGCGGCTCCTGCTCGACGGGATTGACCCGCTCGACGCCAAGCAGAAAGACCGCGCCGCCGACGAAACGGCCAAAGCGAAAGCGATCACGTTCGACGAATGCGCCAGCCCTATATAGAAGCGCATCGCAGCGGCTGGAAGAGCGCGCCGCCTAAACAAATTTCTGCGCGAATGCCGAGCGCGACTGGCGAACAACACATGACTCGCATCGACACCCCATGCCCCGAAATGCGCTTCGCACGGGGGGTGGTTGAAAAACGGCGGCGCGGGTCCTTCCTAAATCAGAATCGCTATGCGGGCGCGATGACGCGCAAATACTCAGTAGCTAAGTATTCGCAAAGGTGTACGCATAAACGAATGCACTCATGCTCATTTAGACTGGCACGTTCCGACGCAGGTGCGAATTGGTGCGGACAATGCGAACGCCTCACGCGAACGTTCGCATGTCAATTGCGGACATTCGAGCGATAGACGGTTCCCTTTATGTTCGCGCGCTGGTCTTTGACACGACGCCGCATTTAACAAGCTCATCGAAAAGCTGTTGTTCGGCGGCGTCCATCGGTCGAAGCATGGCGCGCACCGATTGGAAAAGCTGTATTGACAATCTGGCATTTGCCAATGCCGCCAACAGACTGGACTCAACGGCATCCAGCTTTGCCGCCTGTTCAGCGCAAAGCGTCTGCTTCTGTTGTGCGATGATGTCTTGCGTCCGTTTGATAGTCACGGCTGTCTGACTCAGCCGATGCTCGATCCTGACTGTGCCTGTGACAGAATGGACGCTTCGATTACCCATGTCTCACTCCTGTGTGAAGCCCGGAGCCGCGCCCTTCGATGGAAGGGGCGGGCGGGAACAGTGACAAGGGTGGCAGACCGGGTGAGTACAACCATTACCGGCAACCCTTTCGGATTCCCTGCCACGTCCCGCCCATAGGCGTGCCAAAGCACCATGCGTCAACGGTCCTTTTGGCGCTTGGGGTTCTATCGCTTCGCTCGCATTGCGCGACCGTCGCGGGTTGGAAAACTCACTAAAAGCTGCCAAGCCCGTCCCTGCGCAACCACGCGCCAGATTTCGCCGAATACGACAGAACCCCGCAGCGCTGATTTTATGATGCCGTAAAAATTCGTTGATTTCGCCGTGTCTATGTCGTCGGCTGCTTGCGCGTGGTCGCTGCCTTCGTATGCTGACGATGCCGCTCAAACCGGGCGAGCATTCACGACAGGGATAGAAACAAATGCCAAAAAGCAAGCATAACGAATCAATGATCCTTGCCGATAGAGCGGCGAGCATTGCATGACTGACAAGCTGGTTGGAAAAGGCGATTGGACGACTACGCGAGGCCGAGTTCTAGGCGGCTCTTCGTCGTTCTTCGCGGAGAACGGGCGAACGCTCTCACGCCGCAACGACATTGCTAGTTGTGGGAATTGTGAAGGTGGTTTTCCGATATTGGGCACTGCCGACACGATGCTCGACGAAGGGCTACCGCTCGTCAGGCATATGGATCGAGTGCTTTGTCCGTGTGGGCAGAATCGCGTGCTTTCGGGGCATCCCGAGTTCTTGATAAGGGACGGGAAAGGAGACGGGACTCACACATCAACAGATGGTGGTGCTCCAATTGCAGCGCCACCTACACAGGCAGCCCGCGAAGGCAAGCATACGAGTTGGTTCTATGTGCAGGACAGCGTTACCGGTGAGCCGCTACGCGATCAGAAGTATGTTGCGCGCGTGTCCGGCGTCGAACAATCCGGAAAGACAGACGCCAACGGCTACGCAAAAATTGAGACAGATGGCGTGAGTGCTATCGATATCCACGTCTCGTTCTCGTCACCCAAACGGGAGCTAAACCCCGGAAGAGGAGCTTAAGCACATGAGCACGGATTACAAGATCGAACACTGGACATCGAGTCGTTCAGCGCTGGGAAGCAGTAAAGATGATGCGATAGCCATCTCTGTGAATAATCGTGCGGCGACCCGGCAGGCGATCATTAATGCGCTTTCAAGAAAGGGCTACAAGCTGATCGAGCGATCGGAATGGCACGCAAAACCGCCGCGAAAAGTATTGAAGGATAGTTATTGGGACTACCAAGATATTGTTTTGCATCACGCTGGCCGAAGTTATTCGTGTGGCGCGCCCTCTATTGAGGAAATGCAGCGCGTTCAAGCAGAAGACATGAGTAGAAGCCCGCCATTTGATGATGCCGGATACCACTACGCTATTTCGTGCCAAGGTGAAATCTATGAAGGTCGCGATATACGGTTCACCGGCGAGCACGTCGCCGGCGATAACACGGGTAAGATAGGAATAGTTTTTCTTGCCGATCTTGTGCAAGCTGGTGAAGCGTATCAGGAAGAATATAGCCGCTTATCGTTGGTTGATAAGATTAAGAATATTCGCGGAATTTTAACGGACCAGGTTGTTTTGTGGCATGACAAACCAACGCTTGAACAAATAAAGGCAAGCAAAGCGTTGTGTAGCGTGCTCGTGGAATTCTTCGATATTCAAAGGTTAGGCGGGCACCGTGAATATCAGCAACTCGCAACAAAAAAGGGACGCGCGTGCCCCGGAAATCTCGGAATGGATATTGTTAAATTGCTGCGCTCGGAACTGTCACTTGCCGATCCGGGGAAGTAATTTCTATGAATAGAAAGAGAAACGTTGCTGCTATTTTTATGGTTTTTGCTTTGCTCACGCTCGGATTTTGGTTGAGCATCGGATATTACCATTCCTATATCGATCATGAGGATAACGTCATCTACTTCTTGAAAAGGAGGCTGACGCTTCGAAGAGAGTTCGTCAATCCGTTCGCAAATGAGGGAAATCCTTTTCCTGCGAATGAGCTATCACCTGACATCCAAAAAGAGCTTTCTGAATATTGCAAATATGCGTATGGAATAGCGCAGACTGACGAGAAGTCTATCGAAGGTTGCAGAAAGCGGATTGTTCGCGAAGTTCAATAGCCAGAAATAGCTAGCGTCATATTGATGTCGGGTAAGTCCCGCTCTCGCTTGCTCCCCGCTTGCGAGAGCATTCCAAGTCGTGCGAGTTAGCGATGCGTCAGGACGTGTCGCTCTTCGCTCCGACACGCCACAAGAAAGATGTGAGGACCGTTTGTATCAATTCGAACCGCAACGCTCAATGTCAGACCAACGGCACATCAAAGGCCGTGACAGACGTGGGTCATTTTGTGGGTCGCCAAAACAAAATCCCGCAAGTCATTAACTATACGGGATTTTTTTACGGTGCTTTGGCGGTGAGTGGGGCGATTTTGGGCGGAATCGCGTTGCTGCGGGACTGAATATGGTCGAGATTCGGGTGTTCATTCCTTGACTGAATTGACCGTGAACATAGCCGACCCCATGAAACCGACGATCAATCCCTTGCCATCGGGCATACGCAAATCGATCGCGCTGACCACGTCGACGGCGACGAATTCTTCGCGAACCTCGGCGAACTCGACCGCCAACAGAAAATTCGCTAGCGCGTGGCCCGCACTCACCGCCGCGTCGATTTCCGCGCGCCGCGAATGTGCTGACGTTCGGAAGCGGCTATCACCCGCTATCAGCCCAGCGGCGAAATCCGCACGGGCACCTTCGAAGCCCCCCATCGACTGTGATTTAATGTGCTCCGTTCGGGTCCACGGAGCGCATCCGATGACGAGCACCTGGTTGCATAACCTTCCGCTGTGGCAGATGACGCTCGTGGTATTCGGCGCGACGGGCGTCGCGGGGGCGGCGATCCACTTCGTAACGGGCCGGCTCGCGGCCAGCGCGCATCGGCGCGCCTTCACGACGCTTTCGCCGGGCCTGCTTTCGCCGATCGGCGTCATCTTCGGCTTGCTCATCGCGTTCACCGCCGCGCAGGTCTGGAACGACACCGCGCGCGCCAACGGCGCCGTCGATGCCGAAGCCGGCGCGCTGCGATCCGTCGTCGTGCTATCCGCCGCTTTTCCGCCAGACGCGCAGATCCAGTTGCGCAAGCTGATCCGCGAATACATCGAATACACCGTCAATACGGAATGGCCGATGATGGCGCAAGGCGCGGTCACGCTGAAAATCAGTCCGCCGACGCTGAACAAGGCGCTTCAGTTCGCGCTCGCCCTGCCCGCGATAACCCCCGGGCAGCAGACCGCGCAGCGGCAGGTAGCGGTATCGCTGGAACGGGCGCTCGAAGCGCGCCGCGAGCGCATTCTGGTGAGCCGGTCCGAAGTCAGCGGCATCAAATGGCTGTGCCTCGGCTTTCTCGCCGTGTGTCTCGTCTTCGCGATCGCGCTCGTTCATGGCGAAAACCGGCTGACATCGGCCGTCGCGATCGGGCTCTTCTGCGCGAGTCTCGCGACGACCATGCTGCTGATTCTCTCGCACGACCGCCCATTCTCCGGCGAGATCGCGGTGAAGCCCGAGCCGCTCCTGCAGGTCGTCCCCGCGTTCGGCTGATTCACTGAAGATTTTCGAAGATCGCCGCGATGCCCTGACCGCCGCCGATGCACATCGTGACGAGCGCGTAACGCCCGCCGATGCGCTTCAGTTCATAAAGCGCCTTCACCGTGATGAGCGCGCCCGTCGCGCCGACCGGATGCCCGAGCGAAATGCCCGAACCGTTCGGATTCACCTTGCGCGGATCGAGTCCGAGCTCGTTCGTCACCGCGCACGCCTGCGCGGCGAACGCTTCGTTGGCCTCGACGACATCGAGCTGATCGACGGACAGACCCGCCCGTTCCAGCGCCTTGCGCGTCGCGGGCACGGGACCGATGCCCATATACGCCGGATCGACGCCCGCGTGCGCGTAGGACACGAGCCGCGCGAGCGGTTTCGCGCCGCGCCGCTCGGCTTCGCCACGCTCCATCAGCAGCACGGCCGCCGCCGCGTCGTTGATGCCCGATGCGTTGCCGGCCGTCACCGTGCCGTTCTCCTTGACGAACACGGCCTTCAGGCTTTCGAAGTCGCTCGGGCGCGCGTCGTGGCGGACGTGCTCGTCGGTGTCGAAGACGGCATCGCCTTTTTTCGCGCGCACGGTGATCGGCAGAATCTGCTCGCCGAAACGGCCTTCCGCGATCGCACGCGCCGCACGGCGATGCGATTCGAGCGCGAGCGCGTCCTGCGCCTCGCGGGAAATGCCGTATTTGCGCGCCACGTTTTCCGCCGTCACGCCCATGTGGATTGTCTGAAAGGGATCGTGCAGCGCGCCGAGCATCATGTCGACGAGCTTGCCGTCGCCCATGCGCTGCCCGAAGCGCGCGCCCGGCAACGCGTACAGCGCGCGGCTCATGGATTCCGCGCCGCCGCCGATCGCGATGTCCGCGTCGCCGAGCATGATCGTCTGCGCAGCCGATACGATGGCCTGCAAGCCCGATCCGCACAGCCGGTTCACCGTCAGCGCCGGAACGTGCTGCGCGACGCCGCCGTCGATCGCCGCGACGCGCGCGAGATACATGTCCTTCGGTTCCGTATGCACGACATTGCCGAAGACGACGTGACCGACGTCGTCGCCCGCGACGTTCGCGCGCTGAAGCGTTTCGCGCACGATCATCGCGCCGAGTTGCGTCGGAGAGAAATCCTTCAGGCTGCCGCCGAAGTCGCCGATCGCAGTTCGCACGCCGCTTGCCACCACTACTTCACGCATTGCATCGCTCCTGTTGATTTCGCGCGCAGGCGTCAGAATTGCGCCTCGCTCAATGTGAACAGCGGATCGTCGCCGTGCGCCGAGACGATCGCGGTTTCCAGCGCGCGCGCCTGCGTCAGCACGTATTCGGAGAAGCAGTGCGCGGTCGCGATCTTCGCGCCGTGGAACGCCGGATCGTCGGCCCGTCTGGCTTGCGCGACGAGCAGCGCGCGCGCCATCTGCCAGCCCGACAACACGATGCCCGCGAGCTTCAGATACAGCACGCTGCCCGCGAACACCGCGTTCGGATCGCGCTTCGCGGATTCGAGCACGTAGGCGACGACGTTCGCGAGCGCGTCGCGGCCATCGGCGAGACGGCGATGCATCGAATCGAAAACGCGCGCGGCATCGCCGGCATCGACCGATTTCAGAGCGTCGAGCGTCTCGTCGATCTGCGCGAGCAGCACCTGCGCCGTCGCGCCGCGATCGCGCAGCGTCTTGCGGCCGACGAGATCGTTCGCCTGAATCGCCGTCGTGCCTTCGTAGATCGCGAGGATGCGCGCGTCGCGATAGAGCTGCGCCGCGCCGGTCTCCTCGATGAAACCCATGCCGCCGTGAACCTGAACGCCGAGGCTCGTCACGTCGTTTGCCATTTCGGTGCTCCAGCCTTTCACGAGCGGCACGAGGAATTCGTTGAGCGCGAGATGGCGGGCGCGCGTGTCGGCGTCGTCGTGATGATGGGCGATATCCGCGTGCGCGGCCGCGACGTAGGCGAGCGCACGCGCGCCTTCGGTCATCGCGCGCATCGTGCCGAGCATGCGCCGCACGTCGGGATGACGGATGATCGCGACGGAACCCGCGCTCGAACCATCGACGGGACGGCTCTGCACGCGTTCCTTCGCATAGTCGGCGGCCTTCTGATAAGCGGCGTCGGACAGCGCGATGCCCTGCAAGCCGACGCCGAAGCGCGCCGCGTTCATCATCACGAACATGTATTCGAGGCCGCGATTCTCTTCGCCGACGAGATAGCCGGTCGCGCCGCCGTTATCGCCGTACTGGAGCACGGCGGTCGGGCTCGCCTTGATGCCGAGCTTGTGCTCGATCGACACGCAATGCACGTCGTTGCGCGCGCCGAGGCTGCCGTCGTCGTTGACGAGGAACTTCGGCACGACGAACAGCGAGATGCCTTTCACGCCTTCGGGCGCGTCCGGCGTGCGCGCCAGCACGAGATGGACGATGTTCTCGGCCATGTCGTGCTCGCCCCAGGTGATGAAAATCTTGGTGCCGAACACCTTGTAGGTGCCGTCGCCCTGCCGTTCGGCGCGCGAACGCACGAGCGCGAGATCGGAGCCGGCTTGCGGCTCGGTCAGATTCATCGTGCCGGTCCAGACGCCTTCGATCAGCTTCGGCAGATAGCGCGCCTTCAGTTCGTCCGAGCCCGCGAGCAGCAACGCTTCGATGGCGCCATCGGTGAGCAGCGGGCACAGCGCGAAGGAAAGGTTCGACGCGTTCAGCATTTCGATGCACGGCGACGCGATCAGTTTCGCGAGCCCTTGTCCGCCGAATTCGGCCGGATGGCTGATGCCTTGCCAGCCGCCTTCCGTGTATTGACGGAAGGCATCGGCGAAACCGGGCGTCGCCGTCACTTCGCCGTCGCGCCACTCGCTCGGCTGCTGGTCGCCGCGCGCATTCAGCGGCGCGATGACTTCGGCGGCGAGTTTCGCGCCTTCCTCGAGAATGGCAAGCGCTGTGTCCGCGTTCGAATCGGCAAGTCCGGGAAGCTGGCTGATGCTTGCAATATCTGCCAGCTCTTCCATGACAAACATCATTTCCTTGACGGGCGGCGTGTAATTCATCGATGACTCCTGGGCCCACAGCCTTTCGACGAAACGCGCGCTGTGGCAAACAAACGTTGATGTGTTGCGATGCATGGTATCAACGCCGCCGAAATCCTTAGCTACCGGAATCTGCCCTTTCACTGACAAAATCTGCCAAACGCGCCGGCCGCTTTTGGGCGCGTCACTCGCCTTTTCTTTGCCGGTACGCCGCGGGCGTGCTGCCGGTCCAGTGACGGAACGCGCGATGAAACGCGGTCGGATTATCGAAGCCGACGTCGTATGCAATGGCCGCGATGGCATCGTTCGAACGGGTGAGACGCTGGATCGCGATGTCGCGGCGCACTTCGTCCTTGATCGCCTGAAAGGTCGTGCCCTCGGCTTCGAGACGTCGGCAGAGCGTGCGCATCGAATAGTGCAACTGCTGCGCGACGGCATCGACGGTCGGCGTCGACGGCAGGCCCGTCGCGATGCACTGCCGCACGCGATGACACACCATCTCTTCCGTGAACGACACGAAAATCCAGTCCTCCGGCGCGCGCTGAAGAAACGCGTCGAGATCGGACTTGCGCTGACGGATCGGGCGGTCGAGATAGCGCGCATCGAACGCGATGAGCGTGCGGTCGCGGCCGAAACGCACCGGCCCCGGAAACAGGTACAGCAGATCGCCGGACTGCGCGGGCCGCATGAATTCGAACGCCGCTTCGATGAGTGGAATCTTCGCGCGGATCAGCCACGACGCGACGCCGTGCACGAGCTTCAGCACGAGTTCCCGCGCGAGCGCGCTCGCGGGCGGTCCAGCGGGATTCGCGACGAATTCGACGGTCGCATACGGTCCCTCGCGGCGCGACACGAGCTGGAATTCATCGAGCACCAGATGGAAGAACTGCCCGAAGCGATGCAGCGCGACCTCCAGACGCGGCGCGTCGAGCAGGCTCAAACACAGGAATTTGAGCGTGCCGTTGCGCAGCGGACGCGCGAAGATTCCCGGCATCTCGTCGTCGAGTTCCATCGCAAGCAGGCGATAAAGCGTCGAAAACTGCTCCTGTGTGACGCGCGCGGCTGGCATGCCGAGCAGCTCGTGCGGAATGCCGGAATGCTCCGCGAGCCGGATGACCGCGGCGCGGTCGGCGCCCGAAAGGAAGCCGTTGACGACCGAGATGGGAACGGTTGGGGAAGGAGGCCTCATGAGGCCGATTTTGTCATAGCCGCCGGGCGGCGTAGCGCGGAACGCGTACGTTCGTGCTTCATCGCGAACGTCCGGAGCGGTGCGGACGAATCGCTGGACCTTTCAGATTGAAACTTCTATAACGGGATGTGCAAGCGCCGTCCGAAAGGCATCCGTCCGCGACGAAGCTCGCTCGAATTAGTTAGGAACTCGAACCATATGTTCTGAAGAAAATTTCGGAGGTTGATCATGACCCGTTTCCCCTGTTCAACGAAACTCCTTGCGTTGCCGGTTCTGAGCCTGATGGCAGGCGCATCCGCCGCTTGGGCGCAGACGCTTCCGAAGCAAGGCAATATCGAAGCCACGTACACCGCATCCGGCGCGGATGTGCGCAATATCAGCGTGAGCGGCGATGACGCCGTGTATCTCTTCGAATCCACGCTCCTGATGACGAACAACAAATCGCCGCTGATGCAGAACGTCACCGCGCGCTGCGTCGAAGCTGGCTTCAGCGCGGGCACGGCGACCGGATATTGCGTCTATTCGGACAAGGACGGCGACAAGTTCATCGAGTCCTACACGTATCAGGGCGGCACGCCCAAGGGCAAGGGAACGATCGGCTCGGGCACGGGAAAATACAAGGGCATCGAAGGTCAGTTCGACTGGCAGCAAGTCGTCGCCCTGCCCTCGGACAAAGGGACATATAACTACGTCGGCAAGAAGACCGGCAGCTATCGCATTCCGTGAGCGAGATTCAAAGCTGAAAGATGGACGCCACATGATCGATGAACGCGCGGACGACAGGCGGCAGCCCGCGACGGGTCGTAAAGACGAGGTGGACGATCCCGGTTTCGGTTTTCCACGACGGAAATACATGCACGAGCTCGCCGCTCGCGACCTGCTCGCGACAGACGTGATCCGGCAGCAAGGCGACGCCGAGCCCAGCCATCGTCGCATCGCGCAGTGAGACATAGTCCACGCACGTCATGCGCGGCTCGCTGCGGATCGTATGCGACGCGCCATCCGGTCCGGTGAATTGCCATTCGATCTCGCCCATCTGATCGGTGGTCGCGAGCGTCGGCAATGTCGATAACACCGCAATGTCGCCGCTCGTGCAAAGCGACGCGACGACGGGCGCGGCCACCAGAATGCGGCTCGAATGCCCCAGCGTCCGCACGATCAACGACGCGTCCGTGTCCAGCCTGACGCGCACGCGAATGGCAATGTCGATGCGTTCCTCGATCAGATCGACGGGACGATCCACGGCGATCACCTGCAAGCGCGCCTTCGGAAAGCGCGTCAGAAACGTGTTGTATGCCTTCGACAAAGTCGGCATGAGACCGAGCGGACAACTGCAGCGGATCACGCCGCGCGGTTCGCTGAGCGCTTCGGAGACGACCGAATCGGCTTGCTGCACGTCGAGCACGATCGTCCGGCAACGCTCGTAGAACGCCTGTCCGACGTCGGTCACGCGAAAGCGGCGCGTCGAACGTTCGATCAGGCGCACGCCGAGCCGCGCTTCGAGCCCGGCGATGCGTCGGCTGATCGTCGATTTAGGCGTGCGCAGGACGCGGCTCGCCGCCGCGAAGCCTCCATGCCCGACGACTTCCGCAAATAGAACGTAATCGTTGATGTCCGCCATGCCGAATGCCTCGATTGACCCATTTTTGGAACTATCAAACCCAGTTTCGCAGTCTACCGCGCCGATTGTCTCATCGGCATGATGTCTTCAACGCGACGCAACGTGCGACGCGAAACCAACGGAGAACTCAAATGACTGGCAAATTCGAAAACAAGGTCGTGGTCGTGACGGGCGGCACCAGCGGAATCGGCTATGCAACGGCGGCGCGTTTCGCGGCGGAAGGCGCGTCGGTGTTCATCACCGGCCGTCGTCAGAAGGAGCTCGACGCGGCTGTCGAGTCGATGAAGGGCCGCGTCGTCGGCATCCGCGCGGACATGTCGAACCTCGCGGATATCGACCGCGTCTACGATGCCGTTCAGCAGAAGCATTCGCACATCGACGTGCTGTTCGCCAACGCCGGCGGCGGCTCGATGCTGCCGCTCGGCGCGATCACCGAAGAGCACTACGAAGACACGTTCGGGCGCAACGTGAAGGGCACGATCTTCACCGTTCAGAAGGCGCTTCCGCTGCTGCGCGACGGCGCGTCGGTGATCCTGACCGGGTCGACGGCGGGCAGCGTGGGCACCGCCGCGTTCAGCGTCTATAGCGCGTCGAAGGCGGCCGTGCGCAACCTCGCGCGTAGCTGGACGCTGGACCTGAAGGATCGCGGAATTCGCGTGAACGTCGTCAGCCCGGGGCCGGTGAAAACGCCTGGTCTCGTCGAGCTGGCCGGCCCCGATCAGGCGCAGCAGCAAGGCCTGCTCGACTACATGGCGTCGAACGTGCCGCTCGGACGCGTCGGCGATCCGGACGAAGTCGCGAAGGTCGTGCTGTTCCTCGGATCCGATGAATCGAGCTTCGTCGCGGGCGCGGAATTCTTCGTCGACGGCGGCATCGCTCAGGTCTGAGACGTCACTAAGGCTTGACGAACCTGAGCGTCATGCGATCCGACTCGCCGATGGCGGCGTAACGCGACCGGTCGACATCGCCGCCCCGGTAAGTGGGCGGCAAGGACCACACGCCGTTCGGATAGTCCTTCGTATCCTTTGCATTCGCGTTGATCTCGCTGCGCGCAACCAGCACGAAACCCGCTGCTTGCGCGTGCTCGATCACGAATGCTTCGGTCACGTAGCCGGAATCGATCATTTGCTGCACGGTCGCTCCCGGCCGCGCGCGATGCTCCTCCACGCCGAGCACGCCGCCATGCTTGAGCGCGTCATTGAACGCGCGCAGGTTTGCATCGATCTGGCCGTCCTTGATCCAGTTATGGATGTTCCTGAACGTGAACACGCGGTCGAACCGCTCATGCGCGTTAAAGCCGATGAAGCGCCCCGCGTGCAACGTGCCGACGACGACGTTTCCATACACCGCGGGCGCAGCCGCGAGCTTGCGCCGATAAGCGGCGTCGGTATCGCTGTCCTCGGCGGCGAGGTCGGCGGATATGCTCAGATATTGCGCCTCGTAAAGCTGACCCGAATCGTGCAGATAGGGCGCGAGTATGTCCGTGTACCACCCGCCGCCCGGCGCGATTTCGAGCACCGCCTGTGTCGGAGTCAGCTCGAAGAACTGCAGCGTTTCTCTCGGATGACGATAGACGTCGCGCGCCCTCGCCTTGTCGCTGCGTTGCGATCCGTTAATCGCGGCATCGAGCGACGATTGCGCATCGCGTGAAGAAGACGCGCATCCTGTCAGCGCGAGCATGAAGCTGGCGGCGGCGATGACGATCGCGCGCCGCATGTCGAGGCGAATGAGGTTCATGAAGCACGATGCGAGTCCGAGGTATCCGACACGATACGCGTTTCTTTCGCTATTCGCTCGCCAGGAAACTGCGCACCAGCGGCCCGACTTCGCATGTTCGCGTGATGAGAAACAGATGCCCGTCCTCGATGACATGCAGCGTCGCGCGCCGGATGCGGCGTGCAAGGATTTGCGCGTTGACGAGCGGAACGATGGGATCGTCGTCGCCGTGCATGACGAGCGTCGGCTGGCGCAGGGAGCCGAGCCAGAGCAGGCTGCTCCATCCGCACGTCGCGAGCAGTTGATACATGTATCCGCGTCCGCCCGGCGCGCGAATGTGACGGCCATGTTCCGCCAGCAGCGCGGGATCGCGCCGATAAGCGCCGCCGTAAATCTCCGCGCCCACTTCCCGCAGATAGTCCGGATCGCGGTAACGCCGCGCGCCGACGAGCTTCGACAGCACCGATAGCCGCCCCGGCACCATGATGACGCCCGGCGATGTCGCGGCCAACACCAGCCTGCGGCAGCGATACGGATACATATACGCGAACTGTTGCGCCAGCGCGCCGCCCCACGACACGCCGAGAATGTCGACCGGCCCTTCGTAGCCGAGCTTCCCGAGCAGCTTGTCGGTCATCACCGCGAGCGTCGCGAAGCGATACGGCACGAGCGGCGCGGGCGATCCGCCGACGCCGGGAACATCGAAGACGACGACTTCGACATCGCCGAGCGCATCGGCGAATGGCTGAATCAGTTCGAGATTCGCGCCGATGCCGTTGAACACGACGAGCGGCGGCGAAGTCTCGTTGCCACGCCAGATGCCCACGCGAAGCGTTTGGCCATCCAGCGAAACAGTCTGTATTTCCGGTGCGCGCACGTTTTTCATCTTTGTTTTCCGTTTGGACGCTTCGCTTCAGGCCTCGCTGACATACGTTCCGGGCGCGTCGGCCAGTCGCTTGTGACGCCGGTTGCCGAGGGTTCGCGGCGCGGGACGCAGTTCGCCCGAGCGTTGCGCAAGCCAGTCGCGCCAGTCGTTCCACCACGAATCCGCTTCCGGGCGCGCGCCGGCGAACCATGCATCGGCGTCTTCGGGCAATGCGTCGTTACGGAAGAACTTCGCCTTCGGATTGCCCGGCGGATTGATGAGGCTCTGGATATGCCCGCTCGAACTCAGCACATAGCGCGTCTTGCCGCCGAACGCGCGCGCCGTGTTATAGACGCCCTTCCACGGCGTGATGTGATCGGTCATGCCGGCCATCACATACGTGTCGCACTCGACCTTCAACAGATCGACCGGCGTGCCGAGCACCGTCAGCTTGCCCGGCTCGCTGAGCAGGCTGCGCGTGAAGATGTCGAGCAACTGGCCGTGCAGCTTCGCGGGCAGGCGCGTCGTGTCGTTGTTCCAGTAGAGGATGTCGAAGGCCGGCGGCGCCTCGCCCATCAGATAGTTGTTGACCCAGAAGCTCCAGACGAGATCGTTCGGCCGCATCCATGCGAACACGCGGCCCATTTCCTCGCCGGGCAGCACGCCCTTCGCGCGGCTGTTGCGCTTGGCGACTTCGATGGCTTCGGGCGTCGTAAAGAGACCGAGTTGCGAATCGGCGCTGCTGTCGAGCACGGCGACCATCAGCGTGGCCGCGTGGACCGTCTTGTCGCCGCGCGCCGCCAGATGGCCGAGCAGCGCGGAGATCGTCATCGCGCCGGAGCACGCGCCGTGCAGGTTCACATCCGCGTGACCGGTGATGTCGCCCACCGCGTCGATCGCTTCGATGAGCGCGGCGACATACGTGTCCATGTCCCAGTCGCGCTGCGCCTCGGTCGGGTTGCGCCAGCTCACGGCGAACACCTGGAACTCGCTCTGCACCAGATATTCGACGATGCTCTTCCCCGCCGACAGATCGAAGATATAGAACTTGTTGATCTGCGGCGGCACGATGAGCTGCGGACGCGCGCGGACGTTCGGCGTCGCCGGCGCATACTGGATGAGTTCGAGCACTTCGTTGCGGAAGACGACCGCGCCCGGCGTCGTCGCGAGATTCCCGCCGACGCGAAACGCGCGCTTGTCGACCTGCGAAGGCATGCCCTTGTTGTTGAGCGTATCGGTGAGCATGTTGCGCATGCCGGCGACGACGCTCGCACCGCGCGTGTCGACGAGCTTGCGCAGCGCCGCCGGATTGCCCGCGAGCGTGTTGGTCGGCGCGAGCGCATCGGTCAGGAGCGACATCACGAACTGCGCGCGCTCCTTGCTGGCATCGTCGAGCGCGGACCGATCGATGAATCCGGCGAGCGCATCGCGCCATGCCAGATACCCCGTCAGCGTCGTGCGATACAGCGGCTGTTCGCGCCATGCCGGATCGGCGAATCGCTTGTCGCCTTGCTGCGGCGAAGGCGCGTGAGCGCCGTTGACCGCCGAACTCAGATCGCGGACGAGCGCCGCGGTCTGTCCCATCAGCAACGCGGGATGCAGCATCGCCTGAGCGCCGATCTGTCCCGCAGCCGCAAACATGTCGACCGCGCGCAATCCGACGAACGGGTTGGGTCCGAGCATGCCGTCGGCGGCGCTGGCCGTGAGGCCTTCGTTCTCGTTGATCATTTGAAATTCCTTCCACGCGCCGCCGTTACGCGACGAGCATTGCGAGCGTTTGTGCGATCAGCGCCGGCTTCGTCTCGCCTTCGATCTGCAATTCACTGTCCGTCTTCACGAGGATGCGTCCGCCGTCCTTGCGCTCGACCGCACTGAGCACGACGCGGCATCGCACGCGCTTGCCCGATCGCACCGGCGTCATGAAGCGCACCTTGTCGAGTCCGTAATTCAGCGCGGCGGATGCATCGGGCGGAATGAGGCCGACTTCGATCGCGAGCGTCGCCAGGAGCGACAACGTCAGATAGCCGTGCGCGATCGTTCCGCCGAACGGGCTCTCGCGTTTCGCGCGTTCCTCGTTGACGTGAATCCACTGCATGTCGCCCGTGCATTGCGCGAATGCCTCGATGCGCGCCTGATCGACGATGACCCAGTCCGACACGCCCAATTCCTGGCCGACGAATTCATCGATCGTCGCCATGCTGTATTCCATCGTTCTCATGCAATCTCCGTTATTGCGCGAAATTGCGCCGGACGGTCAGCTTGTTCGTGACAGACGTCACGCCCGGGACGCCTTTCGCCAGCGTTGCAGCCTTCTCGATCTGCGCCGCGTCGGCCGCGGTGCCCGTCAGCGTCACCGCGCCGTCTTTCGCGCTCACGCCGATATCGCCCGCATCGATGCTCTTGTCCTTCGCGAACGCCGCGTACACGAGCTTGCGCAGCGCGCGATTCTCCTTGCGCGTGGCGACAGGTGCGCTCGCGGCCGAGGCCATCGAAGGCGCGCTCGCCGCCGCGATCGACTGGCTCGATTCGAGGCCGGCGCTCATCGACGCCATCACGATCGCTGCGCCGCCCACCGCATTGCGTGACATGATTTTCTTCATGGTTGCTCCGTTTATCGTCTTAGAAGTTGTGCCGCAGGCCGATCATCGCCGCGGTGGTCGACTCGCCCGGAGCCACGGGTTGCCCGTAGACGATCGTCTGGTTCATCGTGCCGTGATTGTCGACATAGCCGACTTGCGCATAAGCGAGCGTGCGCTTCGACAGGCTGTACTCCGCGCCGAGCGCGAATTCGCTCGAATGATTCGTCGAGTTGTTGTTGTCCTTCAGGTAATAGAAGCCCGAAGTCATCTTCAACACCGGCGAGAAGCGATAGCCGAGGCCCGCCGAATAGAGGTCGTAGTCCGCGCGGCCCGCGTTCGCCGGATTCTTGCCGTGGCTGTACGAGCCGGACACCGAAATGTCGCTGAACGTGTACATCGCGCCGAAGTAGACGAGCCGGTTGTTGTTGAGGCCGGTCGCCGCGACGCCGGGCAGCGGGTTCGCATCGTGTCCGTTGTAGTAGACCGCCGCGAGGTTCAGGCCGAAGTTCGAATACTTGACCACGGCGGACTCGCGCGTGCCGCCCTGGAATTCGCCCGGTACGCCGCCCGGCGCGTATTCGAGCGCGAGCGACGCGCCATAGAATTTCGGCGATTCGTAGACGAGCGCGTTGCTGTCGTACAGCGCGCCGATCGGACCGTTCGTGCTGGTGCCCGGCCAGCCGGCGGCCTGATTCATGCCGAGCCACGCGGTGAGAATGCTGCCGAAGTACTGCGCGCCGCGCACGTCGGTATCGAACATTGCGTAGACCATCGGCACGATCTGGCGGCCCGCGTTGAACGTGCCGAACGGGCCGGAAATGCCGAGCGTCGCGAACTGGTTGAACTGCGCGGGCACGCCGGGTGTATCGGACAGACCGAAGCGGCCGCTGCCCGAATCGAAGGTGCCCTGCAGCCTGAAGTTGACGCGATATCCGCCGCCGAGATCTTCGTAGCCTTTAAGGCCCCAGTAGCTGGCGTAGATGCCGCCGTCCTTGTAGCGATACACCTTGCCCAGATTGGGCGCGTTCGGCGCGAACGACGCGGCCGACGTGCTCTGATAAAGCAAGCCTGCATCGACGACGCCGTAAAGCGTCACCGAACCTTGTGCCGCCGCAGCGCCTGAGCACGCGAGCAACGCGGCGAAGCATGGAATTCTTCCGAGTTTCATAAGGTCTCCGTATCTTGTTGCTTCCGGACGTCGTGATCGAAAAGGCAGCCGCGTAATCGGCCGCTTCACGGCGCGTGAAGTCATGTTGCAAGAATACGGAAAGCGCGCGGTCAAAACCCCTCTCGCGGCGGGAGGGGCAACGGCTGCAGATCGCGCCCTCAATATCGCGCCCTCCCCTCCCGACGCGAGAGGGTTGCACGAGACATCTCTCCACTACGATGGGTTCAGGTCAACGAATCCAATTCACAGGAGCGAACATGCAATTCCTCGACGATTCCCTGCACCCCGAAAACCAGGACAAGGTCGTAATCACCGTTGCGCCTTACGGTCCCGAGTGGATGCCGGAAGATTTCCCTGAAGATATCCCCGTGACGATGGAAGAGCAGGTGCAGAAAGCCGTCGACTGCTACAACGCGGGCGCGACCGTTCTCCATCTGCATGTGCGGGAACTCGATGGCAAGGGCAGCAAGCGCCTCTCGAAGTTCAACGAGCTGATCGCCGGCGTGCGCGCGGCGGTGCCGGACATGATCATCCAGGTCGGCGGTTCGATCTCTTTCGCGCCGGAAGACGACGGTCAGGCGGCCAAGTGGCTTTCCGACGATACGCGTCACATGCTCGCCGAACTCGATCCGAAGCCCGATCAGGTGACCGTCGCGATCAACACGACGCAGATGAACATCATGGAGCTGCTGTATCCGGAGTATCTGGCGGGCACTTCGCTCTCCAACCCGGCGTTCATGGCCGCCTACGCGGAAATGACGGTTCCCGCCGGCCCCGCATGGGTCGAGGAGCATCTGCGCCGTCTGCAGGCGTCCGGCATCCAGCCGCATTTCCAGTTGACCGGCATCCACGCGCTGGAGACGCTCGAACGCCTCGTGCGCAAGGGCGTGTACAAGGGGCCGCTGAATCTGACGTGGATCGGCATCGGCGGCGGCTTCGACGGTCCGAATCCGTTCAACTTCTTCAACTTCGTGCATCGCGCGCCGGACGGCTGCACGCTCACGGCGGAGTCGCTGCTGAAGAACGTGCTGCCGTTCAACATGATGGCGATGTCGATGGGCCTGCATCCGCGCTGCGGCATCGAGGATACGATCATCGATCAGCACGGCAACCGTTTCACGTCGGTGCAGCAGATCGAGCAGTGCGTGCGCGTGGCGCGCGAACTGGGACGCGAGATCGCGAGCGGCAAGGAAGCGCGCGAGATCTATCGCATCGGCGTGCAATACGAAACCATCGACGAAACGCTCGCCGCCAACGGCATGGCGCCGAACCGCAAGGCCGGCCAGGTCAATCTGCCGCTGCGCGCGGCCTGACATCAACACTCCACGGCGATGGCGGGATGCTCACGCGTCCTGCCGGAAGCCGGACATCGGAGGAGACAATCTTGGATATTCATTGCATCGAGCCGGCGAAGTGTGACCACAACACCGCCACGGCCAAATCACGCAAATACGCGTGGATCGTTTTCGCGCTGACCTTCGGTCTGCTTTTATCGGACTACATGTCCCGGCAAGTGCTGAACGCGGTGTTTCCGCTACTCAAGCAGGCATGGGGCCTTTCCGACACGCAGTTGGGCTCGTTGAGCGGCGTCGTCGCGCTGATGGTCGGCCTACTCACCTTTCCGCTTTCCGTGCTCGCCGACCGCTGGGGCCGCGTGCGCAGCCTCGTTCTGATGGCGACGCTCTGGAGTCTCGCGACGCTCGGCTGTGCGATCGCGACCAACTACGGCGAAATGCTCGTGGCGCGCGCCTGCGTCGGTCTCGGCGAGGCGGCTTACGGCAGCGTCGGCATCGCGCTGATTCTCAGCATTTTCCCCGCGCACTTGCGCTCCACGCTCACCGGCGCGTTCATGGCCGGCGGTGCGTTCGGCTCGGTGCTCGGCATGGCGCTCGGCGGCTTCGTCGCCATGCACTTCGGATGGCGTGCCTCGTTCGCGGCGATGGCGATCTTCGGCATCGTGCTCGTGATCGTCTATCGTCTGACGGTTTCCGACAAGCGCATCGCCGCGCGATATGGCGACGCGCAACCCGCCACGCGACAGGCGGACGGCATCCGCACGAGTCTGCGCGCGCTGCTGGCCGGACTCTTCTCGACGGTTTCCGTCGTCTGCGCGTACGTCGGCAGCGGCTTGCAGCTTTTCATCATGGGCGCGGTGATCGCGTGGATGCCGAGCTTCCTCAACCGCTACTACGCGATGCCCGCCGACAAGGCCGCGGCAGGCGCCGCCGTCTTCGTGCTGCTCGGCGGAATCGGCATGGTCGCGTGCGGTGTCGTCACGGACAAGATTTGCCGCAACGCGCCGTCGCGCAAGTGGATCACGGCGCTGGCCTATTGCCTGATCTCGATCGTGCTGCTGTCCATCGGCTTCCGCGTTGCGCCAGGCGCATTGCAGCTCGTGCTGCTCGGCGCGGGCATTCTGGTCGTCGCGGGTACGTCGGGGCCGGCGGGCGCGATGGTGGCCAACCTCACGCCATCGACGATCCACGCCTCCGCATTCGCGACGCTCACGCTCGCCAACAACCTGCTCGGCCTCGCGCCCGGCCCGCTCGTGACGGGCGCCATCGCCGACCGCATCGGTCTGTTGGGCGCGTTACAGGTGATTCCGCTCGTCGGCGTGGCGGCAATGGTCGCATTCGCGCTCGGCAGAGCGAGATATGCACGCGATCTCGACAAGATCGACGCGCTGCGCGGACGTGCATCAGAGCAGCAAGCAACCGAAATCAGCCGATAAATTCACGCCACTTCAAGGAGAAACCGCAATGACCGATCGCCTGCACACGGCTTCGTCGACCGAAACCGCCGACACCGTCGAACAATCGAAGCCGGAGGTCCCGTCGACCTCGACGTCCACGCGGACATGGGCGTGGGGAGCGTCATACGGCCCCTACGACTGGATGGACGCGCACACGCCGTGCGATGACCTGAGTCCGTGGCATTGAATCCGCGATGACACGCAAACTATCGATCGCGCCGGAGAACATGCCGCAGACCGGCGCGCGCACGCTCACGTTCGTCGATGGACGCAGCGTCGTGCTCTTCAATATCGAAGGCGTCGTTCACGCGATCGACAATTCATGTCCGCACAACGGCGCTTCGCTCGCGAACGGCCGGCTCGACGGACATATCCTTCAATGCCCCGCGCACGGCCTGCGTTTCGATGTCGTGACGGGCTGTGTCGTCGGGGCGAAAGGAATGTGTCTGACGAAACTCGATATCGAATGACGTCGGACGTTTCATTGCTTTACGCTCTGCGCCAATGCGCGCAGCAACGCAGCGCCGTCACCGCTCCACGCGCTGCCGTGCATGCAGGCGAGCGTGGTCGGAGCGAGTTGCGCGAGGCGCTCGAACATCGCGTCGGCGTTACGCGTGTGAGAGAAGTAATCCATGCTGTGCCGGAACGCTTCGCTCGGGCCCAGAATATCCCCGGTGGTCAACGCGGGCAGCGTCGCGCCGCCTTGCGTGAACAGATCGCCGCATAACAGCGTGCGCGTGCTGTCTTCCATCATGAAGCCGCACTCCCAGGCGTGCGGCAGATGCGGCGTGTCGATCCATCGCACGCGATGACGTCCGAGCGAGATCGATTCTCCGTCGGCGAGCGCGACGGGCGCGCGATCGGCGAGATCGGTGATCGACACCATCGCCGCGACCGTGCCGCACAGCGGCGTGGCATCGGGCGACGCCGCAAGCCACTCGTTGAGCGAACCGCACTCGTCCGCTTCGACGTGCGAGAACGCGATGTGCCGCAAGCGCGCCGGATCGATCACGCTCGCGAGCGCTTCCCGCACGAGCGGGAACATCTTGCGCGGACCGGTATGAAAGAGCAGCGGATCGTCATCGACGATCAGATACTGGTTGAAGGAAAAACCGCCCGCACCGCCGGGCAGCGTCACGGGCGTGTTGATGCGATACACGCCAGCGGCGATTTCCTCGACGTTCGTGCCGGACTGCGAGTTCGTGATGACCATGGATGCCTCCTTGGTTGATCGTTTCCCGCCGCACGCGATTCCTGCGAACCGGTCGCGTTTTCGGATGACGGCGTCATCTCATACTTCGCCCGCGGACGCAGCAGGAAAGTCTGCGTGCGCTGCTCCATGACATGCGCGGCTCAGCCGCCCGTGCGGCTGACGATCCAGATCGCCGTCGCCGATCCGAGCGAATCAGATGTACGAGCCGATCGCCCGCCGCCACGCAACTGAATATATCCGCATTCGTCGATGCCGCCACGCGCGCAGAACGCACGCTGCGGCCCGAGCCAGCCGACGCAACCCGCCATGCTTTGCTGCACGAGACGCGCCGATCTAGGGGTAAACATCCAGTTCGTCGGAATCGCTTTGATATAGTTGGTGTACGGAGTATATTTCAGGCCATCGAGACATCCAGTCAAAGAGGGAGACACCATGCAATTTCATCTCGACGGTTTCCGCGTCGGCGATCCGACGATCGAACCTGCCGCCAGCGACGCGCCTCGCGTCGACATGCCCGAAACGGTCGATGTCCTGATCGTCGGCAGCGGGCCTGCGGGACTCGTGCTGGCCGCGCAACTCTCGCAGTTTCCGACGATCGATACGCGCATCGTCGAGCGCCGTTCCGGACCGCTCTTGATGGGCCAGGCGGACGGCGTCGCGTGCCGCACCGTCGAGATGTTCAATGCGTTCGGCCTGAGCGATCGCCTGCAGCGCGAGGCGTACTGGGTCAACGAAACGGCTTTCTGGCGGCCCGATGCCGAAGATCGCGGCGCGATCAGGCGTACCGGCCGCGTTCAGGATACCGAAACAGGTTTGTCGGAGTTTCCGCACGTCATCGTCAATCAGGCGCGCGTGCAGGACTATCTGCTGGGTGTGATGCGGCGTTCCGCCTTGCGTCTCGAACCGGACTACGATCTCGAAGTCGTCGATGTCGAGCGCGACGACGACGGCGACGGCGACGGCGATCATCCGGTGAAAGTCACGCTGCGGCGCACCGATGCGGCGCGGCTCGACGAGACCGTCACCGTGCGCGCGCGTTATGTCGTGGGTTGCGATGGCGCGCGCAGCCGCGTGCGGACGGCCATCGGGCAAACGCTGCGTGGCGATGCGGCCAATCACGCGTGGGGCGTGATGGATGCGCTCGCTGTCACGGACTTCCCCGACATTCGTCTGAAGGTCGCGATTCAATCCGCGAGCGAAGGCAATCTGCTCATCATTCCGCGCGAAGGCGGGTATCTGGTGCGCTTTTACGTCGATCTGGGCGAGGTCACGGCGGACAATCGCGACACCATCAAGCAGATCAAGGTCGATCGCATCATTCAGACCGCGCAACGTATCCTTCATCCCTATTCGCTCGACGTGAAGGAAGTCGCGTGGTTCTCCGTGTACGAGGTCGGGCAGCGTCTGACGGACCGTTTCGACGATGCCATCGCCGCCGATGGCACGAGTCGCGAGCCGCGCGTGTTCATCGCGGGCGATGCCTGCCACACGCATAGCGCGAAGGCCGGCCAGGGCATGAACGTCTCGATGCAGGACGGCTTCAATCTCGGCTGGAAACTCGGCGCGGTGCTGCGCGGACTCGGCGACGCCGACCTGCTGCGCACCTATTCCGACGAACGTCAGCCGATCGCGCAGGAGCTCATCGATTTCGACAAGGAATGGTCGGCCATGATGGCCGCACCGCCCAAAGACCCGAACCGGCCCGAAGCGGGCGGCGTCGATCCCGCCGAGCTTCAGGCGTACTTCGTGCGCGCGGGCCGCTACACAGCGGGCGTCGCGACGCGCTACCGTCCGGCCATGCTGACGGGCGAGCCGACGCATCAGGCGCTCGCGAGCGGCTTCGCGATCGGCACGCGCTTTCACTCGTCGCCCGTGATTCGTCTGGCCGATGCCAAGCCGATGCATCTCGGACACGTCGCGCGCGCCGATGGCCGCTGGCGTCTGTATGCGTTTTCTGATGCGAACGGCCGCGCGCTGCATGCGCTGTGCGAACATCTTTGCGCTTCGCCCGATTCCGTTCTGCGGCGCGTGACGCCGGAAGGCGCCGATCCGGACAGCGTTCTCGATCTGCGCGCGGTGTTGCAGCGGGATCATCGGGACGTCGCGTTGAATGAACTGCCGGGCATTCTCCTGCCGCGCAAGGGGCGCTATGGTCTGGTCGACTACGAGAAAGCATTTACCAACGATGCGGCGACTGATATTTTCCACGAGCGCGGCATCGATCGCGAACGGGGCGCGATCGTCGTGGTCCGTCCGGATCAATACGTCGCGCATGTCCTGCCCCTGGACGCGTACGCGGAACTGAACGCCTTTTTCGATCCGATCTTTCCGCGTGCTTCAACCCGCTCATGAACTGATCAAATTGCCGAATAAAGAAGATGACCGCGCGCTGTCGCGATACACGGGCAGCCTCGTGCGTCGCGCGCAGCAGCGCCATGTCGCGGTTTGGCTCGCCGAGGTTTCCGCCGAGATTACGAGCGTGCAGTACGCGGCGCTCGAGGTCCTGCACGAAACGCCAGGCGTCAATCAGCGCCAGCTCGGCGATGAACTCGATGTGGACCGTTCGACGATCGCCGATCTCGTCGCGCGCATGGTTCGCAACGGTCTCATCGAACGCTCGGACGATCCCGTCGACAAGCGCAGTTACGTGCTCTTCCTGACGCCGGCCGGAAAGAAGCAACTGGCGGCGCTGCGTCCGCGCGTCGAGGAAGTCGAGCGCATTCTCACCGCGCGGCTGACGAAAAAGGAATGTCTGGAGTTACGGCGGCTGCTTGCGGCGTTGCTGCCCGATCGCGAAGTTTGAGTAAGCAGTTAGTCGCAACGCGACATGCGGATACGCGCGCCGGACAGGTTCCAGGCCGACAACGTCTTGGCGATTTCCGTCCGGCCGCCATGTCCCCGGTTTCATGACAGTACCCTCGCAGGCAATGACAACGACGTCCAGTCGACTTGGGGGAGACATGAACCGGATTCAGGCACGCTTGGCGGCATTGGCCGCCACTTCGTTGCTGGCGGCTTGCGGCGGCGGCGGCGACAGTTCTTCGGGCGTTCAAAGCACGTCCACCGCGACCGCGCCTACGCCGGCTTCAGAGCCTGCTCCCGCTGCCACGCCCGCGGGTTCGTCGCCGAATATCGTTGCCATCGGCGATAGCCTGACGCAGGGAGTCGGATCGGATATCGGCGGATACCCGGCAATTTTGTCCGGCATACTAAATAATCGGACCTTTGCGAATCTCGGCATCGGCGGGCAGACATCGACGCAGATCGCGGCGCGCGTCGGAGCATTGCCATCGACGGTCACGGTCGATGGCGACGCCGTGCCGGCGAGCAACACGGCGGTCCATCTTTCGAGCGTGTCGATCGACATGCTGTCGACACCCGCCGATGACGTCGCTCGGAGCAAGCCGGGCACGCTCTGCTCGGTGCATGGCGCGCTCCAGCGCACAGCGGACGGCGGGCCGCCATCGACGACCGAAACCTATACGTTCGTGCGGGACAGCGCCGGATCGGCAGTGCCTTGCGCCGCCGGATCGGCATTTCTCGGCGATTCGGAAGGCTATGACACATGGACCGCGATCATCTGGGTCGGCCGCAACAATGGCTATGACGCACAGACCGTCCTCGCGGACGTGAAGTCCATCGTACAGTGGCTCAAGCCCGCGGGCGCGCACTTCGCGGTGCTTTCGATCATCAAGGGCGATTTCACCGGCGAGTATGCGGGCGGAGAAGTCGCGAAATATCTCGACGATCTCAACGCGTCCCTGAAGGCGGCGTATCCCGACAATTTCATCGACGTCGAGACTGCGCTCGTCAATGCCTACAATCCGAGCCTTCCTCAGGACGTCATCGATCACAGCCACGACATTCCGCCGTCTTCACTGCGCTCCGACGCGATCCATCTCAACGACGCCGGCTATACCATCGTCGCCGGACAGGTGAAGGCGCTGCTCGCATCGAAGAACTGGTAACGGCGATCGGGACTTCTAGTCGCGGACAGCAGGACGAACACGCGCCGGATTCCCGACCGCCGTGGCGCCGGCGGGCACATCGCGCGTCACGATGCTGCCTGCGCCGATCAGAGCGTCATCGCCGATCGTCACGCCCGGCAGGATGATCGCGCCCGCGCCGATCCACACATTGCGGCCGATCCGCACGGGACGCCCCAGTTCGAGGCCCGTTGCGCGCACGGCAGGATCGCGCGGATGATCGGCGGTCAGAATCTGCACGCCCGTCGCGATCTGCGTCATGTCGCCGATCTCCACGGCGACGACATCGAGAATCGTGCAGTTGTAGTTCAAGAACACGCCCGCGCCGAGCGTGATGTTGTAGCCGTAGTCGCAATGAAACGGCGGCCGGACCATCGAGTCCGGACCGATGGCGGCGAACCGTTCGCCGAGCAACCCGTACCGCTGTGCGAGCGGCATGTCCATCGCGCCATTGAAGCGCGCCATCCATGCGCGCGCCGCTGCCTGATCGGCCTGAATTTCTGCGTTGTTGGCCGTGTACAGCTCGCCAGCCAGCATCTTTTCTTTCTCTGTCCGATTCATCTGCAAATCCTCGACTCATGATGGGCGCGCCGCAGAACAATCGTTCGCTCGCGGAGAAATCAGTATTTTCCCCCGAATACGAACCGCCGGAATTCGACAGAAAATAAGTCCCGAAACGATACGACAAGCCGAATGACGGCCTTCGCCCGCGTTAAGCGAACGCCTGAACCGCGTATGACCTTCACTTGATGGAGTGCCCTGTCATGAAAACGTTCGTTTCCCTCTTCGCGGCGTCCGCGCTCTGCCTGGCTCCGCTCATTGCAAGCGCGCAGCAGACCGTCAAGATCGGCCTGTCCGCGCCGCTCACCGGCATCAGCGCCGCGAACGGCAAGGATCTGGAAAACGGCGTGCGGCTCGCGATCGAAGAAGCCAACGCCCAGCACATCAGCATCGACGGACAGCCGGTCCAGTTCGAGCTCGCATCCGTCGACGATCAGGGCGATCCGCGCATCGGCGTTCAGGTGGCGCAGAAACTCGTCGACGATGGCGTCGTTGCGGTCGTCGGCTATTACAACTCCGGCGTCGCGCTGCCTTCCGCGCCCATCTTCGGGAAGGCCGGCATTCCGCTGCTCGATCCCGCGGCGACGAATCCCGCGATTACGCGTCAGGGCTTGAACAACGTGTTCCGCATCATCGCCACCGACACGCAGAATTCCGGCAACGCCGGCACGTATGCCGTGAAGGTCACGAAGGCGAAGCGGATCGCGGTCATGGACGACCGGACCGCCTTCGGGCAAGGCGCGGTCGAAGAGTTCAGGAAGGCGGTGCAGGCGGCGGGCGGCCAGGTCGTGTCGGAGGAATACACCAACGACAAGGCCGTCGAATTCAATGCGCAACTGACGAACATCAAGGCCGCCAACGCCGATCTTCTGTACTTCGGCGGACTCGATGGTCAGGCCGGGCTGATCGTCAAGCGCATGAAGCAGCTCGGCATCCGCGCGCAGTTCGTCGGCAGCGGCGGGATTGCCGACAGCGTGTTCATCAGTTCAGCGGGAAACGCGGCTGAAGGCGCGATGGCCTGGGAATACGGCCGGCCCGTCGATTCATTGCCCGAAGGCCGCGCGTTCGCCGCGAAATTCAAGAAGCGCTTCGGCGCGGAGACGCTGACCTACGCGCCGTTCGCGTATGACTGCGCGTGGCTCGCCATCACCGCGATGAAGAAAGCAAATTCCGTGAAGCCCGCCGCGATCATCGAGACGCTGCGCACGATCCAGTACAACGGCATCACCGGAAATATCTCGTTCGACAAGTTCGGCGATCTGAACAACCCGACATCGACGCTGTATCAGGTCAAGTCGATGAAATGGCAGCCCGTGACGACCATCGGCGCGGAGAAATAGACGCGCTCGCGGGACGTCATCGGGCAACCGATTCAGGCCGCGTTAGCCGCCTGCTTGTCGACCAGCGCGCAGACGGCGGCCGTGACTTGCGCCGTCGTCGCGGTGCCGCCGAGATCGCCGGTGTGCAGCGACTTGTCGGATGTCACGGCTTCGATCGCCTGCATGACGCGTTTGGCCGCGTCGAACTCGCCGAGATGTTCGAGCAGCATCACGACCGACCAGAACGTGCCGACGGGATTCGCCAGGCCCTTGCCCATGATGTCGAACGCGGAGCCGTGAATCGGTTCGAACATCGACGGATAGCGGCGCTCCGGATCGATGTTGCCCGTCGGCGCGATGCCGAGACTGCCCGCGAGCGCGGCGGCGAGATCGCTGAGAATGTCGGCGTGAAGATTGGTGGCGACGATCGTATCGAGCGTCTGCGGACGATTGACCATGCGCGCGGTGGCGGCGTCGACGAGTTCCTTGTCCCATTTGACATCGGGGAATTCGGCGGCGACCTCGTTCGCGATCTCGTCCCACATGACCATTGCGTGACGTTGCGCGTTGCTCTTCGTGATGACGGTCAGCAGCTTGCGCGGACGCGACTGCGCGAGGCGGAACGCGAACCGCAGAATGCGCTCGACGCCCGCGCGCGTCATGATCGACACATCGGTCGCGGCTTCGATCGGATGACCTTGATGCACGCGCCCGCCCACGCCGGAATATTCGCCTTCCGAGTTTTCGCGCACGATCACCCAGTTCAGGTCTTCGGGCTTGCAGCGCTTCAGCGGCGCGTCGATGCCCGGCAGGATGCGCGTCGGACGCACGTTCGCGTACTGGTCGAATCCCTGGCAAATCTTGAGACGCAGGCCCCACAGCGTGATGTGATCGGGCACGTCCGGATCGCCCGCCGAGCCGAAGAGAATGGCGTCCTTGTCCCGGATCGCATCGAGTCCGTTCGCGGGCATCATCACGCCATGCTGACGGTAATAGTCCGCGCCCCAGTCGAAATTCTCGAATTCGAAAGCGAATGCCTGCGTGGACTTGGCGAGCGCTTCGAGCACTTGCTGGCCCGCCGGAACCACTTCCTTGCCGATGCCGTCGCCGGGAATCGTTGCAATGCGATAGCTCTTCATGTCTCCGTCCTTCGATGTTGTCGGGTATGGGCGAACTTTAACCGCATTCCGGCTCCAAAACCGGTGCTAGACTCAAAGCATCTTTAACCTGAAGTTACGAATGAACCGATGCCCGATGCCGTCCAGCCCGCCGATCTGAGCTTCTTCTCCACGCTGTCGGCGGCAGGCAGTCTGAGCGCGGCCGCGCGCGAGCTCGGCCTCACGGCGGCGGCCGTCAGCAAGCGTCTTTCGCAGATGGAAGCGCGCGCCGGCGTGGCGCTCGTCAATCGCACGACGCGGCGGATGATGCTCACGCCGGAAGGCGAGCTGTATCTGGAACACGCGCGCCGGATTCTCGACGAGATCGACGAACTCTCCGAACTGCTCGGCGCCGCCAAGCAAAGCCCGAAAGGTCTGCTGCGCGTGAACGCGACGCTCGGTTTCGGGCGCAGTCACGTCGCGCCGCTGATTTCGCGTTTCAGCAGGATGTATCCGCAAGTGTCGGTGCAGTTGCAGTTGTCGGTCACGCCGCCGCCGCTCACCGACGACAAGTTCGACGTCTGCATCCGGTTCGGCGAACCGCCCGATACGCGCGTGATCGCGCGGCGTCTCGCGGGAAACCGGCGGCTGTTGTGCGCCGCGCCGTCGTATATCGAGGCGCATGGCATGCCGCTCGTCCCGCACGATCTGACGCGGCATAACTGCATCGGCATTCGTCAGGGCGACGAAGCCTACGGCGTGTGGCGGCTCACGTCCGGACGCGGCGCGTCGCGCAAGACGGAAGCGGTGCGCATCGACGGCACGCTCACGACGAACGACGGCGAAATAGCCGTGAAGTGGGCGCTCGAAGGCCACGGCATCCTGATGCGCGCCGAATGGGACCTGAAGCCGTATCTGGCCGATGGCTCGCTCGTGCGCGTGCTGCCCGACCACGAAACGCCCAACGCCGATATCTTCGCGGTCTACTCGCAGCGGCATCAGATGTCGAACCGCATTCGCACGTTCGTCGACTTCATCGCGCAGGAGCTGAAGGGCGACGCGTGAAGCGCCGCTACCACGGCGAGCCGGCGGGCGACGGGCCGTCGGCGTGCTGGCCGAGATAGTGACGCAGATGATCGACGAAAACCGCGACCTTCGGCGACAGATTCAGCCGTTCGGGATAGACCGCGTAGATATCGGCGGGCGGCGTGTCGTATTCGCTCAACACCTGAACCAGCCTTCCGCTGCGCAGATACTTCGCGACGTCCCATTCCGCGCGCATGAGAATGCCGCGCCCTTCCAGCGCCCAGTTCAGCGCCACTTCGCCGTCGTTGGTGCTGAGCTTGCCGTGCACTTTCACGGTCTCCGTGCGCCCGCTGCGCGTCAGACGCCAGTTGCCATAGGCGGCCTCGTTCTGACGCAGCACGATGCATTGATGCGAAGTCAGATCATGCGGATGCGCCGGCTCTCCGGCCACACGCAAATATCCCGGCGACGACACCAGAAGCCGCCGATTCGACGCGATCTTCTTCGCGATCAGCCGTGAATCCGGCATCTCGCCGAAGCGCACGGACACGTCGATGCTCTCGTCCGGCAGGCTGATCGGCCGATCGGTCAGATGCAGTTGCACTTCGACATCGGGAAACGCCTCGCTGAATTCCGAGATCGCCGGACCGATATACGACCGCCCGAATCCCAACGGCGCATTGACGCGCAACAGTCCTTTCGGCGCGGCCCGGCTGCTGGAGACCGTCCGCTCCATGTCGTCGATATCGCTCAATATTCGCTGGGCGTTCGCGAAATACACCTCGCCTTCGCTCGTCAGGCTGATGCGCCGCGTCGTGCGGTTGAGCAGGCGCACGCCGAGCCGGTCTTCGAGCGAAGAGAGCCGCCGCGAGACCGCCGGCGGCGTCAGATTCAGCTCTCGCGCGGTCGCGGCCAGACTGCCTTGCTTCACCAGCAGGCAGAAGAATCCCAGTTCCGAGTCGGTGCCCATTCGTGATTTTTTTGCAATGATGAATTAAGTTTAAGTCGATTCATACGCGATTCCAACGGTTTTAACCTAGGCGTCAGCTCACGTAAAGGGCGACCGCTTCGAGCCGACGTTCGAAGACGGCATCAAAACCGCACCAGACGGTTTCGAACCCTATCAATCGGAATCAGGAGACGTTCCATGGAAATGGACATCGAGAAGCGCACTCTGCGCAAGGTCAGCTGGCGCATCGTGCCGTTCATCATGCTGCTGTACTTCATCGCGTATATCGACCGGGTGAATATCGGCTTCGCGGCGCTCACGATGAAGACCGACCTCGGCTTCACCGCGTCGATTCTCGGCTTCGGCGCGGGCATCTTCTTCTGGGGCTATTTCCTGTTCGAAGTGCCGTCGAACATCGTGCTGCACAAGGTCGGCGCGCGCATCTGGATTGCGCGGGTCATGGTGACGTGGGCGATCATCTCGGCGGCGATGGCGTTCGTCACCGGGCCGACGAGCTTCTACATCATCCGCTTCCTGCTGGGCGCGGCCGAAGCGGGCTTCTTCCCCGGCATCATCCTGTATCTCAGCTACTGGTTTCCCGCGCGGCATCGCGCTGGCGTCGTCGCGTTCTTCATGGCCGCCGCGCCGCTTTCCACCGCGCTCGGCTCGCCGCTGTCCGCCGCGCTGCTCGAAATGGACGGCGTAATGGGACTGCACGGATGGCAATGGCTCTTCATCCTCGAAGCCGTGCCGGCGCTCATTCTCGGCGTGGTCGTCTTCTTCTACATGACCGACAAGCCCGAGAAGGCCAAATGGCTGAAGGACGACGAGCGCAACTGGCTGGTCGATGTCATGAACGCCGAAACCGCCAGCCGCGCGACCACGGCGAAGCACGGCATCATCAGCGGCCTTGCGAATCCCCGCGTAATCGCGCTGTCGCTGATTTACTTCGGCACGTCGGCGGGGCTGTACACGCTCGGCATCTGGGCGCCGCAGATCATCAAGCAACTGGGCGTGTCGTCGATGACCGTCGGCCTGCTCAACGCGATTCCGCCGATCGTGTCCGTCATCGCGATGGTGCTGTGGTCGCGCCATTCGGATCGCACCGGCGAGCGAACCTGGCACGTCGTGCTGGCGTGCGTCGCGGCGGCGGTCGGCCTGATCGTGGCGGCGATGGCCAATAGCGTCGTCGGTCTGATCGCCTCGCTGACGCTGGTGAACATCGGCATCAGTTGCGCGAAGCCGCCGCTCTGGACCATGCCGACGATGTTTCTCTCCGGCGCGGCGGCCGCCACCGGCATCGCGACGATCAACTCGATCGGCAATCTGGGCGGCTTCGCCGGTCCGGTCGTCATCGGCTGGCTCAAGGAATCGACGGGCAGCTATGCGGGCGGCCTCTATTTCGTCGCCGGTCTTCTCGTGATGTCCGCCGTGCTGACCTTGCTTCTCGCCCGCTCGCAGAAGCCTTCGGTATCGACCAGCAACGCCGCCGCACACTGAAAAAGCACGCGCGCGTCCCCCAACTCAACACGTCGTAGAGGAATCAAGATGGAAAAGGAAGCGGCCATTCAGTCCGTCACGGACACCATGGCGAAGTTCACCGCCTATATCGGCAAGCGCCTGCCGAAGGATGTCAAGGCGAAGCTCGCGGAATTGCGCACGATGGAAACCAATCCGCTCGCCAAGTCGATTTACGATTCGATGGACAGCAACCAGGACGCCGCCGACAAGCTGAACCGTCCGAGCTGTCAGGACACGGGCGTGATCCAGTATTTCGTCGAGGCGGGCGCGAATTTTCCGCTGCTCGGCGAGCTCGAGGAAATCCTTCAGGAAGCCACCGCCGGCGCGACGAAGCTCGGGCCTTTGCGTCACAACGCCGTCGAAACGTTCGACGAGAAGAACACGGGCACGAACACCGGCACGCAGATTCCGTGGCTCGACTGGCGCATCGTGCCGGAGAAGGACAGCTGCACGATCGACGTCTACATGGCGGGCGGCGGCTGCACGCTTCCCGGCGCGGCGAAGGTTCTGATGCCGGGGCAAGGCTATGAAGGCGTCGCCGAATTCGTGATGGACGTCATCACCGAGCGCGGCGTGAATGCGTGCCCGCCGCTGCTCGTCGGCGTCGGCGTATCCACTTCGGTCGAGACTGCCGCGCGACTGTCGAAGCTGGCGATCCTTCGTCCGGTCGATTCGAAGAGCGCGAATCCGCGCGCCGCGCTGATGGAAGAGTTGCTCGAACAAGGGCTCAACGAAGTCGGCATCGGCCCTCAGGGGCTCACCGGAAACAATAGCGTGATGGGCGTCAACATCGAATCGTCGGCGCGGCATCCGTCGACCATCGGCGTGGCCATCAACACCGGATGCTGGGCGCATCGCCGCGGCAAGATCCGCATCAACGCAGACATGTCCTACGAAGTGCTCTCGCATGAAGGAGTCGTACTGTGAAGAAGGTTCTGACAACCCCCATCAAAAGCGAAGACCTCGAGGATCTGAAGGTCGGCGACGTCGTCTATCTGACGGGGCGCCTGGTGACGTGCCGCGATGTCGCGCATCGTCGATTGATCGAGCAAGGGCGCGAGCTGCCCGTCGATCTCAACGGCGGCGCGATCTTTCATGCGGGCCCGATCGTGCGCAAGAAGGACGACGGCGCGTTCGAGATGGTGTCCATCGGACCGACGACGAGCATGCGCATGGAGAAATTCGAGCGCGAGTTCATCGAGCAGACCGGCGTGAAGCTGATCGTCGGCAAAGGCGGCATGGGACCGGAAACGGCCGCGGGCTGCATGGAGCACAAGGCGGTTCATGCGATCTTCCCGGGCGGATGCGCGGTGCTCGCGGCGACGCTCGTCGAGGAAATCGAAGGCGCCGAATGGCAGGATCTCGGCATGCCCGAAACCTTGTGGATCAACCGCGTGAAGGAGTTCGGCCCGCTGATCATCTCGATCGATACCAAGGGCAACAATCTCATTCAGGAAAACAAGGCGGTCTTCAACGAGAGAAAGAAGCCGATCCTCGAAAAGATCAGCAAGGAACTCAGCTTCATCAAGTAGCGGCTTTAGACGAGCGCCTCGCGTTGCCGTCTTCGGAATTCGGGGTTCGGGCATACTACTCGGCGGCAGGTTTGCCGAACAGCGTCGATCTGCGACGCCCCTATCCCGAACCACGGACAGAGAGATGAACGCAAGCAACCGCAGCGCCGGCGAACGCTACGTCGTTGGCGTCGACGTCGGCACCGGCAGCGCACGCGCCGGAATTTTCGATACCGCCGGCAACATGGCCGCATCGGCGAAAAAGGACATCACGCTGTTTCATGAAAGCGGCGGCATCGTCGAGCAATCGAGCGGGGAAATCTGGAGCGCCGTCTGCCACGCCGTAAAAGCGGCGCTCGCGCAGGCGGCAATCGCGCCGGAGTCCGTCGCGGGCATCAGCTTCGATGCGACCTGCTCGCTCGTCGTGCTCGGCGATGGCGGCAAACCGCTGCCCGTGGGACCGTCGGAGCAGGCGGAACGCGACATCGTCGTCTGGATGGATCATCGCGCGATCGGGCAGGCGGAGCGCATCAACGCGACCGGCCACGCGGTGCTGAAATACGTCGGCGGCAGGATCTCACCGGAAATGGAGACGCCGAAGCTGTTGTGGCTTCTGGAAAACCGTCCGCGCGTCTTCGACGCCGCATGGCAATTCTTCGATCTCACCGACTTCCTGACATGGCGCGCGACCGGCGATACGTCGCGGTCGGTCTGCACCGTGACCTGCAAGTGGACCTATCTCGCGCATGAACGGCGCTGGGACGAGAGCTATTTCCGGACCATCGGTCTCGGCGCGCTGGCGGACGAGGGCTTCGCGCGCATCGGCCAGCAGGTGGTCGAACCGGGCACGCGGCTCGGCAACGGGCTGACCGAACGCGCCGCCGCGGAACTCGGGCTGATCGCGGGCACACCGGTCGGCGCGGGCGTGATCGATGCCCATGCGGGCGGCATCGGCACCGTGGGCGCACAGGGCGATCCGGAGTCGTGCCTCGCCTATGTGTTCGGCACGTCGTCATGCACGATGACGACGACCGCCGAGCCGGTCTTCGTGCCCGGCGTCTGGGGCCCGTACTTCTCGGCGATGGTGCCGCAGGCGTGGCTCAACGAAGGCGGTCAATCGGTCGCCGGCGCGGCGATCGAGCGCCTGCTCGCGATGCATCCCGCCGCCGCCGAAGCCACGCTTCGCGCGAAAGAGCGCGGCGAATCGCTGCCGGCCATGCTCGCCGGCTTGGCGGCTCAGGCCTCCGGCAGCCTGTCGGACGCGGTGAAGCTCGCCGATGGCCTGCACGTCGTCCCGGAGTTTCTCGGCAACCGCGCGCCCTTCGCCGATCCGCACGCGCGCGCGGTCATCGCCGGTCTCGGCATGGAAGCCGGCCTCGACAATCTGGTCGCGCTGTATGTCGCCGGCGTGTGCAGCATCGCTTATGGTCTGCGGCAGATCATCGAAGCGCAGGCGGACGCCGGCGCGCCGATCGAGCGCGTGATGATCAGCGGCGGCGCGGGCCGGCTCGATCTCGTCCGGCAGCTGCTCGCCGATGCGACCGGCAAGCCGGTGCTGGCCACGCAGGTCGATGAGCCGGTGCTGCTCGGCGCCGCGATGCTCGGCGCGGTGGCGGGCGGCCTGTTCGGCGACGTTCGATCGGCGATGAGCGGCATGGCGCGCGTCGAAAAAACCTACGCGCCGGCAACGGGCGATCTCGCGCGCCTTCACGACGCGCGGTATCGGGCATTCATCCGCTTGCAGCGTTGCGCACGGGAAATCCGCGAAGACTAGCGGGGAAAAGTACGGACGCGCGGTGCGCTCCGTCGTCTTTTTACTTGACATCTAAATTATCCAAACCTAAATTATCACGAGGAAAGACACGAGTCGGAGAGCAAGCATGCGTATCGTCTGCATCGGCGGAGGTCCGGCGGGCCTGTATTTCGCGCTTTTGATGAAGCGCCGCCATCCCGCTTACGACATCACCGTCGTCGAACGCAACCGTCCTTACGACACGTTCGGCTGGGGCGTCGTGTTCTCCGACCAGACGCTCGGCAACCTGCGCGCGGCGGACCCGCCAAGCGCCGATGCCATTCTCGACGCCTTCAATCACTGGGACGACATCGACGTCCACATCGGCGGGCGCACCGTGCGCTCGTCGGGTCACGGCTTCTGCGGCATCGGCCGCAAACGTCTGCTGAATATCCTGCAAGCGCGTTGCGAAGACCTCGGCGTGAAGCTCGTCTTCGAAACGCAAGTCACGAACGACGAGGACTACGACGCCGATCTCATCATCGCGAGCGACGGATTGAACAGCGCGATTCGGCAGAAATACGCGTCGACGTATCAGCCCGATATCGACATGCGCGATTGCCGCTTCGTGTGGCTCGGCACGCACAAGTGCTTCGACGCATTCACGTTCGCGTTCGAAAAAACGGAATGGGGCTGGTTTCAGGCGCATGCTTATCGCTTCGATGAAGACACGTCGACGTTCATCGTCGAGGCACCCGAACGCGTATGGCGTGCGGCCGGCCTCGCCGACATGAGCAAGGAAGACGGCATCGCGTTCTGCGAAAAGCTTTTTGCGAAGCATCTCGACGGCCACGCGCTGATCTCGAACGCCACGCACTTGCGCGGATCGGCGCAATGGATCCGCTTTCCGCGCGTCGTCAATCGCGAATGGGTGCATTGGCGCGAATCCGCGAACGGCAAACGGACGCCCGTCGTGTTGATGGGCGATGCCGCGCATACCGCGCATTTTTCGATCGGATCGGGGACGAAGCTCGCGCTCGAAGATGCGATCGAACTCGCGAACAGCATCGACACTGCGTTCGCGATGAAGAACGGCGATCTCGACGGCGCGCTCGCGCATTACACGCAAGTACGCAGCGTCGATGTATTGCGCATTCAGAATGCCGCGCGCAATTCGACGGAGTGGTTCGAGCATGTGGATCGATACGCGTCGTTCGAGCCCGAGCAGTTTGCATACTCGTTGCTCACGCGCTCGCAGCGCATTTCGCATGAAAACCTGCGCGAGCGCGATGCAGGATATCTCGCCTCATTCGAAGACTGGCTGGCCGCGCGTGCGGGCATCGAGCGCAACGCGCGGCAACGATCCGTTCCGCCGATGTTCACGCCGTTCACATTGCGCGGCGTCACGCTGAAGAATCGCGTGGTCGTTTCGCCGATGGCGCAGTATTCCGCCGTCGATGGCATCGCGGGCGACTATCACCTGATGCATCTCGGCGCGCGCGCGATGGGCGGCGCCGCGCTCGTGATGACCGAGATGACCTGCGTGTCGCCCGAAGCGCGCATCACGCCGGGATGTCCGGGCATGTATGCGCCGGAGCATCTCGCGGCGTGGAAGCGCATCGTCGATTTCGTGCATGCGCAATCGGATGCGAAGATCGGCATGCAGCTCGGCCATGCGGGCGCGAAGGCATCGACGCGCGTGAGCTGGGAAGGCATCGATCAGCCGCTTCCCGATGGCAACTGGCCGCTGGTTTCCGCATCGCCGCAACAGTATCTGCAAGGCGTGAGCCAATGGTCGCGCGAGGCATCGCACGACGAATTGCGCGAGATCGAAACGCAGTTCGTGCGCGCCACGGAAATGGCCGCGCTTGCAGGCTTCGACTGGCTCGAACTGCACTGCGCGCATGGCTACTTTCTGTCGAGCTTTCTCTCGCCGCTGACCAATCATCGCACTGACGAATACGGCGGCTCGCTCGAAAATCGCCTGCGTTATCCGCTCGAAGTATTCAAGGCGATGCGCGCTGTGTGGCCGCAAGACAAGCCGATGTCCGTTCGCATTTCCGCGCACGATTGGGTCGATGGCGGGACGACGCCCGACGACGCCGTCGAGATCGCGCGCGCATTCAAGGCCGCCGGCGCGGACATGATCGACGTCTCTTCAGGGCAAGTCAGCAAGCAGGAGAAGCCTGTGTTCGGGCGCATGTTCCAGACGCCGTTCGCGGATCGCATACGCAATGAAGCGGGTATCGCGACCATCGCGGTCGGCGCGATCTCGGAAGCGGATCACGTGAACAGCATCATCGCCGCGGGACGTGCGGACTTGTGCGCGGTGGCGCGCCCGCATCTCGCGAATCCATCGTGGACATTGAACGAGGCCGCGAAGATCGGCTACTTCGATATCGCGTGGCCGAAGCAATACGCGGCCGCCAAATCGCAACTGGAACGCAATCTCGAACGCGAGCGCGCACTGGCCGCCGACAATGCGCGCCTCACGCCGCAAGAACGCGCGCAACGCGCTGAAGGAACGGTCTGATCATGACGACTCTCGCCGACAAACACGCGGTCGTGACAGGCGGTGGCAGCGGCATCGGCGCATCGTGCGCAGAGGCGCTCGCGCATGCCGGCGCACGCATCACGCTGATGGGCCGCGATCTCGCGCGCCTCGAAGCGCAGCGCGACGCGATGCGCGATTACGCCGACGTCGCGTGCATACGCGTCGATGTGACGAATGAAGCCGCCGTCGCCGAAGCCTTCTCGCGCGCCGGTCCGGCCGATATCCTCGTGAACAACGCAGGCCACGCGCAAGCCGCGCCTTTCACGCAAACCGATGCGGCACTGTGGCAACGCATGATCGACGTCAATCTCACCGGCGTGTTCTTCTGCACGCGCGCCGTGTTGCCGTCGATGCTGGAGCGTGGCTTTGGCCGCATCGTGAATGTCGCGAGCACGGCGGGACAGATCGGTTATGCGTATGTCGCGGCGTATTGCGCAGCGAAGCATGGCGTCATCGGTCTCACGCGCGCGCTCGCTCTCGAAGTCGCGACGAAGGGCATAACCGTCAACGCGGTATGCCCCGGTTATACCGAAACCGAGCTGCTGCGCGCATCGCTCGATCAGATCATGTCGAAGACCGCGCGCAGCGAACAGGACGCACGCGATGCGCTCGTGCGCAACAACCCGCAACGCCGTTTCGTGCAGCCGGAAGAAGTCGCCAACGCCGTGCTATGGCTGTGCGCGCCCGGTTCCGATGCGATGAACGGCCAGTCGATATCCGTATCAGGTGGAGAAGTAACGTGAGCAACATCGCAGGCAACAAGAAGACGAACGCCGCAACCGAGCAGAAAGCGCCGCGCAAGGGCGTGGAGAAACCGGCGGACAACGTCGTCGATCTCGAGATGAGCACCGGCGCCGACAGCCACATGGGACTGCGCTTATGGCTGCGCATGCTGACCACGACGAACCTCGTGCAAGCCGAACTGCGCAAGCGCCTGCGCACCGAGTTCGATACGACCTTGCCGCGCTTCGACCTGATGGCGCAACTCGAACGTCATCCCGAGGGCCTGAAGATGACCGAGCTATCGCGCCGCATGATGGTCACCGGCGGCAATGTGACGGGCATCACGGATCAGCTCGAAAAAGAAGGACTGGTATCGCGTTATGCCGATCCGAACGATCGCCGTTCGACGAGCGTGCGTCTCACGCCGCAAGGCCGCGCCGCGTTCGACAAGATGGCGACCGCGCATGAGCAATGGGTCGTCGAAATGTTCGGCGGTCTCGAACTGAACGAAAAATCGCAGACGCATCAGCGGCTCGGCAAGCTGAAGCAGCATCTGCTGAAGACGCTGAAGGACTAAGGAGACACAGATGAGCTCATCGAGCGCCGATGCGCTTCTCGCCGGCAATCGCGTAACGCTCGCGGACTATCGCGCGACGCACTTCGGATGGTCCGTCACGAACGATGTCGCGACGATCATGCTGAACCGGCCCGAACGCAAGAACCCGCTGACGTTCGGATCGTATGCGGAGTTGCGCGATCTGTTTCGGCAACTCGCCTATGCGACCGATGTGAAAGCCGTCGTGATCCACGGCGCGGGCGACAACTTCTGCTCCGGCGGCGACGTGCATGAAATCATCGCACCGCTGATCGATCTACCGATGCCCGAGCTATTGCTCTTCACACGCATGACGGGCGATCTCGTCAAGGCGATGCGTCATTGCCCGCAGCCGATCATAGCCGCCGTCGATGGCGTCTGCGCGGGCGCGGGCGCGATCCTCGCGATGGCGTCCGACATGCGTCTCGGCACCGCGCGCAGCAAGCTCGCATTTCTCTTTGCGCGCGTCGGTCTCGCGGGTTGCGACATGGGCGCGTGTTCGATTCTGCCGCGCATCATCGGTCAGGGACGCGCTGCCGAATTGCTCTTCACGGGCCGCTCGGCAAGCGGCGAAGAAGGCTATCACTGGGGCTTCTACAACCGCCTTTGCGCACCCGAAACCTTGCTCGACGAAGCCGCGAAGCTCGCGTCCGAACTCGTCGCCGGGCCGACCTTCGCGCACGGCATCACGAAGAAGATGCTGCATCAGGAATGGAGCATGAGCATCGACGAAGCGATCGAATCGGAAGCGCAGGCGCAAGCCATCTGCATGAGCACGCGCGATTTCGAGCGCGCCTATCGCGCGTTCGCGGGGAAGACGCGTCCCGTGTTCGAAGGAGACTGAATGAACGCCGATCCACACAGCGCGCTCGCATGGCCCTTCTTCGATGAGAGACATCGCGAACTCGCACGCGATGCCGATGCATGGGCGAACGAGCATCTGAAGCATGTCGATCACGCCGATACCGACGCGGCCTGCAAGCGCCTCGTGCGCATGCTCGGCGATGCGGGATGGCTCAGGCACTGCATCGGCGGCACCCGATACGGCGCATCGAACGATACGATCGACACGCGCGCCGTGTGCCTGCTGCGCGAAACGCTCGCGAAACACGACAGCCTCGCGGACTTCGCCTTCGCGATGCAAGGGCTCGGCTCGGGCGCCATATCGCTCGCCGGCAGCGATGCGCAGAAAGAGCGCTATTTGCCGCGCGTCGCGAACGGCACTGCATTGGCGGCGTTCGCGTTGTCGGAACCGGAAGCGGGATCGGATGTCGCGGCGATGTCGCTCGATGCGCGCGCCCATGGCGACGCCTACGTGCTGAACGGCGACAAGACGTGGATATCGAACGGCGGCATCGCGGACTTCCATGTCGTGTTCGCGCGCACAGGCGAAGCGCCGGGCTCGCGCGGCATCAGCGCGTTCATCGTCGATGCGGATACGCCCGGCTTGCAGATCGCCGAACGCATCGACGTGATCGCGCCGCATCCGCTCGCGCGCCTGCACTTCGAGAACGCGCGCGTGCCGCGCAGTCAGATGCTGGGCGCCGCGGGCGAAGGCTTCAAGATCGCGATGCGCACGCTCGATATCTTCCGCACGTCGGTGGCGGCGGCATCGCTCGGCTTCGCGCGTCACGCGATGCAGGAAGGGCTCGAACGCGCCGCATCGCGCAAGATGTTCGGCCAGACGCTCGGCGACTTTCAGCTCACGCAGGCGAAGCTCGCGCAGATGGCGTTGACCATCGACACGAGCGCGCTGCTCGTGTATCGCGCCGCGTGGCTGCGCGATCAGGGCGAGAGCGTGACGCGCGAAGCCGCGATGGCGAAATGGCACGCGAGCGAAGGCGCGCAACAGGTCATCGATGCAGCCGTGCAGTTGTGGGGCGGCCTCGGCGTGAAGAGCGGTACGGCGGTCGAATCGCTGTATCGCGAGATACGCGCGCTGCGCATCTATGAAGGCGCGACGGAAGTGCAGCAGTTGATCGTCGGACGCGACTTGCTCAAGGCGCACGGAGCACATCAACGATGACACAACGCTTCGACATGCCGATGCGAATCCGCTTCGCGCACTGCGATCCGGCGGGCATCGTGTACTTTCCGCAATACCTGGTGATGACGAACATGCTCGTCGAAGACTGGTTCGACGATGCGCTCGGCATCGACTACGCGCACATGATCTCGCGGCGCCGCGTCGGACTTCCCATCGTCAAGCTCAATTGCGAGTTCTCGCGACCGAGCCGCATGGGCGAAACGGTGACGCTGTCGCTCGCGGTCGATTCCGTCGGACAGCGCTCGATCCGCATCGACATCGTCTGTCATTGCGACGGCGAAGTGCGCTTTCGCGCGAAGCAGGTCCTCGTGACGACATCGCTCGACGATGGCCGCTCGATCGCCATTCCCGGCGACATCGCCCTCGCGATCGAACGGTTCGCGCCGGGCACGAGCCGCGCACTTCAAGAGGAATCACGCTCATGAAAAAGACCCTTCAGCCTTCGGACTGGATCAAGCCGCGCGGTTACGCGAACGGCGTCGCGGTGCGCGGCACGCAGGTGTTCATCGCGGGGCAGATCGGCTGGGACGAAGAGGCGCGCTTCGTCAGCAACGCATTCGGCGCTCAGGCCGCGCAGGCGCTGCGCAATATCGTGGCCGTGCTGCGCGAAGCGGGCGGCAAGCCGGAGCATCTCGTTCGCATGACGTGGTACGTGACCGACAAGCGCGCGTATCTCGCGGCGGCGAAGGAAATCGGCGCGGCATTCCGCGAGCTGATCGGCGATTACGACATCGCGATGAGTGCGGTGCAAGTCGTCGCGCTCATCGAAGACGATGCGCTGGTGGAGATCGAAGCCACGGCTGTTATCCCCGACTAAGCGGAGGACACGATGGAACGCTCGGCACACATCGATACTTTCGCGCGCGATCATCTGCCGCCGCAGGAACAATGGCCGGTGCTCATGCTCGACAATGCGGACGTCGCTTATCCGGCGCGCGTGAATTGCGCGACCGAGTTGCTGGATCGCGCGATCGAAAGCGGACATGGCGATCGCACGGCAATCTGGTCCGATGCGAACGGCGAGCCGCACGCAACGACGTATCGCGAGTTGCGCACGCTCGTGAATCGCAGCGCGCATGTGCTCGTCGATGAAATGGGTTTGCGTCCGGGCAATCGCGTGTTGTTGCGCGGGCCGAATACGTTGCAGATGGCCGTCGCGTTCTTCGCGGCGCTGAAGGCCGGTCTCGTCGTCGTGCCGACGATGCCGCTGCTGCGCGCGAAAGAACTGAAGCAGATCATCGAGAAGGCGCGGATATCGGCGGCGCTATGCGATGTGCGTCTCATGGAAGAACTGCAGCGCTGCACGACGAAAGGCGACGACTTCCATTGCGAAGCGCTCGCGCAAGTGCTGACGTTTCACGACGATGCACCCGCGTCGCTCGAATCGCTGGCTCGAAGCAAGCCCGATCATTTCGATGCCTGCGACACCGCCGCCGACGACGTGTGCCTCATCGCATTCACGAGCGGCACGACCGGCGCGCCGAAAGGCTGCATGCACTTTCATCGCGACGTCCTTGCGATGTGCGATCTGTTCCCGCGACACATCCTGAAGCCCACGGCCGACGATGTGTTCTGCGGCACGCCGCCGCTCGCGTTCACGTTCGGCCTCGGCGGCCTGCTGTGCTTTCCATTGCGCGTGGGCGCGTCGACGATCCTGCTCGAAAAGCTCACGCCCGAAACGCTCCTGCAAACCGTGCAGCGCTTTCGCGCGACGATCATGTTCACTGCGCCGACGTTCTATCGGCAGATGGCGCCGCTCATCGAAGGCTTCGATGTGTCGAGCCTGAAGAAGACCGTGTCGGCGGGCGAAGCGTTGCCCGATTCCACGCGCGCGTCATGGCGCGAAGCGAGCGGCATCGAAATGATCGACGGCATCGGCGGCACGGAGATGATTCATATCTTCGTTTCGTCGGCGGGTGCGGACGTGCGCGAGCACGCGATCGGACGCGCGGTGCCGGGCTATATCGTGCAGGCCGTCGACGATGCGATGCAGCCGGTGCCGCCCGGAACCATCGGCAAGCTCGCGGTGCGCGGCCCGACGGGTTGCCGCTATCTCGCCGATGAACGTCAGTCGAAATTCGTGCGCGACGGCTGGAACTTGCCCGGCGATTCCGTCGTGATCGATGATGACGGTTACGTGTTCTATCAGGCGCGCGCCGACGACATGATCGTATCGGCGGGCTACAACATCTCCGGGCCGGAAGTGGAAAGCGTGCTGATGCAGCATGAAGCGGTGGCGGAATGCGGCGTGATCGGCGTGCCCGATGAAACGCGCGGGCAAGTGGTAAAGGCGTTCGTCGTGCTCAATCCCGGTTTCACCGGCGACGATGCGCTCATCGCTGAATTGCAGGCGTTCGTCAAGCGCACTGTCGCGCCTTACAAGTATCCGCGCATCGTGACGTTTCTAACGGCGTTGCCGCGCACCGAGACGGGCAAGCTCAAGCGCTTCGCGTTGCGCTCGATGTAGCAAGCTCGAAAAACGTTTGCTTGGTAGAGTATGGCTCACGCCCGCCGCGAGGCGGCTTGCCCACTCTTCCGAGCAAACAAGAAAAATGGTTCTGACGCATCGACTCCTTGCCGTTTCCCTCTTTGCCGCATTCGCATTGACGTCGCAAGCCGCATCGGCGGCGAACAAGACGCTCGTGTTCTGTTCCGAAGGCAGCCCCGCCGGTTTCGATTCCGCGCAATACACGACGAGCACCGACTTCGATGCGGGCGCGCATGCGGTCTACGATCAGCTCGTCGAATTCAAGCGCGGCACGCTCGATCTCGTGCCGGGTCTCGCCGAGAAGTGGGATGAGTCCGCGGATGCGAAGACCTTCACGTTTCATCTTCGGCGCGGCGTGAAGTTTCAGTCGACCGCCTGGTTCAAGCCGACGCGCGACTTCGACGCGGACGATGTCGTATTCACGTTCAAGCGCATGATCGATCCGAACGAGCCGTTTCAGAAGGCGAATCCCGTCAGCTTCCCGTATCTGACCGATCTCGGCTACGACAAGAACATTGCATCCGTCGACAAGCTCGACGACTACACCGTGCGCTTCACGTTGAAGACGCCTGATGTCGTGTTCGTGCGCAACATCGCGATGGAGTTCGCATCGATCGTATCGGCGGAATATGCCACGCAACTGCTGAAGCAGGGCAAGCCGGAAGACCTCAATCAGAAGCCAGTGGGCACGGGCGCGTTCGTGTTCCGCGACTATCAGAAGGACGCGACGATCCGCTACGACGCCAATCCGACTTACTGGAACCGCAAGGACGTGCATATCGACAAGCTGGTTTTCTCGATCACGCCCGATGCCGCCGTGCGTCAGCAGAAGCTATCGAGCGGAGAATGCCAGGTGACGTCGTTTCCGCGTCCCGCCGACATTGCCGCAGCGAGGCAGGATCCGAAGCTCACGGTGCTGTCGGGCGTCGGCTTCAACGTCGCGTATGTGGGCTACAACACGACGCACAAGCCGCTCGATAACGTGAACGTGCGCCGCGCGCTCGACATGGCGATCGACAAGCAGGCGATCATCAAGACGGTCTACGAAGGCGCAGCGACCATCGCGACGAATCCGATGCCGCCGTCGCAATGGTCGTATAACAAGGCGCTGAAGGACGCACCGCGCGACCCCGCGAAGGCGAAGGAACTGCTGAAGGAAGCGGGCTTTCCAAACGGCTTCACGATCACGCTATGGGCGATGCCGGTGCAGCGCGGCTATAACCCGAACGCGCGTCTGATGGCGCAACTGATTCAATCGGACTGGGCGAAGATCGGCGTGAAGGCGAACATCGTCACTTACGAATGGGCCGAGTACAACAAGCGCGCGAAGACGAACGGCGAGCACGACGCGATTCTTTACGGCTGGCTCGGCGACAACGGCGATCCCGACAACTGGCTCGGCACGACGCTCGGTTGCGACGCGGTTCACGGCAGCAACATGGCGAAGTGGTGCAACAGGCAGTTCGACGATCTGCTCGCGAAAGCGCGTCTCGTCACCGATCAGAACGCGCGCACGAAGCTCTATGAAGAAGCGCAAGTGGTGTTCAAGGATCAGGTGCCGTACACGCCGCTCGCGCACGCCAACATCTTCCAGCCGATATCGAAACGCGTGCATGGCTATCTGATCAGCCCGCTCGGCGGACATCGTTTCGACGGCATCACGTTCGATTGAGCGATCAGCCACCGCGATACCACGCATCGATGCTGTCGTGCTGCTCGTGTTCGATTGGCGGCGTCTTGGCAGCGTCGGGCATTTCGTGTCCGGTGCTCTTCGCGCGCATCCCGTGAACCGCCCGCGCGCTGTTCTCCTTGTGCGATACATGCTTCACCGCGCTTTCGCACTGCATGTTCGCCGCGCCGCAATCGTGCGCGAACGCAGGCACGGCCGACGACGCCGCGCTCGCGGCGAGAAGAACGGCGATGGTCTCCGCTTTCATGGCAACCCCGTGAATCCGTCGATAAAAAGAGGCGCGATCCGTCGACACGGTTCCCGGAATGAAATCATCGTGCCGGCGGCATCGCGCCCGCTTCATCAAACGCATGGCTCGTGCCAATGACGCGCTGAATCGCTGTGAGCGTTGCGCGTAAAGGGATTGGCGCGTTGAGCGATGATCGCGTCAAGGCGCTCCTGTCGGACCGAGGCCAACGCTTGCGCGTCGCGTGTGCGATGCAATCCGACATTGCCATGATGCGAGTGTCGTTTTCTGCCGATTCAAGGACGCGTGAGCGAAGGCATGCACGCGCCGCGACCCGCACACTCTGATCATTCATCGTGCCGAGGGCCCCGCGCCCCATCGGCGGCCTTCCGCGCGAACGCAACGCAGTCCCTCGCGTTCGCCGCGAAATCAGGAGTGAGACAATTGAGCCTCTCGCACGAGCGCAACGCCCGAAGCAAAACGTCGCCGCATCTCACGCTGGGCGATATCACGGTAGTCGACCATGCCTTGCTGAAACGTGCCGTCGGCGCGATGGCGCTCGGCAACGCCATGGAATGGTTCGACTTTGGCGTGTATAGCTATATCGCCGTCGTGCTGGGGAAAGTATTTTTTCCGTCGAGCAGTCCGTCCGCGCAGTTGATCGCGACCTTCGGCACGTTCGCCGCTGCGTTTCTCGTGCGTCCTGTCGGCGGGATGGTCTTCGGGCCGCTCGGCGACAGGATCGGCCGCCAGCGCGTGCTCGCAATGACGATGATCATGATGGCCGTCGGCACGTTCTGCATCGGCCTGATTCCGAGCTATCACTCGATCGGCATTCTCGCGCCCGTTCTCCTGCTCGTCGCGCGTCTCGTGCAAGGCTTCTCGACGGGCGGCGAATACGGCGGCGCGGCGACGTTCATCGCTGAGTTCTCGACCGATGCGCGGCGCGGCTTCTATGGCAGCTTTCTGGAGGTCGGCACGCTCGCGGGCTATATCCTCGGCGCGGGCACGGTTGCGTTGCTGACCGCCCTGCTCCCGCACGACGCGCTGCTTTCATGGGGATGGCGCGTGCCGTTCATGATCGCGGGTCCGCTCGGGCTGGTCGGCTTGTATATCCGCATGAAGCTCGAAGAGACGCCCGCGTTCAAGAAGGAAGCCGAGACGCGCGAGGCGCATGAACGGTCGCGACCGAAACAATCGTTGGCCGAACTGCTGTCGCGGCAATTCAAGCCGATGATGCAATGCGTCGGCCTCGTGCTGATCTTCAACGTTACCGACTATATGGCGCTGTCGTATCTGCCGAGCTTTCTTTCGGCGACGCTGCACTTCGATGAAACGCACGGCCTGTTTCTCGTGTTGCTCGTGATGATGCTGATGATCCCGATGACGCTCTTCGCGGGCCATCTCTCCGATCTCATCGGCCGCAAGCCGGTGATGATGATCGGCTGCATCGGGCTTTTCGCGCTGTCGATTCCCGCGTTGCTGCTCGTTCAAACGGGCGCGATGCTTCCGGTGTTTCTCGGCTTGCTGATACTCGGCGCGCTGCTATCGACCTTCACCGGCGTGATGCCTTCATCGCTGCCCGCGCTCTTTCCGACGCGCATTCGTTATGGCGCGCTCGCCATCGGTTTCAACGTATCCGTGTCGCTCTTCGGCGGCACGACGCCGCTCGTCACGGCGTGGCTCGTCGATGCGACCGGCAATCTGATGATGCCCGCGTATTACCTGATGGCGGCATCCGTGATTGGCGTGGTGTCCGTGCTCGCGTTGCGCGAGACGGCGCGTCAGCCTTTGCTCGGCTCAGGGCCGTGCGTCGCAACGAAGGCCGAAGCGCTCGCTCTTACGCGCAAGAAGTTGAAGGTGGTGCCGGCGGGCAAGCGCGAGCGTGAGGTCGTGGTGCAGAGGAAGCGAGCGTGAAGGCGTTGGCCGCGAGGACGCAGCCCGTTTTCACCTGATTGGAGCGCGCCGGTAGAGACGTGAAGCCCCCCATATGATGCCTTGGGGGCGGGGGGTTTCAGCGCGGTCAATGAATCATTGCAATCCTAACGGCTGTCTTTCGATGAAACATTCGTATAGGACGCGTCAGGTTCATGCAATCATTGCTGAACGTATTCGAACAATAGGTTCGTCGAAAGCGATCTGAAGTTCTTGCTGACGTAGAACGTGAACTTGGGCCAGGTCGTCAAGACGAGATGACCCGAGAAAGGCAGCGTCGTTCTTCCGCCGACGTTCTTCGTTTGCGATCCGAAGTAATAAGGATCCGGATAGCTTGGATCTCGCTCCAATTGATCCGGCGGGAGGTTGATATACGCGCGAACCAGGTCGTTATCGCCTGTCGATGGAGCCGCGATTCCAGTGATCAGGCCGGAGACGCGGTACAAACCCTTTGTCTTTATGGCGATAGCACCATCGTTTGCGTCGATCGTGACTGGGTCACCGCCTTGGTTGTTGAGGCCCCAACGACCGTTCCAAACGTTGAAAGTCGAATCATACTCAACCATTTCATCGTCGCGCAGACCGACAAAGAAAATGCAAGACATGGTTATTATCCTTTTGTATCTAGATGTGCATATTGAGCGTCCGCCTCAACAAGACGACAGACGCGAGTAAGCTTAGATATCGATTCGCACGGCGTCGATTGTTGCGAATGAGTTTTTTACAAAAGGAGAAGAGTAACGAAACAAGAATGATCGATGTCAAGCTTTCATGCGGCGGTCAGATCACGAATGGTACACTTCGGCATCCGTAATATTTATGGCAGGGGAAATACGTGAAAAACCACCGCACCGGCATACTCGTCTACGTAGACAATGCTGCCACAATGCTCGAGGAATTCTCGTGGCTGTACAAAAGCTTGATCTTCTCGGGTGCAACTGCGACGTGTGATCTCATCGCCGTCTGCCACCCTGACGCCCTGAAGAAACTTCCTTCAAACGATCGAATTCGATACATCACGGCGCTACCCTTCGCGGACGAGCATGCCACGTGGTCGGACTATAAGTTCATCAATTCGGTAGCAAATCTAGTCAGCCCCGCTGTATTCGACCTCTGTCGTGAGTACGAATACATCCTCAAAACAGATTGCGACACGTTTGTGACTTCTGCGTTAGTCGAGTTTGAGCCATCAGGTCTTTGCCTCGGATTCGGCGCATATGCTTATGCGGAGTCGGTCCGTCGAAAACTAGCCGAATGCAGTGAGCGATGGGGGTTCCCGCATAACGGCACGCACAACGTGGGCGCGTCGGTTCTCGGCCCTACGGAAATGGTGCTGAACTTTTTGGCTTCTCAGATGGAAAATTGCGAACGTCTTCTGCAAGAAGAGTTCGCCGACTTTACGGGCGAGTGGCCGGGCTGGAGCAAGCAGGTTTTGACCATGTACGCTGGCGAACTTGCCCTGCGCCTCACGTATCCGCAACGCTGTTCGCTTGGCTTACTTGATCACTTCACCTCGGGAGATCGAAAAATTGCAAGCGATGTCCTGCACATTCACGCGTGGCACACGGACAGTTATTGGTCGAAGCACGACTTTCGAGCGGGAAAATATGGAACGATCGAACTGGGGCACATTGATCGAACAACCTTGGGTGGCTATTGTCATTGGCTCGCCGCGGCTACATTAGACGAAGTTAAGGCCGCGGCACGAACGTTATCACGCTAGGGCGGCATTCATCCCCCGACCGCATCTCTCAACGCCTCTAGAAACCTGACATAAGCCGTCGCACCGGGATCCGCGTGCCCGATGCTGCGCTCCTGCACCCATGCCGCGCGGCCCTTCTTCGACTGCATCGTGGCAGTCGCGCTGACCTGCTCGCGTGCCTTGGCGACCATGGCATCGAGTGTGTCCGTCGCGCTGCCTTGCGATGCGGCCAGCACATCGAGACTCGGCACGAGCGCATCGAGCACGGTCTTGTCGCCGACCTGACTCTTGCCGCGTTCGATGATGCGCGCCGCCACCGCCTGACCGATCGCAAGCGCATCGTCGCGGCCGATCGCGTCCTTGTCCTTCACCGTCTTCGCCGCTGCGATCAATCCGCCGCCGACGAGCGCCGCGAACGTCGACGGATTCGCCGTCGAGAATGCCTTGGCCGCGGCCAGCATGATGTCGTTCAACGACGCCTCGTCGGGCAATGCGTTCAACGCTTTCACGACTGCCGTCGATCCCGCCTGCACCGTGATGCCGAGATCGCCATCGCCGAGCGCCGCGTCGAGATCGCGCAGTTCATCGGCGTGTGCGGGAAGCGCGTTCAGCGCGCGCGTGAGGATGTCCCGCAGTTCCTTGCTCGTCACACTCATTGCACGCTCCTTTCAGGATTCGGTGCCGTCGCGGAAGAACGGCGAACGCGCGGGCGCTTCGAGCAGCGCCTCGAGTTCGTCGTCGAGCAGCATGATCGTGATCGATGCGCCCGCCATCTCGAGACTCGTCACGTATTCGCCGACATACGAGCGCGCGATTTTCAGCCCTTCATCGGCGATGAGTTTCGCCGAATGCCGGTACAGCAGATAGAGCTCTTCGAGCGGCGTCGCGCCGAGGCCGTTGACGAGCAACGCGACGCGCGAGCCTTTCGGCGCGGCGAGATCGCCGACGATCTGCTTCGTGATGCGCTCGGCGATGGCATCGGCGGATTCGAGCTTGCCGCGATGCGTGCCGGGTTCGCCGTGTATGCCGATGCCGATTTCCATCTCGCCTTCGGGCAGCGTGAACGTCGGTTTGCCTGCGGCGGGCAGGATGGTCGGCGAGAGGCCGACGCCCATCGTGCGGCAATTCGCGTTGGCCTTGGCGCAGATGCGCGCGACGTCGTCGAGCGAATCGCCGCGTTCTGCTGCGGCGCCAGCGCATTTGAATGCGAAGACCATGCCGGCGACGCCGCGTCGGTCGGCGGCGCGGTCTTTCGGTGCGGAGGCGACATCGTCGGTCAGCACGACCGTTTTGATGTCGATGCCTTCGGCTTCCGCGAGGTCCGCGGCGAGATCGAAGTTGAGCACGTCGCCGCCGTAGTTGCCGTAGACGTAGAGCACGCCTGCATCGCCGTTGACTGCTTTCGTCGCTTCGAATATCTGTTCCGATGATGGCGATGAGAAGACGTTGCCTACTGCCACGCCGGCGCATAGGCCCTCGCCTACGTAGCCGAGGAAGCCGGGCATGTGGCCCGAGCCACCGCCGGTGACGATGCCTACGCGGCCTTGCGTCGGGGCGTCAGCGCGGACGAGTGCGCGTTTGTCTTCTGTCGCGGGTTTGATCCATTTTGGATGCGCTATCAGCAGGGATTCGATGATTTCATCGACGAAGGCTTCAGGGTTGTTGATGATCTTCTTCATCTCTTTGTTTGCTCCTTGTTTCGGTTCGGTTCGGTTCTGTTCTGTTCGCTTGCGTTTGTGTGGAAGCCTGATTTCGTGTCGGTCTATTAGCACTGCCCCTGTGCGGGGCGGCACTCACTTTCTTTGCTGCTGCAAAGAAAGTAAGCAA
>NZ_JALQDV010000041.1:0-21234 GCF_023631045.1 Caballeronia sp. AZ7_KS35 | reverse complement strand
CCCAAAACCATGATCCTTACCAACTCAACCCTTGACGCTCAATACAGTTGCTTTCTTTGCAGCAGCAAAGAAAGTGACTGCCGCCCCGCACAGGGGCAACGCTAATAGACCGACACGACAGCGGGATCCGGCGATAAAAAGCAGAAACCATCAAACCTTCCTCCGCTGACTAAGCGCATCGAGCAAGACCGCAGCAAAGATGACACCGCCTTGAATGAACTGCGTCCAGAACGGATTCACCCCAAGAAGAGAGAGCCCAACATTGATGACCCCAATCAGCACGACACCGATAAAAGTCCCGACGATGGACCCACGCCCGCCCGCCAGCGAAGTCCCCCCAATCACAATAGCCGCGATAACCTGCAACTCCAGCCCATTAGCCGCCGAAGGCAAAGCGGAATTCAACCGCCCGGCGAGCACGATGCCTGCAATCGCCGCCGTCGCACCGGCAAGCATGTAAGTGAAGAACACCACACGTCGAACCGGAATCCCGGCAAGCCGCGCCGCTTCCTGATTCCCGCCGACGGCGAACACCTGATGCCCGAACGTCGTCTTGCGCAGCAACACATGTCCGACGACGAACACGACGAGCATCACGACCATCGGCATAGGCAAGCCAGCAACGGTCTTCGCACCGAACATCGTGAACGCGTCAGGAAAATCGAACTTGGTGCGGCCGTCGGAAATGGCGAGCGTCAGGCCACGCGCCATGGCCATCGCGGCAAGCGTGACGATGAACGGCACGAGCCTCAGCCACGAAATCACGAGCCCATTCAGCGCGCCCGCGAACGCGCCCACCGCGAGCGCCACGCACAACCCCGCAACGCCCAATCCGACCGCGCCCGGACTCGACCCCGCCATGACGGTCGCCGCGACCATCCCGCTCAACGCAACGAGCGATCCGACAGAAAGATCGATGCCGGACGTGATGATGACGAACGTCCCGCCCACCGCCGCGATGCCGACCACAGACACCTGCACCATGATGTTGGTCAGCGTGCTCGTCGTAAGAAACTCGGGCGATGCAATCGACAACGCAATACAGATGATGACGAGCGCCGCGAACAAAGGTCCGATGCCGCTCCTCAACTGACGGATCACACGGCGCGACAGCGCCTCCGTATCCGAACGATCGGCTGCCGTGGAGGTCATGCGCCTGCTCCTGTCGTTGCCCACTGAATGACCGTTTCCGAATCCGCCTTGTCGCGCGCGATCTCGGTCACGATGCTGCCGCGATACATCACCAGCACGCGATCCGACATGCCCAGCAACTCCGGCAGCTCCGAACTCACCATGACGACCGCCGCGCCCGCGCGCGCCATCGTCACCATGTGCGCGTAGATCTCCGACTTCGCGCCCACGTCGATGCCGCGCGTCGGTTCATCGAGCATGATGACGACCGGACTCGTCGCCGTCGCGCGGCCAAGAATCACCTTCTGCTGATTGCCGCCCGAAAGCGTTCCCGTGATCTGCAACACCGAAGACGCACGCACGCCGAAGCGCGCACTCGCTTCCTGCGCGAGCCTGCGCTTCTTCACGCGGCTCACGAAGCCGCCGCTCGCCAGCGCCTTGAGGCTCGACAGCGCGACGTTCTCTTCGATATTCGCCTCCAGCACCAGCCCTTCGAGCTTGCGATCCTCCGACGTATAGACAAGCCCATGACGCACGCCTTGCGTCGGCGAATGATTGCTGACCTTCTTCCCCTTGACGAGAATCTCGCCGCTCGTCACCGGCAACGCGCCGAAGATCGTCTTCAGCAGCTCGGTGCGTCCCGCACCCGCGATGCCCGCAATGCCGACGATCTCGCCCGCGCGCACCGTGAAGCTCGCATTGCGCAGAAGCGGCGCGCTCGCGAGATTGCGCACTTCGAGCACGACCGGACCATACTCGCGCGGCTCCCACGGATAGAACGATTCGAGATTGCGCGCGACCATCGCCTGCACGAGATCGGCTTCGGTCCATGCGGACATCGGGCGCGCGCCGACGGTCGCGCCATCGCGCATCACGACAGCGGAATCCGCAAGCTCGAACACCTCCTCCAGATGATGCGAGATGAAGATGATGCCCATGCCTTCCGCGCGCAAGCGGCGCACGACCGCATACAGATTCTCGATGTCGTGGCTTTGCAGCGCGGCAGTCGGTTCGTCCATCACGAGGATGCGCGCATCGCGTGCAATCGCCTTCGCCACTTCGACGAGTTGCCGCTTGTTCAACGGCAGATCGCCGAGCCGCATCCAGGGCGGCACGTTGTCGAGGCCGACGCGCGCGAGCGCTTCGCGCGCCATCGTGTTCGCCTCGCGCATCATCACGAAGCCGTTGCGCGAAGGCATGCGGCCGAGGAACAGATTTTCCGCGACCGTCATGTCGTTGATGAGCGAAAGCTCCTGATAAATGACGGCCACGCCCGCATCGATTGCCGCATTCGTGCCACGCGCGAGCGGCATGCCGTCGATCTCGATCGTGCCTTCGTCGGGTTCATATGCGCCCGACAACACCTTCACGAGCGACGACTTGCCCGCCCCGTTCTCGCCGACGATCGCCATCACGTGACCCGCCTGCAACTCCAGGCTCACGCCACGCAGCGCCTTCACGCCGGGGAAGCTCTTGACGATGCCCTGCATGTGCAACAACGGCTTCGCCGCGTGCGAAGCCGTGTGCGCGAGTGCTGCCGTTTCGACTGTCATGTCGCGCGTTCCGGTTGGCCTTACTGCTTCACTTCCTCGGACCACAGGCCGTACTTCTTCACTTCGTCCGAATCGATGTTCGACTTGTCGATGAGCATCGTCGGCCACGCATAGTTCGCGGGCACGTCCTTCTTCGCGTTGTAATCCGCGATGAACTGCAGCGACTTCGCCGCCATCTGGATCGGGTTCTGCGAGATCGTCGCATCCTGCTTGCCCGCGCGAATCGCGGACAGCGCCTGCGCGGTGCCGTCCGCGCCGATCACGAGAATGTGCTCCTTGTCGCCCAGCGGCTTGTAGCGGCCCGCATTGTCGATGGCCTTTTCCGCGCCCACCGTGTTGTCATCGTTGGCGCCGAACACCGCATCGATCTGCGGGAACTTCTGCAGGATGCTCGTCATCGCGTTGAGCGACTTCTCCTGGTCGAACGCGCCTTCCTGACGCGCGACGACCTTGATGTTCGGATACTTCGCGATCTCTTCGCTGAAGCCCTTTTCGCGATCCGTCGCGGCGGTCGTGCCGACAAGACCGATCAGGTCGACCACGTTGCCCTTCTCTTCGCCATAGCGCTTCTTCAGTTGCTCGGCGATCCACTTCGCTCCCGTCTGCCCCAACGCGACGTTATCCGATGCAACGAAGGACGTGACCTTGCCGCCATCCGATCCGCGATCGAGCGTGAAGACGGGTATGTTCATCGAGTTGGCTTTCTCGACAGCGGGAATGATCGCCTTCGAATCGATCGGATTCAGCACGAGCGCCGTCACGCCCTGACTCAGCAGATTGATCGCATCGTTGACCTGCTGCTGCGCGTCGCCGTTCGCGTTGGTCTGCACGAGCTCGAAGCCCTGATCCTTCGCGCCGCGCTCCACGCCCGCCTTCAATCCGACGAAGAACGCGTTGTTCAAAGTCGCGATCGAAAAGCCGATCTTCGTCTTGCCGCCCGCCGAGGTTGCGGCCGGCGCACTCGCCGGCGCGCTAGCCGCCGCGTTCGCGCCCGATGCCGCGTTGGTGCTGCTTGTCGACGACGAGTTGTCGCTCTTCGAGCATCCGCTCAACGCGGCCGCCGCGCAGAGCAACGCCGCGCCCGTGGATTTGCCGAACGTTCCCCAACTGTCGAATCTTGCCGAGCTCCAGGCCATGACTGTCTCCGTTGTACGAGTTGTTCAATGCGATTTGTTCTTGCGATGAGGCATCGCTTCCCGTCACGCGCGTATCAGCGATCCTCCGTATTGCGCTTGCCGTATGTCTTGAACTTCTCCAGCACTTCTTCCATCTGTTGATCGGAAAGCAAAGGCGGTGCGCCGATCTGCAACGCCAGCAGATATTGCTTCGCGAGCACTTCCACTTCATGCGCGAGCCACACGGCGCGCGAGAGATCGGTGCCGAGCGCGATCACGCCATGATGCGCGAGCAGACATGCGCGACGCTCGTCGAGCGCGGCAAGCGCGTGATCCGACAATGCCTGGCTGCCGAAGATCGCATAAGACGCGCAACGTATCGACTTGCCGCCCGCCGCCGCGACCATGTAATGCAGCGCGGGAATGTCGCGGCCATGAATGGCGAGCGCGGTCGCGGCGATCGAATGCGTATGCACGACCGCATGAATATCGTCACGCGCGCGCAGGATGTCGCGATGAATGCGCCATTCCGACGACGGCCGTGCGATGCGAAGAATGTCGGCATCGTCGGTAACGTCGAGCGGCAGCCACACGATCTGTTGCTCGTCGAGCTCGCGCGCCGACACGCCGCTCGGCGTGACAAGAAAGCCATCGCGATACCGCGCGCTCACATTGCCCGATGTGCCCTGATTGATGCCGAGCCGCTCCATTTCGAGCGACGTATCGACGATCGCGCGGCGCAACGCGCTTTCATCGGCCGCGATCATGCGGCGGTCCCCTCTGCGTCGAACAGCGTGCGCAACGAGCGCTCGAACGGCGCGCGCACGATGCCGCGTTCCGTGATGAAGCCGCTGACGAGCGCATGCGGCGTCACGTCGAACGCGGGATTGCGCGCCTGCATCGCATCGGGCGCGATGCGTCGTCCGGCGAGATGCGTGATTTCCTCGGCGTCGCGCTCTTCGATTTCGATGCGCGATCCGCTTGCCGTTTGCAGATCGAGCGTCGATGAAGGACACGCGACATAGAACGGAATGCCGTAGTGATTCGCTGCGATGGCAAGTCCGAGCGTGCCGATCTTGTTGGCGAAATCGCCGTTCGCCGCGACGCGATCCGTCCCGACGATCACGAGATCGACGAGCCCTTGCGACATGATCGATGCGGCCGCGCTATCCATGATGAGCGTGACGTCGACGCCCGCCTGCTGCAATTCGAACGCGGTAAGCCGCGCGCCTTGCAGAAGCGGACGCGTTTCATCGGCGTAGACCTTGAACGCGAGGCCCGCGCGACGCGCCGCATAGATCGGCGCGGTGGCCGTGCCGATGCCCGTCGTCGCGAGCGCGCCCGCATTGCAGTGCGTGAGCACGCCGATGCCTTCGCGTATCAACGGCATGCCATGCTCGCCGATGCCTTCGCACAGCGCGCGATCTTCATCGTGGATTCGCTTCGCTTCTTCGACGAGCGCCGCGTGAAGCGTCGCGCTATCTTTCGCGTCGATATCGCGTGCGTGACGCAGCATGCGCCGCACGCCCCAGCTCAGGTTCACCGCGGTAGGCCGCGCCGTTTCGAGCCAGTTCGCATGACGTTCCAGCTCCGCGCGATACAGCGCAACCGGAAGCGTCGTCGAATCACGCATCGCGATGCAAAGCCCGTACGCCGCCGCCACGCCGATAGCCGGCGCCCCGCGCACGCGCAACTCGCGGATGGCGCGCCATACCGCTTTCACGTCGGCGATGTTCTCCACGACGATCTCATGCGGCAGACGCGTCTGATCGAGCAGCAGCAGATCGCCGTCGCGCCATTCGATCGTCGGGGGAAGCGTGCTGAACAAGGGCTGCGAAGCCATGAAGTCTCCTGTCACATCGTCGCGGTGTCGCGTTGAATTTCGCGCGCGAGCACCGCAACCTGTTCGATATCGCCAAACGTCGCGCGTCCAACGAGCAACGCTTCCGCGCAACGCAGGCAACGCACTTCGATACGCGCGCGCGCCTCGGCATCCGGAATGCGCGTGATCTCCGCCACCTTCGCCATGCCGACGATGCGGCGAATCATCTTGCAGCCCGCGAAGCCCAGCGTATCCGCGAGCAAACGCCGCATGAAATGCGCGCGATACGCGCTGAGCGCGCGGCTTTCCGCTTGCCCGCCGATGAAGCGCCGCTTGCTGCGGCTCTCGTGATCGCGCCACAGTTCGAGAAACTGCGCGCTGAAGCCGGTCCAGATGCGCGTCATCTGTTCGAGCAGCCATTCCTGATACGCGACGGGATCGCGTCCGTCGATGCGGCCGTGCCAGTCGCGCGAGAAATATGCGAGCAGCAGATTCGCGATGAGCGCGCCGACGTCGAAGCCCATCGGTCCATAGAACGCGAACTCCGGATCGATCACGAAGGTTTCGTCTTCGTTGACCATGATCGAGCCGGTATGCAGATCGCCATGCAGCAAGGTCTCGGCGTGATTCATGAACGCCCACTTCATGTCGGCGGCCGCGATGCGCAAAGGCTCGTGCGTTCGCAACCTTTCGATCGCGGCCTTCGGCAAGGCGGGGCTATACATGTTCGACGGATGATCCTCGAACGGATACGTGAAGACGAGATCCTCGGTGATCTTGCATAGCTCCGAGTTGACCGCGGCGCTCGCGGCCTGCTTCTTGATATCGGGCGCGAGAAAGAGATCTGAGCCGTAGAACAGCGTATGCGCGAGATAGCTCGACAGATGATTCGCGAGACGCGGATACGTCGTGCCATCCATCAGACCTTGACGAAGAATGCGATGCGACGCGAGATGCTGCATCACCATCAGAAAGCGCTTGCTGTCGGCGTGATAAACCTTCGGCACATGCTGCGGACACAGCGCGCCGAAGCGCCGCAACGCCGCGACTTCATGCTCCATGCGCTGACATGAAAGCGGCCACGTCTTGCCGACGAGCCGCAGGAACGGCGGCGCCTGCTTGACGACGACACTGCGCTGCGGCGTCTTCGCGTTGGTCACGAAGTACACATAGTTCAGATTGCCATCGCCGACTTCGACGACTTCGAGATCGTCGGGCTCGCCCAGCAACGCGCGCACGTCGGGCACGCCGCCGAGATAGGCAGCGAGTTCCTGCGCGGTGAAAGCTTCAAACTCCATCGGTGTCTCCTCCGATGTTGCCCGTGCGCGCATCGCAGTCAGCGACGCTTGCGCACCAGATCGAACTTGAAGATGCTCGTGTTGTAGTAGTCGTTGCTATAGCAAAGCGGCTCGCCGCTCTGATCGAAATCCACTTCGTCCAGCAGCAGAAACAGACCGAAACCGTCGCCCAGTTCGGGCAGATCGCGCGGCGTGAGAATGGTCGGCTGTATCGACGTATGTGTATGCGACAGCCGCCGTCCCGTGCGCTCGAACATGCCGAAAAGCGATTCGCCCAGATCGCCTTCGGCCGCATCGAACACGCGCTTCGGGATCGTGTCGATGCAATACGCGGCGATGGCGTCGTCCGCGCGCCGCACGCGCTCGATTCGCACGCATGGATCGCCGGGCCTGATCGCGAGCTTTTCCGCGAGACTTTCCGATGCGGCGACTGTGTCCGTGTGGATGCGACTCGTCGATGGCACTGCGCCCACGCTGCGAATCATGTCCGTCACCGACATCAGATCATCGAGTCCGCCGTGCAGCTTCAGCGAAATTTGTCTGATGAAGGTGCCCTTGCCTTGCTGACGCGACAGCAAGCCATGCGAGATCATCTGCGCAACCGCTTCGCGCAAGCTCGACCGTCCGACGCCGAGCAGCTCGCAAAGCTCTATTTCAGTGGGAATCTGGTCGCCGGGCTTGAGCTTGCGCTCGCGGATCATGGTGAGGAGCGACTCCTGGATCTTGTCGCTCATCGATCGCTCGACGCTCAGTCGCATGAGGCTCTCTCGGATGACAGTCCATGAAATATACATCAGACGTCTGATGTTTCCGTAGGGACTTTCCCGAAGCGTTTACTGCTTTATACAAGCGGCTTTCTTTGCGCACGTGCAGCATGAAAAAGCCCGTCGTTCGCAATGCGACGGGCTTTGCGGTGCACGATTTTCGCCACTCAGGCGAGCGCGGCGACGTCGATGTAAGGCGCGATGTTTTTCATCGCGCGCTCGACGTAGTCTTCCTTCTCGCCGACGGGCGCGACGTAATGCATCGCACTGCGCGCCGCTGCGACGCCTTCGACCCGCGCGATCACCCACGCCGCGAGATATTGCGATGCGAGGCACCCACCCGCCGTCGCGACATTGCCGTTTGCGACGAACGGCTGATCGAGCGTGCGCACGCCCGCTTCCTCGACCCACGGCTTGGTCGTCAGATCGGTGCAGGCGGGGACGTCCCGAAGAAGTCCGAGCTTCGCGAGGACGAGCGTGCCCGAGCATTGCGCCGCCAGCAACTGACGCGCGGGATCGAGCCTGATGCGCGCCATCAGCGATTGATCCGCGACGACTTCGCGCGTGAGCATGCCGCTGCCGACGATCACGGCATCGGCCTGCGCGGCGTCTTCGAGCGTGGCTTGCGCTTTGAGCACGACGCCGTTCATCGAACGCGCTTCGTCCGATGGACATGCAATCGACACCTTCCAGCCAGGCTTTTTCACGCGATTGAGAATGCCGAGCGCGATCAGTGAGTCGAGTTCGTTGAAGCCGTCGAACGTGAGAATGGCGATATGCATGTTGTTCTCCTTTCATCGCATGGAACGCATGAGTGCATGCTACGGCGCGAGACGAATACAATCAAACAATTGTCATGGATACATCGGGAATGGGCGCTCATGCCGAAACCACCGCGCTACAAGCAGATCGTCGACAGGTTCGTCGATGACATTCGTTCCGGCCGCCTCAAGCCCGGCACGCGTCTGCCGACGCATCGCGAGCTGGCCGCGCGCGAGCGGCTCGGCATCGTGACCGCGACGCGCGTGTATGCCGAACTGAACGCGATGGGACTCGTCAGCGGCGAAACGGGACGCGGTACGTTCGTGAAGGAAACGACGCTTTCGCGAGCGCTCGGCATCGATCAGGTCGCGATCGCCGCGGACATGGTCGACCTCAACTTCAACTACCCCGCGCTCGCCGGCCAGGCGGAACTGTTGCGCAGTGCGTTGCGGCAGTTGTCATCGGCGGGCGATCTGGAAGCGCTGTTGCGCTATCAGCCGCATGGCGGACGCGCACGCGATCGGGCGACGGTCGCGCGTCATCTCGCGCGCCGTGGTCTCGATGTGAGCGCGGATCGCGTGATGCTCGTCGATGGCGCGCAGCACGGCCTCGCCACGACGGTCATGGCGCTCTTGAAACCCGGCGATGTGGTCGCGGTCGATACGCTGACCTATCCCGGCTTCAAGCTGCTCGCCGACGCGCACCGGATCGAACTCGCGCCGATACGCGCATCGGGCACGGGCCCCGATCCCGACGCGCTCGAGGCGTTGTGCAAGCGGCGCCGCGTGCGCGCGGTCTACACGATGCCGACGCTGCACAATCCGCTCGGCTGGGTGATGACGGCGACGCGGCGCAGGCAACTGGCAGCGCTTGCGCGCAGGCATGGCTTTTTCATCATCGAGGATGCGGCCTATGCCTTTCTCGCCGATGACGCTCCGCCGCCGCTCGCCGCGATCGCGCCGGAACTGACGGTGTACGTATCCGGCTTTTCGAAGAACGTGGCGACGGGACTGGGTGTCGGCTATGTCGTCGCGCCATCCGAATGGGTGCCGAAGATCGAGCGCGCCATCCGCGTGACGACGTGGAACACGCCGGGCGTCATGACGGCCATCGCGTGCGGCTGGCTCGCGGACGGCACGGTCGAGAGACTCGAAGCGGAAAAGCGCGCGGATGCGTCGATGCGCCAGCTCATCGCGGCGCGTGCGTTGGGGCGTTTGAAGCGCGTGACGCATCCGGCGTCGTACTTTCTGTGGCTGCCGATGCCCGAGGAAGTGCGCGCGGATCGCATCGCGGCGGCGCTGATGGAAGAGCGGATTTCGGTATCGACGGCCGAGCCGTTTTGCACGGCGGCGCAGGTGCCGCATGCGCTGCGGCTGGCGCTGGGATCGGTGGATGTGGCGACGTTGGGCGACGCGTTGGGGCGCGTCGCGGAAGTCGTGGCGAGGTATGCGTATTGAATCTGAAGCAACCGCAAAAGCAATAGCGTAATAATCGCCCAATAAACCAATTCGGCGAACCGCATTTTCCGGATAACGAAATAAACCATCCGCCGCGAGGGGTCCTTTCCCGCATCGCAAATCCGAACGCGCGAAAGAAAGCAAGCCGAATTTACCGCCATACGCCCGTCGGCACGGAATTAATACTCACGCAATAAATCCGCGAATGCACAACCGGTCATTTGTCGTACTTATGCCCATAACGGCTTACGATCCAGTCAATAATCCCCGGCATGCCGCCCCGACGCGCTTCATCGGCGGCCCAAGCCTCTAAAAATCTTCTCGAACAGCAAACGATTGCGGCCGTATTTGTGTTCCAATTGAGCGATTAATCCGTCGCAAAAAACCCGATATCTCCGCGACTCGAAGATCGCGAATCCATCGATTGGAAATACCCTATGCGGACTCAATACGAGGCGTCGACACCGGAAAAGAAAATCAAGGCGGAACATACGCGTCAGGCGCATTTCCAGCGATGGTTCGCCACGTTCGCCAGCCTCGCCCATTCGCGGCTCCCGCTTAACGCTTATCTGCAGAAAGTCACTGACACGCTGAGAGAAGTCGCGGGCGTCGCGTCCGCCGTCGTGGAATGGATCGAGGGCGACACGCTCCACTACCGCGCGGCAAGCGGCAAGGCGGCGGCGCACATCGGCGTGCGGCTGCCCACGGCCGGCAGTCTGTCCGGGCTTTGCATCACGCGCCAGCAAGCGCTCATCTGCCGCAATTCGGCGACGGATCATCGCGTCGACCGCGCGGCGTGCAAAGCCGTCGGCGCCGTGTCGATGGTCGTCGCGCCCGTCGTCTACGAAGGCCGCTCGGTCGCCGTGCTGAAGCTCATCTCCGGTGAAGTCGACTATTTCGGACATTCGGACATCAGCATCCTCGATGCGTTTTGCGCGTGCATCGCGGAAACCATCGCGCGCGAGGAGATCGCGCAGGAAAATCGCGCGCTGCTGCGGGAGAAAGCCAGCGTCGCCGCGGATCTCTCCGTCGAGTCGTCGCTGCGCATCGAATACGAGAAGAAGCTCGCCGACGCCCTGCGCCGCCGTCAGACCGTGCTCGATAACGCGCACGTCGCATTCGTATCGATGGACGAAGCCGGCATGGTCGTCGAATGGAACGAGGCCGCGAGCGTGCTTTTCGGCTGGAAACATCGCGAAGTCGCGGGCCGGGAACTCGCGTCGTTCATCGTGCCGGAACGCTTTCGCGACGCACACCGCACGGGCCTCACGCGCTATCTCGCGACGGGCGAGGCGCGCATCATCAACACGCGCGTCGAGTTGCCCGCGCTGCGCCGCGACGGCAGCGAGTTCGCCGCCGAGCTGACGATCAGCGAAGTCTGGTACGAAGGCCAGCGCCAGTTCGCGTGCTTCGTGCACGACATCACCGACCGGCACGTCGCGAACGAGGCGAACGAACGGCTGCGCCTGCTCATCGATTCGGTGAGCGACTACGCGATCTGCATGCTCGACCAGAACGGCTACGTGCGCTCGTGGAACGAAGGCGCGCGCGAGATCTACGGCTTCACGGCGGCCGAAGCGATCGGCCGGCATTTCGCGCTTTTCTACACCTCGGACGAACACGGCCGCGACCGTCCGACCGACGATCTCGCGCTCGCCGCGAAGCGCGGCCGCGTCGAACACGAGGACTGGCACGTTCGCAAGGACGGCACCGAGTTCTGGGCGCACGTCATGCTGAGCGCGCTGCCCAACAAGAACGGCGGCGCGCAAGGCTTCGTCAAGATCACGCGCGACATGACCGCGCGGCGGCGTCTCGAAGAACTCGAAGCGTCGAGCCGGCGCATGAACGAGTTCCTCGCGCTGCTCGGCCACGAGTTGCGCAATCCGCTCGCGCCGATCCGCAACGCGGTCAGCATCCTCAAGCTGAAATCGTCCGACGACGCCGACGTGATCCGCAGCCGTCAGATCGTCGACCGCCAGCTCGCGCATCTGACGAAGCTCGTCGACGATCTGCTCGAAGCGGGGCGCGTCAGCTCAGGCAAGATCCGTCTCTCGACGGACATCGTCGATATCGCGGATGTCGTGCACCTGAGCGTCGAGGCGAGCCAGCCATCGTTCGACGAGCGCGGACAGCGCATCGACATTCAGGACAGCGGCCAGCCGCTTTTCGTCAACGGCGATCCGACGCGGCTCGTGCAGGCGCTCAACAATCTGCTCAACAACGCGTCGAAATTCAGCCCGCACGGCTCGACCATCACGCTCGAAGTCGGCCCGCGCGGGGGCACGGTGCTGGTGCGCGTCATCGACGAAGGCCGCGGCATCTCGCCCGAAGCGCTCGGCACGGTGTTCGATCTGTTCGTGCAGGAGCATCCGCCGGGCGCGCATGCCGACGAAGGCGGGCTCGGCATCGGCCTCACGCTCGTGCGCGCGATCGCGGAACTGCACGGCGGCCACGTCGAGGCGAAAAGCGGCGGCGCCGGACGAGGCAGCGCGTTCTCGCTGTGGCTGCCGCTCGCCGAGCCGCCCGCGCGCGGCACGCCTGCGAGCGGCACGCCGGCCGCTACGGCGGGACGTCAGCTCGATGTGCTCGTCGTCGACGACAATCGCGATTCCGCCGACAGCATGACGCTGCTCGTCGACATGCTCGGCCACAACGCGCGCGCCGCCTACGACGGGTCGCACGCGCTCGAATCGTTCGAAGCGGCGCGGCCGCAGGTCGTGCTGCTCGATCTGTCGATGCCCGGCCTGACGGGTTTCGACGTGATCCGCCGCATGCGTGACGATGGCAAGCACGTCATCGTCGCGGCGATGACGGGCCTCGGCTCCGACGAGGACATGGCCCGCACGCGCGCCGCCGGTTTCGACGCGCATCTCGTCAAGCCGGTAGATCTTCCGGAGCTGGAGCGCGTGCTGGCGCTGGCGGGGCGCGTCTGACGCGTTGCGGCGCGCCCGGCACGGCGCGCACGCGCGCGGGCGTTTTCCTCAGCGGATATGGCTGCTTCAGCACGGCCAGAACCTGCCGTTCGCATCGCGCGGACGAGAGCACGTCGGCGAGGAAATCGCTGTCGTCGAGAAGTTCGTCGACGCGCATCGCCGGCGCGGCGCCCGCGATTGCCCTCGCCGCCGTCGCTTTCGGCCGAACGGCGAATTGCTTTCGCGCGGTCATCCGGTCAGCGCGACCGGGCTCGCGCAGATCGTCGAGTTGACGCAGCAGTTGCGCGGCCGGGCGGGCGCGCGGCAACGGCCAGACGCGAAAGTCGCGCTCGCCGAGCATAACGGCGGTCAGCTCGCAGGCGATTCCGCCGTCGCGCTGGTCACGATTCTTTCGACGCAACCTGCGCCGTCTCCACCGTCACATTCCCCCGCTCTCCGAAGCGCGCGAGCACCGGCGCTTCGGCCCATGCATCGGTGACGAGCGTCCAGTTGCGTTCCAGCGGCGTCCAGTGCTGCTGATTCGCGCGCTCCAGCTTGTTCGACGTGACGAGCACGAACACGCCCGCCGCCTGGCCCGCGATGCATTCCTTCAGAAACGCCTGCTCCGCCGTCGCCTCGCACAGCCCGCGGCCCGCGACGACACCATCCGCGCCGAGAAACGCCTTGTCGAACGTGACGCGCGTGAGCGCCACCTGCGCGATCGGTCCGAGCGTGCTCATGCTCGATGGCCGCACGTCGCCGCCGATCAGCGTCACGCGCACATCCGCCGCCGCGAGCGTGTTCACCGCCAGCAGATTGTTCGTCACGACGTGAATCTCGGTGCGCCCGGCGAGGCAGCGCGCGAGCGCGGCGGTCGTCGTGCCGCCGTCGAGAAAGATCGTGTCGCCGTCCTGAACGTGACGCGCCGCCGCGCGCGCGATCGCTTCCTTCTGCTCGCGATAGCTCTCGCGCCGCGTATCGAGCGATTCTTCCGGCTCGTGCATCCCGACCGACGCCGCGCCGCCATACGTGCGCACGATGCGCCGTTCGTCGGCGAGCGCGCGCAGGTCGCGGCGCACCGTCGCCTCCGACATGCCGAAGTGCTCGCACAGCGCGGCGACATCGTTCATGCCGGAGAGCACGGCCTTCAACATGGCTTCGCGGCGTTTCTCGACTTTCATCCTGTTCCTTTCTTTTGACGGTTCTGGCGGCGACGCACAGTGTAGCGAACCGGCCGGGTCCGTCGAATGCTCGCGGTTCGTGTCGAGCGCACGGCCGATATTTTGATCGATTTGGTCATTCGAGCAGTCGGAATGATCGACATCGATCAGAGTAAACGCCTAGAACGACCAAATTGCGCAAAACAAACGGGAGGACTACACTGCGATTTGATCGATTCGATCAATCGATGATCGAATCGGACAAAGACCACTCAGGAGACTTCATGGCTCAACTTCACATCAAGCGCGCCGTCGAGCGCGTTCCTGGCGGGATGATGATCGTCCCGTTGCTCATCGGCTCGCTGATCGCCACGTTCATGCCGGGCATGCCGAAGTTCTTCGGCTCGTTCACGAACGCGCTCTTCACCGGCGCGCTGCCGATTCTCGCGGTGTTCTACGTATGCATGGGCGCCAGCATCGACGTGAAGGCGACGCCTTATCTGCTGAAGAAGGGCGGCGCGCTGTTCGTGACGAAGGTCGGCACGGCAATCATCGCGGGCATCGTGCTCGGGCATTTCCTGGGCGAGCAGCCGGTTTCATCGGGACTGTTCGCGGGCATTTCGACGCTCGCCGTCGTCGCCGCGATGAACGACACCAACGGCGGCCTCTACATGGCGCTGATGGGCCAGTACGGCCGCTCGGAAGACGTGGGCGCGTACACGATCATGTCGCTCGAATCCGGCCCGTTCCTGACGATGGTCACGCTCGGCGTCGCCGGTTTGTCCGCGTTTCCGTGGCCGACGCTCGTCGGCAGCATTCTGCCGCTCGCGGTCGGCATGCTGCTCGGCAATCTCGATCGCGAGATGCGCGAGTTTCTCGGCCGCGCCGTCCCGGTGATGATTCCGTTCTTCGCGCTGGCGCTCGGCGCGAGCCTCGACCTGCACAAGGTCTGGCAAGCCGGTTTGCTCGGCATCGGACTGGGTTTCGCGGTCGTCATCGTGACGGGCATTCCGCTCTATTTCGCGGATCGTCTGACGGGCGGCACGGGCGTGGCGGGCGCGGCGGCAGCGAACACCGCGGGCAACGCGGCGGCCGTTCCGGCGCTGATCGCGGCGGCGAATCCGGTGTACAACGAGGCGGCCAAGTCGGCGACGCTGCTCGTCGCGGCGTGCGTCGTCGTGACGGCGATCGTGTCGCCGATATTGACCGCATCCATCGCGAAACGCGTGAACGCTCGGCGCGATGCGGGTTCGTCCGCGAAGGCTCGGGGGGCCACGCAATGAAGAGTTTGCTGATCGTCGCCGACGATCTGTCGGGCGCGGCCGATTGCGCGATCGCGTTCGCGGCGGCGGGCCGCAAGACGGTCGTGTCGCTCGACGCGGGCGCATCGGACGCGAACGCGACCGTCGTCGCCGCCGACACCGACACGCGCCGCCTCGCGCCCGCCGACGCCGCGAAGCGCACGGCCGACGCGTGGCACGCGTTGCGCGCGCCGGGCCGGCGTCTCTACAAGAAGATCGATTCGACGTTGCGCGGCAACTGGGCCGCCGAAGTCGCGGCGCTGACGCGCGTCGCCGGTCCGGCGATCGTCACGCCCGCGTTTCCCGCGACGGGCCGCACGGTGCGCGATGCGCGCGTGTTCGTGCGCGGCGTGCCGCTCGAAGACACGGAAACGTGGCAGCTCGAACACGCCGGGCAGCATGCCGGCTTGCGCGAGTTGCTGGACGCGGTCGGCCTGCGCGCCGCGCATGTTCCGCTCGATGCGTTCCGCGCCGCGCCGCAGGAAGTCGCGCTGATGATCGCGTCGGCGGCGGCGTCGGGCAATGGCATCGACGCGATCATCGTCGATGCCGAAACCAGCGACGATCTCGCATCGCTCGCACGCGTGAGCGCTTCCGTCGATGAGCCGTTCTTCTGGGTCGGCTCCGGCGGACTCGCCCGCGAACTCGCCGCGCTGCCCGATCTCTTCGATACCGACGCTTCCACGCAGTCGGCGAGCATTATCGAACCGGCGCAAGGCCCGATTCTCGCGCTCGTCGGCAGCCTGTCGGCCATCTCCGAACGCCAATGCGCGCTGCTGTGCGCCGAAGCCGGCGTGTGCGAAATGATCGTGCCGCCCGCCGTGTTGCGCGACGGCGCGCGTCATCCGCAATGGCAAACGTGGAGCGCGCGCATCGGCGACGCGGTGCGCGGCCAGGAAGACGCGATCGTGCGAATCGGCCGCGACGACGCGTTCGATCCCGCCGAGGGCGCCCGCTTGTCGAACGCGCTCGCCGCGCTCGTCGCGCCGCATTTCGATGCGCTCGGCGGGCTGATCGCGACCGGCGGCGAAACGGCGCGCGCGATGCTCGCCGCCGCGAACGTCGGCAGCCTCGAACTCGTGCGCGAAATCGAAGCGGGCGTCGCGCTCGGACGGCCATCGAACGGCAAAGGGCCGTCGGTCGTCACCAAGGCCGGCGCGTTCGGCAGCGAGCACGCGCTGCTCGGCGCGTACCTGCATTTGCGCGGCGCGGATATTCCCATCGCGCGTTGAAGCGCGTTGAAAACAGACATCACCAGACGAAAATCATGAGCAACTATCTCCCCGTAATCGGCATCACGATGGGCGACGCAAGCGGCGTCGGACCGGAAGTCGTCGTCAAGAGCCTCGCGCACGACGCGGTCTACAAGCAGTGCCGTCCGCTCGTGATCGGCGATGCGCGGCGTCTCGAACGCGCCAACGAAATCGTCGGCGGCAAAGCGACGGTGCGGCGCATCAAGGACGCGACCGAAGCGCGCTACGAGCCGGGCGTGATCGACTGCATCGACCTCGGTCTCATCCCCGACGACCTGCCCTTCGGCGAACTGTCGGCCGTTGCGGGCGATGCGGCTTACCAGTACATCGCGCGCGCCGTGGAACTGGCGCAGGCGAATCAGATCGACGCGATCTGCACCGCGCCGCTCAACAAGGAAGCGCTGCACGCGGGCGGCCACAAGTTTCCGGGTCACACGGAAATGCTCGCGCATCTGACGGGCGTGGAAGAAGTGTCGATGATGCTCGTCGCGCCGCAATTGCGCGTGATTCACGTGACGACGCATATCGGCATCATCGATGCGATCCGCAAGATCGAGCCGGGTCTCGTGCAACGCACGATCGAGCGCGGCAACGCGACGCTCGTGAAGGCGGGCATCGCGAAGCCGCGCATCGGCGTGTGCGGGATCAATCCGCATGCGGGCGAGAACGGTCTGTTCGGTTACGGCGAGGAAGAGGAAAAGATCATTCCCGCGGTGAAGCTCTTGCAGGAACGCGGCCTCGATGTGACTGGCCCGCTGCCCGCCGATACGCTGTTCTATCGCGCGGGGCGTGGCGACTTCGATCTCGTCGTCGCGATGTATCACGATCAGGGTCACGGTCCGGTGAAGGTGCTCGGTCTCGAAGCGGGCGTGAACGTGACCGTCGGTCTGGATGTGATCCGCACGTCGGTCGATCACGGCACGGCGTTCGATATCGCGGGCAAGGGCATCGCCGATGAAGGCAGCATGCTCGAAGCGCTGCGTCAGGGCGCGGAGCTGGCGACGCGGCGTCAATGACGCATATGGCGTGATAATGGGCGCTCCATCGACTCAGGAGCGCCCGACATGACTTCCTCTCTCGATACGCTGCGCAGCTTATGGCGCATCGCCGGCTTGCCCGACGATGCGCTTTCTTTCATCGACCTTCCGGGTCGCGATCCGGTTTTCCCTTCCAGCTTCGCTGTCGGCACGGCGGCGCAGGCGACCATCGGCGCGGCGGCGCTCGCGGCGTGCGAGCTTGGTTTCGCGCGCGGCGTGGAGCGGCAGCGCGTGTCCGTCGACATGACGCACGCGGCGGTCGAATGCACCGGCGCGTTCACGGTGGACGGCAAGGAGCCGGAGACATGGGGACGCTTCTCCGGTCTCTATCGATGCGCCGATGGCTACGTGCGGATTCATGCGAACTTCGAACATCATCAGGATGGCGCGCTGCTTCTGCTCGGGCTCGATCCGCGCATCGCGACGCGTGAGGACGCCGAACGCGCGCTGCTTTCGTGGCGCGCGGGCGACTACGAGAACGCGGCGGCGGAGCGCGGTCTCGTCGTGACGATGCTGCGGACGTTCGACGAATGGGATGCGACGCCGCAGGGCCAGGTTATCGCCGCGCAGCCGTTGATGACGATCACGCGTATCGGCGATGCGCCCGCGCTTGCGTTGCCTTCTTTATCGGCGGATGCGCGTCCGCTCGATGGCCTGCGCGTGCTCGATTTCACGCGCATTCTCGCGGGGCCGGTCGGCGGGCGCGCGCTCGCCGCGTTCGGCGCGGACGTGATGCTCGTGAACGGACCGCATCTGCCGAACATTCCGGCTATCGCGGATACGAGCCGCGGAAAACAATCGGCGCTGCTCGATCTTCGGTCGCCTTCGGATCGCGAGACGCTCTGGCATCTCATCGATGACGCGCATGTGTTCGCGCAGGGGTATCGGCCGGGCGGGATCGCGTCGCTGGGATTCGGGCCGGATGAAGTGGCGCGGCATCGGCCGGGCATCGTTTATACGTCGTTGAGCGCGTATGGCGCCGAGGGACCGTGGGCCGCGCGACGCGGTTTCGATTCGCTCGTGCAGACCGCGATGGGCTTCAACGCGGCGGAGGGAGAAGCAGCCGGCGAGAGCAAGCCGCGCGTCTTGCCGATGCAGATGCTCGACATGGCGAGCGGATTTTTGATGGCGTTCGGCGCGGCGGCGGCGCTGTGGAAGCAGCAGCGTGAGGGCGGAAGCTGGCATGTGGAGGTTTCGCTCGCGCAGACGGGACATTGGTTGCGCGGGCTCGGGCGTGTGGACGGCGGGTTCGCTATCGCAAAGCCGGATCTCGCGCCGTATATGGAGCGGTATGAATCGGGATTCGGTGCGTTGATGGCGGTGCGGCCGAGCGCGCAACTTGCGCGGACGCCGGCGGGGTATGCGAGGGAATCGGCGCCGCCGGGGACGGCGCAGGCGCGGTGGTGAGGGGTGGGCTTGCGCAGTCGAACGAGTAACGAAGGTCGATGGACCGCTTGGTCGACGGAGTCCTTACTTTTATTCAGATAAGTCTCCTTGCGCTCACTGTGATGTCCATCTAAAAGTCGTGGTCAGTGTCAACTCTCGGCCGATCGTCAGGCATTCCGCCTGACATCCCCGATTTCGCACGGATCACGCAATGGAAGCACAATCAAAGCGATCCACCGCGCTCGCGCGCTGGATCACGGGCAGGCAGAACTACTATCTCAAGGTGCGAGGCGCACCGCCGAGCGATGGCCTCTCGATCATCTCCGTCAAGGCGATCGAGCGGCTAGGCAGTCCGTATCACATCACGCTTGAACTGACCGCCAATGTGGAACTGGCGCGCGCCGACTATCTCGGGCACAACGCGACGTTCAGCATCGAGCCGTTACCCGGCGACGGCACGCCGCGCGACTGGAACGGCAACATCACGCGCTTCACACGAACTCGCAAGACGCGCGACTTCTGCGCGTATCGCGTCGTGGTCGAATCGCCGCTTGCGCGTTTGCGCATCACCAAGCGATCGCGCATCTACCAGAACAAGACCGTGCCCGAGATCATCGAGGCGATCTTGCGCGATCACGATTTCCTCACGCATCAGTTCGCGTTCAAGCTGCGGCGCAAGTTTCCGAAGCTCGTCTTTCACATGCAGCACCAGCTATCGGACTGGGCTTTCATCCATCTGTTGATGCGGCAGGCGGGGCTGTTCTGTTACACGCGCCCCGGCGATTTCGGCGATCAGGTCATCTTCGCCGATGACATCGATGGATACGACTATTCGCTGCGCGCCAACGTGCTCTATCGCGAGACTTCAGGGCTGGAAACGGGCCACGAAGCGGTCTTGTCATTGCAGCAGCAGAGCGTAACCGTCGCGCAGTCGATCCGCGTTCGCGACTACAACCCCCTGCGTTCATGGGAGCCGATCGAAGCGCAAGTCAATCTCGCGCGCGACGATAAAACCACCTACGGACAGTCCTATACGTGGGGCAGCCGCCATCTCGACGCCGACGCCGCCAAGTTCGAGGCGCAACTGCGGCACGAAGAAGCGCTGTCCGGACAGATCCGTTTTGACGGCAAGAGCACGGTGTCGGCATTCTGTCCGGGGCTGGTGGTGCGGCTCGACGAGAAGCTGCCCGATGCGCCGCATGGCATGGTGCTGTCGGAAGTGATCCACGAAGCCGGACGCGACAAGTCGTATCACAACACGTTCCGGGCCATTCCTGCCGAGCGCCCCTACCGGATTCCGATGCAGGAGCACTCCTGGCCGAAGATCGTCGGCACGTTGAGCGCGCGTGTTACCACGCGTGACGACAGCGATTACGCCGAGCTGGACGAGAACGGTCACTACACCGTGCGCTTCGACTTCGACACCGATCAATGGCCCAGAGGCGGCGAGAGCGTTCGCCTGCGGCTCGCGAAACCGTTCGCGGGCGCGAATCAGACGGGCTTTCACCTGCCGCTATTGCGCGATACCGAGGTCGGCATAGCCTTCGCGGGCGGCGATCCGCGGTGTCCTTATATCGCCCACGCTCACCACCACAGCCACGCGACCGACCTGATTCACGGCCGCAACGGATGGAACACGCGTAACACCATTCGCACCATCCGCAACAACAAGCTCAGGCTCGAAGACGCCGAAGGCAAGGAAGGCGTGAAGCTCGCCACCGAGTACGGTGGCAAGACGCAACTGAACCTGGGCTACATCGTCAACGCCGAAAGGCAGAAGCGCGGCGAAGGCTATGAGCTTCGCTCTGATTCGTGGGGAGCGCTTCGCGCCGGTAAGGGACTATTCCTTTCCGCCGATGCGCAGAAGACCGCGGGCGGTCAGACGCTCGACATGAGCGCGGCGCTCACGCAATTGCAGGCGGCGCAAGCACGCATGCAAAGCCTTTCCGATGCGGTCAACAAGGCCAAGGCCGTGGTCGCCGCGTGCGAGGCGCAGAAGTCGCTGCTGGAAACGCAACTCAAGGACTTGCAGCAGGCGGTCATCCTTGCATCCGCGCCGCATGGCGTTGCGCTCACGAGCGGCGAACACATGCAACTGGCCGCGGGCGGGCATCTCTTCACCAGCACCGGCGGCAACGCAGACGCCGCGATCGGCGGCAATTACACCGTCGCGGCGGGCAATGCCGTGTCGCTCTTCGCCAATACACAGGGCGTCAAGGTGACGGCCGCCGAGGGCAAGATCGACGTGCAGGCGCAAGGCGATGCGCTCAATCTCGCCGCGCT